>CAZUAE010000076.1:0-1932 GCA_964618265.1 uncultured Spirochaetales bacterium | reverse complement strand
TCATCGCGGATCCTGGACACGGGATGATGCCGGTTAAAAGAATACCCGTCAACAGTCTACGTTGGTTTTTACCGGTATGATTGTCCTCGTTTTTGGAAATAACAGAATGACGGATATTTATAATCAGCATAATCACGGCTAGTCCCATTATGACAACTGCGGATATTCGGGAGAGTATCCGGCTTGTTTCTTCAAAGTAAAAGGAAAGCGCGGTATTGAAAAGGTAATACCCAAGTGTGATGATGACGGCTGAACTGCCCGCGTGGAGCAGCCCCAGAAGCATTCCGCTGCCGATGCCTGTAGCCGGCGAGACTTTTCTTGTAAGAAAATAGGCTACTAAAATGGATTTTCTATGCCCCGGAAGAAGTGCGTGTAGGAGACCGTAAAGAAACCCGAGGCCGGCTAAAACAAGCCCGGTTGAAGCGGTGCCGTTTTCTTTCATGCTGTAGAGAAACCGGGATAGTCTTCCATGAAGGCCCCGCTGAACGCCGATAATTTTTTCGGCTCCGGGAGCGCGCAGGCTGATGAAGTTTTCCGGATTTCCGGAAAAAGCGGATTTATCCGTTTTAGTCTGTGCTGGTTCCTGTTCCACGGGAGAACCAAAAAACGGATTTTCTGCATAGCCGCAAACCGAAACAAATATTATGAGCAGAAGCATGATTATTGACCGTTTCATTTCTTTCTGACCTTAACCGCGATTTGTTCAGGCACAATGGTGCCGAAGTAATAAGTTCTTTCAGGATTTTTTAACTTGGTATATTGAAATTCTAGGGATTCCTGTTCCTGAACGGAAAAATAATTTTCAGCAAAGATTATATCCACAAAATAAGTATCGTCGTAGGCCAGGAGCCGGAACTCCCGCCAGTGTGTATCGGCCGATATATGAACAGGAACGGTAAAAGTATAATAAAGGAATCCATGTTCCCCTATCCGGGCCGAAAAATCCCGGATATTTTCAATCGGAAATTTTCCCTGTTCGGTTTCCGCGTAGGTAAAATAATGGTAGTTTTTAAGATTACTGAATGCCCCTTCCCGAATAGCTTTAATTTCTTCTGATTCAAATTTACCGTTTTTATTTGTATCGAAGCTCATCACAATCTGTTGGGAGAAAACTTGGTCGAATTCCCATTCCACCTGCAGCCCGGTAACCCCCGACGGATTCGTGATCAACCCGTGCTTCGCTTTTATAAACATGTGGGGATGGGCCCAAGTGAGTTGGGACAGGCAAAAGAAGAGCACAGTTAAACTGAATAATAAGATTATTTTTGTTCCCCTCATACACCTATAGTATCGGCTTAACTATATCTGGATTTAAGTTGTATGTTCGTGTCTAAGTATTTCCCAAAGAGCTCCCCGAGCTGAAAGTAGACTGTCATAGCTGCCCTGCTCCGTTATTTTTCCTCTGTCCAGTACATAGATCGTGTCCGCGTGGATAAAAGCGGAGGGGCGGTGAGAGATCAGCACCACGGTCTTTTCGTTTAAGATGTGTTTTATAGTCTCCATGATCTGTGCTTCGTTCAGCGCATCAAGATTACTGGTGGGTTCATCCAATAAGATTACCTGACTGTCTTTAAGCAGAACCCTGGCAAGGGCGATGCGCTGAGCTTCGTCGGAGGACAGCATCCTTCCCAGTTCTCCCACCCGGGTGTCGTATTTTTCCGGAAGGGAGTCGATCAATTCGTGGATATTGGCGGCTTTAGCCGCGGAGATGACCTCCGCCGGGATTGCTTCGGTATTTCCGATGCGGATGTTTTCTCGGAGAGATTCACTGAAGAGGTATGTATCCTGACTGACCACAGCAAATTTGTCCCGCTTATCCCGCTATCAGTTCTGCCGAATATCGGAGCCATTAATTTTGACAGTTCCTGAATCGGGATCGTAAAAGCGGAGGAGCAGTCTGAGAATTGTGGTCTTGCCGGAACCGCTTTTTCC
>CAZUAE010000075.1:1241-2429 GCA_964618265.1 uncultured Spirochaetales bacterium | reverse complement strand
TCAAGAAAAGCCGTAAAATAATTGAATAAAATGAGAATTCCAGGCTTTACATAGGCAAAAAGGCTATTCTAAATTGCAAATTTAGAATAACTGGGAAATACTGATTTTTTCATCTATTTTCGCTCTTTAGGCGGGATCAGCCGGTCCAAAGCCCGTTCCCCCCGCCGGAAAAGGCTGATCCGCCGGGTGGATTCGCTCAAAGCGACGGCAATGCAGTCGGTTACAGCCGTTATCCCGGCTGCCGCGGCGTGTCTCGCGCCAAGTCCACCCGGCCTTCAACTGAAAGCTCCTGGGCTGTTTTCAGGACCCGCGGGAATACCTGTTCTCCGAATAAGTCCTCCGACACTCCGGTCTTGCTGAAAAAACTGCTGAAACTCTGGTCCGCCCGGTCTATTGTAATGCTGCCGGGAAGATACTGACTGCTGCTTCCGTAAACATGAATAACCGAATCTCCTTCGGATACCAGTCCTTTTGAGAGGGCGAGGAGCAGGGATATCTGGGAGGTATCCTGCTGAAATCCTGTTTTATAGGGGATTGTAAGAAGGTGACGGAGATCATCCGGGTTTTTTTCGGAGGGGGCAGTATATTCATCATCAGGTAAAACCTGGATCAGCGTAATAGCATGATTTAGTATTCTACTCTTCGGCAGTTGATAAATACCGTAGGTAAATACCGCGGCAGCATTAATGTTACGGGCCAGTGTAAAACCCGACTCCATCAGAGCCCCATCCGGTATACTTTTTCTTTTATCAATTTCGCCCCGGTTCTTCCCGATGAACGCTTCGTGCAATTCGGTTCCATTCCGGGCGGAAAGCATTTTTGACGTAACGTCACTATTTTTTAAGATTCCGGCGATTTTACTTAAGACTTTAAGATGGGTCTCCGGGGGACCGACAAGCAGGAAAACCAGGTGAACCGGTGTGTTGTCTTTTATGTCCCATATAATTCCTTCCCGGGATAATCCGACGGCAAGATAGGTATCATGCAGGGAGTCCATTTGAGCGTGGGGCAGGGCGGTAGTTTCCGTCAAACGGGTGGATAATTGATTTTCCCGGGACCATACGGATTCATGTATGGCCTGATCATCCAATTCGGGCCACCGGGTTCGGAGGCTCCTTACCAATTCTTCGATTGCTCCTTCCCTGTCTGAAGACACGAGTATGCTGCATTGTTCCGGATTTATAATCA
>CAZUAE010000075.1:0-1141 GCA_964618265.1 uncultured Spirochaetales bacterium | reverse complement strand
GCTCCTTCCCTGTCTGAAGACACGAGTATGCTGCATTGTTCCGGATTTATAATCAGCGGTCTTTCCATTCTTCAAAATGGTATTCTCTAACACCTTTTTTGTAAATACGCTGGAATTGCCGAATGAATCCTGTCCTCATTTGTTTAACCGTCTGGAAAACCTTTCCCTGTCCAGAAGGACCACGGCTGCCGCGGTCAGGCTCAATCCGCTGAAGCTCATAAGCGCCGGAAGGAAATGCTGGAACACCGGGAAGAGTCCGATGGAGAAATTCATCACACCGTGGAATAGGATAGCCGCGAACACACTTCCGCCGGTCCGGTGGTATATCCATGTATATAAAAACGCGAACATGACGGTCTGAAGGAAATACTGCCAAAATGGTATGAGATACTGTACTGTTCCTGGAGTCAAAAACAGCGGCAAATGCCAAAGACTCCAGAAAATCCCGATAAAAAGGCTTGTAAGGATTGGCGACAGCAGCCGCTCTGCCGAGGGTTGAGCTGTACCCCGCCATCCTAACTCTTCCCCTAACGGACCTCCGGCAATGAGGATGTAAAAGAATCCGGGGATAATCATACCGGGATCGCTTAAAAACATTGAATCAAACGAATATCCCATCACAAAGGTAGATAACACAAAAACAATTCCGTATAACAGGGGACCAAAAAGGAGTATAAACCCGTACATCCCGGGAGAAAATTTAAAATTAACGGTTTGTCTGAGGAGGTCTCTGACTCCTGCTTTCCCCTCGGTTATTCTTTTCGTTGTTAATCCGGCTATAGATGGACCGAAGGAACCGGCGATTGCTATGATTCCGAACAGACCGTTTTCGGGATTTATCATCCTGGGAAGCCACAACGCCCAGGAAATGATAAAGGCCAGGGGAAAGAAAATGATCAAACCGTATTTTTTTCTTGAGGATCCGTTCATGTATCTTCCTTCGTACTTTTTTAATGATATCCGGGAATATAACCGAATAGGCCGGGTGTGTAAATATCTTCCTATAGGTAGAAATACCTATTGGAACTAGTACTATTACGGATGTGAATCTTCTATTTTCCGGATACATTCCATAAATAAATATCCGGAGGATAGATGATGTCGAATAAAAACAAAACAAACCTGTTTCTTTCTATTGTGA
>CAZUAE010000074.1:0-2724 GCA_964618265.1 uncultured Spirochaetales bacterium | reverse complement strand
AAAGAGCTTGCCTTCCGGAATAAAACAGGGAAGACGCCGGCTTTCACCGCCGGCATGTATCATAAGGATTTTCTTTTTACCGGCTTCTTCTATCTGAGACAGCGCGTGGAGTGTCCCGCCACCGGAACCGATCCGTCCGCCTTCAGGATCGGAAAGAACCCGGAATTCTATCTGTGCCGGATAGAGTTCTCCCGCTATCCGGATATCTATCATTTTGCGGAAGATTTCTGCCTGTTCAGGATCGGAAGCTACAATTACGCAGATGTCAAATAGATTCATTCAGCACCCGACCTGTTTTCCAAAAACCAAACATACGTTTTATCAATTCCCTCTTTTAATTCTGTTGACGCTTTCCATCCGAGGTTATTTATTTTTGATACGTCCAGTACCTTACGGGGTGTACCGTTCGGTTTAGATGTGTCCCAAACAATATCACCATTATATCCGACAACATCCAAAATCAATTCTGCCAACTTTTTAATCGTTATATCTTTCCCGGTTCCTATATTAACTAATTCTCCAATGTCAGAGGCTTTGTAGTTTTCCATCAAAAAGATGACCGCCTCCGCCAGATCATCAGCAAAGAGGAACTCCCTCATGGGAGTGCCGTCACCCCACAAGGTTACGGAACCACCGGACTCCACGGCATCGTGAAACTTCCGTATCATGGCGGGCAGCACATGACTCGAAGTAAGATCAAAATTATCGTTATATCCGTATAAATTCGTAGGCATTACCGAGATAAAATCGGTACCATACTGCTGATTGTAAAACCCGCATTGCTTAATGGCGGCAATTTTTGCGACAGCGTATCCTTCGTTAGTCGGCTCCAAAGGTCCTGTTAAAAGATAATCCTCCTTTAAAGGCTGCGGAGCCATCTTCGGATAGATGCACGAAGAACCGAGGTTAACCAATTTTTTAACACCGCTTTCAAAAGCTGAATGAATGACATTTAACGCGATCATGGCGTTATCGTAGAAGAATTCAGCCTTTGCTTCGGAGTTAGCCAGTATTCCGCCTACTTTAGCGGCAGCCAGAAATACATATTCCGGTTTTTCATTTTGGAAAAAATTACGGACCGCAGTCTGCTCTCGTAAGTCCAATTCTTTACTGCTCCGGGTTAACAGGTTTTCATAACCTTTAGCCTTTAGCATACCCAGAACGGCGCTGCCGACCATTCCTTTATGACCGGCAACAAAAATTCTGCTTTCTCTATTCATAATAATTCTTGATCCGGTATCCGCCTTCTTTTAGATACTGTTCCCGTTTTTGATCTTCCAGATCGGAATCAACCATCAAAGCGACAAGGTCCGAAAATGATATTTCCGGTTCCCAACCTAATATTTTTTTTGCCTTGCCGGGATTTCCCAAGAGCTGCTCCACTTCCGCAGGACGGAAATACTTAGGGTCAACCTGTACGAGAACATTCCCGGCTTTTCCAGTGACTCCTTTTGAATCAATACCTACCTCTTCGATTCCTTTGCCCTGCCATTCGATGGAAATACCAATTCTTTGGAATGCCGCTTCAACAAACTCCCTAACAGAGTGCATTCGGCCTGTAGCAATCACAAAATCGTCCGGATTATCCTGCTGAAGCATCATCCACATTGCTTTTACATAATCTCCGGCAAATCCCCAATCCCGTTTGGCGTCGAGATTCCCAAGGAAAAGTTTATTCTGCAGCCCCAGCTTAATCCGCGCCGCGGCACGGGTAATTTTTCTTGTTACAAAGGTTTCTCCCCGTATAGGACTTTCATGATTAAAGAGAATGCCGTTAGAGGCATGTATTCCGTAACTCTCCCGGTAATTAACTGTAATCCAGTACGCGTAAAGTTTAGCCGCCGCATAGGGACTTCTCGGGTAAAAAGGCGTGGTTTCTGTTTGAGGAACTTCCTGAACTTTCCCGTATAATTCAGAGGTGGAAGCCTGGTAGAATCTGGTCTTCTTTTCTAATCCTAAAATACGCAAGGAATCAAGAATCCGCAAAGTTCCAAGAGCATCGGAGTTTGCAGTGTATTCGGGTGTTTCAAAACTCACTTTAACATGGCTTTGTGCGCCTAAATTATAGATTTCATCCGGTTTTACTTCCTGAATGATCCGAATTAGATTGGTGCTGTCGGTAAGATCTCCGTAATGAAGCCTGAACCGTACGTTTTGTTCATGAGGATCCTGATAAAGATGATCTACCCGGTCGGTATTAAATAAACTGGCACGTCGCTTTATCCCATGAACTTGGTAACCCTTTTTGAGAAGCAGTTCGCTGAGATACGCGCCGTCTTGACCTGTTACACCGGTTATAAGTGCTGTGGGCATAAGATTATCCTATCTTTTTATTTTTCTCTTTAAGCGGAATTGAAAAACCTTTGATAATACCTTAATAAAAGGATGGAAGAACCAAAATGATATCCGTTTTTCTTTTGCATACTTCAACACAACATTAAATTGTTTAAGAATTGACTTAAATGAACCTGTACTTGTTCCGCCATATTCCATAACTAGAGCAACATCATTATAGACATCGATATTTAAATCAGGTTTTTTGATAGCCAAATCAAGCAGCCAAACCGTATCGCAAGCAAGGTTTCCATACTTTTTATATTTAAATTTACCTACTAAATCATATAAGCTGCGTTTTAAGAAGAGGGAGAAATGAGGCGGATATATTCCAGCTTTCATTTTTTTTGGAGAAATTGATTTGGGGTACCATTCACGTATAATTTTTTC
>CAZUAE010000073.1:0-2753 GCA_964618265.1 uncultured Spirochaetales bacterium | reverse complement strand
AATGGCAAGAACTTAGAGCTGCAATAGGTAATACCTATGATTATCTTGATAATCAAGCCGAATGGATTGAGAAAAGAATCATATCCATATCCGTTCCGGAAACCGATTCACACCTAATAATAACACCCAAGACACGCAGCCTTTTAAAGAAATCCGGCCTGCTCTCCGGGGAAGAAGGAAAATTATCGGAAACCGAATCCGATCCTGCTGAACTAATAAGCTGGTGGCTTCGATACTATTCTCCGATACCGGAAAATTATCCCGCGGAATGCTTTGGATTGAATGAAAAAGCATGGAAATCTATCCTGGAATCTCTTATAGATTCCGGGGCAATAGTCCGTGACAAGATAACCGATAACGCTGCTGCCGCTGAAATTTGTGATGCTGAAAATCTCAGCCGTCTTATCCGGCTCAGCCGGGCGAAACGGCGCAGAAACATACAGCCCGTTGAAGCTTCTTATTTCCCTCTAATCGCGGCTCAACTTCAGGGGATTCCCGGCGCCGGATATCGTCCGGAACACCTTATGGAAATAATGGCACAGCTATTTGGCTATCCGGCACCGGCGGAGGTATGGGAAAACGGGATTCTGCCGCTTCGGATGGCCGATTATTTCCCGGACATGCTCGATAGAATTATCGCAGAAACGGAACTTATCTGGTATGGAACAGGAAAGGAACGGATTGCATTTTGTCTTCAGACAGAAGCTGATATTTTCCTTCCCCGCAAGGAGACGAAATCACCGGCTTTTATCCCGGGAAACGGCAAATACGATTTTTTTCAAATCTTAGAATCTGCACGAACTAAGGGGAACTCCCTTACCTCTTCAGCGTTGACAAAAAATCTTTGGGAATCTGCCTGGGAAACTCAAATTACTTCTGACTCCTTCACTCCAATTCGCAACGGGATAGAGAACCGTTTTAAAGCGTCCTCCATTACTGATCAGGATGATACCCGAAGTCTTAATCCAAAAAGCGGAAGGGTCAGCCTAAGGGGGTATCGAAAATGGAGGACGGAGCGGCCCTTAACGGGTAATTGGTTTCGTCTTCCCGGCAATGAACAGGAGAAAGACGAAATAGAGCTGGAAGAAACAGTTAAAGAACGGGCAAGGCAGGTTCTGTTGAGATATGGTATATGCTTCCGGCCCTTATGTGTTCGGGAAGGAGAATTATTTTCCTGGGGAAGGCTTTTCCCTTCCCTGAGACTGATGGAACTATCCGGCGAGATAATCGGCGGTTACTATTTGAAAGGGATACCGGGACCTCACTTCATTACATCAAAAGCTGCCCGAATAATCGGAGAAGGACTGGACACCAATAGAATTTTCTGGATAAACGCATGTGATCCCGCATCGCCCTGCGGATTAGGCGGAAATTTATTTCCATGGGACCTTCCCTCCAGAATTCCGTCTAATCACCTTGTTTTCCATGGAGGAGATTTAAAAGTAGTATCCAAACGGTATGGAGGGGATCTGCAGATATTTACCAGGCCTGATGATGTAAATCTTCCCGAATATCTCAGTTTTTTTGAGGTCTTTTCACGGTTCATCACTAAAAAATCCGCGTCTATTAAGGTTGAAACAGTGAACGGAATACCTACCCGGAAGAGTCCTTTCCGGGAGATCCTAGAAGAGATCGGATTCAAACCGGATTTTAAAGCGTACCGCTTGCAGCAATTCTAAATTTAGAATTGCCTTCTTACTAATATAGAAGGGGGAATCCTCATTTTATTCGATTGAGCAATTCCCGGCGATTCCGATTGGAAGCGGAACTAAAAAAAGGCTTCCGGGATAAAGGAGGAAATCCCCGGAAGCCCAAAAAACGAAGATACGGATTATTAAACCGTAGTCTCCGTAAAACAAAGGAGGAAACATTCTAAAAGTAAAACAATGCTTTAGCGAAAAAGTAACAAAAAGGAAGAAGAAATTGTCAATACAGGTGGCTTTAGGTAGGAGCAATTCTAAATTTGCACTAGTGATAGTTTGATATAATTGTCCAATCGTCTGCGGACCATGTCCGGGTTAAACCGTCATTGCCTCCGGATAAAACGAGAGCTCCTTCAGCACCAAACACAAGAGAGTTCAGGCCTCCGGGATGGGCAAATATGGTTTCGATCTGTTCTCCCGTTTCCGCATCCCAGATGATAATAACGCCGTCATCGCCGCCCGATATCAGCATCCGGCCATCAGGACTGAAAGTCAAGGACCGTACCCAATCCGTATGCCCCTTTAAGACAAACAACGCTTCTACGGTGCCGGTGTCCCATATTTTTACCAACCCGTCATCACCAGCGGATGCTAAGAGAGCACCATCAGGACTATAGGCCAAAGCACGGACATAATCGGAATGACCGATCCACCGCTTTATTAACTCTCCTGCAGGAAGGCTCCAAATGGTAATTGATCCATCAGATCCGGCAGTGGCAAACCTACCACCCCGGGGATCAGGAACAACATCAAGCACTTCCACAGCATCCAATACGCTTTGATCAGCTTCTGTAAAGGGAGGGATTTCAAATACATTTTGTATATCCCAGGTAGCTAAACTCCAGAGAATAAGCGTACCGTCCACCCCTGCGGATACAAGAAGCTCTCCGGTAGGGTTGATGGCTATGGAGGTTATATAATCTGTGTGACCGAAAAGTTTTTTATTAATTGTCCACCCGTCGGTATCCCATACTATTATTTGAGCATCATCGCCTGCGGAAAAAAGCATGTTCTTATCATCGTGGAACGCGAGATCCTGAACCCAGTCGG
>CAZUAE010000072.1:1494-3110 GCA_964618265.1 uncultured Spirochaetales bacterium | reverse complement strand
TGGCATGCCGACGGGGAAAGCGCCCGGCTTGTGAAGGGCCTGGTGGCTAACGATTACGGCGGGAGTGTATGATAAGTCGTATCGAGACTTGATGTTAAGTCTTGTAATCAATATAATTTTTTTAATTGATTATATAGTAAGACAATATATATAATTTATGTTAAATATATTACACAGGTGGTGCAAGTTGTGGGTGAATTCAAGTATTTCCCGATGAAATTAATAGATCCGGAGTTCGGCGATCCCTTAACCGACCTTATCATCGAATTGGACCACCAGCGGCAGTTTCGGCTGGAAGGGACTACACCGATTGAGCTTTTTATTCAGTTTAAACAGGTTTTTCATCTTTTAGAAAGCCTGGCTTCCGCGAGAATTGAGAATAATCGAACAACCGTCGCTGAATTAATAGATAATGAACTTGAACAACCCAAACATCGCGACTCCCAGTATCTTGAAATTATCAATATTGAAAAAACGATGGAATTTATTGAATCTTTGATGAGTGATGAGGGATTTAACGCAGCTATCGGACATAATCTCATGAGGGAAATCCATAAAAGGGTCACGGCAGGCTTACCGGTATCGGAGGAAGGAGATAATACTCCCGGAGAATACAGAAAAGGATATGTATCCATTACCAATGCCGAGCATTCCCCGCCGCCTCCCGGAGATGTGTTTTCCTACATGGATGAGCTGATACAATTTTATAATCAACAGGATCAGCCGAAGTATGATCTTCTTAAAATAGCGCTCGCACACCACCGCTTTGCCTGGATCCACCCCTTTTCAAACGGAAACGGAAGAACGGTACGATTGATGACCTACGCCATGTTGTTAAATGCAGGATTTCGGGTAGGAGGTAAAACCCCGGTAACTAGGATGCTGAATCCGGCGGCGGTATTTTGCTCCGACCGGGATGTGTATTATAGGAAGCTATCCGAAGCAGATACCGGAACGAAAGAGGGGTTATTACAGTGGTGTCGCTATGTTTTAGAAGGCCTGAAAACGGAATTGAAAAAAATTGACCGGCTTCTGGACTACGAATATGTAAAGACCGAGATTTTAAAACCGGCTGTGACCGAACTGCATCGGAAAAATGGTATTTCCGACCAGGAGGGTAAAATACTCATGTTTGTGATAGACAGGACGGAACCCGTGCAAAATAAGGACATCCGCGGTCTGCTCGAACCGGTCAGCCAAGTCCACGTTTCGCGGATAATTTCCGATTTAAAAGAAAGAAAATTATTAGTGCCCACCGTAGAATCGGAAAGAAAATATTTCATTAACCTTAACCGGAGTCCACTTATGCGGGACATCATACGACAATTGGACAAAAACGATTTTCTCCCTATGCGGGGTGAAATATGATCCGTCGTTATTCCTTCCACCGTGGTGCATCCGGGACCCGGTTTCTCACCGACCGCTTACAGGGCTCTCGTTTCTACGACCGTATAGCCGGATATTTCGACAGTTCCCTCCTGGAGTTTGCCGGAGAGGCCTTCGATTCGGTGTCGGGGAAAATCCGCATCGTCTGCAATTCGGACCTCAATAGCCGGGATGTAATGGTTGCCCAGAAGGCGGAGCATGCCCAGAAAATCAGTTTTTTCAAGAACGAT
>CAZUAE010000072.1:0-1394 GCA_964618265.1 uncultured Spirochaetales bacterium | reverse complement strand
CTCTATCGGCTTTTAAAAGGAGACGATACCCCTGCCGTTGAGGTGCGGGTTTTACCGAATGAAGCCTTCGGACTCATCCATGGAAAAGCCGGGGTAATAACACTTGCGGACGGATCCCGGACCAGTTTCCTCGGTTCGGCGAATGAAACGTATTCGGGATGGAACCTCAATTACGAGCTCGTCTGGGAAGATGACAGCGATGAAGCATGTGACTGGGTACAGAACGAGTTCGACCGATTGTGGAGACATCACCAGGCTGTTCCGCTATCCCAGGCAGTCGTTAGGGAAGTTGAGCGGCTTATCGACCGGAAGGAGCTAGACTTATCCGCGTGGCGGAACAAACCCGAACCTGCTGGAGTGCTGGTGGAGGCTCCCGTATACCGCAAAGAATTCGGCCTCTGGCCGCACCAGCGCTATTTTGTTGATCAGTTCTGGAAAGCACATCAAGTATTCGGTGCTCGATTCATCCTTGCCGACCAGGTAGGGTTGGGGAAAACAGTCCAATTGGGAATGGCTGCCCAACTGTTGGCCCTAACGGGAGCTTTGCCGGTTTTGGTTCTGCTTCCGAAAACCCTCATGATACAGTGGCAAACTGAACTATGGGATCTGATGGAAATCCCAACCGCCAGGTGGACAGGCAAATCGTGGATAGATGAGACGGATATTGAGTATCCGGCCTCCGGAAGAAGCTCCCTTATTAACTGCCCCCGGAAAATCGGACTGGTGTCCCAGGGACTCATTATCCAGGGTGGAGACCAAATAAACAAATTGCTGGAGCAGGAATGGGAAGGGGTTCTTGTCGACGAGGCACATCGGGCGCGGCGTAAAAAACTGCCGAAAATCGAAGATAGAGGACCTGCAATAAAAAATCCTGAATCGGAAGCAAACAAGCTTTACGCGTTTCTTTATAAACTTGCAACGCGAACAAAGACAATGCTCTTAAGCACCGCAACTCCGGTTCAGATGCATCCGATAGAAGCCTGGGATTTGTTGCGCTTGTTATCCGAAGGAAACGAACATATTTTAGGGTCTGCGACCAGCCATTGGCGTCGGCCGGAGGAAGCACTTCCCTATTTAATGGGAGAAGAAGTACTGCCGGAAGATTCGCAAACCCTTTGGGATTGGCTTCGGAATCCCTTCCCCCCCACCTGGGAAGGGCCCAACTTCGAATTATTCAGGAAAAGGCTGGATATTCCCGATTCCGAAGCTGTTATTGTCGGAGAGTATCGTATCTTTACAGATTTACCTCCGGATGTACAAACGCGCATGGGGCAGACATCCCAGGATCTTTTCAGCGATCATCATCCATTTCTTCGACATATTGTGAGGAGAACGAGAAGTTATCTTGAAAATACGATTGACCCAACTACTAATGAGCCCTATTTGAAAAAAAT
>CAZUAE010000071.1:0-3161 GCA_964618265.1 uncultured Spirochaetales bacterium | reverse complement strand
AAAAGAAAAGAATATTCATAACAAGGGATTTGGAGTAGTCAAAATCTATTGTCACGATTCTGGCCAAAGACGTTCGCTGATCGCTCACTCCAGAATCGCACCAATTCCCCGAAGTCGGGGAACGATTTTGCAACTCAAGTGAACGTTATGTGGGTCATTTTTTTATAGTATATAGGCTTAAAGGAATTTGACAATGAAATCAAGGTTTCTTGATCTAAGAAATTGCCATCATTTTTTTTGCGTATCTTTCAGGCTCTGAAGATCTTTCAGAAATAAATATTGTTCTATGACTTCCATTTTTAATGAAGTATCTGTTTCGCAAAGCAAAAATATTTCTTTAATGGTGTCACTTCGTTTTGAAACGAATGCGGCAATAGTTTAATGATCTGGGGTAGCTTCTCCGCATAACGCCATGAACATATTATTTGTTTTACATGCATGTTCAATTTTTCGAGACGATAATATGCCTTTTGAATAAGCGTATAATTCGACAGCCTCAAAAACCACTATGAGTTGATCCGGCACAGTATTACGCAAAGTGTTTGTATTATTTGAAAAGTAGAGGTAAATTTTTTATAATAAATGTGTATAATACAGACAGAACGAGGGATTAAAATCCGAACTCCACATAGATGTTGTCCCGGTCCACCGTGGGGTGCTGAGGGACCGCGTAGAGAAGCGGATCTTCTTCGGTTTCCCGGGATACCCCGGCGCCTACAAAAGTCCTCAGCTCCTCGGTGCTCAAAAGCCCGTCGCCATCGGTGTCGGCGGGCCTTACATTTCCGTCCACCCCGAAAGCCCGGATGATATACTCTGTAAACAACCCGTTCCCGTATTCGCTGCTCTCGTAGGAAACTTCATCTCCCCGACAGGAAGAAAACACGATCGCCCCCGATCTCCGCACCAGGTCGTTGTAGATATACCGGTCTTTTTCGTAAAGGTAGGTCCGGGCATTGCTTTGAAGCGGTTCCAAAGCAGCATCCTCCCGCCCGGACTCCTCCGCTCTGGGTACCTGTGCGGAGGTCGTGCCTGCGCCGTTTCCAGCCGTAGCGAGGCCGCGTTCTTCCCGGGGCATCCTCGCCCACACCCCTTTGTTTCCGCAAGCCTGCACAACTTTTCGTACCATCTCAGGCTCCCACTCGCCGGAACCGCAGGTGTCCATCAAAAACAGCTTTTTCCGCGGAGGTATCCCCTGGAGCAGCTCCTCCAGCTGCTCGAAATTGATCGCCGTCCGGGCGAGGTTTTCAAGGTCAGTTTCATGGGTGAGGAAATAGTAGGTCGCATACTCATCCCGATCGTACACGCCGTGACCCGAGATAAAGAGCACCACTGTGTCGTCTACCGATGCCTGCAAGAGAAGCTTCTTTGTCTCTATAATATTATCGCGTGTCACTTCTTCATTTGTATACGTACGGGCAAGTACCCGGTTGTATCCGCGGACTGTTGTTTCGAACAGCCGCGTTAAATCCTCCGCGTCTTTATCGGCATAACGGAGATTTAAGGCTTCGTTCTCATACTTCGAAACCCCGAAGCCAATAAAATAAAGGTCTCCCTCCGTCCGTCTGTCATTCCAGGCATGCACGGCAGAACGATACGACTCCGCACCTGCTTCATTCATGCATGACACTTCCATTTTATTCTCTCCTGCTGTCAATTCGAGGGTCTCCATAACATTCCGTTTATATCCAGAAAGTGGTTTGCCGTAGGTGCCGAACAGAGGAACATCATTTACATAGATGTTGTAACTCTTGAGCATTTTCATGTTGTCCGAAAAGGCGATGTCCAGGGTCATAAATTTCCCATCCTGTTCGCTGCTTCTTATTTCAGCTCGAGGGATATGGTAATCCTTGGTTAAATCAGTTTCCTTAAGGCCGAGCCGGTAAAGACGCCGCAAATACTGCCTGTAATAGTGGCTGATAAGTTCCCGGTCAGTATTAGGAAGGTTATTGAGAATTGTATCAGGCCTGTTGTTTCGAACCGCGAACTGGTCGATATTCCACACCTCCATACCGCGGACCACCGCGACCAGTTCTCCGCCGTTTTTGGAAGAGTCCCAATGTTTTTCCGGATCCATGACAAGCCACTCATCATTATCTCTGTTAATGATGAGCTCGACCCAATCTTCTGTAACTATATTCAGAATGCGGATACTGTTTTTATATGCGACTAATCCGGTAGCTCCGTCCTCAGAGAGGACTGCCTTAATAACTTTACCGGAACCGCCGGCGTATGTTCTCAATGGTTCCGCAGTTTGCGTGTCCCACAAGATTACTGTACCGTTTTCTTCTCCCGAAAGCATTTTGTTTCCGTCGGATGAAAGAAAAACGGAAGTAACAGGCGATGTATGCCCGCTGAATGTTGCTGCTGAATATGGACCTCCTTTAACAATATCAAAGAGTATAATTGTGTAATCTTCATTGACGGAAAATACAGTCTTACCATATCCGAGAAGGGCCTGGATTCCGTCCCGGGAAAAATCCATTGAGGTGACGGGATGTCCGAACTTTTCTCGTTCCGCAACGCTCTCTTCCTGTACTAAATCCCATAAGATTATAACTTCGGAAGAGTAGAGCAGCGCTTTCCTATCTTCAGTCAGATACACTACGGATAAATCCGATGCAAAGGCAGGAAGAGAATAGGATGCTTCCTCCCTTCCCGTCGAAATTTCCCAAACTTTTACCCGATTATCTTCAGAAGCGGAGATTGCTCTTTTTCCGCCGGAAAAATATTTTATATGGTAGACCGAATCGGAATGACCGGAAAAGGTTCGCATCTCCTTGCCGGTGAAAAGGTCCCAGAGTTTCAACGTATTGTCCCATGAACCGGAAAGCGCCGTTTTTCCGTCGGGAGCAATCGCCACTGTATCGATACAGCTCATCACACCCTCCTGAATGATTATTTCAGGAGATTCATTACCGAATATATACGGTCCAATGATTACAAAAGACAGTAAAAAGACATATTTCAAATTCATCACTCCAAAAAAGTTGTTTAACATAAAGTGTATGCTATTTTGCATTTCTGTCCAGTAATGAAGGACTAATCTGAAATTTCTGAATAATCCTCACGGGCGGCAGCTCTGCCGACCATTCCTCCGGTGAAGGCGGAAGCGGTATATTATCAGGAGCAGGATGTCCATGCAATAATGGTTACACTACTTT
>CAZUAE010000070.1:0-3783 GCA_964618265.1 uncultured Spirochaetales bacterium | reverse complement strand
CCCCAATTATATTTTTCAGAAAAAATTCGTGCCCATCGGGCTATGGCTGTTGAACTAGTCCTTATCTGACTGAACTAAATTCAGATAACCACAAATGCGGTCAAAGAGTTACGCGTAACCTTTGCTCCCGCTACACATTATACTCAAACAGATCTCTTACAATGTATATTGTAGACCCATACTATAATCAAATCAATATTTACTGCATTCTCACAGATTAAATAGAATAGTGCTGCCGCAACCTATAGATCCATATAAGATTACCTGCATAAAAATTTAATCATCTCTTTCCTCTATACCTTCATCACCTATTTTCTCTCCGAGTGATTCCAAAGGGCTCCTTATGTTCCGGATCTGTTTCCGGGCCACGTGGGTGTACATCTCCGTGGTTTTCGAGCTTTTATGACCCAGAAGTTCCTGGATGTACCGGAGATCTACTCCGTCTTCCAGGAGGTGGGTTGCAAAAGCATGCCGGAGGGAGTGAATGGTTACATATTTTTTTATCCCCCCCGAATCACGGGCGCGCTCAAAGACTTTCTGGGCTGAGCGGACGGAAAGATGGCGGTCCGGGTCGGCGCCCGGGAAAAGCCAATCCCGCAGCTTGTAATATTCTGTATACTCGTCATACAGCGGAATTAAGGAGGACGAATACATCGCGTACCGGTCTTTTTTTCCCTTGCTCTGGCGGATATGGATCATTCCCCGGTCGGTATCCAGATCGTTGAGCCGTAGGTTCACTGCCTCCCCTACCCGGAGTCCGGCCGAATAGGTCAACGCGAGCAGGAAACGGTGCTTCGAATTTTTCGGTCCGGAAATAATTGTATGGACTTCCCTTCGGGACAGAATATCCGGATATTTATGATCCCGTTTGGGAATCACGACCCGGTCTGCGGGATTCATCGGGAAAGTTCCTCCATTCCGGTAGAGCTGTTTTAGCGCGCTTACACAGAGGACGGCTCTGCTTCGGGAACATACTCCCATTTCCCGGAGTTTTTCCAGATACAGATTGATATCTTCTGTCCGGACTTCTTCCGGAGACAGATTTGTCCGTTGAAAAAAGAGCGCGAGTTCACGGAGATACGTTTTAACCGTGGACCGGCTGTAGTTCTTCCTCTTAAGATATTGAATTAAAGACGTAAATTGATCTTCATCAGTGCCGGCCTTAGAATCCGGCTTTTCCCGGCTGCTTCGGATTCCGGCCTGCATGCTGTTTTCCTCGGTATCTTCTATGGAAAACAGTCCGGTGCTAAATAGCTTTTCGAGAAGGAGAGAACCGGTATCTCTTGTGTCTGGAATGTTCCAGCATTGTTCTGACCGGTTCCACTTCCGACCGGGAATCTTCCGCATCACCTGTAACAGGAGAGGATGGTAGGGAACGGTTACCCGAAGTGAATTATTAAGACCTTTTTTGACAGTTATCTGCACGTATTATCCCTTATAACAGGTTCATATAGAATATAACAGAAAATTTATCGGGAAAAATTCAATCATCTCAGTCACTTTCAAAATTATTTCATTTTTAAAGAGCTTCTTCTGTGTTAATGATTCTTAGATCTTTATTGAAACATGTAAACGTTACTGAGAAATGCCGCAAATATAGGCAGGCTAACTAATTCATGCAGCCATGCGGCAGAATGAGGAAAGTAAAAGAGAAATGGACAGCCGAAAACGCGCTCCACTTCTGTTATGTATCAGTCTTATTAGTAAATACAATTATACAATTCTATCAAGAACAGAGAATAGGCGTTTTATCTTTCAGAGACAGCGGGACGGCCTGCGGCGGTAACGGTAATTGCCGTGGACACGTGGATCTCCCTTCCATGTCCTAATGCGTTATTGTCCTTTCTGTCGATTTCGGTGTGGATTTCCCGGGCTCCAGCCTCTTCTGCTTTTTTCCGGGCGGAGGCCAAAGCAAACTTAGTGCCTGCGGAAACAGCATCTTCCAAGGATTCAAAATCCTCGATGCCCTCTTCGTGATGCAGCCGGTAGTACTCCCCGTCTTCCATATTCACCACATGAACCGTTGTGTGCTGCAAGACATTTCCCGCAACTGCTCCGATGGCATTGGCAACTTCAGCATATTCCGGGATCAGGAGTTTCGTCTCTAAATGTTCAGCACATCCGGGATAGTATGAAGAGACCGGAGCGCCTAAGGCGATGAGAGGCACATTAAGGCTGCTCCGTACTGTTACCAGAGAAGTTTTTTGTGTATTTCCATTTTGTACCGAGCTGCCAGTTTTTTTAGTAGGAAATGCCGAATGAGGAATCCCAGTATAACCGAACATACAGGCAGCTTTCGGATTTTGTTCCAGTTCAAAACCGTATTCATCTGCCACAGACGCAGAGACAAGCACCTGGATGCTCCGGTTAATTACCGCTTTTCGGACTCCCTGGGCCAGTTCTTCCGGAGAGCCGCTGGGTACTCCTCTAAGTCCGGCATAGTGCAGGATGCGTCCGGCTGTCAGGATAGATGCCCGTGTATTCCAGGTTTCCTGTATTCCCAGAATGTGGCACGCATCGGTAGGGGTGAATCCGGCATACGAAACCATGCCGCGGTCAGCGAGGCGGTTCAGATCCCGTATCAGCAGGGAGGGGGAATCAACCATACTATAGAAAAAATTGATCAGTTTTGGACCATTCTGTATTTCACTGAGAACGGTACGCTGCCTGCGGGTTAGATCATCCGGAAGTGCATCAGGAACAGCGGCTGGAAGAATAATGAGAGGAAATTCCGCCGATTTTTCAGGCAGATCTTCTAAAAGCGGCAGCACCTTAGGGAAATCCACAGCCGCCAGACACACGGGAACAATACGGTCGGGGCCGATGGTTACGATACCCGGTGGTCTAAAATCTATTCTGCTGTCGCCGCCGAGACCGAAGGTGTGGATCTTCACTGCCTCCACCATGGTCTGCCATCCTCCGATAACCGCCCCGTCCGGGTCTATGACAGGAGTACCACGGCGCATCACTGCGATGTCGGTGGTGGTGCCGCCCATGTCGGAGACAAGTCCCCGCTTCGAACCGGTCAGATAACGTGCACCCACCACGCTGGCGGCCGGACCGGAGAGAATCGTCTCGATGGGGTGGGCTTCCGCGTAGGTGTCCCGCATCAAAGAGCCGTCACCCTTCACCACCATAAGGGGCGCCCTTATTCCGAAATCCAGGAGCACCTTCCGCACTGCCTGAATCAGCTGTTCTAAAACCGGCACCAGTCTGGCGTTTAAGGCTGCGGTAACAGCCCGTTTTGGTGCATTCAGTTTAGAAGAAAGCTCACGGCCGGTAGTAACGGGAAGCCCCGTTAATTCCCGGACCATTTCCGCAGCCTGGGATTCGTGTGATGGGTTCCGGACGCTGAAATATCCGGAAACGGCAAAGGCCGAAACAGTATCCCGGTAACTTAATACCGCTTCCCGGGCAGCCTCCGTGTCGAAGGGGAGTTTCTGATTTCCGGAGGCATCGTGTCCTCCGGAGATAAATACTACTGGATCGTCTCCTAAAGCTTCCTTAAGATTGGAACGCTCCAGAGCATCGGCGGGGTAACCGATTAAAATGAGGCAGATGGGGCTTCCCTTCCCCTCAACCACGGCATTAGTTGCTAAAGTGGTGGAGAGAGAGACCATACCAATACCGGAAGCTCCTTTTTTTAGCAGCGGGGAAACGGATTCCCGGATACCGATACTTAAATCACGGCGGGGAGTTACCCCCCTTCTTTCAGCACGGACACCTGAGTCCGGGCTGAACAGGACCGAATCAATGTAGGTGCCGCCGGGGGCAATCCCCCAA
>CAZUAE010000069.1:0-5169 GCA_964618265.1 uncultured Spirochaetales bacterium | reverse complement strand
GAGCTCTGACATGTTAAAATATTGCGTAATAGGAGTGATGAGGATCATCAGAAGAGTTTCATGCGAGCTATTCGGTAAATCCGGTGTTTCCGGAATATATAAAATCCGGATGCCGAAAGTTTATCAGGCATATAGACGGCAATAGGGCGGCGGGGTATGATCCGGATTATCTCTACCATATGAGCCTTTTTAATCGGGATCTTTTTATTCCGAAACCGGTGAGAGAACAAAACTCTTATCCTGGATATGTCCCGCCGTTGAATTCTCAGCAGATAGAACTGCTGATATCGGTAAATGATGAGGAAGATATGTTGAAAACATATCAAGCGGAGATTGAAGAGACCGCAGCGGACTTGCAGCGATATTTTGAGTAAGAGGACGATATGAAAAAACTTATTTTCATTTTTTTCAACATATTACTTTGGTTCTTTTTACTCATGATTGTTTCTTTTCTTACCGGCTGCCCCAAAAAAGCAGATCCGGAGGATTCACCTTCTGTTCCGAAATTGAGCAGATCGGTGCGTATTAAGTATCACCTTTACATCGAACCGGGGTATACCCCCAGGCCGGGTTTATCCGCTGATGAAAACATCGAGCAGATAGAACTGCTTCACCGAGAAACAGGTATCGAGTTGATACCGGAGGTTCAATTTTATACTCCGGCTGGTCAAAGCGATAAAAACATGGCTGCTTTTGATTTTGTTAAAAACGTCCGTCTATCTACTGCGGCAGGGGATCCTCCTGATCTGCTTTATACCGATAATCTATGGGCGGTGAATCAGTTAAAAACTCTTGAGCTCTTATCGCCCACCACGGAAATAATAACCCAATACGCACCCACCATAAGAGATACCTTTCCGGAACAGTATTGGGAGACTCGTGACCAGTACGGAGACGGTTTCAGCATCCCGGTACAAGGGTACGCGCCTGCGGACATGTACGGATTCTGGGTAATAGAAAAAGATTTTCTAAACCGTAATGATTTGTCTTCTCCGGAAACACCGGATGAACTTCTGGAAGTGTTATCCCGGTGCGGATCTGCTGAAGGCGTTAATCCCCGGGAATGGAAGGAGAAGTGCAGCGACTTGGCGGTTTTTATGTCGGAAGACAAAAAGGCGGATCAGATGTCGTACTTTATGAGCTTGTTCGGCATTGAGCCTGTCGGCGGCAGAGAGATAATCTTCGATCTTAGGACGCACCAATTCTTAAAGGCTGATGAATATTCCCGGGCAGCTGAAGCGCTTAAATTTGTTTTCTCCCGTACGCTGCTTCAAATTCGGGCCGAAATCCTTCATATACGGCTTACTCCTTGGAGTGTTTTGCATATCCCGTACGGGACCCGCTTCCGGAATCCATCTCAGCTGGAAAAAGATAAGCTCCGGGAAATACTTAACTCGGATGACTACGTGATTATCCACGACACCGAATTGCTTCAATATGACACCTTTGACAGGTACCACCGGTTCTACATTCCCGCAGCGAGTAAGAACACGGAAGACACAGTCGAAGGAATAAACCTTTTAACCCAGACTGTTTTGATCTACAACTATTTCGGTAAAAAACTCGGACCCCTTTACGACTTCGCTAAACTGCAGCCAAATGAACTCTACCCGCCGGCAGTCAAAGAGGAATATAATCATTTTTTTAACAGACTAAAAGCATCGCCCATCCGGCATTTTGATGTCCGGCACACATATGAACAAATCCTGATCAAAGCAGGATACATGATACCCGGCTGGGAGCCGAATGAAACTCGGTATTTCAGCTATCCAAAGCCTGTTGCCGGAAAGTATATCCAGGAATTCGCGGATACCGGAGCAGATACCCGGGATCTATTGACCACTCACCGGCTGCAGCTTGAGGAAGTACGCTCCAGTTTGCAGGAACAGTTTAATCAGTATAAGGGAAGGTAAGTGGAAAGGTGAAAATTGATATAAAACGAATTGCCGATTTTGTTCGGAAGGTTAGAGAAAATGTGTCTCAAGTCATCGTCGGAAAAGACGATATAATTGAGCTGCTGCTTATCGCCCTGATAGGGAAGGGGCATGTGCTCATGGATGATGTGCCCGGCATGGGAAAAACATTGACTGCGAAAACTTTGGCAAAATCGCTTGATCTCAATTTCAACAGGATACAATTCACTCCGGACCTTCTCCCTTCCGACGTGACCGGAATTAATTACTTTAACCAGAAGCATTCGGAGTTTCAATTCCGGCCGGGGCCTGTTTTTACAAACATACTCCTGGCGGATGAACTGAACAGGGCAACTCCGAGAACGCAGGCTAGTCTTCTTGAATGCATGGAGGAACAGCAGGTTACAATAGATGGAGAGACTCGGCGTCTGGGAGAACCGTTCATGGTTATCGCCACGCAGAATCCGGTAGAAATTCAAGGTACGTTTCCTCTGCCGGAAGCTCAACTTGATAGATTTATGCTCTCTCTTGAGATGGGATATCCGGAACGGCAGGAAGGGGTAGGGATTCTGAGACGATTTATGTCGGAAAATCCTTTAGTAAATTTGGAGAGTACCGTGGACAAAGACACCATATTGCAAGTTCAGTTCCACTGCGCTCAGGTAACCGCTTCGGATGAACTCCTGGATTATATTGTCGCTCTATGTGAGGAAACAAGGAATTTTCCCGATGTTATGCTTGGAATCAGTCCCCGGGGGAGCCAGGCACTCCTTAGAGCCGCACAGATAAAGGCAGCCCTTTCAGGACGGGACTATATCATCCCGGATGATATTAAAAGCACCGCCCTGCCGGTATTGGCACACCGTCTGGTGTTGGAAAGCTCTGTTGAAGGAAAAAACAAACGCCGGGAGGTAATCGCGGAATCATTCAGGCGGTTAACAGTTCCGACCGAGGCACTGTAAATTATGCTGATATTTTTCCTGATCGCGGTAACATTCACGGTTTTAGCGGGCAGGAAGATTCTTTACCGGTTCTTCAGTTTGAAGGGGGTCACGTATCGACGTTTCTTTGATCGACACCATGCATTTCAAGGAGATGAAATTGCTCTGGTAGAGGTGATTGAAAATAAAAAACTCCTTCCTCTGCCTTGGGTAAGGATTGAGTCGATTATTGATCCGTCCTTGGTATTTTTAAAGTACACTGATTTGAAAATCCGATACGGAAAGTACCATAACAGTTTTTTCCATTTAGGACCGTACAAAAGAATCCGCCGCACCCATCAAATAAGATGCACGAAGCGGGGATATTACGAGTCCGGTATTGTTTCGCTTACCTGCGGGGACCTTTTTCCATCCCGAGATCAGCTCCGACATTACCCGCCGGAAGGAAAGGGGATCCTGGTTTATCCGAGACCTGCCCGTATATCGGATATTCCCATGGACTGCCGGAAATGGATCGGCGATTTAACGGTCCGGCGCTGGATTGTCCCTGACCCGTTCCTTGCGCGGGGTGTCCGGGATTATTTACCCGGAGACCCGATGAACCGCATTAACTGGAAAACATCAGCAAGACAAAATGCGCTTCAGGTTCATACCATGGATGCCAGTGTCGACCCTCGCCTGCTGATCCTTCTGAACATAAACGGAACATACGACAGGTATCCTCCGGTAATGAACCTAGATGCCGCGGAGCGCGGAATATCGACTGCCGCCGCTATTGCCTCCTTTGTTCTCTCTAAAGGGATGGAAGCCGGTATCGGGATTAACTGTCCTGGTCTTTTTCACCTTCCGCCAAAATCAGGCTCCCTGCAGGAACATTTGATCCTAAAGCTTCTAGCTGAAGTTAAAATTGAATATCATATTTCTTTTGATAAATATCTATATGAACTCAACGTGGACTTTGAAAGCATCAGTGATCTATTAATTATTTCGATTTACACCAACCGGAAAATTGAATCTTTTGTTAAGAAAACTGCTTTTAAAGGTTTATCTGTAAAGGTATTGGAAATATGACAATACGCAAAGGCTTTTCACGGTTACTCTTTTGTTTACCGTCAGATAGTATCACCGTATTCCCGATCCTTTTCGCGGCAGGAATCCTGTTTTTACCCGGTACCGCTGTGGTTTCCTGGTTTTTTTGGATTTTAATATTCTATCTTGCCGGATCCGCGGCTGGTATATTCCGCATAAAATTTTTACAAATCACTTCCGCGGCGCTTCTTGTTCTTTCAGCGGTTTTTGGACAGATCGCCGCGGGTAAATCACTTGGTTTTGTACTAATGACTCTATTCCCGGGTGTGTTGGCTGTTAGGCGGGGGTTTAGACTCTTTTATGTTGAAGACACGGAACGTCTTTTCCCGACGCTTTATTTTCTATCTGGACCGCTTCTCTACTTTTTTTCATTTTTCTTCTATTATATAATACCAAGGCTTAACGGATATTTAGATCTGCTCATTATTCCCGGTTCCGTTAGTGTCCTGCTCTTTTTAGCAGGAGAAGCATACCAGCGTCTAAAGGTATCTGATATCTCCGGAAACCGAATCCCCGAAAGTATTTCCCGGAGAAGTTCATTCGCTGTCATCATAATTTTTCTTTTAATTTTTCTGATTGCCCTGTTAATGACGGTCACCATTTCCGATGATGTTTTTACGGACACAGCTGCTGCCATAAAGCAGTTTGTAAAATGGCTGTCAGGCCTTAACCTTTATTCCAGACAATACCCGGAGGGGGAAGGAATCCATGTCGGAGAAAAAATCCCTGATCCGGAATTCGAAGACCTTCCCTTTGGTCTCACTTCCTTCATACTCCGGTTTCGGCATATCATTTTCATTTCTATAATCGCGGGTTTTTCCGTGATGTTGTTCAGGTTATTGAATAAAAGGATTCGCAAAAAAAAGAGAAACATCCGATCAGGTTCATCCGATGAGTTTGATGACGAAATAGAAAATTTATTTTCCGTAAAAAAAATACTCCGGAAGAAGTTCTCTTTTCGCGTGAAAAAAGCTCGACACTCGTTGGATGATCCCGTGCGGCGGCGGTACCGGTATCTAATGGTCCGGGCGGTAAAGAATGGTTATCCGTTCCGGAAGCAGCATACTCCCAGAGAAATCGCGCGGGAACTTGAACGGTGGAATAAAGGTCCATTGTTAACGGATGAATTTATCAGAGAATATGAAGAGAGAAGGTATAGACATCCTGCGGGAAAAAATACAAAACTAATACAATGCTGCACATTCTATATTATGATTCTGCTTCTT
>CAZUAE010000068.1:0-5361 GCA_964618265.1 uncultured Spirochaetales bacterium | reverse complement strand
GGAAGGAGAACAGATCGGACTTGCCATATAGAAGTGAGTAAACCGGATTCCTTCTTCAGCCATCTTGTCCAAGGCCGGTGTCCTGTTTTTTTTAGATCCGTAGCAGGCCAGGTCTCCGTATCCGAGATCGTCGCAATTAATGAGTACAATATTAGGTTTCATATCCTGTTCCTCTCCCATCTTCTTTATTTTGATTTTTCTATTGCTGCCATAATAAATTCATTCGTCCGAAGCTGCAGTTCCTTTTCATCCCACATAGCAAAGATGGGTTCCGCGTGGTTGGAAACAGTCAGGCCGGAATAACCGTGCATAGCGAATATACGGGCGGCATCTGCGTTATACTGATAATACATACTCCAGTCCACCTCCGGGACATCGGGGAAATTGCACGGACCGTATGCCTCTGTTACCACTGCATCCAGCTGCTTTCCAGAAGGAAGAGTGGTCCTGCCCAGGGCGTTCTCGGCATAGTCTTTACATAATCTCAGCATAGCACGGTAGTTGTTTCTGCAGGCCTGAGCCCAAGCATTAGAGTATACCTCTAAATTGTAGGTATCCAGCCGGGGATGCAGTGAAAATTTAGAGGCTCCTTTGCCGGCCTTTTCTAATGCCGCCGAGTCTTCCGGGGTCTGTAAAATATCCGGCATAAAATGCACGTCTACTACATCGTAGAAATTTGGCAGTCTGTCGGCGTAGTTTTCCGCCCCTAAGGCTGAATAACTTAGGGGTATTCCATCGCCTTCTATAACCTCTTTTACCGATTCTCCCAACCAGAGATTGATGTTATAGAATATCTTATCCAGCTCAGGTAAATCTGAACGCCATTTTGTCATTCCCTCATGACGCTGTTCAGGGTCACTCACCCGCACACATTCCAGTTTTCTTCCGAGAAAGAGGGGCACCTCATTTAGCGGGGCAACCCAGACAGCCCTGTCCAGGACTCCGTCATCCCTCATCATCGGCAGGGCATTAGTCCAGGCTGCGGCAACTTGACGTGCCGCAGCTTCCTCGCCGCCTAATGGCACTCTTTCTTCTTTTACAATATGGCCGCTCTGCCAGGTATCCAGCCCCAGCCAAAGGTTATATTTCCGGCAGTATTCCGCCAGCTCTTTCACCTTCTGCCGGACCTTCACTCTGTATCCGCCTTCCTGCCGCACCTCTCCCCAGGTGCCTACCCGGCGTTTCTCCGCGCGTTCCCGAAAATAGGATTCCTCTTCAGCATACAGATTAGGGAACACATCTACCCGGAGGGTGTTGTAACCACGTTCAGCTGTTTCGGCAACCCGTCTCTCCAGCTCTTCAAAAGCGCCCCCGGGGTGGCCGCAGGAGAGCCATGAGAAGTCCCACATACATATGGTAAGAGGGGTGCCAAGGTCTTTGTAATTTTTCACGCTGTTCCGTCCTTTATACTCTTAGCGGTATCGGGATAATACTGAAAAGGGTATCACATTAGTCGCTGAACACTATACCCCAGGAAGTTCGAAAACTTACCACTGCTTCTTTAATAGTTAAACCACCCGCGGGGGTCATCTCCATTTATATAATCCGGACGGTAATCCCGATGGTAAAAGCGCTGTTCTTCGGTAAAGGGTGCGGGCTGTAATTTCATAGCCTCAGCAGGTCCGGCGAATCCTCCGTTCATAAAGGAGTCGAAGCGTTGTCCCCGGCCCGGCCAGATCTCCCTGAATACGGTATACCCGGGGATAGTTCTGAGGCCTCTTGGGTTTCTGATCGAACAGATCTATCCGGTGACCATTAAAATAGGTTTCATCTTCGTTATCCAGCTTTCCGAGAAAGAGGGCCAGTTCTTTTCCGGACCAGTGATCGGGCATACACACTTCTATGGAAAAGTAACAGCATAAAAATGGATAAATGGGTGGAGTTCGGACAAATACTTTTTAAAAAAATTTGAATTCTGAGAAGATAACTTCTATACTACACTATATGCTAAAATAATCATTAAAGAAGTCATTATGAGAAAACTTCAAAAATCACAAAAAATATTCTATTTTTAATAGTAATTGTTTAAATCTAACAAAATAATTATTGAATATATTGAAGATGGAGATACAGATAGGAAAGCTATGGGAACGTGTGGATATTGTCTCATTTTCATTTGATATGTCCGGAAAGAACAAGGGCAATTGCTCTTTGGTTAAAGGTAAAAAATAATGGGAGCAGTACTGATGCGCCATTAATAAAAATTTTAAAAATAAATTTGTAATTTATAATTTGATGAATATAATTGTATAATAAGTATAAGTTATAATATATATCAATTTTATTCACTTTTATTTATTATCATGGAGGGTAATATGCAAGAAAAAACGAAGGAGAAATACATGAAAGCAAAGAAAATCTATCGAATATTTTTTCCGGTATTTATTGTGGCGGTGATGATAACCGCCCTCACAGCATGCGGATCTAAACCCGTCGTCATCGAAGCGAGTGATGTGGACGAATCATACCTGTACATGGGAGGGACTCCGGAAAAATACATCATTCTGAGCCACACCGGGGCCGGACATTTCGGAACCCATTCCGACGGCACCCTGACCCTCGGAAACGTTTTTACCTGGACCTTCACCCCGGCTCAGGACGAAACCGGACCAACCGTGACCATCACCTACTACAATGATGCCGAGACCTACAGCGGCAGACCCGAAAACACCGAAACCTATACGGCAGCCTACGAGGATGAAGTATTCACCCTGACCAGCGATTCGGGAGAAATCTATGTGGTTAACGATACACTCGACGACAGTTCCTTTTATTCGATAAAGAGCAAAGTGTATGATGAAGACAGTTACCGCGAATATGACGCGGCGAACGGCAATAAGTATAATTTCAGCAATGATTGGTACAAGGATGCCTCGGCAGGTGCGGGTGAAAATTTTACCGAATGTATAAAATCTCCCTACGGGCTAAAATTATACGTACTTTTTGAGGATGATTCCTACAACACCCTCATGGCCGAAGATTATTCCAACCACGAACTAGAGGACCAGGATGATGTTGTCTACCGCTGGACCGATGCTCCGGAACCAACCGTTTCCATCGATGATGAAGATGTCACCATGGAAAATCTGATCGGTACATGGACTTTGGTTGGAGGTACGGAACAAATAGTACTCACTGAATCGGGCTTCGGTGAAAACAGTACCTGGTTCATCGACGACAATTACAATCTGACCATTCAAGGTAATGACTTCTCCGTCGGATATAACGAAGATATTGATGAGGTTTATCTTGGTCAGAGCGGTACTGACTACGAATACATATCATCCGATGCCGCGATAAGCGATATGTATCCAAAATAAAACACACTCTCACTATTGTATTTCTACCCCGGTTCCGGCTCTCCGGTTCCGGGGTTTTTTTATACCCCGGATGATACGCTATGCACCATCAGCCTCTGCTGCGCTGTTCCGTGTGATGAGTGAACCTCAGGACGGCGGGATGAAGGGTGAAGCGGATATGACTGCCGCGATTCGGCCGCAATTGGCGCGGGGAATGGGCTCCTGGGGCTGGCCCGGGGATTATTCAGGTTTTCGCCGATAAAAATATGCGGGAGAACTGAACTGATAGGAACTGTCATCCTTGGGATTTTGCGGTTTTTTGCGGGGATTCGGGGTTTGCCCCGAACTGCAACTGATTCCGCCGCCTAAAAGTCCATTTCTACTATATTTTTCAGCAACGCCGATACTGGAAAGTATAAATCCGGTCTCCTTCCGGCGTCAGTCCATGTTCTTGGCCGGCTCTTTTATTGTCTATTCATGCGATAAAATCCATAGCCTCTCATGGAGCATCTACGTCTTCTACGCTGTCGCCGCAGCACGGCATCTCCTTCCGAACGGGGACTTATATTTGATGAAAAGTATGGATACGCTCTCTACAGGGGCCGAAAAAATAAATTCGATGCTCGGAAATTAGAGCGGTCCATCGGCAAGTGTCTGTAGTAGATCCCGCTTAACATAGATCACCCGGTAGATCTCTACTTTTTTTCCCGCTTCACGAACAACGTAGAAGATAGCGTAATTTTTTACCGGCAAAATTCTGTACTCTTCCTTCAATGGTTTAATCGTCGAGTATACGGAATGGGAGTACGGGAATTCCCTCAAGGATGATATGGCCATTTTTAGATTTTCCAGCAGATTCATCGCTGCCCCGGGAGAGTTCAGTTTGTCCGTAATGTAAGATACAGTGTTTTGGAGGTCCTTCTTCGACAGGGGCAGATAATGAATTTCATGCATCGCTTTCCGCAATCTTATTTTCGAGTGATTGTCTTAACTCGTCAAAAACTTCTTGAGTATAGACTTTTGTGGAAAGGGTATTAGATAAGTATCACTTAAAGAAATATACTAAAAAAGCCTCAGCACACATGGATGAGATAATTATGGGGTATGAAAGATATAGCCTTTAGGGAGAAGGAGCTCAATACTTTGGCTCGGAATTTTTCCGGATGCCCGGGCGGCGCGTTATCCCGCGGACGGTCATTTCCTCTCCGAAGAGGAAGCTATGAGTCTGGTGGAAGGATCAGATCTCTCATCGATTATCGACAGGATGTGTCGAAAGAAGGATGCTGGGATCTGTTTATGAAAGCAGGTTTACACCGTACGAGGAGAATGACGGATCTTGTGAGCAGAGGAGGAAATCCTCAGTCAGTGCTTGAGCAATAAGGAGGCGATCAAAAGGATCTCGATGATGCCAAGGCAAATCAACGATTTGTGCCATATGATCTTTTTTTATTTCCAGCCAGATAATGTTGTTCTCCGCGAGTTTAGAGTCTACCTTTCGCTGCCAGTCTTCCGCCAGTTGTAGTTTTCCGATAGAAATTTTTATACAGATTTCCCAGCAGCTTGCTGCACTGAAGATAACAGTATTTTTTCTGTTTTCAATCTCTTTCCGTAGGGCTCCCTTCAGCCTCGAATCCCCCTGAATAAACCAGAGGAAGATATGGGTGTCCAATAGGATGCTCATTGCATGTATTCCTCGAAATCTTCCAGAGGTTCGTTGAAATCATCCGCCATATATTTCACGATCCCTTCTGCACAGCCGAATTGACGGTTCTTGTGTTTTTTTTCCAACGGAGACAATCGCACCAGAGGCTCTTTCCCCTTTGCTATTATTATTTCCTCCCCCGTCAGGGCTTCTCGTATCAACCGAGAAAGATGGGTTTTTGCTTCGTGGATAGTTACTATTTTCATAAGTCTATGTTAGCTTAGTTTAATGACTTAGTCAAGTTACTATAGTCCCGGGAAACGGCATCACCGGAAATTGCAGAAGTGTAAAGTTTTGCAAAAGTCGATCCGTAGAATTCTTGAATTGTAGGAATTCCTCCATGAATACCAAATTCAGATA
>CAZUAE010000067.1:0-5562 GCA_964618265.1 uncultured Spirochaetales bacterium | reverse complement strand
GTCTCAACAACTTCCTTGACATGCTTACGCATTTGTTCTTCACTCATTTCGCTGATTGTTGTACTTATGCCTCCATGAAATGTAATTTTCTTACCCCAGTGCTTCTTAAAATATTCCAGGTCATTATGGTCGGAAGGGGTAAAGATAGAGTCCACTCCGCATTCCAGGAGTATTTTTGCCGATTCCAGCGAGAATCCGCCTGTCATGTTAAAAAGCTTGTGCGCAGCTTCAGGTTCGCAGGTCATACACATCAGAATGTTGTCAAACTTCGTGAGGTAATAGTATATTCCATACCATGCCCCCATTACCGAACCCTGAACAAAATATCCCGCATCATGAAATGCTTTGACCCTCTGAATTAGTTCGTCTCTGTCGAATCTGCCGCCGGAATCCACTTCCGGCATACGGAACTTGAAAGTGTCTTCAGGATTATTTATTTCAAAGGAGAGAGCTTCCCTGCAAAAAGTCGGATCATAGGATTCATGCCATACCGCCCCGGTTTCATATCTGTAAATATGCTTATTTCCGTCTCTTTCCAATGTCTCCTGCTTAAGTTCTATCCCCACCTCGCAAGCCGAATTACCAAAAAATCGGGCATTTCTGATCTGATCCTCAACAATATAGCCTGTTCCATTTGAAATTAATTTTCTGGTAACGGTTACATCCATTGGAACTTCGCCAAGACACGGTATTATTTCAGGCTTTTGCCCTTCCAGTACTGCTATTACTCTCTCCCGATGAGTCATCAAAAATCTCCTTTTTTTGTTGAAACGGGGCGAAAGCTAAAGAGCGGAACTACACCGAAATTAGTTATATACCCAGCTTTTTTGCTCTTTCAGCAGTTTTATTAATACCTACTCCAGCAAGGTTTCCGCAATAGCTTGATCTGGTTAATATCTCTCATTGCATTCCTCTTCTCTGACGGTATCTTTTAATTTAGTACTAAATAATTATTATACTCAAGCAATTTATATATTCCGTGTCACATGGAGATCAGGTGAAGGTTTGAATCCGCGTCCGAAAGAATGCCGGTCTATTGGCAGCAAATCCCGGTCAACTCCTTGTGTGATATAGAAGTAATCATAATTACATATAATATATGAATTTAGATCGGGTTGACCGGGATTTGCCGCATATTTTTTTTCGCGGAAAAACGGCAATTTCCGGTGATCCCGATTTATATAATTATCTGTAATAAAACAATTTATAAATTTTAATGCGAATGTGATCACCGGAAATTACCGGTCTATTGGATGGATTATTGACTTCTCAAGATTTTCCATTATTTTATCCACTATGGGATTACTATTTTCATATTGGTGGATACTTTTACCGGCAATCATTTTCGGCTTTATAGCCCAAATGATGGTTAGAAACACGTATAAAAGCCAGAGCAGGATCAAAACACATAAAAACATAACTGGCAGACGCATGGCCGCGTGGATTCTCAAACAGAACGGCCTTGATGATGTTAAGATCAGACAGATCCGGGGCAGGCTGAGTGATCATTACGACCCCCCGGGCGAAGGAACTAAGGCTCTCTACGAATGTGCATAATGGCACCGATGTGGCCGCCTTGGGTATTGCCGCCCATGAAGCGGGTCATGCACTTCAGCATGCCAGATCGTATGCACCCATCGCGGTCCGGAACACCGTTTATCCGGCAGCGAACTTCGGTTCCAATCTCGGTCCGATTATAGTTATCGGCGGTCTCTTCCTCGGATCGGTCCCCTTCCTTATAAACTTGGGGATAATTCTCTTTGCCTTTGCCGTAGCATTCACGATTCTCACCTTACCTATTGAATTTAATGCCTCAGGAAGGGCAATACGCATCCTGCAGAAGAGCGGCGCGATGACTGAACGGGAGCTCAGCGGAGCAAAAAAGGTGCTCCGGGCGGCCGCGATGACCTACGTCGCCTCCGCGTTAGCTTCCGTACTTACCCTGCTCAGGCTGATCCTGCTCAGCAGGTCCAATTAGGATAATACCTTAGCCGAAATACGCGGGTCATTATTTGTATCCTCACCCCGGATAAACTATAGTTTTTATTAAAAGTATTTTGTCCGGGTGAGGCCTAATGAAAATTAAAACAGTTATTGTTCTTTTATATCTTACGATCATATTACCGATGACCTATCCTCAAGAACATATCGAAACATTAATGATAAGCACCTCTTATCAAAACCTGCTTTCTAACGAGAACGGTACCGGAATGCTGGACCGTATTTTAATCGAAGCTTTCCGAAGGATGGGGATTAAGGCGGAGATTGTCTACAATCCCACAGAACGGTCGCTGGTTGATGTAAACGCGGGACTGCTGGACGGAGAGATAAACCGCATCAAGGGGATGGAAACGTCTTTTCCGAATCTTGTGCGGGTCCCCGAACCGAATATGGTGATGCGTTTTGTTGCATTCGCGAAGCACGATTTTCCTATAAACGGATGGGAGAGTATCCGGGACAAGTACATCGGGTTGGTCCGGGGATGGAAAATCCTTGAACGGAACACCCAAGGATTTCCCAAAGTTACCCGGACCCCGACAGAAGTGGAACTGTTCCGGATGCTCGATAAAAACAGGCTTGATCTCGCCCTCTATTCCCTCATAACCGGATACGCTGCCTGCAATGAGCTCGGATACAGCAGCATCCGTCATCTCGAACCTCCTCTGGCTAGCAGGGAGATGTTTCTATACCTGCATAAAAAACACGCTTTTCTTACCGACAGAATAGCTTCCAGTCTTCGGGAGATGAAAAAAGACGGAACATACCAAGCCATTGAAGAGGAAGCCCTTGAGAATGCCCAATTAAAGGATGTACCGATTATTAATGAATAGCTCAACGCCCAAATCCATAGCCAACACTTTCTCTCTTATAACCTTCACAGTGGTTCTGATTTTAGGAATCATTTTTTCTCTCACGGAAGGATTCAGCTCCTATACTGAAGAGATTGAAGAAATCGATCAATACATAGATCAAATTCAAAAAAGCCACGTCCCCGCCCTAATATCCAGCCTTTGGCTTACCGATTACGATCTCGTTGAAGAACAGATAGAATCGATTATCCGATTTCCCTATATCCGGCAGGTTAAGATCGAAACCGAAGAAGGCACGGTCTTTACCGCGGGTCCTGCCGACTCCGGAAAATTTCAACTTTACATCCAACCACTCCTCTACACTTACAAAAATCAGAATGTACCCCTGGGCAAAATGATTATCGGGGTAGATCAGGAACAGTTAGAGGGGACGGTGATTAAACAACAGGTTATCGGGGTAATCGGACATATTGCCGCTGCCTTGATAACCGCAGTGCTGATCAGCATTTTGTTTCACCAAATGGTGGGTAAGCACCTCAAGGATCTCACAGAAAAATTGAAAAAGGATCAACCCGACCAGTTCGACACTCCTTTTGCCCTGAACCGGAAACGCTCCGGGGATGAGCTCGATCTCCTTACTGCTTCGTTGAACGGTCTCAGAATAAATTTAAAACTGCATATAGATGAGAAAAACCTGCTCCTCCACGAAGTGCATCACCGCATAAAAAACAATATGACCACGGTAAAAGGAATGCTGCTCCTGCAGGAAGAACAGACACGGAGTAAAGAAGCGGCGGCGGTCCTTCGGGAAGCCCAGGGAAGACTTCAAAGCATGACCACCCTTTACGATACATTATACCGCACTCCTATTGACCAAGCCGTCTCTGCCGGAGAGTACTTCCCCGGCTTGCTGCGGGAGATCATCCGGACATATACAACAGGTATCAGCGTGAAGCTGAATGATAACATCGGCGATATCGTACTGCCGGTCAACCTCCTCTCTATTCTGGGAATAATCCTGAATGAACTGGTGAGCAATACGATCAAGCACTCATTTGCGGGTAAAACAGCAGGCATCATAACCGTCTCTCTGAAAAAAACGGAGGATGAGCTTTGTATCCTCACCTATTCGGATGACGGAAAACTTATGGACCCTTCCGTCATGACCGGTTCCGCCCACGGGCTGGGACTGACAATCATCACCATGTTAGGCGCTCAAATTGGACGGGTAATGTATGAGCCGGAAGAAAAAAACTGTGTTACCATCACCTTCAGTCTCTCCGAGACCAGAATTCAAGGTCAACAACATCCATGATTTAGGATATTATGGGGTATGACGGCAAAAGAAAAATTGATGAATCTTAAAACCGGAAAAAACCTGGGCTCTGTGCCTTTTTTCCGGCCTATCCTGATGAACTTCGCGGCACATCACATCGGAAAAAAATATTCCGATTTCGCAGAACATCACGAGGTACTCGCGGAAGCTAATCTGAAATGTATGGAAGACTTCGGGACCGACGCGGTCGGACTGGTATCCGACCCGTACCGGGAGACATCGGCATTCGGAGCGGAGATAACATTTCCGGAGGACGATGTCCCCAGGTGCGCCGCGCCGATAATTAAAAGCTTGAAGGACGCGCGGGACCTGCGGGTTCCCGACACAGCACAGGCTGAACGGACCCGGGACCGTATACAGGCAGCGGAGAAACTCAGGGAAACCCTTGGCGGGTCGGTTCCCATAATCGGCTGGATCGAGGGACCCATGGCGGAAGCCTGTGATCTTGCCGGGGTCTCCGAAATGCTGATAAAAACCGCCTCCGACGAAATATTTACCGAAACACTCCTTTCGAAAACCGGGGAAACAGCGGCCCGGTTCGCGGAAGAGCAGATTCTCGCGGGATGCGACGTAATCGGCATCGGTGATGCCATCTGTTCCCAGATTTCAGCGGAGATGTTCCGGAGATTTGAAAAGGACCGGCTACGCCGCCTCATCCGGTTCATACAGGACCAAGGAGCTTTGGTAAAACTCCATATCTGCGGGAATATCACCCATCTTTTAAAGGACATTGCCGAGACAGGTCCCGACATTGTTGATATCGATTCCATGGTAGATATGGAGGATGCCTACCGGCAGCTGGGTCCTGAGATAATCCGGTCCGGCAATATCAATCCGGTAGAAATTGAAAAATTAACCGCCGCAGAGGTTTACAAGGCAGCGGAAAATCTTTGCCGCCGGGAACGGGGGAGACGGTTTATCCTCTCCGCGGGCTGCGAAATAACGGTAAAAACTCCCCCCGAAAATCTCCGGGCCATGAGGGACGCCCTCTATAACGTTTATGCGGCGCGGTAGACAATACCGCCCCGCTCAGCAACCATAAAAAGAAGGATGAAAGGCAGCCTTGACAGCGCAGCTCCCCTTATTCGGGAAAACCAGGATTATCTAAGCCGGCAAGTCATCACCTATATCGGAAACAAGCGGAACCTGATTGGATTTATCGGCAGGGGACTGGAAGAGATCCGAAAGCGGCTGGGAAAGTCATCTCTCAAGACTTTCGACGTATTTTCCGGAAGCGGGATTGTGGCCAGATATCTCAAGAGTTATTCGGAAAAACTGGTTGTTAACGACATGGAATTGTATTCCGAAGTCATAAACCGGTGTTATTTGGCCGACCGGAGTGATGTGCCAATGGCGGATCTGCGGCAGATGCACGCCGGTCTCATCGAATCACTGCGGGAGGAGAACCTCCGGGAC
>CAZUAE010000066.1:0-5988 GCA_964618265.1 uncultured Spirochaetales bacterium | reverse complement strand
TGACGACACGTAATCACTGCGGTCAGCAGCACCGAAGCATATCCGGAGAAAGTCCGTAGTCCCTTATATGGGGTAGAGCACGGTATTTCCACTTCGTGAAAAACCTGAGGAGAAATCGCTGATCATGGCGAATGTCATTTAGTCGGCTATTCTGTCGCTTTTAATAGGACATTATCGATCCAAATTTTCTCTTTGTTCTTACCGAGTATAAAGCGAAAGAGAGTATGCTCCATGGAATATCCCGATGTAAATACCTGTTCATAGTGTTTCCATTCGGTGGAGGGTTCCACGCCGGATATCCGTCCCATGACTTCAATACCGATACCGCTGTCTTCCTCTTCATCCTCGTATAAAGCGTAAAACATAAGGCCTAGTTGCGTGGGTCCTTTCATCTTATAATCGAAGGAAAAGATATACTCCTTCCCCTTTACAAACTGAATGGGGACACCGCAATCGAAGGTCACCTTATCGTATGTCGCCTTCTGAGGGTCACCGAAATCATCCTTCACGTCAATTTCCAGGACACCGTCCTTTACCCGGGCGGTGGTTTTTATTTCCTCTATGCTCAGTCCCATTCCCCATCCCAGGTTCCCCAGGGAAAAATCACCGTTCACAAAGAGATTTTCCTCAGTTTCTTTAAGGGGTATTTCCAGGATATGCACCTTTTCGATGGTTAGGGTCCTGTCTTCCCCCCAGAAACTGAACTGCAGCCGGGCTTCATACTCCCCCGGGTCCGGCAGATAGGCCCAAGAGATATAGCGCCTTGTTTTTTCCTTATACGGGATTCCCATGGAGAAGGTGTAGTGGTCGTGGAGATTGCTAAAGGGAGAACCATTGTAGTTACCGTTTATAAGCATGGGTATCACCGCGGATCCCCCTTCATCGTTAGTTCCGTTACATTCGTAGGATATGCCGTAGATGTGACCTCCTTTAAGAAAAAGAGTTTCTGAGTACATAAGCGTCTCGGACATAAGTGTGTTATTGTAATCTGTATCCGCCGTGCTCCCTTTATCGACAATCAGGGTCTCATTTTTTACAGTCAGCGACGCGTCCCCTGCCTCATTATTTTCCAAAGCCCATGTTCCGGGATATGTTTTTACCGGATTTTCTCCTGCCGGATACTCACTGTAAACCTTTCCGTCTGACGGAAAGAGGTGTGAAAAATCCCCGGAGAGGATAATCCCCTCCCGCGCCGTGTAGGAGACGTTTTGGGACCCCTGATTATCCTTTGTGGTCCGGACGGTCCTTCTCGGCGGAAGAGGTTTGGAGTAAAAACCCTCATCTATCATGCTTTCGGTTATGGGTTTTTTGTTCTTTATTATGTAATCTTTTAATTCTTCCAGCTTCTCCAGGTCCTTAAAATCTTCTGTTTTGGATTCATTGAGGGAGAGTTCTTCCCCATTATCCAAGCCCGGGGCCTTTTCGGCAAATCCCATAAAACCCTCTCCCCCGTCTTCCTCCTCCTCCGGCAGGCGGGCGAGGTATACATTCCCCTGGTGGACCGCCACGGTAATTTCTTCGCTCTTCTTTTGGAGAGCGAAATCGGTCCCCCTTACCCCGAATACCACGGAACCTGCTCGAAGGGTAAACCGCTCCTTCCTGGAAATTTTGTGGACCTTGGCAAAAAGTTTTCCTGCTATCAGTTTTATATCACATTGACGTTTTTCGGCGACAAACCGGGTAAGCGCGAAGATAGTATTCTCGGTGACCTTAATTACTCCGAGATCGGGTATTTCTATTTCACAAAAGGACCCCGCATGGGTTTGCACACTGTCCCCGGGATACAACACATCACCTATAGAACCGCTTCGGGTTTTCTCTTTGCTGCCGTTTTTTATAATCCCTACCTTTCCTTCCAGAAAAACGATCTCTGCCTGATCCAGGAGGACCTTGCCGCTTTGACCGGTCCGGAGAAGGAGAACCCCCGCAACAGCAAGAATAGCAGCCACAATAATAAATCCAATTCCAATGATTAGCCGTTTTTTCATTTTTATACTCCCTAGATGTATAGCGGTTGTACTCTTTTTGTGGAATTGTCTCCATGGAAGAGTTCCACCCTAATCTAGTAGAAAGAGGGAGACTTGGTCAAACCCCTTCCGCTTGGATCGTACCAGAATTTTGTAATAAAAGGAGCTGTAAAGACTACGGTCTTAGTCAAGGTCCACCTTAGGGACAAGCCGCACTACGGCGCTGTCCTCCCTGACTTCATAGGAGATAGCGTCACCAATACCGCGGGATATATTTAACGAACCTTGACAACACTTTAAACCGTAATTACAGTAATCACATATCCGGGACCTGCACGAAAACTTCGTCAGTTGATTACGGAAATGCATGGAGAATGATGGTTCCATCAAATAAACCAATAACCATTGCTATTTTAACCGATGCTCACTATGGAGAAGGTTCTGCTATACCGGCAAGGCGCGCCGACATAGCAGACATCCTCCTTAAGCGCGCCGTCTCCCGGCTGAACCGTTTGATACAGCCGGATGTTACCCTGCTTCTCGGCGACATCCTGGATAAGGGTGATGCTCCGGACGCGGAAAAACGGCTTCTCCATCTTCGGAAGATCCTTGATGAACTCGAATCACCCCGCGTCGCGGTCCCGGGTAATCACGACAGCAGTCCCGACGCATTCTACCGTGTATTCAAACGCCCTAATGATATCGAAGAAATCAGCGGCGCACGCTTTCTCCCGTTCATCGATCCGGAGGAGCCCGGATTCAACGCCCGGCGCGTGCAAAAAGACATAAACCGTTTCGCCGAGGCGCGGCATGGATTCGACGGTCCGATTGTCTCGCTCCAGCATGTGTGTCTGTTCCCGCCGGGAAAAACCGAAGCTCCATACAATTATACCAATGCTGATGAGATCATCACGGCCATGAAGCAGTCCGGTGTCTCTTTATCGGTGAGCGGCCATTATCATAGAGGAGCCGAGAACACGCGGGAAGGCGGGGTCACCTTCGTCAACGCGCCCGCTATCTGTGAAACGCCTTTTTGTTTTCTTACCATAAGAATTGGGTCCGGCCGCGCGGAGGCGCGGAGACACCAATTGGCAATGCCTCCCGAGCTGGGTTTGATCGACACTCATGTTCATACGGAACTTGCCTACTGCGGCGAAAACATGACCGCGGATAAAGCAATTGATTTATCGAAAGAATTCGGTCTGGGGGGACTCGTGTTTACCGAACATTCCCGGCATCTCTATTTCAGCAGACACCGGTCCGGGAGCTCAGCCTGGTTCGAGGAGGGGTTAGACGTCCTTCGGCCGGAAGAAAACCGGATCCGGGATTATCTGGAGATCAAAAAAAGATACGAGCAGACGGATGTTCATTTCGGAATAGAAGCGGATTGCGACAGCCGGGGAAATCTTCTGCTTCAGAGGGAAGATAGCACCAGGTTTTCATTTATTATAGGAGCAGTACACCGGCTTCCCGGAATTACCGACCCTGCTTCCCCGGACATGACCGCGGAGGAGTATTTTTTATTTCTCGTGGAAAAACTGGTTTCCGCCAATATTGATGTACTGGCCCACCCCTTCCGGGTTTTCAGAAGAAGCGGACGGACCGTGCCTGCCGGGCTGTTCGCGAAAACAGCCCGTTTGCTGCGGGTCCACGGTACCGCCGCGGAGATCAACTTTCATACAAACTCACCGCCTGTGGAGTTCATCAGAGATTGTCTCCGCCAGGGAGTAAAAGTCACATTTGCCAGCGACGCCCATCACCTTTCCGAAATCGGCGATTTCACATACCATCTCGCGTTACTAAAGGAAGCAGGTTTCGACGGGCCCTTATCGGACATTCTGGCTGTACCCGCTGCCTTCAAATCTGCTTTTTAATTTTCTTACCATAAAGCGCGCTTCTATGGTACAGTAACATCGAAAGGGAACGGAGGATTATAATGGAAGCAATTTGTTACGCCCTTCTTTTTGCGGACAGGGTGATTACCGAAAATAACGGAAAAAAAGGAATCATCGGAGTTTTCAGCAATTTTAATTTTAAGCAGTTTCCCGCCAAAGTACCCCAGTGGTTTATCTACGCCGCCGTCACAAATCTGCGGGGAAAACACGAGTTTTCGGTAAACCTGGTCCGGGATGAGTCTCAGCACGTGCTTCTTCCCATTGCCGGGGAAATGAACGTGCAGGAGTCAGGGAAAGAAGTGGAGATGATCTTTCCCATCACAAACCTTACGTTCCAGAAGCCGGGCCGTCACACCCTTACCTTCAACATTGACGGTATCCAGCTCGCTTCAAGAATCCTCCGGGTAAACCAGGCTGAGCCTTCACGAAATTAACCGGGGGAGTGACTATCGTCATGTTTCTACTCTCGCTCGTAGAACCCAACAAGACCTACTGCTTCGCAGTAAAGCCTATCTTCATTGATGCGCTCGAACTCAACCGTGCCCGCGTCCGGGTCGTCAATGTAGATGAGATCGCCCTCAGCGTCGTCGCCCGGAACCGCTTCCGCTATTAGCACTGCGTGAAACTGCGGCCAGCGGTACACGATCTCGCAAAGGACCGCGTCGCCAATTGGAGTGAAGAGGAACTCAATCCGTGTACCGTCCTCCTCGGCCACGAACCGGTCGCCGTCCATGTGGTACAAGACCGATTCACCAAAGAGTGCGAGCGTGCGCGCCCGGCGGTCTATACGGAGCGGCAGCGTAGTCTCCTCAAGCGGAGCCCCGAGTGTGAGGTTTGGCCCGCTGCGCAGCCGCGCGGCCTCGTCCAACAATTCATCTGCATCCACAGACTCAACCGCCATGGTTAGCGGCACCAGCGTCCACTCTCCTTCCACCTCTTCCGCGCTCACTCCGGCACCTATCATGGCGGTGAACACGAGCACGGTTGCGGCGATACGTGTGTGAACGAAAATCTCATAACTCCTCCTTTTGGGGAGCGCGGAAGCGCCGCGCAGGTTCTCCTCTCGTAAAGCTGCTGGAGAAAATAGATAACTGTGATTATCATTACCTGAGTCTGCCCGGAGAACTCCGGAAGATTGAACCGGTGCCTTTTAATGCCGGCATCACCATGCCCTTCCGGAATGTCAGAAACTGCCGAGTCAAGCTGAATGGAGTTTCCGCCGATCACAGACTTCGCGTGGGTGACTACGGCTCATTTCCCTGCGGCTTCATCGGATTTCCAAACGGCTTTCCGGATCAGGATACGCTGATCGATCTGAGCTGCGAGTACACTCCTCCCGATGATCTTTAGACTATATTATTTCAATACTCTAATATTGACATGCATGCATTTAGATATTATACTGCATGCAAGGAGTAATTAATATGCCAATTTTACAGGTCAGAAACCTTCCGGAAGATATTTATATAAAACTAAATATGATAGCTAATAAAGAGAATAGAAGTATCGCTCAACAAACAATAGTTCTTCTTAAAGAGAGTCTTGGTCTACATGTCAATAATAAACTGAGAAGAAAAGCACTATTAGAAAAAATAGGGGGAAAAAATTACTTTATACGTAATGAAATTGATCAGGTAGAACTGATCAGGAAAGACAGAGAAAGATGATTATAGTACTTGATACATCAGCCGCGATAGAGATTATTCTGAAAAAAAAAGAAAGTAGTAAATTTAAGAATATAATTGTTGAAGCAGACGCGGTGATAGCGCCGGAACTTTACATCTCAGAAATAGCAAATGTTGCATGGAAATATAATAAAATAGCAAAATTAAAACATGAAGACTGTATTAGCTTATCAGAGGATGGAATAAATTTAGTTGATCAATTCATCAATACAAAAGAATTATGGAAGGAAGCACTTAGAGAAGCAATTCACAATGATCAAACAGTATATGATTGTCTATATTTAATATGTGCAAGAAGAAATGATGGAATCATACTAACAATGGACCAGAGACTCAAGAAGTTTTGTCGTAAGTTAAAAATTAAAACAATATAAGATACCATAGCTGTCCAGATTTGAATCATGATTGCGTTTTTGCTTGTTCCGAGAAAGGTTTTTATTT
>CAZUAE010000065.1:0-6857 GCA_964618265.1 uncultured Spirochaetales bacterium | reverse complement strand
GATAATCATAGGTATTACCTATTGCAGCTCTAAGTTCTTGCCATTCCTTATCGGGGACGGCCAAACGGTCATCTATCCAAGCGACTAGTTCTTCCCGCGACTCAGGGGTATAACCTGGTGAAACCCGATGGAGTTTACGCCTAAAATCCTCCGCTGCTCCGGCTGGTATCCGGGGTCTCCATTGCGGTGAAAACACCGCTTCATTTAACAGTTTTTCGTCCAAAGAAGATGATCCCCGGGCTCCGGGGGTATCATCCTGGTACATATATAGATTGGTTTGACGCCATATGATATTGCTGCAGAAGGGTGATGGAGATTTTGTGTAGGTCTCACTTATCTGAATTTCTCCTGAGGCAATTTCTTCTAAGATGACAGAGAGAGCTTCCAGGTCAAACTGATCCTGGAGACAAGTGCGCCATGTCTCTAGAAGGATGGGGAAATCCGGATATGCTGAAATTGACTGCAGCAGCTTTTTGGAACGGAGGCGGGTAAGCCAAAGGGGGTTCCGTTTTCTGAATCCCCGGGAAGGAAGCAGAAGGGCTCTCCCTGCATTTTCCCTAAAATGCGCGCCGAAAAAACCTGTGTTCTCCAGATTCTCCCGGAGGAGCTCCCGGAAATTTGCCGGATCCAATTCCCGGGAAAGGACCGGTTCTAATAGGTCTTCATCGGAAAGGGAGTGAGGCAGCATAAAGAGGACAGCATCATTATCAGCAAATACTTTCAGTTCATATCCGAACCTTTTTTCCCAAAGAGCAGCTAATAATATGCTGAAGGGTTTGTTTACCCTGCCGCCCCAAAATGTGTGGAGAATAACCTGTTTACTGTCGCTCCGGTTGTTAGGGTCGAAGTAGTGTTCCATCACAAGGTGATGCCGGTGAGGAAGGGCTGTTCCTGTTACACTTCTCTGTCGGGTAAGGTAATCCAAAAGGCTTTCGGCAGCCCTATGCGTCATGCCGAAGTTTCTTTGAAACTCCTCCATTATCGATTCTCTGTTCTCTTGGCTTTCCAGTTTGGAATCATAATTCTCTAAAAAATCACCGATAAGACACGCGTAATGAAAATCCCGGTTCTGCTGTTCCGCCCGCCAAAACGGGATTGTATGTATTGTTTGTTTCCATGGGGATACCTCTACATCACGGTTTCCGATCCGGAGAATTTTCCAGGTTTGGGAACCCATGGTAAAAGATTCGCCTGCCTTTCGTTCCCAAACAAACTCCTCGTCCAACTCACCGATCTTGTCACCGGTTGAGGAGATTCGCATTCCGTAGTATCCCCGGTCAGGAATAGTACCCCCGGAAGAATACAGAAGAAAAGCGGTACCTTCCCGGGAATGGATAGTACCGTTCAATGGATCCACTGATATTCGAGGTTTTAACTCCCGAATCCTCGATCCGGCATACTTTCCCATGAGCATGCCCAGAACAAGATCGAACTGCTTGCGTTTCAGGTTCCGGTATGGATAACTGCCGCGGATAAAATTGTACAGTTCATCCACTGTCCATTTTTCGTTTAATGCCATGGAAATGATTATTTGGGAGAGTACATCCAGCGGATTTTCCAAAGGATAAAGCGGCTCAATATTTCCGGCAATAACGGACCGGTACATTACGGCGCTTTCTATAAGGTCCTTGCTGTGTACCGGATACACTGCGGCCCGGCTGATCCCGCCTACTTCGTGACCCGCCCGTCCTATCCGCTGAAGTGCGGAGGAGACCGACGGCGGACTTTGTATCAGGATAACCATGTCTAAGCTGCCGATATCGATCCCCAGTTCGAGAGAGTTTGTAGCGACAATGGTGGATAATTGCCCCCTCTTCATACGGGTTTCCACAACCTGTCTGAGCTCACGGGAGAGAGAACCGTGGTGGGAATATGCCAGTTGTTCATGTTCTCCCTCGTTTATAAGATGGGTGATTTTTTCCGCGTACCGGCGGTTATTTACAAAGATAAGAGTACTTTTATTTTTCTTTATAATCTCCCGTAATTCACTAACAAGGCTCCGGAAGAAATCTTCCCGCTTCTGTCCCCGCTCTGCTTCGGGAAAACGTACAGTTATCTGATACTGCCGTTCTCCTTTCCCGCTGCGGATCTCCACTTTCCGCGGTACATAAGCATATCCTGCAGCCGTATTTTGCCGTTCCCATCCCCCTGCAAAACGGGCGATTTTGTCCAGGGGATTAACCGTTGCGGAAATGGCTATCCGCTGGAATTCTCCAGCAAACAAGGTCAGCCGTTCTACTGCGGTTACAAGATGTGTTCCTCTTTTGGATGCCGCTAGAGCGTGGATTTCATCCAGGATAACACTCCGGATCCCGGAGAACATCATCCCGGCGTTTTTCGAGGTAAGTATCAGATTAAGGCTTTCCGGTGTGGTGATGAGGATTTCGGGAGGATGCTTTCCCATCTTTCTCCGTTCCGACTGGGGGGTATCCCCGCTTCTTGTCATCACCTGAATTTCAGGGAAATTAAGTCCTCTGCACCGGAATTCTTCCCGGATCTCCCGGAGCGGTTCCGTAAGATTCCTCCGGATATCGTTATTTAAGGCCCTGAGGGGACTTACATAGAGGACCCTTGTGGTTCCCGATTCCCAGACCCCGGAAAGAAGCCGGTCTATAGCCCAGAGAAAAGCTGTAAGGGTTTTACCGCTTCCCGTTGGAGCAGTAAGAAGGATATGGCAGCCTTCCGCAATTACGGGCCAAGCCTTCTTCTGAATCTCTGTGGGTTCTTTGTATTTTGAGGCAAACCATTCCGCAATGACAGGGTTAAAAAGGGAAAGGGGATTTTCCGTGTCCATGACAATAACCATACTCCGCAATCAGCGTTGGTTCAAGATCAGGAAATTATATATGAGGTAAGCAGTAGATATTGAGGAGTGCTCATTACGGGATAATAATAAAAAGGCCGTCTTTAGTGTCTACTAAAGACGGCCTGATATTATAGCATTATTATTTATTCATTCACTACTTCGTAGTCGACATCTTCAACATCCTCCTGCTGTGCCCGGCTCTCCTGCTGATCTTCCGCGTTGGGTTGACCGGTTTGAGCATTCTGCCCGGTATTTTTGTACATAGCTTCGGACATTTCATGGCTTGCCTTATTAAGGGCATCCATATTTGCACGGATCTCCTGGATGTCGTCGCTTTCTATCGCCTTTTTAAGATCATCGATAGCATTCTGGATTTTTGTCTTGGAATCATCAGGTAGATTTGCGCCGTTTTCTGAAAGCATCTTTTCCATCTGGTATGCCAGACTGTCCGCCTCGTTCCGGGTCTGAATCTTTTCCTGAGCCTTTTTGTCTTCTTCGGCATGTGATTCGGCGTCTTTAACCATCTTATTGATCTCTTCTTCCGAAAGACCGGAGGAAGATTCTATTCTGATCTTTTGTTCCTTCCCTGTACCTAAATCTTTAGCAGAGACATGCACGATTCCGTTTGCATCAATATCGAATGCAACTTCAATCTGCGGAACGCCCCGCGGTGCCGGCGGAATGCCTACCAGTTCGAACCGTCCCAATGTCCGGTTCTGAGAAGCCATAGACCGCTCGCCCTGGAGCACGTGTACCGTTACCGCGGTTTGATTGTCTTCCGCGGTAGAGAAGATCTCGCTCTTCCGGGTTGGAATGGTGGTGTTCCGTTCGATGAGTTTGGTGAACACGCCCCCTAAGGTTTCGATTCCCAAGGAGAGGGGAGTTACATCTAAGAGCAGTACGTCATTTACGTTGCCTTGAAGTACACCTGCTTGAATTGCGGCTCCCACTGCAACTACTTCGTCAGGATTTACCCCTTTGTGTCCTTCCTTCCCGAAGAGTTCTTTTACCTTCCGCTGAACCGCGGGAATTCTTGTGGAACCGCCCACTAAAATCACCTCGTCAATACCCGAGGAATCCAGTCCGGCATCTTTAAGAGCCATCTTACAAGGCTCTACTGTCCGGTTCACCAGGTCTTCTGTTAGCTGCTCGAATTTTGCTCTGGTGAGATTGTACTGAAGATGCTTTGGTCCCGATGAATCCGCGGTAATGAAGGGCAGATTGATATCGGTAGTTTCAGCACTGGATAGTTCTTTCTTGGCATTTTCTGCACCCTCTTTAAGACGCTGCAGAGCCATCTTGTCTTTAGAAAGATCGATTCCGTAATCATTTCTGAAGTTTTCAACAAGCCAATCGATTATCATCTGATCGAAGTTGTCGCCGCCTAAATGGGTATCGCCATTAGTTGCCCGTACCTCGAATACATTATCACCGATTTCCAAAATCGATATGTCGAATGTACCGCCTCCTAAGTCATAGACTGCGATCTTTTCGTCTTTTTTCTCTTTCCCGAACCCGTAGGCCAATGCTGCGGCTGTAGGTTCGTTCACGATCCTTTTCACTTCCAAGCCCGCGATTTTACCGGCATCCTTTGTTGCCTGACGCTGGGAGTCATTGAAGTAAGCAGGTACCGTTATTACAGCTTCGGTTACTTCCGCGCCTAGATAGTCTTCAGCAGTTTTTTTCATTTTTTGAAGCACCGCCGCGGATACCTCAGGCGGGGAATACATTTTTCCCTGAACATCAATTCTGACATCACCGTTGGGTCCCTTCTTTACAGTATAAGGAACCATGTCTATCTCTTTTCCAACCTCGCTGAACTTTCGTCCCATGAATCTTTTTATTGAATAGACAGTATTTTGAGGGTTGGTAATCATCTGATTCCGTGCGGGTTGGCCTACAAGCCGCTCACCCTTATTAGTAAAGGCTACTACCGACGGGGTAGTTCTTTGTCCTTCACTGTTCTGTATTACGACTGGTTCTTTGTTTTCCATTACGGAAACACAAGAATTTGTCGTACCTAAATCAATTCCTATTGTATGTCCCATATCATAAACTCCTTTTTAGATTAATTTTATGGTTGAAGAGGTTCTTGCCACTATTTGATTTTTGCAATTCCTCCGCAGTTTATTTTATTTTTTCAAGGATTATAAAGCATGATCTGTGCCAACAATAAAAATATGTATAATTTGTTATTATGTAATGATTTACTACCGTTCTCCCTCGGCGCCTTCTGATCCGCAGCTATCTGTGTTGAGCCGGAATGACACACCCCGGAAAAACAGTAATTATTATGTGTCAATATGACTCCTCAGGGAAATTTTCAGGACTTTACTGGACGGCGTAATTCTAAATTTGCAATTTAGAATTGCCGCATTCGATTATTTTACGGCATTTTTTAGAAATCACGCCTCTTTCTGTTACCTAACGGTATAAAATGAGAATTCCTCTGTATTTAACCGAAGTGGTTGTTCCGATAGTCAGACGCGTATAGAATAGTTCAGTGGTTGTACTGAATATCCTCAATATAGTAGCCTCCGCCTTCTATCTGTATCTTTTTATCATCATCCGTAAAATGAAGATAAAAACCAAGTCTCACGTAGTCCTGGCTCTGATGGCCTTAGCGCTGTTTCAATGGAACACATTCGCGTATTTCGTATACAACACAAATAATGTTCAGGCACTCGAAATTCTACTGCCGGTTTCCGGTATTGGGATGTTCCTTGTTTTCCCCCTAAACTTCCACTTTGCTTATACATTGAGCGCGAAAAAACCCCTCCCCAGGCTGTATGCGCTTGCGATCTATTTTCCCGCGGTCGTGCTGATCATCGTTAATATCACCTCTCCTTTTTCGCTTGTTATTGACTCCCTTCCGGACGGGACTGTTCGACTTCTGGTGGCGAAAGAGAATCCCATGAATTTGGTTTGGATCCTTTACGCGGTTCTCATGTGGTTTATCCCTCTGGGTTATTATATTCGATACTACCGGCAGGCTAAGCTCAACCGGGAAAAAAAGCAGGCAGTTTTGCTGATAAGAATGCTTATTGTCACGATCATCCTTGTCACGGCGGAATATGTTCTGAATCCGATTATTCCCAGCTGGGATGTCCCTACCCAATCTCCCGTTATCTTTTCGGTTTGGATTGGGGCGCTCGTTTATGCAATTTGGAAATACGGGTTTCTGAAGATAAGTCCCGGGTTGTTAGCGGAAAAGATCCTGGATTCTGTAGAGGACTTGGTGCTGTTTTACGATCTGGACGGAAAACGGGTGTATCAAAATAGAAGGGTCCAGTCTGTTCTGGGAGATACCCGGCTGGTACCATTTTTTCGCGCAGATCCTCTGAAAGTCAATTTGAATCCCCTCCTGGCGTTAGTCAGAGTATGGACACCGAAAGATCCGGAAAAAGAATTCATAATGACGGTCCCGGATGATCCCGCCGGCTCCGGTGAAAAAAGAGAAGTTAAGTTCCGGGTAAAACCCCTGTTCGACCGTTTTGGAGATCCTTTGGGGCTTTTGGTTTCGGGAACAGTAATTCCCCGGCTGGATGATGTTTTGCTTCAGTATCAGCTTTCAGCTCGGGAAATTGAAGTGTTCAATCACCTTTCAAGGGGTAAAACGATTCAGGAAACCGCGGAAGCTCTGTATATTACCGAACGCACGGTAAAGGCGCATATATCCAGTATCTACGAAAAAACAGGAGCCAAAAACAGGGTAGAACTTCTTAATATGATGAAACCGTCAGAAGAGAAATAACATATCAACCTTACGGATCCCCTGATTCACTAGGATAGGCAGCTCTTCTTCACTTAAAAATTACCCGTATTACGAAATACTGTACCAAAGTACAGTACCGGAATTCCCGGGCACCGGATAAAATCGTCGGAAAAATACTCAGAGAATAAAGTGGGAAAATCATGTCAGTAAATATTCCGGAGGTTATGATGAAAATTCGATATATTATTTTTTCAATTATAAGCGGCTTGTATTGCTTTTTCCTGCTTACCGGATGCCCGGGCGAACTGGAGCTGAGCGGTGAAAATTCAATCGTCA
>CAZUAE010000064.1:0-7007 GCA_964618265.1 uncultured Spirochaetales bacterium | reverse complement strand
ACCAGCAGTTGCCGGGGGTGGAACAGGTGGTGCCAGTGGGTCCAGCCCCGGGTTCGGATCGGCTCTTCGGTTTTATCTCCGCCCCGGGGGATAGGGCGGGACGGAATATATCCTTTCTTCTGCCATTCAGCGAAGCGCTCCTTAAGAAGAGCAAGCACCTTTTCTTCCCGCTTCAGGTCGTCGGGGGTAACGGCTTTGTAAAGCCTGTCCCCCTCCGGCGTTACCCATCGGACGCAGTAGAGCCGTTCCTGAATGGTGTCCTCCGGCCGGGGGACAAGGTCTTCGTTTTCCCAGAGCCTTAGACCGTATTCCGTTTGTCCGCCGTGTTTCCGTTTGTCCCCGCGGAGGCCGGCGATACTGTAGCGGTTACCGGTTTCGGGACAGACCAGCTCGCCGTTTTGTACCGTCCCCTTTTTCGCCTTTTCCATCTGCTCTTTGGTTGCTCCGGTAATAATGTCGATATCGTAGCCCAGTCGGTTTTCATTCTTTTGTAAAACGGCCACGACATTGTACTTCTCGCTGATGACCCACCCAGGCGCTAACGGCACCCACAGGCCGGTGGCCGGACTTTTCATCTCCACGCAGTAGAGATAAGCGTCGGCACGGTTTCCCGTTCCGTCATGCTCGATTCCCCATTCGGTAATCTGCCCGTCCGCGGCATTCCAAGCAGTCTCCTGGGCTTTCCGCACCTCCTCCTGCACTTCAGGGCCGCCTCCGATCAGGTTAATTGACGCCCACGTCAAGAGCGCCGCAACGGGATTTAAATCGCTCCCGTAAGCTTCGAGGCCAAGCCTTGCTGCTTCGAAAGGGATGGAACCCCCGCCGCAGAACACATCTCCCACTTTTACCGGCCGGCCGAACACTTTTTTCGAAAGCTGTTCAAACAGTTCCCGAAGAGATGCAGCGGATGTGACTAAATGATCGTTTATTACCGTCCAGCTCTCTTCACTCGGCCCGTCTATCTGTTCAGGACGGCAGCAGTAGGTTAGTTTTTCATCGTAGGACATTCTGTTAAATGCCAGCCGTTGTAGTTTCTCCTTTTCAGTTATATCGGCCCCTTTTTGCCACTTCGGCTTACTTCCCGCATAATCGAACAGTCCGATTGCTTCATTTTTCCTGACTTTTTGTGAAACGGTTTCAGCTGTTATCGATTTTGTTTTCCGCCTCCAGAGGCCGTCGGGGTCCATGGTAAGGATTCGAAGAAATATCTCACGGTCTTTTTCCGGATTATTTCCCGCGGGCATGAGAAGTCCGAGTATGACGGCCCGAGCAAGCACAAGGGGTTTCCTACCCCACCATTTGCCGAGTCCCGTTAAAGTCTGTCCGCTCCCAGCTTTTCGTTCTTTGTAGCTTTCGGCGCTTAAAACGGCTAAGGGAAACTGTGTTTCCATAAATGGCGTATGCGGCATTAGGCGGCTCCTTGCATTAAAATTTCTGCTTGACAATAGCCTGTAAGTATACTAAATTTTATATGAGTCCCGGGAAGGTGAAAGCAGGCCACGAGCCTTGTGTGATGGTTTTCATCACCTAGCCTCTGAGGGGACTCATTTTTTTTCTTCATATTTAAACCTGTCCTTCGTTATCGGATTCTTTTTAGAAAAATATTCACCGTACAGTTCTTGACCATGACTTAAGTCGTGTATCAATGACACTTTATCTTGTAAAAAATGATAATACCGAAACTCGTGATGATGATACAGCCGGTGTATCATCCATAAAAAATAATCAACAGCTTGAAGGCCGGCTATTTGAGACGGGTTCTGCATGAATATACGAATGTCATTTTCTTGCGTTTTGTTCCATTTTTTATAAAATCGAGCTTTCGCCTCTTCTATAGCTGCCCACATATTTTTTTCATGTATAACATTGTGTACTTTTGAAAAATAAATATCTATAACATCGTGCTGATGTAATCTATTTTCAAATAGGCGCTCGACTAAATAGGCATATAAGGCACTTTTTTTTCCCTTAAATTTAGAAATAAATAAATCAATTTTCTTTTCAATAACGACTGCAAAACCCTGAAAATCTGTCTGCTTGAGAACCTTAAATACCCGCTCTTGTACCTCCCTACAATCCTTGTTTGCATGAAAACAAGTTAAAGACGACTTAAGGGAAGGTATGTCCTGTAAGTAATCATCCCTTTTTATACTTTCTCTAACTACACCTAAATTTCTCGCTAACTCCAGGTGGTCCTCAAGCTCAATATAACCGACGATAAAATATTTTGAGGCCTTTCCGCTTTTTATCAAATCTACCTTATGTTTACCAAGAAAATTTTGATCACCCGATTCATCGACAAAGTAATACTTTTTTTGTGTTTTTTCGCTATTCATAATCCGCGAACAACGGCAGTTCGAAATCACTGTTTCGTTTTTTAATGACGGAATCGGCTATCGGGTTTTCCGTTAAAGCAAAGCGTACCGCCTTTCGCCAGCCCCGATTCTTTCCCTTTATCGCCTGACCGGTAGCGGCATTTGTCATGGTGAACAGCCACCACCGTTCTTCCGGACTTAAGCCCAGCCAGTTACGGATTGCATTCGGTAGCAGCAGCGGATCCGAATCTTCAACCGCCCAACAAAGAAGAACCAGCTCTTTTCCGAAGTTTCTGTCCACCGGCACCATCCCTGAAGCCGGCCACTTTCCTGTCTGTACGCCATACCGGATCAGTCTCCGGTTAAACTCCGCCTTTGCTTCTTCAGCTATCTCTTTCCATATCCTCCTCGGAAGGAGCACTTTACAGTTCGGGTCCTGGAAACCGTCGACCCGTTTGTCGTAGGCAACAATTTCCTCATTCCATTTGAACTCTTCCGTTATCGCCACTTCCGCCTCCGGTTTTTTCGGGATCGGAAGATGAACGATAAAGCAGTAACTTGTACGCTCCGGGTAGTAACCGAACCCGAGAATTCGGCTCATTGGCGGACCTCTTTTTCCGTATCAACATTCAGTTTATCTTTGCTTATCCAGTCGAGGAGGTCCTGACCTTTACTGAAGTGTATTTCTCCAATGGTAACTGTCAAATGAGCCGCGGGAATTAATTCCCTCAATTTTTCAAACAACGAAATAATTTCCTCCGGAGTTTTGTATTCCCCTTTCGGAAGGGTGTAAAACAGCGCTTCATTCGTTTCAGGAGAGGTTACATTAATGCTTACTTCCGTTAACCTGCTGCCGTACTCTTCAGCCCGCTCCATCACCTGGAAGCCTTCGGATGTACGGAGGTTTTTATACCGTTTGCTGCAGAGCCATTTCGCCTCTTTATCAGCTGCAATTTGTGAAGAACCGGAGATATCTACGCGGAATGAAGTCTCTTCACTTCTCACTCCGTCCTTTTCGGCGACCGCCAAAATAATTTTCGCATCCTGCGGGACTGGAAAGTCGCCGGAATACGGTACGCCTTGCTCTACAGGGTTGCGGCCGTCAGTTGTGTACTTTATCGGAGCGTCAGGAACTGCCTCCATATGAAAATAGGTATCTTCCCCCTGGGAATAAAATCTTCCCCTAATAAAAATCTTATTCTGCCAGACCGCATGGTCTCCCGTCGGTCGTTTGTCGGGGCCTTCATCGATACAGAGAAAACTGAGTTTCAATTCTTTGGTACGGAAATCTTGATAGTTCGGTACCTCGAGAGCGGACTCAGAAGGCCTTTTCTCATCAATTTCATATACTACTTTACTACCGCCTTCCGGAATAATGTGGAGAATTGCCTCCCCCGTGTCGGGGTCAATACTTTTTTCGGTTATTTTTACCGATGTAGGTTCCTTCGGGAACGGCCCTTTTCGTACCATATTGCCTTCGCCACGCCACTTTCCTACAGACAATGCATAAGCCCGAATATCCTCCAGCAGTCCGGGATGATGAAACTGCCATTCCGATTTTACAGCCGCCCGTTTTTTGACCTCGTTCCAGGGCACCGGATTCTGTCCGTCAAAGAGCCTGTCTTCTACTTTCTTAACCCAGGTATCATTAGCGGGTTCTAAAGAAAATTTCTGGTTATCCTCCAGTGTTTTTTTAATCTGGGCTTCCGCGTCGTAGTTATTATCATCAAAGTTGAAATTGATATGCTCCGGCCGCAATTTCCCCCTCGAAGGATATACGATAATAGAAAATGTTTGCTGTACCGCGCTTTTCAGCTGGACGAGGTATTTATCTTGACTTCTCTGAGCTTCCTGTGCCTGCGGATCTTTAGGTGAAACTCCTTCCTGCTCATGCTCCGATAACACAACTTCAATTGCCCGAAGATACGCGGCATTCTTCAACACCTCGTCCATGGTGTTTCTATCTCCGGTAAGAAACAGCATTCTGTTTTGAAAGGTCTGCTCTTCGAAAAAGCGGCTCCATTCCGGATTCAGGACCTCCTCTCTCGTAGCCTTTGGATATGGATCGGTAAGGATGAGAGATACTTTATCCTGATTAATAACAATATCATCTATCGGAGCCAGTACTTTAATGTCCTGGTATAAATCCTTCGTTTTCGGCTCGAAAAGACCCGTTAAATATTTCCGAAGCTCCTGTACCCGGTTCTCCTTTGTCGTCGTATTGACCATACTATAGAGTCGTGCCGCTAAGTTCTGTACGTTTTTAAAATAGATCCGGCCGTCTACGGACATATGGAGATACCATGCACGGTTTGGAAGGACTTCGAGAACATCCTTGAGTAACCGCTCCACGCTTCTGTCGGGAGCACACAGCCAGGCGATTACCTCGGTATCCCGAAGACCGATAACGGCTTTCGATGCGAGGGAGAGAGATGAGACATATATGAGTTTTGCGGCATCCGTTGCGTCAGAAGTTTTTAACTCCTCATCCATTTGTTCCGCGTGAGAATTTCCGTTGTTCGCGATATCAGTCCGTACCGCCTCCGAAAGGCTCGGATTTATTCTGTCAAACTCCGTGTGAACATCCGTATCGTTTAAATCGATGTCGTATGGATGGATAAGGTAGCGTGATTCCGCCCGCTTCGATTCCCACAGATTAGCGGTAATGGAGCGCATCATCCGAAGGAATCCACGTGTCTGCTGAAAATTCGGATTCTCCTTAAATCTACCATAGAGGTCGCGTAAAGAAAAATGAAACGGGTACGAATTCCGAATTTCGGAAGCAAAACTTTCCGGCGTTGCCGCCGTGAGTTCCATCTGTTTCGCCTTTTTAACGGATTCAGCATATGCCACGGCGATATCTTCCACGACCTTCTCATCAGGCATTTTTTCAAACAACCGGGTCTTTAAAATATGGAAAACTTCATCACCCTGGGTTGCTACCGGCTCGATTACCAACGCGCTTCTGTTCGTTTCTTTTTCCAGGTTCTCTAAAGCATTTAATACACCCGTGCCAAGTCCAGCGTAGGCCGTGGCCGAGAGGTCGGATATTACTACCGCGACATTGAGCAGTTCTTCTTTATTCGCGGCAATCATTAAATTGGAAATTGCCGTCGTAGTCACTGCCGCAAGGTCGCTATTACCGATTGCCTTCGACATGGCATTTGCGAAATAGGGGGGCAATTCATCGAGCAAAATGATTGTGGGAGGTCCTTTCAGGAGATTAATCCAGGAGGTAGCACCCGGTGCCTGCAGGGGTGAATAGAGGTCCTTAAATAATTCCCTTTTCCCGAGTTGTTCCGCTAACGCTCCCCAAACACCATAGGGATAGTCCGATTCACGGCCATCGAAACCGATGACACGGATCTGTTCACCTTCTAATTCGCCTTCTTGCCAGTATTTTTTTCTTAAGGATGGATATTTAGCAAGCAAGCCTAAAGCCAGCATGGAGTGGGTCTTACCGCCACCCATGGCCTGTGAGAGGAGAAAGGTCGACGCCTGGTCCTTTTTTCCTGATAGCCTTTCGAAGGTCTTGTTCACCAAGGACTTCATACCGTTTGTAACAAAATTTTCAGCAAAAAATGTGTCCGCTTCCTTTTCTCCGAATTTCCCTGATAACAGGTCTCCGAGATGCAGTACGACGTCCTTCCTGGATCTGTCAAATACACTTTGTCGAGGTTTGCAGGCTTCAGAAATTGTTTGTAATGTGCTCATCGCTCATTCCTCCCTTAAATGTATTCTAGAGAAAAAAATATGAAATTTCCACGGTCTTTTCTTATCTCTTTCATTAAAGATGATTAAAAGGTTGCAGTATCATACTATCCCTCACCCCGGAGACAAATCAATCTTATACTTCAAAAGCTCCTCCAGGAATCCGTCATCTCCTCCGGCGCGCTGTTCCAGGAAGCGGAGGAGGTCCTCCTGACGGGGCTGTCCTAAGACCATCCGGTAGGTAATAAGCGACCTCCGCAGCGCCTCAACCATACCCTTTTCTTTACTCATCAGAATATCCGGGATATGCCGGCAGATTTTATATTTGTTAAGTCCCTTAGTCCCGTCCGAAATCCAGAACGGCACCAGGTCGTTGTGTGAACCGTCCCGCATCTCAACACATCTGCTGAAAATTGTTTCCCAGACATCCTCCAGGTCTTTCAATTGTCCCGAAAGGGTGTGAAACGGTACCGCCGCTGCGGCGTTTTTCCGGACCGCGTGCCCCTTGTACCGGTGCACCCTTCCCTCCCGCTGCTCCATATCCACCGGATTATGCGGAATGTTCCAGTGGTAAATATCGCGGCAGTACTGGTGGAAATCAAGCCCCTCCTGGCCGATGGAAGTCGTGGCGAGAATGAAAGGATGGAAAGGGGAATTGAAAGCCTTCCGTACCTGGTCGGACCGGGTGACCTCCCCCGCATCGTCCTGCAGGTCTCCGAAACGCAGGGCGAAACGGCACCGAAGGGTATGGGGCTTAAGCCTGACCCTGCCGTTCTCATTATCAGTGATAATTTCATCGAACCCCAGGTTTACCGTCCTGATAGACACGGCTGTACCCATTTCACCGGATATCGCATATACAGTATCGGCGGGAGATACATCCATAAGACCCAGAGACTCTTTTAAAAAATGGGGGGACTCGTCGAGGACAGCCTGAAGGGTTTCCTGTACACAGTAATCCAGGACGCTCCGCCCGTAGGG
>CAZUAE010000063.1:0-7025 GCA_964618265.1 uncultured Spirochaetales bacterium | reverse complement strand
ATGAAAAGTTTGCCGGTATCCTGGAGGAGCACCGAAAGTATTTACGGGAGTGGCATTCTGATATCGATGCTGCGCCCTGTATCCCTATAGAATATACTTGGTAGAGAGGAACTATTATGAACAGCTTTAACCTGCAGTACCGGGCCGATTTGGCCCTGAACGGAATCATCAATTCCACCGATGAGCTTTATCATCATTTCCCGTATCAGAATACATTTTTAAACTCATCCCCGCCGGAGATGCGTCATATAATTTCCGGACTGGATGCGGGAGAAATTATTCTCCGGTTTCTCGTGGGTATCCTCTATGCGAAAAACATGCTGGACATCCGGGAACGGCTTCCTGTGGAAGAAACCTACATCGGATATCTTAAAAAACTGCAGGACATGAACGATCTGGGACTCTGCGGTCAAATGAAGACTGAATGGAGTCCGGAATATCCGGTATCCCATTTTAACGAACCCCACCGGATGATGTTTGAGTCCTTTCTTCTGCTTATTGAATCTGGAGAGGCTGAGTATGAGAAAAGGGCCGACCGGTTCATCGACGGGATACTGGCCCGGGAGAGGGACTGGATCCTGGAACGGGCTGACGAAAAACAGACCATGACCGATTTCAACCTGGAGGCGTGGGAGGAAAATCTCATCAACCCCCACACGGTGAGCTGGCTTCTTGATCCCCTGGTCCGTTATTATAAACTGACCTCCAAGGAAAAGGTCTTTAGGTTGATGGAAAAGATTGTATCCCGGCATCCGGTCCTGAATGATCCTTCCTTCCGGGAAACTGGCGCTTTCGACGGGCACGTCCATACCAAGCTTTCCGGTGTAATCGGACTGCTCCGGTACGCCCTCTTGACGGAGAATGATGAGGTTTTCCGGCTGTGCCGGCAATCCTACGAATGGTTTCTCCGCGAAAAAGGATCTTCCCTCGGATGGTTTCCTGAAATCATCCGGGCTGACCTGGACCCCCGGCACGAAGACTGTGAAACGTGCTGTATCTCCAACATGATTGATCTGGCAATTCTCCTTGCCAAGGCTACCGGGGACGATATCTACTGGAATGACGCGGAGATGTTTACCCGGAACCAGCTTTTAGAGCAGCAGCTTACCCGTATAGACTGGATTCCGGAACCGGTATTGCGGAGTTCCCGCGCTTCGGATATCCGGAAATCCTACACCGATGTTTTGTCCCGGTCCTTAGGAGTATTCCACGGCGATGCCGCCGTAAACGACTTCGCCGGGAACAATCCCCCGTGTCATTTCCGTACCATGACCGGCTGCTGTACCGCGTGGGGAACCAGGGCGCTCTACTTTGCCTGGCACAATGTGTTGAGTGAGGGGCAGGCAGACGCGGAGGGTTCTGTCGGAGCTGCCGGTGCGCCTGAATACCGGGTGAATATGCCTTTCGACCGTGATTCCGCCGCCTTAGCGGTGCGGGGGTATGAACCCTGGGAGGGCCGTGTCCGGGTGACAATGAAAAAGCCCGGGCGTTTATCGGTGCGGATTGCCGACTGGAGCAGACTCCGGTACCGCCGGCGGTTTATGGATAAGGATTTTGCTGATGTTAAGGAGCGGTGGGGCGCGAACTGGATGGACCGCGAATACATCCGGTGCAGAATCAATGGAATGGAACAGGCGGTAGACATGGAGAAAGCCTTTATTTCCCTTGGCCCTCTTAAGGCGGGAGATGCCGCCGAGATAACCTATCCAATCCGCTGGGACAAACACGAGGAGGAGATCGGCGGCAGGATGTTTACTCTGGAATGGCTGGGAAGCACCTGTGTCGGCATTTCGCCGCCCGGTTTGATCTGTCCCCTCTATGACCGGCAGCACTTAAAGCGGGAGCCTTATCCGGGAGGTAAGCACCGCTTTCCTTATCCGGATAAGGAGTTCCTCATCTAAAACCTCTTATTAATTTTCAAAACATGCCCCCGCGGAAAAAGAAGATGTCTACACATTTTATTGATGTTTTGATTACAAATTCTCTACAATGTATTCACTTTAGATGGACATTGTCTTTAATCGTGGGGGCATGTTTTCCACAAAAAGCAGCAATGCTACATTGCAAATGTAGCATTGCTGCTCAAATAGGGAGAACGCTTGCCCCTTATGCTGTTCCCGTGTACCTTATAATTAATGGACAGGATATTTGAACACAAATCCTTGATAAGGCCTGATGTATGGCCTTTTTTTTATGGCTGGCTGATTGTGGGAATGGGTACCGTGGGTATCCTTTTGAGCGCTCCGGGACAGACTGTGGGGTATCGGTTTTTACGGACCACCTCATACGGGATCTGGTAATATCCCGAAGCCACCTGAGTCTGGCATATCTCTTCGGTACCGTAGCATCGGCCCTTTTCCTTCCCTTTGCCGGAAGACTCTTCGACCGGTACGGGGCCAAAATCGTTGCCTCACTTTCCAGCTTTCTCTTAGGACTGGTCCTTATCCTCCTTTCTTTCGCAGACAAAATTGCCGGACCCGCCGGACCTCTCGGTAAGTTTGCTGGATTTCCCCTGCTGCCCTTTCTATTCATGATAGTCTGCTTCTTCCTCCTCCGCTTTTCCGGACAGGGAGTACTGACTTTGAGTTCCCGGAACATGGTAATGAAATGGTTTGAGAAACGGCGGGGTATGGTGATTGCGGTCATCGGGGTTTCCATCGCCCTGGGATTTTCCCTAGCCCCGCCCTTTTTCAATTCGTTAATCAAAGCGTACTCCTGGCAGTGGGCGTGGCGTATTATCGGTTTCACCGCTATAGGGTTTTCCGGAGTCGCTTTTATTTTTTTTGTGGACAATCCTGAAGAGCACGGGCTCATCCCTGACGGTAAAACCATCACCAAAGAAAACTCCCGGCATCACGCCGAGACTGCCGCGGCAAAGGACTTCACCTTGAAGGAAGCCCGGAGGACTTACTCATTTTGGGTATTTACTCTTATTCTTACAATGAGTTCTCTGGTAGTCACGGCTTACACTTTCCATATCGTTTCCATATTCCAGAATGCCGGAATGACAAGAACCCAGGCTGTAGCCGTTTTTTTCCGGCTTCCGTGATAGCGGTTGCGGTGCAGTTCACCTTGAGCTGGCTGAGCGATTACGTCCGGCTCAAATGGCTTCTCATCTTCAAGGGTGCCGGAATGATTCTAATGATGACGGCGCTGCTCTTCCTGCGGGAAGGTTTCATGGTGATCCTGCTCATTATCGGACACGGTATCATCCAGGGGATGATGGGAATCCTTTCCGCATTGACCTGGCCCCGGTTTTTCGGCCGCAGACACTTAGGGTCAATTTCCGGTCTTTCCGTGTCTGTGGCTGTTGCCGGCAGCGCGGTAGGGTCTTACCTCTTCTCCCTCTTCAAAGACCTGACCGGAACATACAGTTGGGCTGTAATTATCAGTCTTATCCTGACCGCATTAATTACAGTGGGCGGTATCAGAGCGGAGAAACCAACCGCTCCCCGTTCAGGGGACCGGGGAAAACCGGATAAAATTGTATCGTGACGGCGCACACCGGGACCGGATCATCCGCAGCAGAAAGGTTCCGGACTGCTGGTTCTTCGGTTACCGGTTCCGATTTATCTGTTTATGCAATCACCGCTCCGTAGAACATTCCCGCGATGGTGGACATAATAACAACTATGATCACGTACGCGGCGGTCTTTTTTATACCGAGTTCTCCGCCTATGACAAGGAGGGAGGGTAACGACATGGAAGGACCCGCGAGAAGGAGGGCCAAAGCCGGTCCCTGTCCCATCCCCGAACCGATAAGTCCCTGCATAATGGGAACTTCAGTCAGAGTGGCGAAGTACATTAAGGCCCCGGAAACGCTCGCGATAACGTTAGAGAGGAGGGAGTTCCCGCCCACAGCTTTGGCGATCCACTCTTCCGGGATCAGCGCCATATGACCGGGTCTGCCTAAGAGAAAGCCTGCCACCATGACACCACCGAAGAGGAGGGGAAGGATCTGTACCGCGAAATCCCTTGTGGCGCTGACCCAATCCTTCAACTCGCTTTTTTTAAACCAGCGAACCAATGTGTAGAGTAGAAGAAGCGCGAATGCTCCGGTTATTATGTATTTTCCCCGGTAGATAAGGTCCCAAATACCTGAGGAACCCCGGGAGGGCGCCCAGTTCAGGAACACGAGAATCCCCACCATACTGGCCATGTACACAACCGTTTTTCCGAGCCCGCGCTCCTCTTCTCCTGCTCCCTGGAACATCGCGGCGTTGGTAACCCGTTCCGCGTCTTCCTTCCTGAATATCAGGTGCATGAGCAGGCCGATTATGAAGGCGAATACCACCGCTCCCACCGCTCTGGCAACTCCGAGCTGGAATCCAAGGACCTTAGCAGTGAGTATAATAGCCAGAATGTTTATAGCCGGACCGGAGTAGAGAAAAGAGACCGCCGGACCGATTCCGGCGCCCTTTTTGTATATTCCCTTAAACAATGGCAGAACAGTACAGGAACAGACCGCTAAAATAGTCCCGGAAACAGAGGCCACACTGTAGGCAACCAGTTTTGGGGCTTCCGGTCCAAGATATTTTACAACCGACTGCTGGTTAAGGAACACCATGATAGCCCCGGCAATAAAGAAAGCCGGGACTAGACAGAGAAGTACATGTTCCCTCGCGTATTCCGCGAGCATAAGAAAGGATTCCTGTACCGCCGAGGAGACCCGGGGGGCACTCCAGGGCATGAAGTAGGCAATGAGAAAGATTCCTGTAAGCAGAAGGAGCCAGCGGTTCTTCTTTTCCTGCCAGAGCCGTCTAAGAAGTTCAGCAGCAGCCATTGGTAATTGTCTCCGTAATTTTCTGAGTTACTTCTTGCACGACTTCCTCGGTAATTTCTGTTTTTCCCTTTTGTACCCCGTAATCGGTTGCTTTGTAGTGTGTAAAGGGTAGTTCCAATTGCTCAAATATCTTTTTTCCGCAGGAAACCGGGCAGCCGTCGATGACGATATTGCAGTCAGCGGCCTTCGCCGATTCTATAAACCCGGAGAGGTTTGCCCCCACCGCGGCAAGGCATGTCATTTTCCCATTTCCTTCCTTCATCAGCCTTCGGGCTGTTCTGTCGGATAGGTATCCTGTATTAGCGGCTCCCGAGCATGCGTATATTAATTGAGTTGGTGTATTACTTCCGCAGCAGCATTCAGCCATTTTACGCTCCTCCCTTTATAATCTCCGAGATCTCTTCCTCGGTCAGCACTTTTCCAGCCTTCTTTACTTCGCCGTCGATAGCTAAAGCCGGTGTGACCATAACGCCCATCGCCATGATATCGTCCAAATCCGTTATTTTTTCAATTTCCGCCTGGATGCCTGTTTTAGCCATAGCCTCCCGGGCGTTGCGCTCAAGAGCGCCGCATTTAGGGCAGCCTGTTCCCAAAATTTGTATTTTCATATTTTCTCCTCCGTTAGGTTTTGTTCTATACTAATTGGCAATATAGCCAAACAAAGAAAAGATGTCAAGCCGTGGAATTGTAAGAGGTAAGAGCCTCAGACTGATTAAAAAATTTCCTGAAAAATCAAATATATTCCAGACAGAGAAATAAGCACGCCGAATACAGTTTTAACCCGATTCAGGATTCTGGTTTTTTCGTTCCATTTAAGATAGGCTCGTACATATTCGGTAAGAATACCCGCGGCGACAATTACTACGCAATGGCCGATTGCGAAAAAGGTAAAAAGGGAAAAGGCAAACCAAAGATCAGCCCGGGCTGATTGGAACCCTACGGCGAGCATCGGTGCCATGAAGGCAAACGTACAGGGACCTAAAGCCAGGCCGAATATCAGACCGAAGAAAAAGGAGGGGAACAATCCCCGTTTTTTTATTTCCGGCTGCACGGAAAAGTTGAATAAATCGAAGGGGAGAAGACCTGTCATATAGACACCGAAAAAAATAAGAAACCCTCCGACAATATAGGTAACTGCCGGACCTGTATGCCCGACGATGCGCCCGAGAATAGAGGTTATAATGCCGATAATAAGAAGGGTTACGAGTATTCCCAAGGCAAAAAGGAAGGACATTATACCTGCTTTTTTCTTTGTTCCGTCGCCTTGGGCAACAATATGCCCCATAATGAGGGGAATCCCTGCTATATGGCAAGGACTCAGCACAACACTTAAAACACCCCAGAAAAACGAGGCTGTAACCGCGAGGACAACAGAGACTTCAAGCATCCTTGTTAGTCCTTCAAACAGTTCAAGCATCAGTTTTCTACTCCTTTTTGCTTCAGTATTTCCACAATCTCGTCGTAGGGAAAGAATCCCGCATGGCGATAAAATTCCTTGCCGGAAGCGTCTAAAAATACCTGGGTGGGTATTACCTGTATACTGTATTCACGAGCGTACGAAGCTTCTTCCTTTGTCCAGACATCATAGAACAGTACTTCAAGATGATTCGGGAAATTCTTTTCCAGTTTTTCCATTACCGGCTGCATCATCCGACATGGTACGCAGTTAACTGAGCCGAGTTCGATAAAGGTCACTTTTACTGAATCCGATGTGCCGGCGGTCTTAGTTTGGTCTGGTGCTTTGTCTTGTTCGCAACTCTGGAAAAAAAAGAGTGCTAACAGGAAGAGAAGGGCTGCCGGAAATAAGGTTTTCTTTTTTATCATCCATTCCCCCGTGGTATTTTGCTTGTTGGCCATATTACAAAGCTTTATAATTTTTGTCAAACTTATTATTTGTATTGTTTCCAAGAAGGCAATAATGAATGGACTTAAGGATAAGGAGTAACATTGTTATGAGTCAGCAATTCCCGGTGATCACATTCGCATTAAAATTTATAAATTGTTTTATTACAAATAATTATATAAATCGGGATCACCGGAAATTGCCGTTTTTCCGCGAAAAAAATATGCGGCAAATCCCGGTCAACCCGATCTAAATTCATATATTATATGTAATTATGGCCACTTCTATATCACACAAGGAGTTGACCGGGATTTGCTGTATAGAGTTTTGAACCATGCGGAACGAGAAGAAATTATGATTGGCCTGCGCACAGGTGTATCACTGCGGGGCATTGCCAAA
>CAZUAE010000062.1:0-8257 GCA_964618265.1 uncultured Spirochaetales bacterium | reverse complement strand
TGCCGCCTGTGTTTGACCGGGATGAACTTGACAGTATCAGTGCCCGATTTGAAGCCGACATGCTGAAGAATGAACTGAGTATGTGGCAGAAGGAGCAGCCGGGGTTTTCCGCCGCGGCGGATTTGTCGGATTTCGAGACTGCCTATATCGGAAAGAACAACTTCCAATCGGACATGCGTGAAGGAGACACAGCGTATAACCGGGAAAACTACCTGGCGTATTACAAGCGTTCAAAACCCTGCCCGGGATGTCCTAACGACTGTATAAAAGTAATAGACGCAGACAGTGGGTACGAAGACTCCGCCGGGATTCACCAGGAGGTGACCGGGGCAATGGGACCAAATATCGGCAACAATGATATAGAGCTCATGCTCAGGACAAATGTGCTTTGCAACCGCTATGGACTTGACCCGGTGTCTCTTGGATTTACCATCAGCTTCGCCATGGAATGTTTTCAGGAAGGCATTCTCTTAAAGAAAGATACGGGCGGTATCGAATTGGTCTTCGGTGCAAATGATGCGGTTGAAGATCTGGTATCGGACATTGCTCTCAGGCGCGGATTCGGGGACATTCTTGCTGAGGGCAGCCGGAGGGCATCTGAACGTTTCGGAGCGGGGGCGGAACAGTATGCTCTGCATGTGAAGGGCGTTGAGATGGTTTCCTTTGAACCGAGAACCCAAACTAACCTTGCCCTCGGCTACGCGACCGCGCCGGTAGGTCCGCGGTATGATATCTGTGAACATGATTGGGACTTTGATACGGTAAGCGGCTGGCAGCATACCCTCGAGTATTCCCGGAGTCTCGGAATACTGCAGCGGATTCCCATGGAATATGTAGGACCTGAAAAAGTAAAGAATTATAAGGTTCTGAATACTATCTGGAGCGCCTTTGATGTACTGGACCTCTGTGTGTTTGCCGGAGCGCCGACGAGGGTGCTAAGTCTTGAAATGATTGTAAAACTAATACATGCGGTTACCGGATGGAAGAGCAGTTCCTATGAAGTGATTCGGTGGGGGGAACGAAGAAACCATTTGATGAGGATATATAACCTGAGGGAAGGGTTGGGCAGTGAGTTTGATATCTTGCCGGCCCGTTTTTACAACGATCCGATCAAATGCGGCAGATTAAAAGGAAGCCATATAGACCGCGAACGCTTCTCTCAGGCAGTACGAATGTATTATGAAATGATGGGCTGGGATGATAACGGAGTACCCCGGGATGCGGTCTTATGGGATTATGGTCTTGATTGGACAATGCCGTTTGTCGAATCAATCCGGAATAAGAGCAGCAGTGAATGAAACGGATAATTACCGCTGCTCTTCTGCAGGAGAGTAATACATTCAGTCCCCGGAAGTCGACACGTAAGGATTTTTTTATTTTTGAGGATCGTCAGATGCTGGGGAAGATACCCGTTACCGGATTGTTTGAGGAGCAGGGATATGAAGTGGTACCCTCCTTGTATGCCTATTCTGTTCCCGGGGGGAGCCTGAGACGGGAAAGCTTTGAATGGTTTGAACGACGAATCCTTGAGACCGCCGAGAAATGCAATGAGATTGCGGGAATCTGGCTCTATCTACACGGTGCACTCGATGTAGAGGAAATCGGAAGCGGTGAGGCACGGCTGCTTCGTCGGCTCAGAAATTTGTGTGGTGATTCAGTACCGATTGCCGTTGCTCTGGACTTTCATGCAAATATTACGGCGGAACTTGTCGGAAGCGTCAACATTCTCTGCGGCTATAAAACGGCGCCGCATACCGATGAGGAGGAGACTCAACTGAGAGCAGGAAGACTCCTGCTGCAATGCATCCGAGATGAGTTCTTACCGCATCCTGTCCTGATCGGTATTCCCTTGCTCCTGCCCGGTGAAATGGTTACAACCGGCATTGAACCGGCCAAGACTATCATGAAAAAAGTGGAGCATACGGAAAAAAAACAAGAAATTCTCTGTGCTTCATTCTTCTGCGGAATGGCATGGGTTGATGCTCCGAATAGCAGGGCAGCAATTGTGGTTACACCGTCTGGAGGTTGGAATGACTCCGCGGCTTCGGCGGTTGCTCTCTCAGAGGCCCGTAAGCTTGCGGCATTTGTCTGGGAAAAACGGAGGGACTTTTCATTTGAAGAAGAGGCCGGTAAACCGGAGGAAACTCTCAATAGGGGGCTTGCAAACGGGGATTATCCGGTATTTATATCTGACACTGGAGACAATGTGACTGCGGGTGCACCCGGTGATAGTATTTTTTTTCTTGATCTTGTTCTAAGGCGGAAATGTGAAGCGGTCCTCTTAGCCGGAATCACAAAACCTGAAATTGTTGAGCTTTGCGGGGGTATTGCTGCCGGGGAAAGCATCGAATTGAACATAGAAAGAGGATTGGATGAATGCGCACACAGGGTTCCATTCTCCGGTGTGCTGAAGAGGAAAGGAAAACTCAAAGATATACACGGCAGCAGGATCAATGCGGTGGTGTTGAGCAGCGGCGGGGCTGATGTCATCTTTACGGATGAGCGTTGTTCATTCACTTCTCCCGAAGTTATCGAATCATCAGGTGTCCTCATCTCTGACTACAAGGTAATTGTGGTCAAATTAGGCTATCTCTTTGCCGCATTGCGTAAGGTCTCCCGGCGGTCTTTTTTAGCATTAAGTCCGGGTAGTGCTTGTTTACGATGCGAGTGGTTCCGCTATGACAAAGTTCTCCGGCCGGTATTTCCGCTGGATCAGGATTTTCAATGGAATACCGATAAGGCCGATTCATGATTTTGCATTCCGGACTTAAACGCACAACCCCGACAGGAAAAGCTGTTACGGATAAACTGTGCCGCCAAGGCACAGGATTCTCGGGAACTCCTAATTCGCAATTTAATATTACCTTCCTGCTATTATAGAAGGAGAGAAGGGGGAATGGGTGCTGTCCAAAAGCGCCGCGTGATATTAGCGTCGTTAGCGCGCTGGACTTCTGTAGCATAGAATGTGCTTTGAGTTATTCAAGCGAAAACGCCCGCCGAAATCCCCCGATCCATCCGGCTATATATGCTGCCTGCTTCTTCCGGACAGGTTCTCTAAAGTGTACGTGATCGCAGTAGAGGTTTTCTTCTATATTAACGGTAAATGTGTAGAGATCGATTGCCGGTATACCCTTCGCTTTCATGATTTCATCAGCTGCTTGATTATACCGGATTACATCCCGGTTAAACCGGTGAAAGGGTCTTCCCTTGGATTGATGAATCCCGTCATCCACCGGGGTGGTACGGATCCACACGGTCTGTACGGAGACACGTGCCGCCGCATTGACAATGCCTCGGAGATTTTTCTGATACTGCTTTAAAGGGACCTGGGTTTTCCCGGCAGCCGGGTCGGTTTTTATGTCGTGGAGACCGCAGTTGATAAACAGAAAATCGGGGTTCTTAAGGTGCGGTCTATTCGTCCTTTCTTCGTCTAAAAGATACTGCAGCACCATGAAGGAATCACCGCCGTTCGCCCCTTTCGGATCATCTAAATCGATCAGTCCGTCCTTTCCCGTTTTCCTGGAGTAGGTGAAACGGTTTTTAAGGTATGCCTTAAGATAGGGGCCATAATGGATTGATATGCTGTCGCCTATTATAAATACTGACTTCATGAAGATATCCGGAAAACCCGCCGGTCTAAACCCGGGCACCCAGCTCTTCAAGAAACGATTTAAACTGTTCAGGGTCCCGGAAATCCATCAAACCGTCTTCCTTATACCGGTCCTTCGCCATGGTCTGGATAATATTTTTAATACGGTTCTTTACTTTTACCGGTAGGCCTTCTTCCGGACGGAAATCGATAACCGGAGGAATCGGCCGGCTTACCACGGCTTCGAGACCGATTCTGCCGAGGGTCTTATCGAGGAACTTGCTCCGGGCTTTCTCTTCCTCTTCGATCGCAGTACCGCAGGTGATGTACACCGCCGTCGGTACTTCCGCTTTCCGGCATTTTTTTAGAAACCGTTTTACCTTTCCCAGCCACATGAACATAGCCACACTGGAGCCGACAATTACGAGATCGTAGGTGCCGAGGGAACCTGTAAAGCCGTCCTTCCTCAGGTCTACCAGGTCAATTTCCGCGGGACAGTCTTTTAAGAATTCAACGATATCCTGTGCCACAATCTTTGCCGATCCGTAGCGGGTTCCATAGGCGACCAACACCTTTTTTTGTGCCATTATTTTTTCCTCATTTTCAGTCTAAAGAATTTTACCGGTTTCAGAAAAAGCAATTTTATAAGTGTAATTTCCGTGTAATTTTAACTTTTTTTGGAGGCCTCGACAATACATTTCTATATATGCATTTCCAAAATCACAAGGTATAATAAGTACCATTAAAACCTGTTCATGAGGGGATATGTCTTGAAGATCAATCTTGGTATATCCGCTCTTTTCCTCATGGAAACTTCTTGCCTATTAACCATAACAGAGGAGAAGCCGCGGTCAAAGCACTCCGCAGGTGCGCTGAACAGATACCTGCCAAACGAATCCCTTCAAGGGACTGTATAGCAATTCATTTAATAATGATTTCAATTACATTGCAGGAGGCAAAAAAGATGAAAAAGGCGTACCTGACTTTATGGGGGATAGGCATCGTCTTAATTTTTTCCCTTACCGGCTGTCTTCCGCCGTTACCTATACGGTAACGGCGGAAGACAGCACTACTCTCGACCTGGATGATACTGACTGCCGGTTTGATTATGACGGATCTGGATCTTTCAACGCCGGTACCGGGGTGAGGATGATACTAATACGGTGAGCGGTTACAGCAGTCCCTACTTTACCAACGGTGATTCAGCAAGCGGGGCCTATACCTTTTATAATGACGAAGCAGATAGCATTCCCGCGAATGGGGTTGTAGATGGAAAAGATACTAATGATCAAGTGGCTGTATATAGATGGTATTATGATGGTAATTGGATAGATAAAGGAACAAGTGATGAAGCGGCAGTGAAGGGCCTCAGGGCAAACGCGCTTGGTCTGTACGACATGAGCGGCAACGCCTCGGAATGGTGCTTTACAGAGTCTACGCTGAATGTGGCCATTCACCAATCCGGACAATTCCGGAAGCACTGGTTTCCGCTTCTGCGGGACTGCGGACTAAGCATAATAGCTGTTGGTTTCACTGATGATTTTTATGTTTTTGCTTCTCCGGGATGCTCAATGCTGATTGGGTGCGGCATAGCAGGAAGCTATTGTTGCCGCAGGCAGTGTGCGGGTTGAATTCTTTAAAATGCGGCTTTTAACGGATACAGTTCGATGGAGTCCACTGCCTCAAAATGGCTGTCCCGGCTCAGGAGGGTTCCGCCGATCTCCATGCAGCAGGCGGCAATCCAGACATCATTGATCGGAATCTTTCTTCCCTTTTTTTGAAGCTCCAGATAGATATGAGCGTATTTTCGTGCGATATCTGTGCTGATTTGGATAATTTCAATTCCTAGTGTGTCTATTACTTCCTGGAGCTTTGTTTCGTTCTCAGTCTGTCTGCTTCCTTTTTTAAAACCCAGGGTTAATTCGGCAAGTACTATTACCGGTAAATAGAGCCCGTTTCTGTTGGCAATCAGTATATCAACTATACCAGGAATTCCCTCAGCAAAATCGCAGTAGATGTTGGTGTCCAGAACAAGATTCATTCCCAGTCACCAGGATGGATTTGTTCCGTCTCTGCAAGAGCCTCTCTTAACTGCTCAGCTTCTTTCCGGGACATCCAGCCTGCAAGATTCCGTAATCGATCCTCGCTTTTGCCGGAAATACCCAGTTTTTCATCTACAGCCTCGAGGATGACGGATGTTTTTGTCATACCACGTTTTCTGGCATATTCTTCTATCATTTTTTCTTTTTCCCGGGGGATGCGTATACTCATCGCCATATCGATCTCCTTATATGTATCACAAACAATTATACTGTAATACAAGGAGTGGTATTAGTCAAGGTTACTCCGCCCGTACCGCTGAATCAATCCCATCAGGAACCGCATCGTGGTAAGACGGGTCCCATTGTTGATTGATCCAGCCGTGGCAAAAATCAGTCCCCGTTTATCCTCAGCCTGCCGGAAATCCCGGAAAAACTCAGCGCCTACGTTAGGAAGATCGTTCCGGGAGTAGGTAAAAGGCGCTAACACACCGTTGATGACTGCGTCCGGTAGATACTCACGAATGTCCGAAACGGTGACCGTCGGACCGAAATTGGTACCGTTCAGGTGTACCTTGGCAAGTGCAGGAAGGATGTGGGCCATGTCGGAATCGGAGTGCTGATACCTCCTGTCTCCCGGGTCGGGGGAGAAGTGATCAAAGACCCCTTGGAGTATAGGAAGTCCGAAGAACTCGTACATCTCGAGGTTCAGCATGGCGCTGTTATCATCGGCAAACCCGAATCCGTGCGGCGCTTCTTCGGAACCGAAAGGGGTTTCCCGGCCAGGCGCGCCGCATTTACCGTTTCGGTCCGCTGCTGACTGTCCGACGGGGGTGTATCCCGCCTCAATGTCGATAATCTCCGCGATGGCCAGCATGCCCTGGAGGATCAAGTCACGGAACCGTCCCGCCAAATCCGGATTATCGGTGATGAGAAATATCAGATTTTCCACACCGTAGATGGACATAGCAAACGTAATCGGTCCCCGTTGACTCCGGTAGAGAGGCGGCCTCGTACCCCGGGGAAGCAGACGGTCCCGTGCATCCTTCCATCCATCCGGAAGAATCAACTCCCTTACTTCCCGGTATCCCGGCGATTCTATCCGTTTCTCCACGCGGTCCAGCAGCGATTTAAGTTCTTCTGTGTCGTTTGCGGACTGCTTGAGCCACCAGGACTGGTCCTTCCAAATATTTTCCGCTTCGAACAGGGTGTGGAGCCCGCCGCGTTTGGGATACTCTTTTACAGGATTCGGATACGATTCGTTTATAAGCCGCCGGCCGACGATTTCTTCTGCCTTGTCGTTATATTGCCGGTGGACCTTGACCCGCCATTCCGGATCGTGGGCCTGTCTCCAAAAATCTTCCGGAATTCCCAACTCATCGAAAATACACTCGGCGGTGAGGGACGCCCCGAAGGGAACTATCCCGCCTGGCGGGTCGAAGGGGTCTTTTCGGGCTTTTTCGTTCTCCTCCCAAAACCGGCTGGTATCAACCGGAGCCAGACCGCCGTTTTGCTTGGTTTCTTTGATGAAGGCGTCTACTTTTTTCCTATCCTCCGGATCGATGTGATTATACGCAGGATGTATGTTTCTTTTCATGTTGTAATTATATACTATTGCCGAAATTGTTGTCACAGGGAATCAGGGGGGTCCTGAAAGGAATTATCTCCTCTTTTTTATAAAAAAAACAATTTTTGCATTAGTAAACAAAGAGGAGTGCCGTACCGGCGACGGCCGCCGAGGTACCGAGCCACACACTCCACGGAATCTTCCGTTTAAACAGAAACTTGTCCACCGGAAGCAGCATGATGGGGCTTGTCTGCATCAAGGTAGTGACGATTCCGACCGGAGCCAAGGTAAGGGCGTAAAGAGCCAGAATGATTCCCAAAACCGGTCCCACTAAGGCACCCGCCCCGATGAGCAGGAACGCCTTCCGGTCTGCCATCTTTCTGAAATCAGAGACAAATCTGCGGCGGATCATCATAAAAACCGCAAGACCGAGGAGACCGAAAGTAATCCGGATGATGTTTGCAGAAATGGGATGAACCCCCTCGGTCAGTCCCTGCTTGGAAAGCACCATGGCCCCTGCCTGGGCGGCGGCACCGAGAAATGCTACGACTACCCCTTTACGGTAATCCCTGTGTCCCTCCTTTTTCGGCTGCCGTTCCGCGTAGATCACCCACATTACTCCGCCAATGGTAAGCAGGACCCCGGTTATCTGCAGTGGAGCAAGTGTTTCACCCAGGAAGAGCCAGGAGAGCAGTGCTGCAAAAATAGGAGAAAGGGTCATAATTACCAAAGTTTCCCTGGGCCCTAACGCGACAAAGCTGTGGAAGATAAAGATGTCTGCCAGGAAAAAGCCGATGATTCCGGAAGCAGCCAGGTATAAAAACGAAGAAATGTGAACACTCGCAGGGATTAGAGCCCCGGTCATAAAAAGATGTACAATCAGAACTGCCGGCAGAGCGATCCATAACCTTATATGGGTTACCGTTTGGGAACTCACACGCCGTCCCGCCATGGAGTAAACGATAGAGTTCTGTGCCCAGCAGAGGGCAGTTATGAGTGCGAATACCTGACCGAGGATCATCGTCATTCCAGCACTTTGCCAGAAAGATGTGATCTTGTAAA
>CAZUAE010000061.1:0-8528 GCA_964618265.1 uncultured Spirochaetales bacterium | reverse complement strand
TCTCATTTTATTCAATTATTTTACGGCTTTTCTTGAGAGTCATGCCTCTTTCTGTTGCCTAAAGGTATAAAATGAGAATTCCTCAATTCCTGTATATCTGATTGCAGCAATTGTATAATCATGCTAAATTAATTCCGTAAGGCAATTGCAGAAGCAACACCAGTGTTATTTCTCAGAATCTAACTGTTTAGATAGAAAGCAATTTCTTTTATGCAATCGCTAAAAAAAAAATTATTAGAGGCTTCTATAGTATGAAAGAGTCAAACAAGCCGGAAAACCGCGAGCTAAGCCGCTACGGCGATACCGATATAACAGAATATGTAGAGCCGCAAGAATATCCTGTGCAGGAAAATACTATATCCCTGCTGGATTTAGTAGGAGTACTGGCGAAAAGATGGAAACTTATCTTTTTCTCCACAGTTTTTGCAGCCATAGGAATAGTTCTTTTTGCTCTTTATACCTCCCGTATTCCTCAAGGGGAACCAAACCCCATGCCGAATACTTACAAACCTGAGGTGGAAGTACTTATCCAGCAGTCCAGTTCAGCAGGTGGGCTAAGTTCCATGCTTAACGGGGGGGATCTTGGAGCATTAGGCGCTTTGGTGGGCATAGAGAGCGGCGGCGGAACATCCAATGCAGCTCTTGCTCAGAAACTACTGGTAGGAAATACTATCCTTGATCAGATTGTCGATGAGTTCAACATTATTGAAAAATATAATTTAGAGGTTAATCCGAAACACGCAGCCCGGGGTATGATCAGAAACGGATTCGAATCGGAATTTAACGCTTCCACGGGTATTTTAACTGTGTCCTACTCGTCAACCGATCCGGAATTTGCTACAGATTTACTCAACTCCACCGTGAGTATCCTTGAAAACAGGTTTAACGAATTGACCGAGCAGAAACTTGAAGAAAGAAAGCAGGCTCTCGCTGAAAAACTTGCCCGGTCAAAGAATGAAATGGAACAGGCTCAGAAAGAGCTTCTGGAATTTCAAAAACGGACCGGTATTGTTGATCCTACCGTACAGCAGTCAAAACTTATCGAGAGTATAGCCACGTTCACCACCGACCTTTACCAAAAACAACTGGAACTGGAACTTTTAAAGGAACAGTATCCTGCCGAATCGACCCAGGTGACCAGAAAAAAAATGGAAATCCAGAACCTGGAAAAACTTTTAGATGAGTTGGAAACGGGATTCCAAACATATTCACCAAGAATAATTCCCCAGAATGAAATGGGGGAATTGGCCGTGGAATTTATTCGATTAAGAAGTAACCTCGAATTACAGAGCGAATTATACTCCACATTAAAGGTTCAAATAGAAACCGCGGAATTAGAAGGAACCGGCGGCACAAACAAATTCCAGATAATCGAATCCGCGGAAGTACCGGTGGTTAAAGCCGGTCCAAGCCGGGGAAAGCTCTGTATAATTGTTACACTGATAGTCTTCTTTCTATCGGTTTTTCTCTCCTTCATCTTTGAATATTTCGACCGGGTTAAACAAGATCCGGAGGAAGCAAAAAAGTTGGAATATATCAAGAAAAGCATAGGATTTAGACAGCATACCCGATGAATTTTTATGTAATCCAGGTGAGAACAGGCGGGGAAAAGTTATACCTCAAACTAACTCGAAAGCTGGTGGAGGGGAAGGATATCGAAATACTCTGGCCCCGGAGAAAGCTTACCATAAGAAAAAAAGGAAAAAAGATCGAGAATTCAGCTCCCATCTTCCCGGGCTATCTTTTTATTAAATCAGAACAGTTCCCTCAGGAACTGTTCCGTCCCTTAAAAAGAGCTAGGGGGTTTACCCGATTTTTAGAAACGAATGAAAGAATAAAACCCCTTAGAGGCACGGATAAGGAACTGCTTCTTCACTTTTTATCCTTTGGCGAAATACTCTGGCCCCGGAGAAAGCTTACCATAAGAAAAAAAGGAAAAAAGATCGAGAATTCAGCTCCCATCTTCCCGGGCTATCTTTTTATTAAATCAGAACAGTTCCCTCAGGAACTGTTCCGTCCCTTAAAAAGAGCTAGGGGGTTTACCCGATTTTTAGAAACGAATGAAAGAATAAAACCCCTTAGAGGCACGGATAAGGAACTGCTTCTTCACTTTTTATCCTTTGGCGAAATTACTCAAAAATCAACCGTTACCTTCGATGAAAATAACCGTATAGTTGTAATAGAAGGTCCCCTCAAGGGTCTTGAGGGATCCATCATTAAGGTCGATAAAAGAAAAGGGAGAGCTAAAGTACAGCTTGACCTTTACAAAGAATCTTTTCTGGTGGATCTTGGTTTTGATGTCCTGACATTACAGGAACAGAAATGATCCGCCGGAGCTGTTGGGAGTCCAGGAATGCCTCAGACAGAAAGAGGGCGTATATATATAGTAGGTGCCGGATTTGCCGGTAGATCCATAGCAAAGGAAATAAATAAAAAGGGAATACTCGGTAAAGTTGTCGCATTTTTAGATGATGATCCGGATAAAATCGGTAAGCGGATAGAAAACATACCCGTTTTAGGACCCATCGAAGATGTTATAACCCTTCTCCAGCGGACTCCGGCGGATGAGGCCCTTATTGCCATTCCAAGTGCAACCCGTGAACAGCTGCGGTCTATCTACGCAAAACTGAAAAAGGGCGGCTTTTCTAAGATTAGAATCCTTCCGACTCTTTCCGATATTGTCGACGGGGAGGCGCACTTTATCCAGACCAGGGAAATTGATACCCAGGATATATTAGGGCGAACTCCTCTTACTGTGAATCTAAAGGAAAGCATATCGTATATCCGAGGTAAACGGGTACTCATCACAGGCGCGGGAGGCAGCATCGGGAGTGAACTTTCCCGGCAGCTTTTAGCAGGCGGAGCGGAAAGGCTCTACCTTTTCGGACATGGAGAAAACAGCATATACGAAATAAACGCGGAACTTAAAATACTCCAGGAAGAAGGTGTGGGAGAAAAGGCTGTCATCGTGCCCATAATCGGAGAGTTAAAAGATAAGGACTATATTCAGTTCCTCCTTAGACGACTGCGGGCTGATATCATCTTTCATACAGCGGCCTACAAGCATGTCCCTATGTCAGAGGAAAACCCGGTAGAAACGGTAAAAAACAATGTATTCGGAACCCAATACCTTGTGGAGGAAGCAAAAAAGGCGGGAGTTAAAAAACTTGTCCTGGTGTCCACCGACAAAACAGTGGAACCCCGTAACATATATGGTGCTTCGAAAAAAATATGTGAGGAAATAATTTACAACTGCCATGATGATGATTTGGAGTACATGGTAGTCCGGTTCGGTAACGTTCTAGGCAGCCGGGGAAGTATTATTCCACTTTTTAAAAAACAGATTTTAAAGGGAGGACCCGTCACAATCACCCACCCTAAGGCGGAACGGTTCTTTATGACAATACCTGAGGCTGTTTCCCTGGTATTGACTTCCGCGGGGATGGGCAAAAACGGCGGTCTTTATATCCTGGATATGGGAGATCCCATTAATATGAAAGATTTAGCGGAGACAATGATTCGATTCTACGGTTTTGAACCGGAAGAGGAAATTCCCCTAAGCATCATTGGGCTTCGACCGGGAGAAAAGATCTCCGAAAGACTCTATTCCAATAAAGAAAAAACCGCGTCCACACCTGTTTCCCGTATAAAAAAAATAGTAAGGGACGAAAATGGATTGGATACCGCATCTCTGCTCGATTCTCTATACCCCATATGCTTTTTTGATTCGAAAAAACCGGAATTATACCGTAACCGTTTAAAACTGCGAAATATCATCAGGGAATACATTCCATCCGTTGAAATCAGGGAAAATGAAAATGAATACTGATCATTACATCCCATTTTCCCGCCCCTCCATCGGTGCCGAGGAAGAAACTGCTGTCCTGAAGGTACTTCGGTCCGGATGGCTTACCACAGCCGGGGAAGCTTCCGCTTTTGAGGAGGAATTTGCCCGCTTCATAGGAGTACCGTATGCTTTAGCCCTTAATTCCGCAACAGCGGGGCTTCACCTTTCCTTAGAAGCACTTAAGCTTCCCAAAGGTACCGGGATTATAACCACACCCTATACATTCGCAGCCTCCGCCGAAGCAGCACGGCATATAGGATGTCATCCGATTTTCGCGGACATAGAAGCTGAGGGATGCAATATCGATCCGGAAAAAATAGAAAAGGTCTTACAAAAATCGGATCTATCGGTTGGGGCGGTAATTCCTGTCCATGTTGCAGGTCAGCCCTGCAATATGGAAGAAATAATGAAGGTATGCAGTAATAATGATATTCCTGTAATAGAAGATGCTGCCCATGCCCTCCCCGCCCGAACATCATTGGGACCTGCCGGAACTATTGGAAAAACCGGAGTGTTTTCGTTCTATGCCACAAAAAATATCACCACCGGTGAAGGGGGAATGGTTACAACAGGCGACAAGGAAGTTGCTGAACGGATAAAACTCATGCGTCTTCACGGAATAGACCGTGACATTTGGGACCGTTATACGGGAAAAAACTCTGCTTCATGGTACTACGAGGTAAAAGAAGCGGGTTTTAAATATAATCTAAGCGATTTAGCTGCCTCCATCGGCCGTGTTCAGCTTAAAAAATGCATTACCTTTTATGAAAAAAGAAAAACCATCGCTGAAAAATACATCGACGCGTTTTCAGGGCTTGACTACCTTAAAATCCCGGAGAAATCGGCCGGTCACTCATGGCATCTATTTATAATAACCCTTGAACCCAAAAAGCTTACCATCGGCCGGGATAGATTTATAGAAGAATTAGGAAAAAGAGAAATCGGTACTTCAGTCCACTTTATTCCCCTTCACATAATGCCTTATTACCGGAAAAATTATAATTACAAACCTGAGGATTTTCCCCGTTCATTGTACAAATACCGGTACTCCCTAAGCCTCCCAATCTATCCCGATTTATCTGAAGAAGAAGCGGAAAGGATATGTAAAGCTGTAAAGGCTATTGGAGATAGGTATTATAACATGTATTATTAGTTACATGGGATACTCCAGTTCAGTTAGAGAAATCATAAACTCGCATTCTTTTTTTCTCGATGATGTTCGGCCAAAGGGTGAGTTCCTCTACGGTATGATATTCAGGTCTCATATTGCTTCCGGTAGAGTAAAATCGATTACGTTTCCCGACACTGATCAAGATATCATCACTCTTCTTCCTCAGGACATTCCCGGAGCCAACAAACTATCAGTTTTTGAAAGCGGAATGCCTCTCCTTGCTGAAGAAGTTAGGTACCGGGGAGAACCAATTGCCCTTATAGCAGGAAAAAATCCCGCACAGCTAAATGCTATATTAACTAACACAAAGGTAGAATACGAAGAGGGAAAACCAAATTTTTTTTTCGAACACTTTTCCAAAGAACAGACCGCAATCTCTAGAGAAAAAATCGTCGGGAACCCCGATGAAGGAATGAAAAATGCCTTTCAGGTTGTCGAAGGAGAATACCGCACGGGATATCAAGAACATTTTTACTCCGAACCGAATGGAGCCTTCGCAATACTAGAAGGAAAAGGAAAAAAGAAAAAAATAAAAGTATATTCATCTACCCAATGGCCGTATCACGTAAAGGAAACAGCAGCATCAGCCTGCGGAATAGGTAATTCAGATTTATCCGTGGAAGTAACAGACATCGGGGTTACAATGGAAGGGAAGGCTTGGTATCCGTCATTACTCGGAGCATATGCAGCATTACTTGCACAAAAAAGCGGAAAAGACGTTAAATTCCTACTCTCCCGGGAGGAAGACTTTCTTTATTCTCCAAAGCGTATTCCTGTCTTAATTAAATACCGTACCGGACTAGATCGAAACGGTGATCCCTTAGCGATGGAAATTGATCTCGGTATCAACACGGGGGCGTATCCGGTATTTCTTGATGAAATTGTATCTCGGATGATGATTTTATCAGCAGGAAGTTACAAATGTAAAAATTTAAGGATCACTGGTACCGGCATTTTTACAAATCTTCCTCCCATGGGGGGCTGCTCCGGATTCGGAATTCCTCAGGTACTCTTTGCCTTGGAGACTCATATTTCCCGTATAGCAGAAACTGTTCAAACTGATCCTATAAAGTGGCGTATACGAAACCTGTTGCAAAGCGGAGGCAGAACAATAACAGGAATGAAATTATCGGAAGACCCATTCCGCACTGACCTTTTAGATAGAATCACCGGTGAATCGGATTTCCATCGAAAATACGCTGCCTTTGAACTTCAAAAGAAACGCCGAAACAATTTCAATCAGGCAACCAAAAATACCGGCGGTATAGGCATTGCTTTAGCATTTCATGGTTCCGGATTTCATGGTATCGGAGAGGAGAGGAGAAGCTTTTCCGTAAAACTTCAGCTGGATGGGCAGGGAAAGGTTAAAATAATGACCTCAGCTGTTTCGGTAAATAGTTCCGTTTATAACTTATGGAAAGATATAGTTGTAGGCACCCTGGGGATACTGGAATCTAACGTTGAAATTGTAAAGAACAATACATCACTGGTACCCGATTCCGGTCCGTCAATTTTATCGAGAAATATCACAATCCTTACCCGTATGATAGAGAGTTGCTGCAATTCAATACAACGCCAGCGTTTCAGAAAGGCCCTCCCCCTGGAAGTTAAAAAAACTTATAAACTTCCCCGCTCTATAAAATGGAATGAAGACAGCCTTACCGGTTCACCCTTTCCCCACCTATCTTCCGGATGTGCTGTCGTAGAAGTGGAAACCAATCCCCATACCTTTGTTACTGAAATCAAGGGTATTTGGATGGGAGTAAACGGAGGAAAAATTTTCAACATTGAAGGTGCAAAGGAGACTACTGAATCAGCGATTTACAGCGCTATAGGCTGGGCTACGGAGGAACGGATTACCTATAAACAGGGAATCATTCCCCAAGATCTGGCTCTTACCTATTTTGGTAAAAATATTCATACAATTCCCGCACCCAATATTTTTTTTATCGATCCGGACCAAAAAGGAACACCCCGGGGGATTGGAGATCTGTCCTACTCCTGTATACCCGCTGCCTATGCGGCGGCTCTTTCCCAATCCACTGGAAACTATATTGATCGTATACCGGCCACACCTGAACTGATTCACTCCTATACGGAGGAAGCATGAGAACCGAATTTATTCTGAACGGCAAACCGGTAAAAGCTGACATCTCCCCTGACCTTAGACTCTCAGAATTGCTGAGGGATCAGTACTCCCTTTTAGGCACAAAGTCGGGATGCATGATGGGGGTTTGCGGCAGCTGTCTGGTTTTTATCGACGGAGTCCTTACTGCATCATGCCTGGTGCCTGCATTTTCAATCGATAAATCAGACATTGTAACCATTGAAGGGATAATACGCAGGAAAGATTTTGAGGATATCGAAAACGGCTTTCTAAAAGCCGGAATGAATCCCTGCGGCTATTGCGCAGCCGGAAAAGTTATGGTAACTCAGGCGTATCTGGTCCAACAAATCAATGGGAATAATTTTTCCCCTAAAGATTTTATTGAAGGGGTAAAATGCCGGTGCACCAGTATTGTAAATTTCAAACTGGCCATTCAGTACGCAGTGGAGTTCCGTAAACGGAGGAATAATGCCGGGTAAGGGTGGAGATTTAACAGTATATCAGCCTGAAACAATGGGAGATCTTCTCAATTTGGTATCCCGCCATCCCGACGCTGTTATCTGGGCGGGCGGAACCTATCTCATGCTTGCTCAACGCAATCGAAGACTGAAATACAGCGGAAGGGTAATCCTTCTTAAACGGGTGGAAGATCTTCAGAAAATCAGCAGAACCGAGCGTTATATCGATATCGGCGCATGCGCCACAATAGACGAAATTGTTCAAACAGGGCATGCGGTTCTTCCAACGATCTTCATCGAAGCACTTGGTACGATAGGTCCAAAGAGTATAAGAGGAACAGCCACCCTCGGCGGAAATATATGTGTACAAGACCGCACCATGACCCTCTTTCCCGTTCTGCAGCTTCTAGATGCATCGTTTGAAATAAAAAAGCAGGGTTCTACCAGATGGGTAAGTCCGGCAAAAATAAGAGGACACAATAAATTAGACGGACTCACCGACGGAGAAATCTTAACCAGAATCAGAATCCCCTTTAAAGAATGGAATTACATCCATTTCGATACCTTCGGTTCAGCCTATGTATTTGAATCGAATCCTTTAGTTTTTTCCGGTTTAGCCCGCAGCTCGAGAGGAATCCTCGACGATTTCCGCTTTTCTCTCTCCACAAGTAAAACGGGAATTGTAAGAAGAAAAGATCTTGAAACAGAACTAGTAGGACAACGCATTCCCCTCACTCAAAGAGAAATAGTAACCTTCATCAATAGAACAGAAGGGAATCTGCTGTCTATAGCGGAAAAATTGAACAACTTTCAAAGAGAGCGGGGAAAGCGCCTTCTTAAACAATTCTTAGAAAACATTGGGAGCGGAAACATTTAAAATCCCCGGTCTCCCCGATCCAGCTATTCTAAATTAGCAATTTAGAATAGCCTTTTTACCTATGTAAA
>CAZUAE010000060.1:0-8880 GCA_964618265.1 uncultured Spirochaetales bacterium | reverse complement strand
TTGAGAATCATGCCTCTTTCTGTTGCCTAAAGGTATAAAATGAGAATTCCTCAGTATTTCCCGTATTTCCTTCCGGCCGTAAAAAAGGCCTCTACATTTTCGTATGGACTGCCGTCCCGTATGGAATCGCTGGTCCCGAGAATGAATCCGCCGTCCTTTCCCAGAATCTTTACAGCCCGTTTTACTTCCTCTTCAACTTCCTGAGGTGTGCCCATCTTGACGGTAAGAAGATCCACATGACCGTTCAGGACCGTATGGGGACCTAACTCTCTTTTTACAATTTCAGGTTCAACATCACCCATGGGGGGCGGACAGAGAGTGGATAACACGTCCATGTTGATTGTTTTAATATCATCTATAACGGGCATGATTTTACCGTCATCGAAAAAGTGGAAATACGCGCCGTGTTTATGGGTTATTTCGGCATCCTCCCGGATACGGGGCAGAAAGCATTCCCGGTATATCTCCGGAGACCATCCCGCGCTGATGCTGCAGTTGTACCAGCTCTCATAAATCATCTTAGCACCGTGATCGAGGGCGTGCAGCAGACATTGCTTGTAATAATCGTGGAGCACATCAAGAACTTCCCGGAAAAAATCCCTGTCATCGTAATACATGGTAAGCGAGTTTGTGTATCCCAGGGCAAACATCAAGAGGTGATCTACTCCTTTATGGGGCCGCACCATCGTGAAACCTTCATCTCCGATCACCCGGTCGATACGTTCATAATTAGCATCTAAAGATTTTTCCGGACTGCAGAGAACATATTTCAGACGTTCCAAGTCTTCTCTGTTTTTAACCAGGGGTTCCAATTTTTCAGGATCCGGTCTGATTCCATATTCTATTGAAGGAGGCGGGTATACACTATAATCGTTTAACTCACCGGCCGGGGTATCGATGGTGCGTCTGACATACAGTTTACCCTCTTCACGCTTACAGTCTAATGAAACTTCGATATCAGCCAGGATACTGTAGTTATTCAGCTGATTATAGACGAAGTTCGGCAGTGACGGATGAAGCACTATCACTGGATCGTAGTCGAAAATCTTCTTGAGTTCCAAATATTCGAGATACGTCTCATCTCCGTAACGTTCCTGTATCCAAGCCCAAATCTTTGGTGATACTGGAACTTTATCGGGCATCTCACCATTTAAGACAGCTAAAATCCTTTCCCGGGATGTCATCTCTTTCATTACCTTTTCTCCTCCCCAATAATTCGCATTAGAACTAACTTAAATTAGGCCTTTTAATTGTGTCAAGATGTTTTTAATATAAAAAGAGGTAATAACTTGAAAAAAAATAATAGAAGTAAATTCATAAGAAGATATGATAATAATTTTATAAGATATGTAAAGATGAAGATGCCATTGAAGATTTATTATTTACATGATTTAATTCCAGTTAAAGAAGGTGAAGAAGATGAAAATAGCCCTGCATTCGGTGAGTTATTCTGGTACTTGGGGAGGTCAAAGGAGCTTAACTTTAGAGGAATTTATCGAAAAAGCTTCCTATCTAGGCTACGGAGGAGTAGAGTTCGCGGGTAAACGGCCGCACGCGTCCCCGTTAGATCTGAATGGTGAAAGACGACGGGCAGTCAAAACACTGCTTAAAGAAAAAAATCTTGAATTATGCTGCATAGCCAGTTATCACGATTTTGCTCCCTTTTTCGAGCATTCAGATATGGCTTACTTTGAAAAAGAACTTGTCTACATGAGGAACATGATCGAACTGGCTCACGATCTTGAATGTCCAGTTGTAAGAACCTACACCGGTTATTTCAAAGAAGGAGTCCCTTACCGGAAACAGTGGGAATCCTGCGTGACCGGAATAAAGGAGAGCGCCCGAATAGCATCTGAATACGGAATAACCGTTGGAGTACAAAATCATTCCTGCATCGCCAGCGCCCCTGACAGTCTTTTGGATTTTATCGCAGAGGTGAATGAGGTAAACGTCGGTGCTGTACTTGATGCTCCCTATGTGGCGAATCATCATCAGCCCTTACGGGAAACAGTTTTAAAATACAGGGATCTTATCTGCCACACCCATCTGACCGATTTTATCAGACGGGACAAATACCGATATATACCGGAAACAGTTACCTTCGAAAATAATGGAACAGAAATGCTTGCGGTTCCCGTGGGACAAGGCAGCACCGACTACCGGGAGTTCATCACTGCCCTTAAGGAGATAGGTTACAGCGGTTTTCTCTCATACGAAATGTGTTCTCCGCTGGTCGGCGGAGGATACGAGAAGAATCTGGACCGCTGTGCCGGGGAAACCTTATCCTATGTTGCAAGTATTTAGCACTATCTTTGTCCACGATTGAATACTACCCAAGGAGAATTATAAATGAAAAAGTCAGAAAGACTCGGCGCGTTCACCATATCCCCCCGGGGGGAATTCAGGGCATGTTCCCCTGCAACCATCACAATGGAATATACCGTGGGGGATGCTCCTATGTCCGCCGGCAGCAGCTTGAAAATAGGTCTTCCCAACATGGGGTGGAGCGAACCCCTTACCCCCTACCCCCGGGGGGATTGGGAAATCTACAAGGGACAGGACCGGCAGATTTGCCGGTACAAGCGGTGCAATACCACCTGCCGAATACAAAGCGATTCAGAGACTCAATTCTACATGTACAGCCGGGGGAGCCAGAATTTTATCGGCCCTTACCAAAACTGGAGCTGGTGGATAACCGTCATCTTAGAAGACGGAAAGCTCCAAAGTGGAGATAAAATAATTATTACTTACGGGGATACCTCCTGTTGGGTGGAGGGAATTCACGTTCAGCCGTGGCAGGAGAAGGACCGGATATGGTTCACCTGTTTTGTCGACCCCGGAGGGACAGGGGAATACGGCCAGGTTACCGGTTCCCCGGTAGAATGCCGGGTATTGCCGGGAGATTTCGCTAAGGCTAAGCTGACGGTCCCTTCAGTGATAAAGTCCGGAGAGGATTTCCGTTTAAAGCTGTCACTTACGGATTGGGGAGAGGATCCTCTTCCTCCTGCAGAATCGGAAAAAATAGAAAAGGTTGAACTGGATAGAATCACAGATGACGGACCGGAAAGGGTCGAAGAAGTTGATTCCAGCCAAAGCTCCATATCCGTACCGAATCCGTTCAGAGCAAAGAATGAGGGGGGAAAAGATGAGCTTTACCGGACAGGACAGACTGTCAGGTACCGCATCCAGGCGGAATCGGAAGACCGGACCGTAACATCAGAATCGAATCCGGTACTGTGTTCCGATGCAATGCCCCGCCTTTTCTGGGGTGACCTTCACTGCCACAGCTTTTATCATCAATACAACGAAGAACTGGGTTACGGTGATCCCTGTACGAGTCCGGCTGAACTCTTCGCCTACGCCAGGGATACCGCGCATCTCGATTTTATAGCCCTTACCGACGGCAGGGGGGCCCTTCCGGACAACAAGGGATGGCTGGAATCCCAGCAGGCTGTAATCGACAACTACCGTTCCGGGAAGTTTGTCACCCTGAAGGGATGGGAGGTACAGATGGGGACCCACGGCCACCGGAATGCCATTTACCGGGGTACGGAAATAGAGGACCGGTACCAGCATGAAGCGTTTAAAGAGGCCACTGTCTGGATGGAGGCCGGAAGCAGCGGCATGCGGGGAGTACTGGATTTTTACCAAGGAAGGAATGATGTCATCCTAATCCCGCATCACCCGCTGGTCTGGATGGACTGGGACGTATACGAACCAAATATAGATAGACTAGTGGAGGTGTACTCCTGTTGGGGATCTTCTGAATACCCGGACAACGACTACTGGGACAAGGCATCACCAACCGGACAGAGTGTGGTTGAAGCGCTTAACCGGGGCTGCCGGGTCGGTTTTGTGGGGGGAAGCGACTCCCACACGGGGTATCCGGGACGGAGTATTCAGGATGCAGACCGCTACAAGTTCTGCCGGTACAAGGCCGGTTTTACCGGAGTGTATGCCGAAAAACTGGAGCGGGAGTCCATCTTCGACGCGTTGAAAAACCGGTTCTGTTACGCCACCACCGGCGCCAGAATGATTGTATGGTTCCAAGTGGACGGAACCAGAATGGGCTCTGTCATTCCAACAGAAAAGGGCCGAAGCAGTCACACAATAGAGTTTTCTGTCTCAGGTACTGACCGGATCAGCTTGATCGAAGTTATCCGGGACGGGAAAACCGTCCACTCCATTGACCCCTTCCGGTATGATTACCAAGGTGGATGGACGGATGATTCGGATAAAGCCCCTGCGGCATCGTATTATTATTTACGGGTAACCCAAGCGGACGGAAACAGAGCATGGGCTTCCCCGGTGTGGTCATTAATGGAGGGTAACTATGACGTCTAAAGAGCGGATGCTTGCGGCAATTCATTTTGATGATGTTGACCATGTTCCCTGCAGTATATACCTCAACAAGCGGAAAGCCACAGCTCCCGCGGTTCCGGGGTACGATTTTATAAAAAGTGAGGAGGAACGGATACGCCTGCATTTCGATTTAGGGTTGGATACGGTGATAAATTTCCCTCCCATTCCTAATAAATTCCACAAGGAAGTCAGGAGCCGTATCTGGAAAGAAACGGTGGAAGGACAGGAATATCCAATCCTCTTCAAGGAATACGAGACTCCTGAAGGAACTCTCCGCCGCGGAATCAAGCAAACTCCGGAATGGCCGCACGGCGATGAGATACCTTTCCATGCTTCCGGATGGTGCGCGGGTCACTGCTGGGAACCATTAGTAAAAACCCCTGATGATCTTAAAGCGATCCGGCACTTAATGCTTCCGCCGGACGAAGAAGAGTTGAAAGCGCTTTCTGCGAAAATTGAGCAAACCCGCCGTTTGGCTGAGAAACACCAAATTATCATCCGGGGCAAAGCCGGGGACGGGCTTAAGGTATTCTTCGATATGATGGGGGCCGAACATTTTATCTATTTTGTGATGGATTACCCCGATGCCTTCCGTGAACTGGTAGAGATGGACCGGATAGCTAATCAGGGCCGGATTAAGCTGAACTGTGAATTAGGGGCGGACCTTTTAAACCGGTTCGGGGCATACGAGATGAGCGACACCATAGCTCCGGAACTGTTCCGTACTGTCGTAAAACCTTCCCTTACCCAGGAGGTAAAGCTGGCTCATGAATACCGCGCACCCATGTATTACCGGGTGGTTACCGGAATGAAACCCGTCCTTGAGGATATAACGGAAACAGGAATGAACTGTATCGAAGGGTTGGAGCCCGTCTTGAGCGCCTGTTCCAATCAGGATGTGTATAATGCGGCAGGAAGTAAAATGTGCGTCTGGAGCGGGGTGAGTACGCCGGGGCATATCAACGGTGGAAAAGAAGAAGACGTAAGAAAAGCCGTCCGGAATGCTTTGGATGTTTTCGGTAAACGGGGGTTTATCCTGGGAATTACAAACAGTATAAGAAAACATATGCCATGGGAAAATGTTCTTGCGATGGTTGATGAATGGAAGAGGTGCAGATGATGGGAAACTCGTGGATTCAAGAAAAAATAAATAGAAATCTTTTCGCAAAGAACTTTACCGGTCCTCACCTGGATTTCCCAGCAGACATCGGTTTCAGAAACAAAAGCGGCAGCCTATTCAAGCTGCCTGCCTCACTAAGCGCGGGTACCGCCGGTACCTGGACCTTTCGCATAGAAAACGTGCATGGGAACATACAAGCTGGAGCCGACTTTCATATCATGTGTATTAATTACAACTTCCCCGGAAAATTGCAGACAATAAATCCAAAAGGTATTAACTACACAACTATTCGGAACAATTCAGGGGCAGAACTGCTTTTGGCTTGTAATACCCGGGGATTTCACAACCTGTGCAAAATTGTCGTAACATCGGGAACCTTCCGGAAAGGGGAGTCTTTTACAGTAGTTATAGGGGATACCAAGCACGGGTCTCCCGGAACAGCGGTGTACTGGACCGCCACGGAGGGGCAGTTTATAATCGGCGCGGATCTTACCGGTACGGGAGAATATTCTCATCTAACGGGATCACCTTGGGACGTTACTGTAAAAGCTCACGGTACACCTGCCCTATTCAGACTGCTCGGACCAACCGCCGCAGGGGTCGATGAAAAATTTGATATGCATCTAGGCGTTTTTGACCGGCACGGTAATATAATCGAAGGCTATGAAGGAAAGGTGGAGATCAATCCAATACCGGAAACAAACAACCTTCCGCCGGAATGTCACTTTACACCGGCAGAGCAGGGAAACCTGATTTTAAGGGATGTTTCATTCTCCCGGGAAGGGGTTTACCGATTAAGCGTAACTGTTGAAGATTTGCCCCGGGGGGCTGAGACGTTTTGGGGAAACCCGATTATCATCGAGAACGGTTATCAAGAAAAAATTGGCTGGGGGGATATTCACGCCCACAGCTGGGGTGATGAAACCATGCACCTGATGCACCTGAGAAACAGCAAGGTAGATCCCCTTAAGCGGCACTTACAGGCCCGCGAAATAGGCAGACTTGATTTTTCCGCAATAGGCCCCATGTCATTTCCCGAAACCGGCCGGGAAACGATATGGGAGGCATATAAAGCAGCGTGTAAAAAAACGGAACAGGACGGAAAATACGTACCATTCCCGGCATACGAAGCTCATCCGGCGGAGGGAGACCGGAACGTAATCTTTAATAACATCGATGAAGAACTCCCGCCCGGAAGATATACACCTTTAGAACAAGTGGAATCCCGCTACGGAAACCGGAAGGATGTCCTCATAGAAGGACACATAGGAGGACAAAGACCAAAATGGGAACTCTACCGGCCGCAGAAGGAACCCCTTATCGAAGTTGCCAGCGCATTCGGCAACGCGGAATGGCTTCTTAACAAAGCGCTGAGTCTCGGTTACAAACCGGCTGTGTGCGGCTGTTCGGATTTGCACCTCGGGCTTATGGGAGGTCCCCGCGCGGTGGAACCCGCCAGAGGACGGTTCAGCAGGGAAAGGCGCCCCTTCGGCATTTTCAACCGAAGGGATTCAGCCTACGGCACGGGTCCCCTAACAGCAGTACTTACGGAGAAAATAAATCGGAACAGCATTTGGGACGGTCTACGAAAAAAACGGACTTACGCTACCAGCGGGGCCCGGATGTTTCTGGATATCAGATTAAATGGCGCCTTTATGGGAAGTGATGTAGAAGTAAAGGACCATAATGATATTACCATCCGCTGTTACGGCGCGGACATGATCGAAGAGGTCAGCCTTATCTGCGGAAATCACCGTATAAAACATTGGGAGCCTAAAGAACTGGACTTTCAAGAAAAAACAGAGATATCAAAAGCCGAATTAACGGGAGACTGGCTTTACCTACGGGTCAAACAGAAGGACGGGAATTATGGCTGGACTTCTCCGTTCTATTTTATTACGGAACATCCCAGATGGAACCATACTGAAATCGACCTTGACCGGGTGCGGAATAAGGAAGCGGAGAAGCACCTCCCTCAGCTCGAGGAATATCTGAGAAACGAAGAAGATATATCTCTCCTGCATAACATAACACCGGCGGGAATCGTCAAGCAAGAAACGACCGAATATGCCCTTTTCTACTGTCTTTTCCGGGGATACGAGCCAATGTCCATCCGCTGGTTCTACCGGTACGAAATTCCCCTTATCCGTTACGATTGGGGTTTTGAGGATATCGGAGTTAGGGAAGATGAGACAGCCTATGGATTTTGCAGCATGGAAGATACTGGAGAAAAATGATGGAAGCAGCAATGATGGAAGCAACGGGGCACTTTATAAGGTGCGGACTTAAGCACGGGTTGTATTGGAATAACGGTCCGGATTGGGACCCATCGCAAAAAAATTATCGATATCTAGGCCCAAAATAAACCAAACAGCCCATTGTTGGCTGTCTGACTGTGTTTTACAGTGTTGATAAATGAAAACAACACTCGTAAATAAGAAGCAAATAGTTCATAAACAAAAATTTACATTCAATAACTTTACAAAATACTTTAATAAATTTAAATACCTTTATTTATTATTGATACCCGGATTAGTATTACTGTTTATCTTTAAATACATCCCAATGTATGGCGTCATCATTGCTTTTAAAGACTTCAGTTTTGCAAAAGGAATAATGGGTAGTGATTGGAATGATTTTCGGTATTTTCAATTGCTGTTAAAAAGCGATGATTTTTACCGAGTACTTTTTAATTCCTTATACCTTGGGCTCCTGAGGGTAATCGTTATATCACCCATACCAATTATATTATCACTGCTTCTCAACGAGATACGGGTGAGCATGTATAAACGTGTAGTTCAAACTGTCATCTATTTTCCACATTTTATCTCATGGGTTGTAATGGGCGGTATAATCATCAACTTTCTCTCGGTGCGGGACGGTTTCATTAACGAAATAATAAAAAGTTTAGGTATGGAACCAATACATTTTATGGCTCGCAAGGCATTTTTCCGGCCCATTGTTATTTTTTCTAGCATTTGGAAGGAGGCGGGTTGGGGAACAATCATATATTTAGCTGCATTGTCCGGCGTTGATCCGCAACTTTACGAAGCAGCAATTGTTGATGGCGCTAACCGTTGGCAGCGGATGATATATATAACCCTTCCAAGTATCCTGACAACAATTGTAGTTTTGCTTGTTTTGAATATCGGAAGGATTATGAACAATGGTTTTGAGCAAATATACATGCTTCAGAACCCTTTAAATCTGCAGGTGTCGGAAGTTTTTGAAACCTACACGTACCGGGTAGGACTAGTTAGCGCTGAGTTTTCCTATGGTGCTGCCATAGGGGTTTTCACCTCCGTGGTAGGACTCATCTTGATAGTTACAGCCAACAGAATCGCACGGTCCCTGGGTCAGGCGGGATTGTACTAATGGAGCTAAGAATGAAGAAAATC
>CAZUAE010000059.1:0-9973 GCA_964618265.1 uncultured Spirochaetales bacterium | reverse complement strand
TTCTTCCGGGGTTTCATCTAACCCGGAGAAATCGCTTTCCAAATCGAACTCTTCAGGTGCTTCCCCGGAAAAGTCCTCAGCGGTTTCTTCTTCTGACTCCTCCTCGAAAGATGCTTGCGGTTCTTCTTCTTGGGCATCCAGATTCAGCGATTCCATAAGTGCTTCAAAATCAGTTCCATCCTCGGGAGGGGGAAGATTTGAACCTTCCCCGGTTTCGGAACCAACATCCTCTAAAAGATCGTTTAGTTCCCCGTCGATTTCTTCATTTGGTGTCTCCACGTGTTCCAGAGCTTCTCCCCACCGGGAGAGTACTTCCGGTTCATTCCCAAGAGTAACCAATGTTTCGTTGAATTTATCTATATCTTTTACTGTAGGCATATTTCCTAATTCCAGTGTCTGTTATACTATATAATCGGTAGAAATGGCGGGTTAAGTAGAGCAATTCTCATTCCGATATAAAGTATAACATGAAAAAATTCAAAAAAAAAAAACCCTTCCCCATTTTTTCCCTTTTTAAAAGATTATTGCCGGCGTTTTTACTTTTCATCACTATTAATGTATCAGCTCAGAATTACGATCTAAAGCTTCATCTAAAGATTGCCGGATTGATGACGGCGGAACCTCCGCAGATTTACAGAGATAAGGTTATTCTAAGTTATGTACCGGAAAGGGGTGCCGCAAATGTGGGCGCCGCGTTTGCCCATGAAGAATACAGGAAAATGCATCCCTACAAGATAAACGATAACGATGTCTTTTTTCTAATAATGGACATCCCTCCGGAAACGGATGTCATCCGGTACCGTATAGTGGTTGACGGTCTCTGGATGGCGGATCCTCTTTCAGAAACTATGACAATCGGATTTTCCGGGATTGATGTATCCGTATTGGAACTGCCGAAAACAGAAGATCCGGTTCTGCAAAGCCCTGAGTTTATGGGTAACGGGTATGTGCGTTTTCTTTTTCGAGGCCCGCCGGACGGGCAGATTTATCTTTCCGGAAGCTTTAACAACTGGGATCCTTTCATGTACAGAATGACCGAAACAGAACCGGGCCGTTATACCATCACCCTAAAACTTCCAGCAGGAACCCATAGGTATTACTATCTTATAAAAGGTGAACGCAAAACTGATCCGCTTAACCCTAAAGCAGTGGTCTCGATTGAAGGATTTGCGTATTCGGTAGTCAGTTTAAGGTAGCTTAAAAGGGGAATGCCTCTATTACTCCTCTTTTAAAAACACCGCTTCCAGGGGATGGTTATCAAGCAGGTTCGGATGCCAGCCGCCCCATTTATCCAAATCTATAAGATTTTCCCGGACAGGATAAAAGAGAGGGATGAGCGCCTGATCAGCTTCCAAAAGCACCTCTTCCGCCTGTTTCAGGATACGCATCCGCTTTAATTGGTCGGCATAATCCGTAACAGAAACCGCGGCAGCCTCGGATAAGAAATTATCATATTCCCGGTTCCCGTATCCTCCGGCATTAAAGACACTTCCCGAAGCAAACAGTCCTAAAAGTGTTTCGGGGTCCAGATAATCACCATACCAACCCGTCAAAACGATGTCGAATCTTCCCTGATCCAACATGGTAAGGTAAGCTTTGTTGCTGCGTCCTAAGGGATGAACAGTTATACCGAGTGAGTTCTCCCAGGTTTCTTGTAGAAAGTGAGCGATTCTTTCATGAGGAATATCCGCGGAGCTATTGTTGTAAAGAATCGTCATCTCAGGAAAATCTTTTCCTTCCGGAAATCCTGCCAGGGAAAACAGCTGTTTTGCCGCGGTGAGATCGCAAGAAACACTTTTTCCTCCCGGATAATATTCCATTTCCGGGACTAATCCGGATGCCGGCACCGGTTTCCCCTCCATTACGGCGGACACAAGTTTTTTTCGGTCAACTGCATTGGCAAGTGCCGTTCGGACTCTCGGATCATCATATGGCTCCGTGTCGCTCCGGAAAAGCGCAAAGTAAAGACCAAGGTACGGGGACTTTACCAGGTCGGTGGAAAACATATTGGTTTCCTTAAGTACTCCATGGGGAATCCAATCTACAGCGCCAGACCGGTATGCTTCAGAAGCTGTTTCCGCTTCTATCGGTTTCAGCACCAGTTCTTCCGGATAGTTCGTTTTTTCCTGGTTTGAATCATCTCTTCTTCTTAAAATGACTTGCCCGTCCGGCAACCGGTGCTTGAGGGATAATGCACCCTTAGTAACAAGATGATCTGTTTTTTCCCAATCCTGGCCGTACCGTTTTAATCCATGGACGGGAAGCACTAGAAAAGAATGATGGGTAAGCATCTCCGGGAAAAAGGGAACCGGTCTAGAAAGCCCGACATACAGGGTGTATTCATCCAGGGCTCTAATCTGCACATCTTCAGCGAGGGCTATTCCACGGTTGTATTCCATGCCGCCGCTAATCACCATAGCGGGATACCAGGAAAAAGGCGCTTCTGAATCCGGCGCGAGAATTCTCCGCCAGGATTCAACTATGGTCGATGCAGTGATAGGGATTCCGTCGCTCCATGCTGTCTTTTTTAAATGAAAAATAAAAACGGTGGAATCTTCGTTTACCTCCCAGCGTTCCGCCAGATCAATTTCAGCGTGTCCGCTTTCAGGGTCATGATGAAAGAGTCCCGGGAAAAGTGCCTTGGCTAAGCGTATTTCCGCGGGGGTAACCGCGTAATGGGGATCTAAGGTTTCAACAATTTCGGAAGTACCGACGGTAAATATAACCGGCTGCTCCGGTGCCGATCTTCTGGTTTCTTCTTTTACAGCCTTTGCAGTAAGACCTGGGGCTGTAAGGAGGACCAATAATACTATAATAATTAACCGCTTGCTAAATTTCATTCCATCTATGACACGCCGTAATTCTTCCGGGCTGCACCTCCGCTAAAGGCGGTTCCTGTTTCCAGCATATTTCCTTGGCGTAAGGACAGCGCGGGTGAAACCGGCACCCCTGTGGAGGATTGAGGGGATTCGGTACATCTCCCGAAAGTATTATCTTCTCTCTCTGCATTTCCGGATCCGGTATGGGAATTGCCGAAAGAAGAGCCTTGGAGTAGGGATGCAGAGGATTTTCGAAGAACCTTTGTGTTTCCGCCAGCTCTACAATTTTTCCAAGGTACATTACTGCAATACGGTTGCTTATATACTTTACCACCAGCAGGTGATGGGTAACAAACAGATAGGTCAAATCGAAATCCTTCTGAAGGTTCTTAAGAAGGTTGAGGATCTGAGCTTGTACCGAAACATCTAAGGCGGAGGTCGGCTCATCCATAAGAATAAAGTCCGGATTGGTAGCTAAAGCCCGGGCAATAGCTATACGCTGCCGCTGCCCCCCGGAAAACTCATGAGGGTACCGCATCCGGTGTTCATCGGCAAGCCCGACTGTTTTAAGAAGCTCCCGGACCCTGTCGTCCGTTTCTCTGGAGGATGCCAAACGCTGAGAAACAAGAGGTTCGGCGATTATGTTCTTCACCAGCATGCGGGGATCCAGGGAGTTAGAGGGATCCTGGAAAACAATCTGCAGTTTCTGGCGCATTTTCTTCAGTCTACCCCAAGGGACTCTGGTTATATCTACCTTCCGTAAGCGCTCTTTTGCCGCAGTTTTCTTCCCGGGAGCCTTGGATTCGAGATCAAACTCAATGTTTTCTACTTCCCCGGGGTTCTGATTATAATAGATTCTGCCGTCAGTGGCATCGTGCAGGCGGAGTATTGTCTTTCCCAGGGTGGTCTTACCGCAGCCGGACTCTCCCACAAGACCGATACATTCACCTTTCTTTATCTTAAGATCAACCACGTCTACAGCTTGTACATCCGCTACATGCCGTTTAAAAACTCCCGATTTGACGGGATAATATTTCTTCAGTTTGCGTATATCTATAAGGGTGTCACCCATTGCTGTACTCCTCAGGGGGATAAAGATGACAGGACACCGTATGTCCCGGAGAGTATTCCGTTACAGGCGGCTTTTCTCTGCCGCAGATATCCATGGCCCGGGGGCACCTTGGATGAAAGCGGCACCCCGCGGGGGGGTGTATCAGGTTCGGAACCGTGCCGGTTATGGTCTGAAGCATATCCTTCTGATCCATCTTAGGCACCGATTCTAAAAGACCCCGGGTGTAGGGATGCAGGGGATTTTTAAAGAGCTCGCCAACGGACGCTGTTTCCGCTGTGTCTCCGGCATACATCACCGTTACCCGGTCGCATACCTCGGCGACTAATCCCAGGTCATGGGTGATAAAAAGAACCGAGGTAATAACCGTATCCTTTAATTCTTTTATAAGTTTGACAATCTGTGCCTGTATGGTTACATCAAGGTTCGAAGTAGGTTCATCCGCGATAAGCAGTATGGGATTACACGCCAAAGCAATGGCGATAACAATCCGCTGCTGCATTCCCCCGGATAGTTCATGGGGATACCGGTCAACAATATTAGCCGGATTGGGAACACCCAGTTTTGTAAGAAGCTCCACAACTTTGGCTCGGATGGTCTTTTTTAATCGATGCCGGTACCGTTTTATGAAGGGGATGTGACTAATTATTGCGCCTAAGGGAACGTTTTTGCTTATCCGCTTTCTTCTGAGCTGCAGGGCACGCTTCTTCTGTCTGTTCTCTTCATCCTCCCCTAACCGGTAAAGGGCATCGTCTATTTCGACTATCTTTTCCCGATACCGTTTAAGAACGAAGAGCTCCTGGCGGAACAACCGGATCTGGAAATTTTTCCAAAGTCTCGAAAGGGGATTTACTTTTCCCTGAAGTGCTTTTTCCAGGTCCAGTACTGTGGATTCGATGATTTCGTCCATCCGGTGGAACCGGAAGCTTTCACCTACCTGTTCTCCTATAGAAAAAACGGGATTCAACGCGGTGCTTGCCTCCTGAAAAATCATGGAGATGTCGTTGCCACGCATTGTCCGCATGTAGGCTTCGCTCCGCTTGAGGATATCGATACCCTTTTCCCGCTCCTTTTTACTGAAGAAGAGGAGAATCTTACCGTCCGTTATCTTTCCGGGAGCCTGTACAATACGCATCATGGAACGTACGGTAACGCTCTTTCCGCATCCAGATTCCCCAACAAGACCGTAAGTTTCTCCCTGATTTACCACGACACTGACTCCGTTCAACGCTTTTACCACACCTTCAAAGGTAAAGAATTTAGTCCGGAGGTCAATTGTTTCAATTAGTTTTTCCATACGTTACTTCCTCCGGAGTTTCGGGTCGAACACATCCCGGGCCGCATCTCCCAGCAGATTCCAGCCTAGCACGAACAGGGCGATAACCAATCCGGGCCAAACCACTACATACCAGTAAGCCAGCCTGTTTGCTGAAGGGCCCACTATCCAGTTCCGGCTTGTTGCCACCATCTGCCCCCAGTCGGCGTACCCTATTTCTGCTCCAAGCCCTAGGAAAGACAGCGCCGCGGCAGTTAAAACGGTTGTGCCGATGTTCATGGAAGCAACGATAAGTACCGGGTATATAGTATTGGGCATGATATGGGTCATAATCGTTCTGAAGGGACTGGCACCGCTTGCCTTCGCGGCTTGGACATAATCCCGGTCCCGGGCGGCAAGGAATTCTCCCCGGACCACCCTGGTATAGGTAGGCCATCCGAGTATTACCAAAGTTAAAATGATTGCCGAGAGCCCGCGGCCTAAAGCGACAACCAGCGCCATGGCCATCACCAGAAAGGGAATGGCATAGAAGATGTCGGTAATCCTCATTATGATTTCATCAAAAACACCGCCGAAGTAACCGGCAATAGAACCCAAAATAATTCCAACAATTAAGTTTGCCAAAACCACCAGGAAACCTATTTTAAAGGCGGTTCGGGCTCCCCATATTATTCCATAGAAAATATCATACTGCTGGGGCAATGTTCCCAAAGGATGTGCCTCGGAAGGGGGCGACGGAGCCGTCTGCCACCCGTCATGAGGTATTTTAAAAGGGTCTGTTGTATCCTCTTCCGGGGGTGCCAGAAGCGGGGCAAAAATTGCCACCAGCAAAAAGCTTAAAATAATTACCAACCCGATTATCGATAGAGGATTCTTTAAAAACCGCTTCAGGGAAAAAAGAAATTCCTGTATGCGGGGATCTTTATTTTTTTTAGGATCAGGTTTCTTTAACGGAACCATCTCCGATTGTGAATTTACAGAAGCATCAGCCATTCTATCAGTCCTTTAAAGGTCCTTCTTATAATTTTCGTCAGGACAATCTGATCCTCGGATCTATATAGGCGTATATGATGTCCACGATCAGGTTAACCACGACAAATACCGTACCAAGGAACAGAGTATTAAACATAATGGCAGGGATATCCAGCTGTCTTGCCGCGTTTGCCATCCAGAGTCCTATCCCCTGCCTGTTAAAAATAGTTTCCGTTATAACCATACCGCCCATGAGGTTAGCAAAGAGTACGCCGGAAATAGTAACTACCGGAATAAGGGCGTTTTTCCGGGCGTGTTTCATATTTACCGTTTTGCGGTCCGCTCCTTTGGCCACGGCAGTGAGGATATAGTCCTGACCCAGCGATTCAAGCATACTGGACCGGGTAAGTCTGAGGATTAAGGCCGAGCTGAGAAGAATCAAATTTATCATGGGTAATGCCAGATGATAGAGAGCATCTAAAAAGATGTCCCACCTCCAATTAAGGATGGCGTCTACCGTTATGATACGGGTATACCGGTGGAAGGAATCGCTGAACAGGACGTTCTTTCCCTGATTGCTGAGATAACCCGGCGGGAAAATCCCTACTAGTCCGTAGAGAATCATTAAAAGAATCAGTCCAAGCCAGAAGGTAGGCAAAGAATATCCGAGTATGGCGAAAATCCGGGTGCCGTGGTCGATGGGGGTATCCTTATGTACCGCACCTAAAGTGCCCAGCCATATGCCGAATATGATTATCAGCGGCGTAGCATATAAAACGAGTTCCAGAGTAATCGGAAAGAAACGTTTGAATCCTTCCAATACCGGACCCTGGGCGGTGATGGAATAACCGAAGTTTCCCTGAAAGATCGATTTTATCCACCGGAAATACTGCACAGGAGCAGGATCATTCAGACCATACCGCTCGATGAGCATTTCAATCTGCTCAGGCCTTACCTTTTCTGTCCTGATATAAACAGAGACACGCTGTCCTTCCGGCAGAATCATCATTATGGTAAATACAACGATGGAAACTCCGAAGAGGACAAGGATCAGTAAGAGTAGTCTTCTGACGATGTAGTTAAAAAGATTCAACGGGATAACCTCAAATGCTTATTTCTAGCCCAATATTTTGAGATACTTTTTAATATTATGAGAGAATATCCGGAATTGAATAACTAAGTCAAGAGAAACATTATTGACCCGAGGAATTCTCATTTTATACCTTTAGGCAAAAGAAAGAAGCATTATTCTCAAGAAAAGCCGTAAAATATAAAGCAGGCGCGTCCGGAAAGGCGCACCAAAAAAAACCCCCGGGTTATCCGGGGGTTCGTAATACAATAAGAGGTAATCCTTTACTTCCTTGTCAGATAAGGAAGCAGATCGAATTGACTGCTCATCATCGGATTGAAGTAAACTCCTTCGATGCTGTCGTTGAAAAACCACTTTTCCTCAGGCTGATTAGTGATCACACTTACCACATCGTCAACATAGATCCGTTGAATTTCATAGTACAGATCCCTCCGTCTGTCGGGATCGATGGTGGTTGCGGCTTCATCGATAAGGGCATCCGCTTTAGGATTCTCGTAGTTTGCCCATGCGGCAAAGGTTCCCTTTGTGGAGTGCATAAAGGGAGTTACGAAGTTGTCAGGATCCGGATAATCGGGAAGCCAGCCGATAACGAAGAGGGGCATGGTGGAATTTCTTATTTTATCCAGATATTCCGCCCAAGAGATAGCTCTAGTTTCAATCTTGAACTTAGGATTAAGCCCGGATACATTTTCCGCCAGAATTCTGGCAGTGGTCTGTCTTCCGGTATTTCCTTCGTTGTAGAGAATCTCAAAAGAAAATCCCTTCTCCCAGAGCTCTCCGTCAAAGGCGTTCTGGAAGTGCTGCCTTGCCTTAGCCAGGTCAAGATCATAACCTTCCAGAGAGGTGTCCTTGAAAGGGAGCCCGAAAGGAACCGGGGTTACAGGATCCTTAGCATATCCCAAAAGCACGTCGTTTCTGTAGGTCTCTCCGTCCCAGGCGTAGGCAAATCCTTTTCGTACATCCTCGTCCTGGAAAAAGTCGTTGGGAATACCTTTTCCGTCCAGTTGTCCTGAACCTGCCATGGGATTATCGGTAGTGTTGATGTCGTAGTTGAAGTGGAAAGCCGTTACCGAAAGCTGTGCGGTATCTAAATCGTAAAGGCCGGTTTCTTCCAGCATTTCGTTGTAGTATTCAGCGGGAACATACACACTGTCCGCGTCTCCCTGCAGAAGAGCGAGTTTTCTTGTGGCCCATTCGGTGACTACCCGGGCAATACCCCGTCTAAAAAAAGGTTCCTCTCCCCAGTAGTTTTCATTCCGGGTGAGGACCACTTCCACATCTTTCTCCCAGCGTTCCAGCTTATACGGACCGGTTCCATTGGCTATATCGTAGAGAGTTTCCGCCATTTCCTCGGGCTTGTTGTAATCCTTCCAGGTTTCGGCAGTGCCGTCCCAGCCGCCCTGATCCGCTACCCATTCCATGTTTACGACGGAACCCCAGGTTGCGGCCAGCAGGCTTAAAAACGGGGGAAAAGGTACAGGGAGATTGAAGACTACGTATTGACCGTCCACTTCTACGGCCCGATCAATCTCGTCAAAGGTAACCGCAAAACTACCTTCCGCGTCACGGGAGCCGGCTTTACCTAACAGATAGGAATACCATACCCAGTTCGGTCCGCCGTCGGCATCTACAACCATGTTCCGCTCAAAGGTGTACTCCACGTCCTTCGGGGTAACAGGTCTTCCGTCATGGAAGAAAATGCCTTTCCGGATCTTGAACCGGTAGGTAAGTCCGTCTTCGGATATTCCGCCGTTTTCAATACTAGGTACTTCTTCCGCGATTACGGGTACGAATTCGCTGGTGGATTCACCATCGTAGGCAATGAGTGTCTCATATATGTTGGACATCACTTCCCACGAAGAAGAATCGTAGGCCTTGGCCGGATCTAAGCTGTCGGGATCACCGATGGATTCATACACAAATGTGTCCGTATCCTGTACGGCAGGTCCCTCCGTTCCTTCCTGTTCACCGGCAGCGAATAATGCTGTGGCGGCAAGTAATAAAATAAAAACTGTTAAAATCTTTTTCACAATATCTCCTCCTAACTTTTTTGGATTGGGCAATTTCCCTGTAAAACGATTTTAAATTAAAGTTCAATTTACTGTAAAAAAACAGATTAACCAAGCGAATTTACGCATTATTCCCTATTTTTGCGGTGCCAACTCCTCATTTCTATACCAAACACCGCTCCAATGGAATCAAATCCGCAGCTTTTTATATAGTCCTGCATTATTTTTCCCTCACCGAATAAGCTCAGTTCCATCCGGTCCGCCCCTATCCCATAGGCGGCATCACAGAGCCTTTCGAAAAGCCCGGTTCCCAATCCCAATCCTCGGTATTCCGGCATCACATAAAGCTGGAACAGCAAAAAGATCATCCTGCCATCTGAAAGGTCTTCCCTTAATCCCCAGGCAAATCCCGCGAACTCTTCCGCCGGGGTTTCGGCGGTTATTACGAGGGACGCATCATCTAAAGGATCAGGAAAACCTTTCCGGTTACTCTGCATGACCCATTCCACATACGCATCTCCCCGTTCTTCAAACATTTCGGCAAAGGCAGCACGGTCTCCTTCCGATATTTCTCTCCTCCATCGGATAACATCATTACCAAAGACAAAATCAGTGATGATAAGCTGTTCAGTTTCGGTTCCCTTAAGCTCCATCCTCTCAAGTCCCCATTGTTCCCGAAGGTCGTTGTACCACTCCCGTACAACTTGCCGCATTTCCCGTTCCTTAAAGGAGTACCAG
>CAZUAE010000058.1:0-10626 GCA_964618265.1 uncultured Spirochaetales bacterium | reverse complement strand
CGACGATGAAAACGACTTTACCGCTTTGGGGGTCCATGGCCAGGCGAGGTGTGTTCTTTTGCCCAGTGCCTTCAGGTCATTATGGGATTGTTTTGGTCTATTGACACGGTTTGAGGATTTTGAAAACCTACAGGGTTGGCCTGTTCGTTTCAGAGCGACGATTTCTGCCGATTTTGGGCGGAAGGTCCCATTTTTTTACAGAACAGGGTGAAAGCCGTTTCAAGGAGCTTGCCGGCGATTGTGTCTCCCTAGAGTACCGGAAGCTCCTGGAACAGCTGGAAAAAGGAACCCTTATTGGAAAACCGGAGTGAGCTGGGAAGTTTCATCGTCAATTAAAGTTTCCGTGTCTTCCGTTTCTACCATGGCGAAACCGGTCATTCCCGGCTGATATTGATTCAGCATAATAGAAAAATCCGACGGATCGAGATACCGCGCTTTTACGGTTACCTCAAAAGTATAACCGTCTGCCGCTGCCGGGGTAATCATGGTGTCGATAAAATCCTGGGGAAAAACAAAGCTCTCACTTTCCAATAACAAGATTCCCCGTTTTCGATTGCTTCCCGAATCTTTTCCCTGAAACAGTAGCTCGTATGAGTTTGTTTCGGTATTCGGATCGGTGAAAGAGATGGTCCGTGTACTTGCTGTATAATTGATGCTTGAACCGGCTACAGCCTGAAGCGACGGAGTATCGGGCAGTTCGGGCAGGGTGATCACGTTTGATGCTGCTATAGCCGCGGGGGTGGTTACCTGCATTCGGGTTGTTTCCGCGCCGGTTGCGCTGTCTTTCTCGCCGAGAAGTCCGTTGTAGTAGGTGTAGGCATAGGTATCTCCGGATTCCGCGGGCAGATAGAGGTTAATTATATCATCACCATCTGTAAAAAGAATATTCATAAAATAATACGGAATCACCACTGTTCCTTCGGTCTCTTCCTTAAATAGATGACCGATGACCAAGTTTTCCGTTGAACCCTTTATTGTAACCGGTGTGAGCGCGGGTTTTTCCAGGGAGACCGTCACCGGAGCGGTTCCGCTGAGATCAATACCAGTGTGATACCAGTAGGAAAAAACCGGGTTGGGAACGCCGTCTTCCATCATCTGGACAGCAACCATACAGTCCGTACCGAATGCCGGCGTATTGATGGTAACTTCACCCGAAACATCGGTCTGTTGGGTTCCGAAAAGCCATTCCCCGGTCTGCAGATATGTTCCGTTCCGTTCATTCACGATAATAAAAGCTACTGTTTTCTCGGCCAATGGAGTGCCTGCATCGGTAAGGGTAAAACTGATCTCTTTTGTTGTGTAAGTATCGGTATCGTCCGGTGTCATCGCAATTTGATATTTCGGATTATTCTCCACCGCGATTTCCACGTTTTCCATTATCTGGAACCGGTATCCGTACTTATAAATTGCCAGCATACCGGAAACCGGATCGGCTGATTCATAAGTAAAACTGAATTTTCCCTCCGCGTCGGTTGTTGCTGTTTCATCACCAAAGATGACAGTAACTCCCACCAGGGCATTACCCGTTACGCTGTCAAAGGCGGTTCCGGAAACCGTGAATTCCGGTTTCTCAAACAGCATACAGCTGGTGAACACCGATAGGAGCAAAGCGAAGATAAAAATAATGATTCCGAATCGTAACTCTCTGTTTGGTATTTTTTTCATGATAATCCTCCATGCACTCAAAAGCTACTACAGGATTTTCCGAATATCCGATATCGGCTCCTAAACTTTAGTTTAGATTTTGGTTTTCTTATCCACACCGTACAGGCTGTTCAGCAGTTCCACCCTGGAGTGAACGCCGAACTTACGGAAACATCCGGATAGATGAACTTTTACGGTACTTTCGGTGATGTTGAGAGCGTGGGCGATCTCCTTATTACTCCTGCCCTGAATAACACGATGCAGTATTTCCCGCTCCCGCGGTGTCAGTTTGTTTTCCTCCGGAAGTATTTTATCGAGCTGTTTAATATCGTGATACACCGGTATTACAATCAGATGTTTTAGAAGAAACCAGAAGAACACTATATTCCATACGCCGTAAAGAAGCAGAGATAGAGAAAAAGCTCCCCCGGTCATGGTTTCTTTTTCGGCTAAAATCATCACCGTGTCATATGTGTAGAAAAACATAAACATAAGCCCCCCGGCAGGAAATATCATGTTTATCTTTCCGGCAGATCCGATAAAAAAATTCTTCCGCCTAACCGTATAATAGATGATGTGGCATGCCAGGAAAATGGGTGAAATCCTGTTCGCGGCGATAACGATCTGTTTGTATTCTGTTTCCAGCTTAGCTGTCACAGCAAGTATCAAAACCGCCGCGTTGAATAAGAATAACCCAAAAAACGGAATCAATGTCTTTTTTAGTTGATTTATTGATTCCCGGAACAGGGTGAACACGAAATAGGGAAGGGTAATGAGCAGCGCCGTCCGCAGGAAAAAATAGATATCCGTAATCACACTATTGTTTTGAGAAACGAATATGTGGAAGGATCCGTAGATAAAAATTTCCAGAGTTAGGTAGATTAGCGCGTTCAACGCTGTAATACAGTACCCGAACAGCCATTTTTCTCCCCCTTTCAATAAGAACATGAGTGACCAGGTGAAACCCGAAAAAGCTAGTAACAGACCAGTTATATCAAGTATCATTCCCAGGGTCATTTTAACTCCGGAAAAGTAATTCCGCCGTCTTACGGTCCGCCGCGGCCAAGTCAAGAGGATAAAGTTTTTCCGGGCTGATCCATTGTGCGGCGCTGTGTGCGTTCAATACTTCAGGAATTTTTTTGATCCCGGCCCAATAGCAGATGAGCAGGATGGTGATATCGGAATATTGATGCTGAACATTGGCGGCATGGGATCGAATTTCCGATTCCGAATCAAACTCTTCCCGGAGTTCTCTTCGAAGAGCATCCTGAGGTTCTTCATTCGCCTCCATCTTCCCTCCCGGAAACTCCCCTTTGCAGCCCCGGACTTGGTTCGTGTTTCGATGGGCAACGAAGATGTCCTTGCCTTCCGTTATTATGGCCGCTGCTACTGATATTTTGCTTTTTTGCATGATACCATTATACACGGGTTTGGATTACGAATGTAACTAGTAAAAATGAAGACGCAGTCTTACAATTTGGCAGCCCTCTTTTTATATAAAACCCTAATAGACATAAAGTTGTTATTTTATTTCCGCATTTCTAAATCAATCAGAGGCTGTATTGATTCTGTGTTCAAATCAGACTTTGGTTGGACCGGATATATATCATTTTCGCTTGGATGTATTGGTACGTATTTAATAGTAGCCTATACTGACTTTAGTAGACACAGTTGCCTGAAAGTTGGAAAATAAAGGTATGGCAGAACAAAGACATTATAGTGAAGAACTGAAAGCAGAGGCTTTGAAAATGGTAATCGAGCAAGGGATGAGTCATAAGGAAGTTAGTGAACTCCTCAATATTCCAAAAGGTACAATTGGAAGCTGGATTTCAAAAAGTAAACAATCTTTCGAAAAGTCTTCGCGGGTCTTAGTAGTCCATTAATCCCATAGTATAAAAAAAGGGAGATGTGATCTATAGATGTTCCAGAACCTGTTCCCATAGAATATCCGTCTCCCGGAGAAACGGATCCTGGTGCAAAGGGCTGCCAGTATTGGAGCCTACAACTGGGAAAGGGTCTCGAAGATCTGGTATTTCTTCAGTACCTTTACCAGTTCTTTGGAACTGTTTTTGTGTGTCTTTTGCAGGATGCTATGTATCTGTATTTTTACCGTTCCAAGCTCTACAAAGCGCTGTGAAGCAATTTCCCGCCGGCTTTTCCCTTCATAAAGCAGCCGCAGAACCTCTAGTTCTGTGGCAGTGAGATCTGAGATGAGCTTGATAATGTATAATAATCCCTCTTCCCGCTCTTTAGATCTTTTCAGTTCTTCCCGAATCTTCTCTGCAATAATAGGCCTGATAGGAGATTTTTTCTCATGGGCCTGCCGAACAGCTTCCATTACAACTTTCATGGGAGCATCTTTTATAAGGTAATCTACAATTCCCGTCTGAAAAGCGGCGCAGACCAGGTTCTGGTCCTTGTGGGCAGTAAGTACAATAATTTTTACCTCAGGCAGGTTCTGGTTAATCTGTTTCGCGGCGTGAATACCAGCGGTGGCCGACTCCATTTCTATATCCATGAGAATGACATCGGGTACATGCAGTCCAGCCTGCATTACTGCCTCATAGCCGTTGTCTGCCGCTGCTATGAGAACCATGTCCGGCTGTTGGCCTATTGCATGCTCAAGTAGTTTCCGCTGCGAAGCCTGGTCCTCTGCAATTTGAACTCGTATATTACCGGTCTGTTTCACCATATCCCTGCCCCGGGTATATAATTTCTATACCCTTCCCCAACAAGCTTCCGGGTAGTCTATAGATTATAACATGGGAAGCAAGATTCTGAACACGGCTCCTCCGGCGGGCTCGTTAGAAGCCTCAATCTTCCCGCCATGGGCGGTGACAATTCGGTGACAAAAAGAGAGCCCTATCCCCCAATTACCGATGGAAGATTTCGTGGTAAAGAAGGGGCTGAATAATGTGTCCAGATGTTCTGCCGTAATGCCCGGTCCGTTGTCCTTAATTGTAATAATTCCCCAGGTCTCGTGTGAGGATATTTCCACGACTATGCGCAGGTTTTCAGCATCAGCCGCTTCTTTGGCATTTTCCAGCAGGTTGGTAATTGTTTCAGTAAGGGAGGGCTCGTCTATGAATGCTCGGGGTATGTCTCCAAAAATGGTGAGTTTGATCTTGTGCGCAGCCGGGAAGTCTTCTATGGCTCGTCGAACTGGCAGGTCTATTCCCACGGGGTGAAGATCTAAAGAGATTTCCCGAAGCCTGTGTGCTGCATTGTTAATCGCTTCCAGGGCGGTGTTGCAGGAGTCGATCATCCTGCACGCTGTGGTATACGCGGGTTCAGTAGTACTGTAGGCGGCTTGGAGCAGTTCTGCTTCGGCGCGGACTGAAAGCAGGTGGTTTTTTACCCCATGGGCAAACGCCTTTACCCCCAGTCCTGCTGTGGTTATGGAACGGTTAATATGAATGTCTCGTTGCTTAAAATAGGCATCTATGGCGTTGAATCTGAACATAGCCACCAAAATGCTTGTGAGGGCAAGAAACATGAGATAGGGAAGCCATTGAAAGAGGATAATGTTTTCACTCAGGTCCGGTACTACGCTTACATAATATCCTTGGATAAGGGTACGTTTCAGTAATAATGCCGGTAACCAGGAAAATAATAGAATGAAGATACCCATGATGGGAATAAGCATCATTGAATAATAGAAGGTATAGTTTCTAAGGAACCTGATTTTTGGATAGGCTATTAATGAACGTAAAAGCAGGATGACTGAAACCAGGAGTATGCCTATATTCATCCACTGGAACACGGCCGGAATGATAACCGAGGTTTTTCCTGAGTAAAGGATACTTTTTTGCACCGAAGGATAGAAGGCTAAATACTCTATACAGCTATACAGAAACACAATTGTCATTGCGGGTTTCTGAATTCGTTCCCTCATCTCCCGGTGGAGAAGTACCAGACATAAGCTGAAGATGGAAAACACAAAAAGGACTATCCCTAAATTCAGGATGCGTATTACAGTCTCAACCGCGATATCCGTACGGATAAGCCAGTTCCAGAGCCCCTTTCCCAAGGGAAATACCCGTGAGACGATGGGGAAATAGTAGTTTTGCTTGCTCATATAGAGGATGAGACCGATTATGGAAACAATCCAGCCAACGATCACTCCCTGTAAAAACCATGTAGATGCATGGCGCAGATTACGATACGAGAGGAACAGGGAGAAAAGCAGGAACCCGATTGTAAGGTAGAGCATGATATACTGTATCTCCGTTTCGGGAAGATCACAAGGTAGGGTATATGAAATATCTACCTATGCAACTCTTTCTGGGTGCCCTTACAATTACTTAACAATATTAAACGGAGGAACGGATATGAAAAGAAAAAAGATTACCCTTATCCCATTGCTGTTCATGGCTGTGGTCGGTTTGGTCAGTGCCGCAGGAGGCAAGGAAGAGGGAACAGCTGGAGAGGCTGGAAAGGTGACTATTAATGTAGCTACGTGGGATGACCGCTTCACCATTGATGAACATGTGGAAGCTCCCTTTGAAAGTGCCTACCCGAATATCGATGTAAACTATCTCGTGTTTCCTGCCAAGGAATATGATACAACCCTTGCTACCCAATTGGCCGGTGGAGCAGATATAGATGTATACGGCACAAAAAACAACGCCGGTTACGCAGATCTTGTGGAACGAGGGGTGGCATTTGCTATTGATGATCTCATTGCCAAGGATACCTTCGATCTCTCTGGCTTCGGTCCACTCATAAACGGAATTAAGTTTAACGGAAGTATCTACGGGCTTCCTGTGGCAAAGAGCGCCTGGGTACTTTATTATAATAAGGACCTGTTCGATGCCAACGGGGTAGGTTATCCTTCAGAAGACATGACCTGGGAAGAATTCAGAAACCTCGCAAAGAAGATGACCACCGGAAGAGGGGCGGGAAAAGTATGGGGTGCCTACTTCCACACCTGGCCTGTATGTACATTCGGTCCCGCGCTGCAGGACGGAACCACAATTATAGATGAAGATCTCTCCTCTGTTGAGCGAGCCTTTGAACTTCGGCTTGCATTGGAGGAAGATGGTTCAATCATGTCCTACTACGATGCAGTTGCATCAAAGACTCATTATAATGCCCTGTTTCAATCCGGAAAACTGGCGATGAACATAATCGGAAACTGGCACGTGGCCCAGCTTCGTAGGGCTGAAGACGAGGGTAATCTAAATTTTGACTGGGATATTGTGCCCATGCCCCATCCTAAAGGGGTTACACCGAATACTACCTGGGGTATGCCGGATTCCATATCTATCACGGCTAAGTCAGATAATAAGGAAGCAGCCTGGGAATTTCTAAAGTTTCGTACTGGTCTCGAAGGCGCGAAGATATCTGCCGAGCACGGGACTCTTCCGGCGTTCTATAACAAAGAGATAGGCGAGGTGTTTCTTTCCGGCGGCAATGGAACTCCCGAAAACCTTGAAATTATTCCACAGGCTAATGTGTATGTAGAATATCCCGCGGTACCCGGCATAAATACCATTGTAAACTCTATTTATAAAGAAGAGATAGAGCTCATGTTCGTAGGAGACCAGTCTCCTGCGCAGACCATTTCCAAAATTAAGAAGCGCATACAGGAAGAGATGTAACTACCCTTTCTGTCAAATGCCAGCCGGAACTTCAGTTTCCGGTTGGCATTTTTTTTACTTCTCCAGGAGCATATAGATGATAACTATTCCAAGACGCACAAAACTAGCCATGCGTAATATGTTAAAAGGATATGCCTTTTTAGTGCCAAATATTATCGGCTTTATACTATTCGTCGGTATTCCTGTAGTCGCGTCGCTCATCCTCAGTTTTACCGACTGGGACGGATTTCAGCAAATGAACTTTGTAGGTCTCCAAAATTATATGAGAATGTTTACAAATTCGTCATTCCATATATCTGCTATTAATACGGGGATATACACCTTTTTTTCTGTACCCTTCACTCTCGCCCTTTCCATTATCTTCTCGGTCCTGCTGAACACGGAAATACCGGGTAAGAAGTTCGCCAGAACCGCGCTATTCATTCCTTACATCGCACCTAGTGTAGCTGTGGCGGTGGTATGGCAGCTCCTTTTTCACCCCAGTATGGGACCGGTAAATTCTTTCCTTATGGGAATGGGCATTTCCGATCCTCCCAGGTGGCTCTCGTCTACAGAATGGGCACTCTTTTCTGTTATTGTTGTGTCTATATGGAAGCGGGTAGGCTACTTCATGGTTATTTTTCTTGCGGGACTGCAAGGAATACCAGACCAGTTGTATGAATCTGCAAATATAGACGGCGCATCCAGAATGAGACAGTTTTTCTCTATAACCCTTCCCATGCTGTCTCCGACCATATTCTTTGCGAGCATAATTGGTATAATTCAATCTTTTAAAGTGTTCGATCTAATCTATGCCCTAACCGAAGGCGGGCCAGGAAGGGCTACCAATGTGCTGGCCTATACCATTTACCAGGAAGCATTTATCAAATATAAGTTCGGTTACGCTTCAGCTATATCGTATTTTCTCTTCGCGATCATTCTCGTCGTTACCATTATTCAGTTCAGGGGGCAAAAGAAATGGGTTCATTACTAAAGAAAACAGTATTATATGTTCTGATTATTTGTGTCTGTATCTTTGGGCTCCTTCCCCTTATCTGGATGCTCTCCGCATCGTTGAAACCCGAGATAGAGGTCTTTTCTATCCCTGTCAAGTGGATTCCCTCAGAGTTCCGGTTTCAGAATTTTGGTGATGTATTTCAGCGGGTTCCCTTTTTTGTGTATTATAAGAATACCCTCTTTATCTCGGTTGCTGTCACCGTTACGCAGCTTGTTACCTGTTCATTGGCAGCATATTCATTTTCCAAGATAGAATATTTTGGCCGGGACACTTTGTTTCTAGGGTATCTTTCTACTCTAATGATCCCCTACCTGGTTATCATGATCCCACAATTTGTGGTGATAAGGAAATTGGGTCTCATAGATAATATTTGGGCCATCATAATGATTCATGCCTTTAGTCCATTTGGAGTGTTTCTCTTTCGGCAGTTCTTTCTCACCATACCAAACGAACTGAGCCAGTCTGCCAGGATTGACGGTGCCGGAGAGTTTTTTATATATTCCCGGATCATTCTCCCCCTATCTGTCCCCGCAATTGCAAGCCTGGTAATATTCACTTTCGTATTTTCCTGGAACGACTTCCTGGGCCCCTTAATATATCTTACATCAGAGAAGAACAAGACCCTCCAGTTGGGGCTTCAGCAATTTGTAACCCAGTACAACCAGGAATTCGCCCTGATGATGTCCGCGGCTGTTCTGGCAATGCTGCCCACCATAGGCGTATACATGATCAGCCAGGAATATTTTATCAAGGGTATAACAATGACAGGTTTAAAGGGATAGGGGCCCTGACAAAGGTCTGCCTGGGAATCTTGTATTCACCGCCTCGCTTCCTTCGGAGTAACTACCTTCACCTCGGTGAGGGCGTCCATGCTCTGCACATGTATCTCCCAGCCGTGGCTGGTGATTACAGACTTCACCGTGGCAAGTCCCAGCCCAAAGCCGGTTTCCCGCCGGCTTTTCGAGTCCCGGTAGATAATACCATGAGGCTTTTTCTACAGTAAGACTAATTTTGAAAAAGCTTTCTTTAAAATGAGTCAACTGAAAAACCGTTTTTTGCAATTGGCTCCTAGGTAAAAGGGAACTTTCTTTCGCTGCCGGCGAAATTGATCCCGACCATGTAGACTTCGACGGTGCAATTCCCATGGAGCGTCTTTTTAACGGGCAGCTTGCCTATACCATGCTGGGGAGTGAAAACGAACCCGCGATTACCGCTGAAGCTCTTTCTGATAATCCGGAAGAAAATATTCAGATAACTGATGAGGCTCAGCGCGAATTACTGCTTTCTTACCTCAACCGGATGCTGGCAATACTTCAGACAGATTAGGATGTGTAAAATGAAACCCCCGCAGTCATTGCTTGATTCTATTAAAGAACCCCGGGACATACGCCGGCTTTCCTCCGCGGAACTGCGTTCGCTGGCGGCTGAGGTCCGTCGGCGGATAGTGGAAGTGATCAGCCAGAACGGAGGACATTTGGCTTCCAACCTCGGGACGGTAGAGTTGACCATTGCCCTGCACCGGGTATTCGAATCCCCCCGCGATAAGATCCAGTGGGATGTGGGCCGTCAGTGTTATACCCATAAACTTCTTACCGGTAGAAATGGACAGTTTCATACCATTCGCAGGCAGAATGGTATAAGCGGATTCCCGAAACGCTCTGAGAATTGTCATGACATATTGAATACCGGGCACGCCTCTACAGCCCTTTCCGCGGCGCTTGGTTTTCAGCTGCCCGATGAGTCTTTTCGTGAGTATAAAAAGGGCCCTAAAGCGTGGTTTTACACAGAATAAGGATTTTGGATCAGAACATCTGCCCTTCAAGCGATACCACCGGTACCAGCCTAAAAAATTATCATCGTCTCGCGTAATACCAGGTGTCTCTAATAATCAACCGACGGCGCCGGCGTGTTCTCAGGTTGTTCCAGACTGTGATTTCTGTAATAAAAAATAAGCGGTATACGAAATAATCTGTACCACCCGACATTTTGAACTCGTGTGTCAAAGATTTATCACCTCAGGCTGGTAAAATTGCGGGTGGTGCCCACATATGCAAAGGAATCGCTCGACCAATCAAGCCTGTAAGACGATTATTAATGTTGAAATCTTTAAAGATATACCGGTGATATCTGTAGTTTGTATTTTGCAGACACGGTAAAGAGAATAGGCTTGCAAATACAGCATATGTGCTGTATATTAATAATGTGACGGGAAAGGACCTTGTTAAGCTGTTGGAGAAAAACGGCTGGGAGCTTGATCGGATTAATGGTTCTCATCATATTATGGTCCGCGTGGAATCCTAAAAAAACTCAAAAAGCACGGAGGACTGGAATGATCGAATACCCCGCACGGATCCAATGGGATGAAGAAGATGAGGTGTATCA
>CAZUAE010000057.1:0-11214 GCA_964618265.1 uncultured Spirochaetales bacterium | reverse complement strand
CGTCTGCCGGAGCGTTGGCGGAAATATACCTATGGGCAGTTACCCTGATTATAGGATAATCACGGAGCGGTTGATGGACTAATACTCTATGACAATAGACAGCTATATCGTGATATTTGTTATTATCTTTCTGGCAGGTTTGGTCCAGAGCTCCACAGGGTTCGGATTTTCCATTATTTCCATGTCTCTTTTGCCATTTATGATCCAGCTGAAAACCGCGAGTGTTATTGTAATCACCCTTGTTGTTATCAATACTGTTTATAACACGCTCCGTCTCCGAAAATATATAAACCTTTCATTGATAATTCCCCCTATTGCCGCTTCCTTGATGAGTTCCGCTGCCGGGATGTTTTTTCTCTCGGTGGTAAGCCCTCTCTGGCTAAAGGGAATACTGGGAGCGTTGCTGATTTTCCTTTCGATATATCTATTCTTTTTTAAGATGCGGTTTTCCATCAAAGGGACCGCCCGGAACGGGATAATTGCCGGGCTTGTCAGCGGTCTTTTAGGCGGAATGTACAATATTGACGGTCCTCCTCTGGTCCTTTATTTCATGGGAGCAACGGAGAGAAAAGAGGGGGGACAGTCAAGTAAAAATGAATATGTCGGCAGTCTGCAGTCAGCATTTACGGTAATAGCTGTTTACCGAATTATCATTCATCTATCCGTAGGCAATATGGTGATTGATCATTTAAAGATCATTTTGCCGGGAATTCCCGTTGTATTAGCAGGTTCTGTTTTAGGATTAAGGTTCTTAAAAAAGATTGATAAGCAGCTATTAAGCAGGATTGTGTATCTTTTTATGATGCTCTCGGGGATTATTCTGCTGATAGAGCCGTTTATAAAAACGCTGTTTTAGCAAAAGGCGCACTATTGTTAGTGCACCTTTTTACATTAAAGCGGCAGAAGCCTTCTGCTCCGCTCTCAGTAGGTAAATTTAGCGTCGTCAGCGGTAATGTTAACTGTTCCGCCTTCGTATGTATAATTCAGCTTGGTAACAGGTCCTCCCGTAAGGGTGAACTTTGCTGTAATTTTGCCTGTGGTCTCAACTACAAGTTTACCGCTTACCGTCTTATAGTTGTTCCCCGCTAAAAGTACTTGGACTCCCGGATCAATATCAAGGGAAGATAGATCAAACTTTTCAAAGGAATATTCCATACCGGAAGCGGTCATGGAAAATGTGACCCCGGGAACATTTCCTGCAGATGCGCTGGTCATAGAAGAGGTGTAAGCCAAATTGGCAAGAGCATACGCTTCTACCGCTTCCTGTTCCGAAGGTGCTGCTGCAACAGTAAATACCGCAAGACCAAGAAGTAAAAATACCGTTGCAATTCTCCTCATACTATTCATTATAAACCCTCCAAGAAGTATTATTTTAAATAAATTATATATATTGGGGAAAAAAATTCAAATAATGGGGCGATTGTTTTGTGAAGTAGTTCCGAATACGGTCATGAAAATTAGAAAATGTCCAAGGAAAGGTACGATAGACATTCCTAAGTATAGTATATGATTTCTCCATGTCAACGGAAGGCTTGGAAAAAGAGGAATTCTCATTTTATACCTTTAGGTAACAGAAAGAGACGTGATTTCTAAAAAATGCCGTAAATTAATCGTATAAAATGAGAATTCCAAGCTTTACATTAGTAAAAAGGCAATTCTAAATTGCAAATTTAGAATTGCTCTTGGAAAAAACAAAAGACTATCTTTCTAGTATTGGAAACTGTTCAGCCTCGAGGTGCCTGCCGACCGCTTCCAGGATCTCTTCAGCCTGTTCCGGGATTTGACCGTTCCGGTCAGGTCCTACATTCAGAAGGTAGTTTCCTCCGGCTTTGTTAATTCTGTGCAGCCTTTCAAGTATTATTTCGGGTGATTTCCAGTCTGTATCGTCCCGGTGATAACCCCAGTAACGTCCGAGTGTGTCAGGTGTTTCCCATGGCTTCTCCGTTTCCAGTTCCGAATGATCCGCTGCTTCCAGAAAATCGGATAGAGCACCTTTGTTATCAATACGGCTGTTGATGATGCATTCCGGTTTGTGCTTTCTCACAGCCTCTACAAAGGGTTTTGCCAAATCGGGAGTAATTTGTTCGGGTGTATCAAACCAGAATAGATCGGTTCTTGGAAGATATTCAGAAATCTCTTCAACCTGAGGCAAGGCTTTTTCACGGATATATTTTTTCAGGTCCTTGGATTTTTCATCGGGGTAATCTGCGAGATTACTCCGCCAGCCTTCGGATTTAGTGCCGGGCTTTCCTGTGGGAACATGCGGGTGTTCCCAGTCCCTCCCGTGACTGTAATAAACACCAAAACCGAGTCCCTCCTCTATGCATGCTTTGGATAACTCCAGTAACGGATCCCGGGTAAAGGGAGTCGCGGAAACTGTGTTATAATCAGAGACCTTACTGTTGTACATGGCAAACCCGTCGTGGTGCTTTGCGGTGACTACCAGGTAATTCATACCGGCCTTACGGGCAAGCTTTGCATAAAATGAAGCGTTAAACTGCCGCGGATTGAATTCCTTCGCTAGAGCTGCATACTCTGAGAGCGGGATCCCGCTTCTGCACTGAATATGTGCTGAGTTAACGCTCCGCTCTCCCTTCCAATACCCTTCCAGAAGGGAGTACAATCCCCAATGAATGAATAAACCGAATCTTGCTTCTTTCCACCATGCCAAAGTTGATTCATAATTTTTCTGCATGTCTCAATACCTCTTTTCTTTTGAGGCTCTTTCAAAATTGCCATTTTTCAGAGCATCAGTATTATATTTGCCTTTCTCCCGCAGCCTTATCCTTTGTTTTCGGGAAATCGTATCGTATAAACCGGATGCGGTTTTCGAACAAGGTGCATAGTCCCATCCAGTTGTTTTACTAAAGCGGAGATCAGCCGCAAACCGAGAGTTTCGGGATTGTCTAAATCGATATCCTCCGGAAACGGCTTTCCGGTATTGGAAAGGTAAAGGATAAATTGACCGTCTGCCTTTTTCAATGTGATTGAGAAAACTGGGTTATCTGTTTCTGTAAAGCCGTGTTTAACGGCATTAGTGGCAACCTCGTTTATTATTAGACCAACCGGAATAGCAGTTCTTGTCTTGATTTTTTCTATTCCTACGGAACTTTTTAGTTCTACTTTTTTCGGGCTGAAAGAAAAAAGTGTTTTAAAGAGATCATTCAAGTAATCTCTTAGATTAATCTTTGTTATATTATCCGATTGGTACAATTTTTCATGGATTATTCTGATGGCGTCCACCTGATGTATCAAATCCGATAAATCCGCTATCGAACCGAGGGAGGTGTTTTTTAAGCTGATAAGGGAGCTAATCATCAGAAGGTTATTTTTTACCCGGTGATTCAGTTCCTGCATGAGGACTTCTTTTTCCCTGAGCACATTATTCCGCTCCGTTATGTCCGTCATGACGGCCAGGAAACATTGGGTGTTGTCAAGATTTATGGGACTGATGCAGAAAAGAATCGTTTTCTGCTCTCCGCTTTTTGTAGGGTAGGTCAATTCCTGATTTTTCAAGAATCCGTATTTTTTTAGACCGGCTGCCAGATTCCGGCGGTAAGAATCGGACATGAAATTCAGTTCCCGGGAAGATTTGCCGATTATCTCGTCGTATGAGTAGCCGGTAATTTTAATAAACCCCGGATTTGCCTCTAAGTATATACCGTCCTCCGCTCTGCTCAAAGCGATGGCAACATCCTCGGTTTCAAATATCTTCCTAAAACGTTCTTCACTAATCCGGGACTCTTTTTCGAGTTTTTTCCGCTCCGTCACATCTACCGCTGCCCCGTAGGTTCCGATTACTCTACCGGACTTTTCATCCATCCACGGTTTTCCCCGGTCCTGAATCCACCGGTGTTCACCGCTTTTTGTGATGATTCTGGCAGTAATAGAAGCTTCATCACCCGCTAACAGTTTTTCTACGTATTCTTTGGCTTTGGGAATATCATCGGGATGTATTAACGAGCTCCATCCCCCTAATTGATAAAGCTCCTCCGGGGTATATCCTGTTATATGGTCAAAGGAACCGATATGCCAGACCGGTTCTAATGAGCCTTCTCTTATAAGCCGATTGCAGTACGCATAATCCGCGCTGATGCTGCTGATTATTCTACACCGTTCTTCGCTTAGTTTCAGCTTCTTTTCCGATTGTACCCTGGAAGTTATATCCATGGTACTCCCGATGATGCGGTACACCCTTCCTCCGGCATCCTTCATGGGGGAAAGGCGGGTCAAAAAGTAAGTCTGAACACCATCGATAAATGGTCCAGGCGCCTCATACTCTATTTCCCCACCCGTTTCCACGCAGCGGATATAATTCTTTTTAGCCGTATCCAAAATTCCAGGAGGCAGAGTGTGGTAAAGCTCGTCCAAATATTTTCCGGTAAAATCTTTAATTCCGAAACGATCTATTATTATTTTGTAGAGCCGGTTCAGTTTTGAGAAACAAAACCTCTTTTTCGCTACATCCACAACAAATACCGCAATCCCGATTCCGTTGAAAATACTCTGCAAATACTGTTCCTGCTCTCGCAGGAGATCTTCATTCCGTTTCCGTTCCGTTATATCCCGGGAGATTGTAATAACTGTGGTGACATTTCCTTGTTCGACAATTTCCGGTACTATCTTGGACTCTATGGTAAGTAAAGAAGCGCCTTCTCCTACGGAAATTTCTACTTCAGTTTCCTTTCCTGTCTCGAATGCCTTGTCGACGGCATCGTTCCATTTCTGTGAAAGATGTTCCGGCGCTCCTAATTCATCGATAGTTTTCCCAATGTAGTCATCAGAAGGTATCCCCATGAAATCGCACAACGCCTGATTTACATACAAATGTTTTTTATTTCGGTCAAGTCTTCCGATAAGGTCCGGAACATTGTTAAAGAGGGTCTCAAGCTGCAGGTTTTTCTCTTCCCGTTCCCGGTTAGCTTCAAAAAGCCGAAAAGCCATCCGGATGGAGGCAATTAGTACCGTTTCTCCGCTGTTCTTTACGACGTAACCGAAGGAGGTGATTTTTTCTGTTTTATCTACTATTTCCGGTTCGGTATGGGAGGATAGAAAAACGATGGGTATTTGGCGTTCTTGAAGAATAATCTTTGCCGAGGCAGTCCCGTCCATTCCGTTTCCAAGATCGATATCCATAAGGATCATATCCACGGAATGGTTCTTCACCGTTTCTACTGCCTTTTCCCCGCTGCGGACACTGATAACGTCGAACCCGTGATCCTTGAGAATCATCGCCTCGTTCATGGCGATAACAGCTTCGTCTTCCACGAGCAGAATGGTCTTTTTAGGAGCTGTTTGAGCCATCTTTCTCTCTTTCGGCTTGAATTATACGGGAAGTGCAGGGTAAAAGCAAGCGTAATTTGGAGTAATATAATATATTAAGACTATTTGATATTGTGTCCGCTGTTTGCTGCATTGAAATATTCGATCGCTTTGCGGAGTTCGGCAACACAGATTTCCGCGTAGCGATCCTCCAGCACAATAAGGTTATCCTTCCGGAGCGGGTTGTCCCGTTTTAAAAGAATCGGGAAGATACTGTGTGTCGCGATGATAAGCTGATATTTCTTTGATAACTTTGCGAACAGATCACTCCAGAGGATCGATTGGCCGGCAAATCCTATGTGGTTGTCCGCCTCGTCAAGAAGCAGAGTCGGCCGTTCGTCCCTTCGAAGTTTATAGGTGAGAAACCGCTTTTCAATGTAATCAATGAGTTCATTCACTAGGCCGATCCGTTTTTCACCGGTGGAGCGCAGATGAGCGTGAGACTCCAGGTAATCGGTCCCGATAAAAGACTCCGCGGAATCCCGGTAGCAGTCCTGATAGAAAACCGGCTGGTCGTCTCGGTCCACAGTAGCTTCATGGGCGGATGATTGCGTTTCGCGGCTGTCGGACCATCCGCCGTCTGCGCATCCGCTTGCGGCCGCCAGGGCTTTGAGGATGGTTGTTTTCCCCGAACCGTTAGGACCGAAGAGGACGTTAATCCTGCCGTTGAAGGTGATTTTTTTCCGTCCGATACCGCTGAGACGGGTTGGATAGCCTGAATGGAAGATAATCGAAGAAATCATTAACGCTCCAAAAACTTAGGAATGCGCAGCCTTTTTTATACGGACTATTATATACTATTATTCTGTGTTTCCTTGGTCTAAGTCAAGAAGTAATGGAACCAGCAATTCCCGGTGATCACATTCGCATCCCGTCTTTCATAATCGAATCGCATCAATAATGAACGGCAACACACCGCCGGCTCCGTCGGATAGGTTTGAACAGATGTTTATGTTCAGATGAATATCCGGCACAAAGGCTGATTCAAATCCTACGCCGCAGTCACAACCTGAGGCAGCATATTGTTTCCAGTTTAGACCATGGTATCTCCACCGAATAATTGTCAAAATCCTGTATCAGTTCCTCGTCGTAATAATCGTAAATCCCGGATGTATGGTTGAGAAGCTGACGGAAAACAGCTGTCCGGTGAATATATCTGACATCACCAATTATATCGGTAACCGGGGTGGTCAGATCCAGCAGCCCCGATTCGACCAGCCGGAGAATACCGAGGGCGGTAGACGTTTTTGTACCTGATGCAATCCCGAATAAGGTACCGCAGTTATTGGAAACTTTATTCGGATGATCTTTGTAACCAAATGATTTTAAATAAAGCTGTTCTTGATCCAGGCAAATCGATACAGCTCCGGAGAAGTTTCTCCGGTACAAGTATTCGTCCATCTTGTCACGCATCCGCTGCATCGGCTTTCTCCTGTTCACTCAAGCCACGGTGCAGGAAACTTTTCACCTGCCGCAGGAATAATCCGGGTCTGGTTACTCACCCGGATTCTGCATTTAAGCTGTTATTTTCCTCGAAAAAGAGCGGCATTATATGGAAACAATCAGCTTCCATTAATCCTCCGGATACAGCCGGATCATTAGTCATTCTTTCTCCCTTGTTTGGTAATCGCTTCAGCCGTTACCACTCCGCCTTTCGTTTCGTCCGGGATCGGCGGCATGAATACGCGTTTAGCAGCTTTTCCGACTTTGTCCTCAGACAGCGAACGTACTCGTCCGCGCTGTTTTCGTCGTTATCCCATTCTGAAAGAATGTGATCTCTTATTCCCTCGGGAAACAAAGCGCCGCCCCGGTTTATTACCGGTTTTCCGGATACTTGATCCGGGATCTCCACCCCGGCCAGCAAACATACCGTCGGGAGAATATCAACACCGGAAGTGAGTTCGTTTACCGTGCCGGTTTGGAGCGTATTTCCAAAATCCGATATGATGCTGGATGACCCGGAGCAGGTCATCCAGCATCAGGGGACCTTTAAAGTACATATTGTGATTTCCCAGCATGTCTCAATGATCGGAGGTAAAAAGAACCGCCGTGTCTTCTGTTCTCCCTGTTTTTTCAGAGATTCCACGATTCTCCCGAATTGGGCATGATTTCTCCTCTTGTTATCTGCGCGGTATCTCTATAAAAACCGCGGCTGGTGTCGCCATCGAGAAACTCAGCTGATTTTCTTCTTTAACAAATACCGGTTTATCGGCCGACGCTCTTATTGTGTTTTCGTTCCGGAGATAATCTCGGTGTTCCTGTTTAAGATACCCGGGACTTCCCATTTCTTCCCAGCGGTTCACAATGTTGTTTTCGTGCCGGTTTAGCCGGATAAGTTTTATAGAATCAACATCATATAATTGGTGACCGTTTTCAGGCAGACGGACACTCAGGTTCACCGGTCCCCGGTCCGGCTGATCCTCGTGTATGTAATTATACACCAGGATCTTTATTCCGCTTTCATCTTCCGTTATTATTGCCCCCGTCATATCACTCCCTTCTATAACGGACGGAACCGATTCAGTCCCAAGACGGCAAAGCAGCTCGTGGGCGTGATACGAGGGTTTTTTAAGTCCCTGAAGATTCAGCATCCCGTAATTACCGTGAAAGGTTTCCGCTCCGTAACCGCACTGATCATAAATATCCGACAAGTTCCAGTACGCGAAGTAATCGGCGTCTTGAGAGACTTCAGCCATAGTTTTAATGATAAAAGCCGCTTCCGCTTCACTTTCCCGGCGAGGGTCGAAGGGATGCCATGACCTCCCCCACTCGTTCCAATGGACTTCCCCGGCATACCCGATACTGTCCAGTAGTTTTCTTACCCCCCGGACTACCCCTTTTATAAAGCGGGGTGATTTATTTGCCTTATCATCCTGAGGACCTTCAAAAGGAGACAGCGGTTTGGAAGCACTGTCGTTGTTATAACAGTGGGTGATAACATAATCCGGCACGCAATCATTATTTCCGCCGAAAGTAATCAGATCTTCAATCCATTCCTCGCGCCGATTTCCTCATGTGCTCTCCGCAGCTGATCCAGGGTGTCTTTTCTGGTCATCCAGCGGAATTGATCGATGTTCACCAGCCCCGACCAGGTGTGACGCAGTTTTTTCTTTTCTTGTTTCCATTCCGGTTTAATGTTCAGTGTCATCCGTTTCTCTCTTTCTTATTAGTGCTTAGCATCAAAGATATGCTTTTCGAAAATATGAAAAACCCCTTTCCTAAAATGAACTGTTCCCACTTCGGTATACATCAATTTGCTATAAAATTTGAGTGCTTTCCGGTTTCGCGAATAAGCATCTAATCTTATACTGGTATAACGGTTTTTTCGAGCGAAATCTTCCGAAAAAAGCATCATCTTGCCGGCAATTCCCCGGTTCTGATATAAAGGATCAACTGTTAACCGGTGCACTGTTAAGGCAGTCTTATCATCATACTTAAATACCACCTCGGAATATTCTTCAGGATTTTCCTGATTCAGAGCAATGTATCCAGCAAGATAATCCTCTAAGAAATATCCGAAAGCCTGCTCCCTTTCTATATCCTTCTTGATATCATCAAAGGTCGGGTACAGATGATCCCATTGGTCAATTTGATTAGCCTTTAAATCACTAATTGCTGAGGTGATGATTTCAAAAGAACGGTTTGTATGACAGGCTTTTAGTTTTTTTATCATGACTATGATGTGACTGCGTCAAAAGAAGCATCTGCGATTCCTAAATCTCTTGCGTCCATTACAATTTTTAACGGATCTTCCGCCCGCCGTAGTTTTAACATTTCGTGTTCCCGCCCTGCTCCCATAATTCAATGGTCCTTTGAATAAATTCATCAATCCCTGTCTCCAAAATATTTATGCCCCTTTTGATCCGTATACAGCCTTTTCCTCTGTCGAAGTCCTGCAAATCAAGTGCCCCTGGAGATCCAGCCCGTACTCATTCTCCATCTATCAAATTCTTCTTTTCTTCTCTTCAAATCTGAAGGCGGAGATTGATTTTCCGCCTTTCTTCTCATAATGCGGGTTTGTTCCTCCAGTGTGTTTAGACCGATGGATTTTCTTCTCTGATTTACTTTGGTTAAATCATCGAAACGGTTCGGGCTTAATTCGCCGTTTTCGTCCCAATCAAATTGAGTTCCATACAATTGAGGTCTATCCTCAAACACAGCTATTCTATCAGTCAGGTAAGCATAATTCCGATGGTATTCCTTTTCTACACCTATCAGGCTTTTTAATATTTCAGCACATTTTTTCATGAAGTCCGGCTTGCCGATTGAATGCTGTATTATCAGCCAAGCCGCTGAGCTGGCCTCTTTACCGACTTTGTCTATTGTGGGGTATCCAATTTCATCAATAATAGCGGATAATATTGAAGTGTTTTTCTCATGCGGTTCAGCAATTTTTTCATTATAGCCGGTACCAAGCCGGCCTGTTGAAATAAGAATATTTCGGAATTCAATATCAGAATTTTTTAATCTGATTATTGTTTCTGAAATGTCTCTGTATTTCATTTCATAGTCTCCATTCAACGAAAGCAGTTCAACATCACTCTGAATTATTCCTTTAGATCCTCCCGTATAATTGCATAAGATTCGCAATCAACAAATACCCCGGCCAAGTTCTTAAGAAAATGTCTTTTTCTTCCTTCGTACTGCATCCCCGCCTTTTTCATTACTTTTCCTGAAGCAACATTTTCTGAATGATGTATTGTCTGAATCCGTTCGAATCCTACTTGGCTGAATAGAAATTTAATGATTGCTCTCAATGCTTCCGTCATGATACCTTTCCCCCAAAACTTCCTTCCTATGCAATAACCTATTTCGCAATGCTCATTTTCATTGGAGATGTGTACCACTGATATTGATCCGATAACCTGATTGATATCCTTGAACATGATACCCCATTGATAATACTCATTTTTCTTATAAGAATTTATCCAATCAGCTAATATAGCCCTTGATGTATGAACATTCTTATGAGGAGGCCAAGTGAGATATTTTGTCACCTCCTCATCGTTGGCCCAGTTTTCAAACATATCTTGAGCGTCGCTTTCTTTAAAGCTTCTTAATATTAGGCGTTCTGTTTCTATTTTGACTGTTCCTTTATGTACGAGCATTATTCCTTCCTGGATACCTGATTTGTACGGGTTCGCTCTTTTCTTACAAGCTGTTCGATCCTTTCCATTGAGTTTTCCATGATCTAATATGCCTTCCGCCAATTATTATTCATTATGCGGTGAAGCCAAATTATCATTTTATTTAAAAATAATCAGCATAATATGGGTAACCCTTCCGCTAAATCAGTCTCTCCGGCGATCGGCTGTTTTTAAATATTTCCCACAGAACAATTGATCCCGCGCATGATACATTCAGTGAATTCACGTCACCAAAACTAGGTATTTTGATAATTGAATCACACATCGTCCGAAGATTCACGCTCATACCTTTTGCCTCGTTTCCCAGGACGAAAGCGATAGGTTTTCTTAATATAATCGAATCTATCCCTGTTTCACCGGCAGAATCAGAGCCTATTAATTTCATTCTGTATTCACTTTTCATTTTCAGAATCCATTCTTTAAATTGATTAATGGATTCGAAGCGGAATACCGGAGTAAAGAAAACACTGCCTAAACTGAAACGTATTACCTTAGGATCAGATTTAGATTTGATGGTGTTTGATCCCTATCTGCCTGACGCTGATGCTGAGGCTTTTTAGCCAGTTGGAATATCCGGAGGAGTTTATGAAAACCCTGTAGTATCCACCGAAACTCTTATGAATCAGACTCTATTTCAGCTATTCCAACGCAGTCATAATTTTTGCTTTAAACGCGCGTAAATCGGCGGTTAAAGGGGGATTGATTCATGAAACAGCTGCATCAGAAAATCAATTTTCCTCCAGTC
>CAZUAE010000056.1:0-13236 GCA_964618265.1 uncultured Spirochaetales bacterium | reverse complement strand
TTGAGGAGAGGTCCTGAACTGTATTTCTGCATTCCTCGAACTTCCCAAAAACTCATACAGCCGAAGAACAGTATCTCCCCCGGATTCTGCTTCCTTGACTGTTTCAATCTTTACCCCCGGTCCTTTTATTGTAAACGGAGGGTCGAACAGAACGAATTCTCCGGGGACTTCCCCGGCTACATCTGCCGGGACTTCCTGTGTGACTTCCCGCGGCCTTTTTTCTTCCGGAAGAGCGGACCTTCCATCCACCTCAAGTATTCTTACAGGTGCGTTAAGGTCCCAGGCCTGTTTGAACACCTCCTCCTCCCACTGGCTGCTGTGTAGAGGCAGAAATGCCAGGGTAACTTTATGCTGCCCCTTGTCCGCTTTTTCGTCAGGGGCTATCGGACTTCTAAGCAGGTTCATGTCAATTATGTTTTCCTTGCAATAGGCGCCGTATTTCCCGTCGTTAAGAACGGCAAAGGTAAGGTCTCCTTCGCTTACGGAAACAAAACGGTGCAAAGGGACTTCAAATTTCGCCTTGTCCCAGGTTGTGTTGTTATGAACAGAACGGTGCACAGCTCCCCACTGGATTTCGAAACAAGCTTCCCGGTAATGCAGGTCCAAAGCGGTCTCCATGCGGAGCATTTTCCGGGTTTCCAGCCAGTCAATGGAAAACTCCATATCCACCCTGGGGCTGTGGGCATACACCCGTATTGTACGTATAATTACCGAGCTTCCGGCAGTAAACTGCTGTCTTAGTTCAATTAATAAATCAGATTCAAGAACTACTTTCTGTTCATTTACCACAGCAGTTTCCGGAACGGTAGTACGATAAGTGGGATCTATATTCCATGCCTCCCATTTATGGGGATGGTCATGCCACATTTTCAATACCCCCGAGGGAGCGGCAAGGAGCTCTCTCCCGGTTTTATTTTCTATAAGAGAGGAGACCCATCCTGAGTCATCAATAGTTATCTGAAAATATTGGTTTTTAAAAGTCATCCCCTCACGAATTACTCTTCCGATATGCTTCGCTTCCTTCATGTCCATACCCGGAGATGTTGAAATATCACGTATAAGTTTCACGGAAAACGGGGGTAGACAAAAGAGGCGGGGAGAGCCCGAAGGCAGTTTCAACAGAACGGACCGGGAAAAGCAAAGACTGTTCATTAATAGCAAGGCCCCGCTCCCCTTGGCGGAGCCGGTAAGCTGCATCAACTTTTCATTACAATAATATTCGAGCTTTGCCAGCAATTCTCCCAGCTTCTCTTCCGCGTCCTCATTGACCTCCCGAATACTCGAACCCGGAAGAATATCGTGAAATTGATACAGCAATAGCGCTTTCCACCACTTTTCGAACTGCTCTCTTTCTCCTCCTCCGTAAAGAACGGAAAGAAATTCAGCCTCCTGAAGTACATGCTCGCACCGGCGATTAAGCTTTTTTATCCTTCCCTGACTTGTATACGTCCCCCTGTGCAGCTCAAGGTAGAGCTCCCCCTTCCATACACCGAAATTCTCCGCACCATATTCCTCTACTTGCCGGGACAGGTGCCGGAAGAAGCCGGACGCGGTTGATGGTTTGGCCTTCGGGACACCTTCGCAGTTTTTCGCCCTGAGCAGATATTCTATATGTCCCCGGGAAGGGCCTCCCCCTCCGTCACCAATTCCATACATATTCAGGAAACAGTCTGTTATACCGCCTTCCTGATAGGATTCTTCAGCGTTGATCAGACGCCCGGGCGAATTATCAAGATGATAATCTCCCGCCGGTAAAAAATGGGAGAGGACCCTGCTTCCATCTATCCCTTCCCAAAAGAACGTATGATAGGGAAAGTCGTTTGTATCGTTCCAGCTTATTTTCATCGTGGTAAAATACTCTATACCGCACTTTTTCAATATCTGCGGCAGTGATGCGGGATACCCGAAAACATCCGGGAGCCAAAGGTTTTTAATCCTTTTGCCAAACTCATCCTGAAAGAATTTGATGCCGTAGAGACATTGACGTACCAACGACTCCCCGCCGGTAAGGTTCATGTCCGCCTCGACCCACATGGCACCCTGGCACTCCCATGTACCATGCCGGACCGCTACCTTGATTCGCTCATACAAGTCCGGCTGGTCTTCCTTTACCCACTGATAAAGCTGCGGCTGACTCGCGCCAAACACATAAGAAGGATACTCCTTCATCAGCTGAAGGGCGGTTGAAAAGGTCCTAACGGCTTTACGCCGGGATTCTTCTATCGGCCAGAGCCAGGCCAAATCCAAATGCCCGTGTCCCACAGACCAGGCGGTAAGCGAACTTGCGTTTGCTGGGGACTTAATAAGTGTTTGTGTTATATCCCGGCAGCTTTCATAGTTTTTTCCATTATTCCATAAAGCCGACATTTGGTCTAAACCACGGAGGATTTTCTTGCAGCGGGGAGATACCGGCTCTAGGGCCCGGGCGAGGTCCGAAAGAAAATAAATATCTAGCGCTAGCCTCCACCATGTCTTTCGAAACCGGGAGCACTCGCATTGCCCCAGAAAAAACTCTTTTCTTCCCCAGGAACCGAATATTTCGTTAGCGGACAGCTCCACCAATAATTCTATTTTTTCTCCACCGCTACAATCGGATAAGAGCGGAATCCGCCGTTTTCTGTGGAACAGGGTCCTGCTGTTATAATTGGTTATACCACATACTACTTTTCTATCTAGAAATACCGTTCCTTCGCTTTCAGTATCGATAAGAGCTACTACTTCGCTTCCCTGCCAATCTTCAGGTACAATTCCTTCGAGTTTTAGCCAACCCCGGTCCCAGAGTTTTCCCCATTTATCCCCCAGTCCAACAGGCTTGAAATTAAGTCCACCGGCTGCCTCCAAGGGCACGATATTTTTTCCCGTAGAGACAAAAGAAGCGGATAATTGAAACCGCGGCCCGGGATACCGTCCGCCCATTATTGTTTCAGCAAGATGTTCCGCTCTCGCCAAAATCAGCTCTTTTTGAGTCAACCGCGTTTACCCCTTTATTCCCGACATGACTATACCTTTCTCAAAATATTTTTGGCTAAAAAGATAAAGAACAAGAATCGGAATAATGGAAACCACTGATCCTGCCATAATCAAATTCCACCGTGAAATATACAGCCCTTTAAAGTAAGCCAACCCTAGTGTCAGGGTAAATTTATTTACATTATTAAGAAAAATCAGGGGGGACAACAAATCGTTCCAGGAACCCATAAATCCAAAGACCCCCAATACAGCCAGAGCCGGTTTTACCAAGGGAAGCATAATCCTTGAAAAAATCACAAACTGATTACATCCATCCATTTCCGCGGACTCTCCAAGTTCGTTAGGGATTGTCATAAAAAACTGCTTCATCAGAAAAACCCCGAAAGGCGTAAAAAACGCGGGAAGTATCAAAGGCCAATGGGTATCGATCCACCCGATTCTTGTTATCAGTAAAAAAAGCGGAATTATCCTGACCTGGATGGGTATCATAAGCGTACCCAAGTAGGCAAAAAATATGATGTCCCGTCCTTTGAATCTGATCTTTGCAAAAGCATATCCCGCAAGACTACTAAAAAAGAGCTGCCCCAGAACCGCTAAAATTGTTACTTTAAATGAATTTAGAATAAAAAGAGTAAGGGGCCGCTCAACAAATATTTCCACATAGTTCCACCAGATAAGAGGATCGGGTATCCAAACGGGAGGTATTTTCATCACATCATATTGGGTTTTCAAGGATGATGATATCATCCAGAGAAAAGGTATAATCATAATTATTCCAATAATTATCAGTAGAAGATGCTTGATAATACGATAAAAAAGTTTCTTATTCATAATAGGGTCCTTATTCAATAAGAAATATCCGCCCATTTCTTAGAGTATCTGTGCTGTATCAGAGAGATGAAAAAGATCAAAAAGAAGAGCACGTAGGCAATCGCAGAGGCGTACCCCATTTTAAGAAATTTAAACGCGTTGGAATAAAGATACATAACGATTGTCTGGGTTGCGTTGGCGGGCCCGCCGCCGGTCATTAGATACACTTGTTCAAAGATCTGGAATATTTGGATGAGCGCGATAACAGTAATAAAATAGGTTGTGGGGCCTAACAGCGGAACGGTAATGGTGAAAAACTTCCTCACTTTTCCCGCCCCATCTATATCGGCGGACTCATAAAGCTGCTCGGGAATACCCTGAAGTCCGGCAAGAAAAATGGTCATGTTATATCCTATGATCTTCCATATTGTCATAATTGACATAGATAAAAGAGCTGTGCCTCTATTCGTTAACCAGCCTACGGGCTTCACATTAATTTTTGCCAGCATGGCATTTATCAATCCAAAATCGGTATTGTAAAGAAGCGTCCAGACTAGTGAAACTGCGGTAAGGCTTGTTACAACGGGGATAAAAATAAACACCCTGTAAATCCGGGAAAACTCCATATTGTTCAAGGCAACCGCGAGGAGTAGACTTATTACAATAGAAGCGGGAATAATCATTAATACCAGAAAAATGGTATTGGATAAGGCCTTTAAAAAAACCTGATCACTCATCAAATCAATATAGTTTTGCACTCCGTTGAAACTGAAATTTGAATATATATTCCAGTCGGTAAAACTAATAAACAAAGAAGATATGACCGGAAAAAGAGTGAACAAAAGAAAGCCTATTAAATGCGGTGTTATAAAGATGTATCCATATTTAGCGTTCCGGTCCTTCTTCTTTTTCATTCTCCATCCCCCAATAACAGGGCGGCAACCTTTATTCTGATTGCCGCCTTTTCCATACAGTTGTCTTTTTTCTTTTATCCGTTTTTATTAAAACGGTCCAAGCTTATTGACTATCTCATCATGCGCACTCTGAAGGGCTTTTTTTGCGGATTTGTTATTGAAAATCATTTCTTCAAGTTCACTTGAGAGGATTTCCGCAAAAAGGTTTCCCTCTCCGAATATTTTATCCGCCCGGGCATATTGAGTCTGTTCAGCGAAAAGCTTCATGTGTCTGCCTAACTCGGGATCGCCGTCATACATATTAGAAAGTTCTTTCAAAGGCGGTACCGTTACCCATTCGGTCCACCATTTTCTCAAGAAATCTTTGTTTGTTGATAAATGTACCATATACTCATAAGCTTCTTCCGGATACTTTGTGTTTTCAAAGGCAGCAACCCCTTCGCCTCCGAGACTGGTTGCCCTTTCTTTTCCCTTAGGTAAAAAAACGACATCCCACTTGTCCTTTAGGTTCGGATCGGAATTATAATTTTGCAGATTCCACGGTCCGTTGATTGTCATAGCAACTTTTTCCGTCAGAAAACGGTCAACTCCCGGTCCCGGGGCATTCTTCGGGGCCGACAGGTCCACATTTACAAGAGTATTCCAAAATTTAGCGGCAGCCACTCCTTCGGGCGTATTAAACAATGGAGTACCATTATCCCCCATTAGTTCGCCGCCAGCCTGCCATAAAAAGGACTTCCAGAGATGCAGTTTCCAGCTGGTGCTTGTTTGATATACCGGCAGTTCAATTCCATATTGGTTAGCCTCCGGATCTGTCAAGACTTTGGCATTTTTACGGAGATCATCCCAAGTCCAATTGTTCGTAGGATAGGAGACCCCTGCTTCATCAAACAAAGCTCTGTTATAAAAAAGACCAAGGTTATTTGATGTAACGCGGAATCCGTAGACACCTCCCTCGTACACCATACTGTCCCAAAGCGCTTTATGAAACTTATCCTCATGTTCCCAGACACCGAACTCATTAAGATTCAGTAGTTTATCATTAACAATGAGATCGCCATAGTTCCCGAGATAGCTGATGTCAGGATTCGTTCCTCCGGCAACTACCAAAGGCAGTTTTTCAAGATACGCATCCAGAGAAAGAGGAATAATATTGATTTTGACTCCTTTCTCCTCTGTCCAGGCGGCTGCATCCTCCTGGATTACTTTTGCCGCCGCTTCATTCCATCCCCAAATCCAAACTTCCAAACTTGCTTTTTCTCCGCTTGCGGCGTCCTCTTTCTGGCCTCCGGCAAAGGCTGAAAACAATACCGCAAAACACAACAACAACATAATAATACTCTTTTTCATCTTCTCCTCCTTACTTTCATATGAATCAATTATTGACCGGTTGCATTCAATTGTCCATGAAACAGCTTGTCAAAATTTAGCACTAAATTGTCTTACTTATTTTATCCCACTCTTCGAATACAGTACTTATATTCTCTATGCGCCCGCCGGGACCAAATTCACACTGAGCTATACATCCACCGCCTTTCCACAGATACCGAAAAACATCTTGTACCGCAGAGCGGACTTCTTCTTCACCGGCCCTGCTTAGCAGATATTGACGGTCAATCTCACCCCAAAATGTTATTTTCCCCGCGAACTCGGCAACCCTGTCCACTCCCATGCAAAAAATCTGTGAATTAATCGCATCCAGTCCCATGCCTATTAACTCAGGCAGTATATCGAGTATGTAGCCGTCCGAATGCATGAATGCCTTTTTGCCATTTGAATGAGCAAGATCGATATAGCTTGCGTAGAGAGGTTTGAAAATATCATTCCATAAAGCAGGGTTTACAAGAAGTGAAGATTGGGAACCCCAATCATCCATAAAAAATATTCCATCAATTTCGGTATTGACCCAGGCATCAATCAGTTCAAGGTTGAATTGATGAATTCTTTCCAGAAAGGTAAACATTTTTTCATTTCCATACCCGATATCCATATAGAGCTGCTCCGTTCCCCGAAGAAACTGCATTCTTTCAAACGGCCGTGCCAACAAGGGAGAAAGCACAAATTTATCGCTTTCTCTACAAAATTGATTGACCCTTTCCCTGTTAAAACTCAGCCTTTCCCCGGGGAAATGGACTTTGTCGGCATCACTCCAATCCATACTGGTAATCAACGGGGTTTTCACTTCCCCTATGATCCCGTCCTGCAGCTGTTCAAATTCAGCCCCCCAAGGATCAATATATACACCCTTTTTGTACGGATCTCCTTTCCCAAAAAGAGGTTCGGATAAATCCTCCGGAGCATGGACAATATCATTAGGAAACCGGTTTATCAGATTTTCAAATTGCTCTCCGTATTCCCTTCTCGCCCAGGGAAGAAACCACATGTCTCGGGGGACCTCGGAAGCGCCGGAACATGCAAGAGTGTTATATACAATTTCCCTTCTGCTCATACGCATATCTCCTTTATCCCACTGTCGCGGGCGAATAAAGTACATCCGGCGGTACTGTGCCGTCTTCACATAGAAACCGGAAGTAAAAACCCAGTTCCCGGGCACTTGAGGGTCTCTCCGAATCAATACTCGCCATAACCAGCAGATGGTTTTTCCCCTTTTTCAAAGCGACCGGATTTTCATGGATTTTTACAGGGACCGGATTGTCGCTTGTAATAATCTTTTCATTATTCACCCATATGGTAAGATGGTTTTCGCCCCCGTATTCAAGAAATGCGATCATTGGCCTTTCCGAATATGCTACGGCATATGCACAAGCCACCGCGGAAAAGCGTTTTCTCCTCTCCGCGGTCGCGGCGGTCCCGTTGAGACCTACCCTACGCAAGTTGACATACCCATAACAGGGGAAAGCCCGTTCGGAATGAAACTGCCAGTCGGAACGATCAATAAGGCAGCCTAAACCTTCATTCCGTATTTTCTCCTCTTTCTCAATGGGTAAAGGTCCAATCATGGAGAAGCGGGTCGCCCATCCGCTTCCCCAAGTAAGGTCCTTAGCAATTTTTTTGCCGCTCAATTCGCCATTTATTGAAATTGAATACAGTGCCGGAAGGGCCAGTGATACCGGTACCAATTCCCATATTAATTCCGTCACGTCCGTCGCAACTCCCTGCAGCTCTTCAAGACCGACGCAGGCCCAACCTACCGATAGAGTAATCCTGAACCGGTAAGGTGATCCACTACAGCTTTCCGATATTACACCTCTGAGCCAAGTCCTCCCGTTTTCACTGTAGTCAATATCAAAAAGAACTTCGTTACGAGATTTCCGTGCATCAGTAACTGTTTGAAATAAAAATTTGATGCTGTTCCCTTTGTATATTTCAACCATACAGGAACCACCCTCCGCCAGAATAAAAGAGGACTCCGTATTTTCAAGATTTTGAATTATCAGTCTTCTCCTTTCATCGTCATATTTCATATTGAGGTGCAGGTCAAAATTTGAATATTCTTTTCCGCTTTCATCCCGGTATTGTATTCCACTTGAAGACCCGGGGTAGGCCACGACGGTTACTTCCTTAAAAATATTATCAAACCTCATTATTCCATAATGTAAACCCTCGCGAACCGGGATGATCGCGCCGGCTTTTATAAAAACAGGGATTCGATCGAGGGGGGTGGAAATAGTGATATAAGCAGCACCGGTATAACGCTTGCCGGACCAAAAATCATACCACCCCCCGGAAGGCAAATACAAAGTTTTTTTTCTTTCCCCCTTTTTCGTAACCGGAACAACCATCATAGAACTGCCAAAAATAAACTGGTCATCGCAGTTTACAGCTTCCTGATCATCCGGATAATCAAAAAAGAGGGGCCTCATCAGCGGCACACCTTCTTCACAGGTGGTGTAGACTGCATTCATTATATACGGTGCAATTCGATATCGAAGTTCAATAAACTTTCTAAGGATTTTTTCAGTTTCATTTCCGAATGACCACGGTTCATTCGCCGGACGTGTTCCATGGCACCTGAGAACAGGACAGAAAGTTCCATATTGGAACCAGCGAATATAGAGCTCCGGACTGAATTCCTGGCTGCCGTAATATCCATCATATCCGGTTATTCCGCTAAAAAAGCCTCCTATATCAGTACACCAGAATGGAAAACCGGAGGCACACATCCCCAGTCCCACTTTTGTCTGTTCGGCAAAAACCTCCCACTTTGATGATATGTCGCCTGACCAGATTGATGTCCCATAACGGTGAATTCCAATAGTACCGCTTCGATGGAGTTGAAAAACACGCTCTTTGTTATTCTCGCTGTTTTTACAATGACCATCAAAAAAAGTTTTAGCCCAGAGAAGTGAATATTGATTATGCGTTATTAATCTGTCTCCGTCCGCGCTTATGGTACCGGGAAGGTGTTCTTCCGGCTCGCCCATATCGGCCCAATACCCGTCCAGACCCTGATCTAATAAACTCGATATTGAATCTTGCCAAATATCGGGAGCATCGGTATGGGAAAAATCGAAAGTATAACGCCCGCCCTCGGGGACCTTGTTTAAAATCCCTTTGTTATTGAATTTTTCAAATAACCGTGATTCTCTGTCTACAAAGGGATGAAATGCCAGCATAAGCCGTACCTTTTCCTTGTGCAGGTCATCAATCATCTTTACCGGCCCGGGGAAGAACCGTTCATCCCAGAAGAGATCTCCAAAATCCTTGAACCATAACCAATCAATAATAAGCGCTTCTATAGGTATGGAACGTTTTTTAAAACCATCAAGTATTTGAAGGACTTCTTCCTGACTCCTGTACCGGTTTTTTGATTGTAGATATCCAAACGCCCATTTAGGCGGAAGCAGCGGAAAGCCGGTAAGATAATAATATCCCGCTAACAGCTCTCGGGGAGAACCTCCCCTCCAGATATACATATCCAGTGCTTTGTCGCAAATGACAATCCGTACCCCTTTATTGTCATGGATATCTTCCACCTTTAACCTTTCGGGAATAGGGCAAAGAGTTGATGATAGCCTGGTCTCGTGACTTTCAATTCCTTCTCCAAACACCATTTTCCCGGCGCCTAAGGATGCAATCATTAATCCGTATCCTTCGGAAGAATAAAAGAAGGGGATACCAATGTTCGAGGCATGGCTAATAGTCCCGAATTGGTTCCAAAGAACACGGGTACTATTACGGTGGTCGATACGTCCAAGGGGATCCTGGCCGGTCCCCCATATCTTCTCATCCATTGTAAGGTCTACATCAATGGTGAACCAATACAGGCCGTCTGTAGTACCGGCGGGTTCGCATGATACAAGACGCAATGAAAGGGGACTTATTTCCTCAAATAATGTAATGGTTTTCCCCTTAACAAGATCATGAGTTATCGGGACCTTAAGCCCTTCCGCGGAAAGGAGAAGAGCTAACTTTGAATTTTCCGAGTGGAACTCGGAAAAGGCAAGATGAAAAAAACTTGTCGCAGAAGTTTCAAAATTCATTAAGGCTAATAGTAGGGACGCTTAATAGATAAGTCTATGTTCTAGAATTCCTTTTTTTAGCACAAGATTGCTATCCATGGAGTTATGACCTCTTATTTTCTTGACAAGGTGAACATTAGTATTAATACTTTCACTACCGTGCGGTACACAATGGAGGCAAAAAAGATGGCGGACTTTAATGCATTACGGAAACATTTATTAGGAGAAGAAAAGACGACCCGTCTTTTTATCGCGGACCTCTTTGTTGACGAGCTGATTATGAAACAATATTGTGAAAAAAGACTTCATAAGCCATGGATAAGAAAAGAAGAAGATCTTAAAGAATATTGTAAAAATAAAATTGATGTATATAAAAAAATGGGATTTGACTATGTCCCGGAATCCCACTGGATCCACAGCTGGATAGGACTGCCAGAAGTCACATCCTGGATTAATGAGCACTCGGCTCTTATTACGAATAGAAAAGATTTTAACAATTTTCCCTGGGATTCGATACAGCCGGACCTTAAAGAACATAAATTCCTGTGTGAACTTCTCCCGGATAATCTTAAGATCGTAGTCGAGACCGGATCATTCCAGGATGTTCTTGATGTCCTTGTCGGATACGAATCGACCTTTTTCTTAATATATGATGACCCCGCACTGCTTATTGACATTATAAACCGCTGGTTTTCTTTTAAACAGCAATTCTACCGGGTAATGGTAAAAAATCCCAAAGTCGGAGCTGTTTGGCATGCCGACGATCTTGGGAGTAAGACAGGACCACTGATTTCTCCCGTATTTATCAGAGAAACCTTGATACCATGGTATAAAGAATACAGTGACATGATCCATGAGGCAGACAAGATGTTCTGGTTTCACTGCTGCGGCAATATTTACAATGATAAAATCATTGAAGATCTTATTTATAAGGTAGGTATCGACGCATTCCATTCTTTTCAAGATAGTATTTTACCTGTTCAGGATTTCATGGAGATATATGGTGGTGATGTAGGTATTATTGGCGGAATAGATGTGGATTTTCTCTCAAGCAGTACCCCCGGGGCGATTAAAGAGTATATAAATAAAATACTTTCGAAAGCATATGAGGTAGGAAGATTTGCCCTGGGTACAGGAAACAGCGTGACCGAATACATTCCGTTCGAAAACTGGGAAACAGTTTTGCAGTTTAAGCGTATTGGCAAGGCATAATTACAAAAGCCAGTTGCTTTAGTGACTGCAGAGTTGACAGTGATTTAAGTTAAAGATTGACAATCACTCAAAACAGGAGTAGTCTTTTCATTCATGCCGGTTGAAAGCCTGTTCGAAAAAACCCCTTTTCCGGATCCCCATTTTTTATGCAATTTTTTTCATCTACAAGCGACTTATGGGACGTTTACTCCTCCGCATTGGCATGAACATATTGAGTTTGTCAGAGTTGAAAAAGGCCGCGCTAATATAAAGATAGACAGCGATCTCTTTGAAACTAATGAAGGAGAGATCATGATGGTAGGAAGACAGCAGATCCATTTCTACTATAATGATACCCGGGTCCCAAGCAAGGTCTCCTGTTTGGTTTTTAATCCCAACATTATCCTCTCTCCCCTTGGGGGAGATGTTGAAAAACATATGATCATTCCTTTAATTGCCCACAGTAATCATGTGAACAGAATTATCAAGAAGTCACCACTAAGGAATTGTATCTATGAAAAACTCGAAGAGATAAGTGACCTTTTTCAAAAAGCTTCACCTGGTTTTGAACTATACGTTAAATCAATTATTCTCCAGATATTTTCTGAACTTTACTTTTACAGCCAACCGCAAATAAATGAACTGTCAAAACATAGCCTCGATCATCATAATATTGGCCGCTTCGATGAACTATTTTATTTCTTGAGAAATAATTACAATAATCCTATAACCACAAAAAAAGCAGCTGATATCTCCAATATGAGCAATACACATTTCTGCCATGTTTTCAAAAGGCATATGGGAATGAGTTTTAAGAAATACCTAATGCTGATTCGGGCAAACATTGCGGAAGGGTTATTAAGAGAAACCGACGAAAGTATCGGTAATATTGCGGAACAAGTTGGGTTCTCGGATATTAATTATTTCAGCAGGACCTTCAAGAAGATACATGGAGTTTCACCCTCGAGAATTCGCAATCAGGGCAGCACCGATTCAAAAGATAAGATTCCGGTCCCCTGGGAGGAACTCATTTAATAACCCACCCGGGGCCTCCGGGAGAAAGGACAGAAACAGCTTCAGCCGGGACGTGACTCATATTACCCCGGGAGATTTTCTCGAGGGTCAAGAAGCCCTTTCCAAATCGTGCAGAGGAAGCCTGGGATATTTTGCTATAAGTCGAAGAAGTGCTTTAGCAGGCCCGTGAGGATTTCGCCGCCCCTGTTCCCAGTTTTGCAAGGTGTTGATACTTATCCCTATTCGAAGGGCAAACTGTTTCTGGGACAACCCCAGAAATTTCCTCAATTTCACTAAATTCCCGGTCTTCCAATCCCCCGATATGAGTCTTAGCCGATCCTTTCGTGTAATTGCACGTTCGAAATCTTCCGGCGCCAATTCCTGAATATCATCTGTCATATGTTTCTCCTGCGATAGCTTGTTCATACCGTTTCTGCTCTGTTTTCGATGCAACTGAAATAGTAGGGATGCATCCGGCTCACCTATACTCTAAAATGTTTTTGATCATTTCCTTCTCTATTGTTCTGTATATGTAGTAATCGGAATCAATTGTTATAATCTCTTTGATTTTCAATTTTTCCGAGAGGACAACCAAAGATGCATCAGCCACATCCATCGGGATATCCGAGTATTTTTCCGACAGAGCGATTATTCGATCTATATCTTGAAACCTTACTTCTTCTATGATCAATCCGCCGAGTCTTATCCATTTAAACAGGTCAATTTGTACCTGAACATTAAAATCCAGCATATGGGAGGCTTCTGTAATTACCGGCCAACTTGTTACCAATTTATTTTTATGGGTTTTTAGAAAAGTCTTTACTACTTTATGATACACATAATTTTTAGAGTATATTATCCTTTTTCATTTTCCGCGATAGATTCCAGCTCTTCCCAGCGGGAATAGGCACTCT
>CAZUAE010000055.1:0-14165 GCA_964618265.1 uncultured Spirochaetales bacterium | reverse complement strand
GATTTGATCTTACTCAGAACAGACTCGGGGATATTGCGAATCGTAATACTTGCCATTGCTACCTCCGGTTACATTATAGAACTATTTTGTAACTATGTAAATCGTTTAATACAGCCTACCGGTCACCCGCGCAAGGGATCTGGAGGGCGCCGCCCCGTAGGGGCGGCGGTCCGGCGGAGGGACCGGAGCGGGACGGAAGGCGGAAGGGGCGCGCACCGTGTAGCGCCGGGCTTTACCCATCGACAGGTGCTGGGGAAACTCTCTATTACCTTCAACGACTGTTTCCGGGACCATGAGGACAAGGCAAACGCATTTATGCGAAAAAGTGTCATTATGTCACACTAGATTTTCTTCTAGTATTACGCAATCATTCTCTCAGAAATATCTGTGCGGTTATCTGTAACGCGGACAAGCGGGAGGATGTAGAGGATTTCGGCAATGCAAAAGTATCGTGGTTAAAACGCTATCTCGAATTTTATCATCAATAATAAACTGATAATCCGATGTCTTTTTCCCCGGGTCGATTTCACATAATTATAATCTATCCTGTGGTGTGCCATAGCTAAGGCAAAGAAATCTTCACATAATTCTCCAATACATTTATTGAACTTCCGGAAAAGATTACGGAACGGCAGTTCCATGGCAACCTTCGGCTCTTTTTGAACATTTGTTCCCCGGATAAAATATCATTTTGTTTCATCATTTATCAGGAATTAAGTTCAGGCGGCACAATAGCGCCGTGCGTTTACAGCTCTTCTCTGAGGGCATCCATTGAAAGATCTTCCGGATCGATATCCGACCGGGCGCAAAGGGCTGCCGCCGCGCCCGCCGCCTGTACCGCGGCTGTTACCCCCGCGGTTCCTCCTCCGAACACAATGACATCATAAATCGGCCGCAGCATACTCCCTCCGTATAGACCAATCATACAAAATATTGGATAGTTATGCGAGGAGTAGATATGAAACACATAACCGGAGAACAATATTCCGCGGCGGAGTGGTATTTTAAACAGGGGAAACCGTATCAAAATCCGTTCCTGGAAGCGGATATGGACGCGGAAGTCACCTGCCCCGGCGGCGGGAAACTGACCGTTCCCGCGTTCTGGTCCGGCGGAGACGATTGGGGCGTCCGGTTCGCGCCGCCCGAACCCGGCGAATACACCTATCGAATTCTCTGTTCCGACCGGGAAGAAAGTTCTCAGGAAATTCAGACTGGTACCATCCAGGTCACTCCTTACCGCGGAGATAACCCGGTACTCCGGCACGGACCTCTCGGGATAGCTCCCGGCCGCCGGACCTTCGAGTTTTCAGACGGAACGCCGTTTCTGTGGATGGGTGACACCTGGTGGATGGGACTTTCGAAACGGCTCCGGTGGCCCGGAGACTTCAAGTTTCTTACCGAGGACAGAGTAAGAAAAGGATTTTCCGTCATCCAGATCGTGGCCGGGCTCTACCCGGATATGCCGCCCCTTGATACGAGAAGCGAAAATGAAGCCGGGACGGTGTGGGAACAGGACTTTGAAACCATAAACCCCGCTTATTTCGATATGGCCGACCTCCGGATCCATTGGCTCCTCAGGTCCGGACTCGTTCCGTGTATCCTGGGGTGCTGGGGATATTACCTTCCGGTGATGGGACCGGAAAAAATGAAAAAACACTGGCGGTATGTGATTGCCCGGTGGAGCGCCTATCCGGTAATCTGGTGCGCCGCCGGGGAAGCGGCGATGCCGTATTATCTTTCTGAGGACAAAGAAACGGACCAGCAGAAACAGCGGGAGGGCTGGACCGGGATGTGCCGCTTCATCAAACAAACCGATCCTCACCGCAGGCTCCTTACAGTTCACCCTATCCAGACGGGACGGGATCAGGTTACGGACGACACGGTCATGGACTTCGAGATGCTCCAGACCGGTCACGGCGGATACGAGTCGGTAACGAATTCCGTGGGCTGTGTGCTCAAGTCGTATGAGCGAAAACCGGTCATGCCGTTTATTATCGCAGAGGCAAATTACGAAGGGATCTTCCACCACACCCAGGCGGAGGTGCAGCGGCTGACCTTCTGGAGCGCGTACCTAAGCGGCGCGGCAGGCTACAGCTACGGCGCCAACGGTCTCTGGCAGGTAAACCTGCCCGGAGCCCCTTACGGACCGTCCCCCCACGGCGGGGTTTGGGGCAATACCCCGTGGGAAGAGGCCATGGGGCTTCCGGGATCACGGCAGCTTGGGGCTGCCCGTAAATATATCCGGGAAAACGGGTGGGAAAACCTGGAGCCCCATCCGGAATGGGTAAGCCCCAGAGCGGCGAATAACGGAAAAGCCGGGGATATATCCCGGGGATACGCCGCGGGTATTCCCGGGAAGCTCCGGGTAATCTACTTCTACCAGCCCACCTTACCGTGGTCTGAGGATTCCGCATACAGGATTTTAGGTCTGGAAACGGGGCTGTCTTACCGCGCGTCGTTTGTCCACCCCGCTACGTTTGAGGAAACATATATCGGGACAGCGGAGGCGGATCAAAACGGGGAGTGGGGTATTCCCCTTCAGCCCGAGATGAAAGACTGGCTGGTCGTTTTAACGGTTTAGGTTCAAAGCAGCGAATCGAAAAAATTCCGGGTCGAATCCACTGTTACATCCGTAAAAACTGAATAATCTTCCGTCCCATGAGCCTGAATTATTGCGGCAAAAGGCTTCATACTAAGACCATTCGCCTCGGTTGGACGGGTTGCAACAACTAAATATTCACGTAATACTTGGCCGCTATTTCCAAAGATATAATCAATTTTCTTTGAAACTATATCCCTGGCTGACGAATGATATTCTTTTGATTCATCAGTGGCAATCAATAAAATATTGGTGTCTAGAAAAACTGTTTTATCTCGCGTCATTACCGTAGATGTTTTCGCATTAATGTAACCGCCGGGAATTGCTGAAAACACAACTTTTGCCTATCCAAAATTCCTGTTATCCCACTCAAAAGGTACTGCATCGCAGGTTTCCATATACCAGGTAAGCAGACGCTCCTTAAGGTCCTGGAGTATACCGGTGTAGGTTGGGTCGGATATAACGTTATTGACCTCCCCCGGATCCTTTTCCAGATCGTAGAGTTCATCCTCTTCGTAGAAGCGCTTTACGTACTTGTACCGTTCCGTCCGGCACATGGCCGCCTTGGTATGATACGGCCCCTCCAGGTCAGCCTGGAGTGAAACACGGGGCCAATACTGACTCTCCTTGGGATTTTCCCAGCGCGCTAAGGACTGATACTCCGAAGCTGCCTTTTCACCTTTTAGTCTGCCCCCTTCACAAAATACAGCATCCCGGTGAGTTTCAGCTTCTCCGGCAACAAGCGGAAGCAGGCTCCTTCCGAAATGCCAGTATCCCGGTTCTATTCCGGTAAGGTCATACACCGTTGCCGGAAAATCTATGAGTTCCGCCAGGGCATCCCTTACTCCCGGTTTTACATCTTTGCTTTTCGGCGGCTTTATAAGGAAGGGGACTTTACTCAAGACATCCTCGAAAGTGTTCTGGGTCTTCTCGATCAACCCGTAATCCCCGGTAAAATCTCCATGATCGGAGAAAAAAAATACCGCGGAATCATCGTATACTCCCTTCTCCTGAAGGGCATCAATCAGAAGACCGAACTGATGATCCAATCTGGCACACATACCGTAATAGGACGCCCTGAGCTCCGTCCACTGATCTTCGCTCATCTCCTGAAGGTTCTGCCGCTCCCAAATACCCTTGAGCAGAGAAGGCTTTCCCTCCCAATTCTCGGGACCAGGTATACGGGAAGGAATTTTTGATCGGTCGATCATGGAAAACCAGGGATCCTCCACTCCGTAGGGCGGGTGGGGGTAATGTAAGGGAAGAAAAACACAAAAGGGCTTGTCTCCCTCATAATTCCGGATAAAATCCAGTGAACCAAATACATTTGTCCAATCCTGATCAAAATAAAGGTCATCATCCTCCGTATCAAGCTTTCCCGGAAACATCCCGTAATACGACAAGCTCCCTGGTTCACCCCGCCAATCGGTCCATTGGTGTACTCCCTGACTCGGTTGATGTCCCCAGCGCTTATAATCTTCCTCGGCAGGACGGAACTTTATATCACAGTGTGCTTCCCAGCCGTCTTGCCCGGGGACTAAATCGTTCTTTCCCGCCCAAAACACGAAGTAGCCTTCCTCCCGGAGCCGCTTAAGGAGGTTTGTTTCACCACGCTCCGGATGGAGCATGTGAAACATAGTCCGGTGCCCCCGGGTGTGGGGATACCACCCGGTCATAAAACTGCACCGGCTGGGAGTGCATACCGGGTTCTGGCAGAAGGCGTTGGAAAAGGAAACGGCATCCTTTTCAACAAAGGCATCTATATTCGGCGTCACCGCCGCGGGATCTCCTAAATGTCCCATGGCGCCGCCCCGCCACTGATCCGGATTGAATATTACTATGTTTGGTTTTTTTTGTTCACTCATTGAAGTTCCCCCCATTGTTATAGGAGGCATGATACTATAAAAACTACAATGAAGAAAGGATACGAACCGGCGGGACCGGCTTCAGCGGATCCCGGTTTTGATTTAGATTCCCAGTTTTGATTTAACCCGGTCGGTGATAAGATCAATCATTTTTTCCAGATCCACCTCGGCGCTTCCGTTTACACCGGATGACGTACCGCTGCCGTAACTCGCCCCGTAGAGAGCGCAGGTACCCGACGCAGCCGCTGCCTGGGATAATTTTTCCCTCGCTTGAAGCGAGCAGCTTCCCGAATCGGTACAGGCCGGAGGCTGACCCTGAACTCCCCAGCCCGGACGAAGAGCGTACAGTTTTGCGAGCTCTTCTTCAGAAAACGGCACCGGTCCTCCCAGCATTTTCGCGTACAAGGTAATGGACGCGCAGTGTTCCATCTTTTCCAGGAGCCGGAATGCTTCCTGGAGGGTATTTCCCACCGTAAGCGATCCGTGCCGGGCCATCATCACCGCGTTGCTTTCAGCGATATGCGGGCGGATCGATTCCGGGACTTCCTCAGTCGTGGGAGTGGCGTATTTACTGGTCGGGATGGCACCTAAAGTAACCACTACCTCGGGCAGCAGGCAGGTATCAATGGGAAGTCCCGCAACGGTAAAAGCGATGCATTTGGGAGGGTGTGCGTGAATCAATGCCCGAACATCCGGCCGGCAGCGGTAAACTTCCAGGTGGAGTTTTCCTTCCGAAGAGGGTTTTCCGTCTCCCTCCAGCTTGTTCCCGTCCATATCTATGATGATGGGAGATTCCAGCTCCATCTCACCTTTGGGAAGGCCCGAAGGGGTAATCATCACCCGCTCCTCATCCAGCCGGATGGAAAGGTTTCCATCGGTTACCGATACAAATCCGTACTCCTGCACCTTTCTGCTCCAGTACACTATTTCTTTCCGGGCTTCCAATATCGCGTCCATATCAACTTCCTTTATCTTCATATCCGGTGTAATCAACCCTATCCACAATAGCTATGACCAGTTCCAGTATCGGACCTGCGTCACTCCCTAAAACCTGCCGGGTTGAATTTCCCTCTTTATTTACCAACACGGTGTCGCCTATACCGGCCTGGACCGTGTCCACGGCAACAACCGACTTTCCCGCCGGTGAATAATCAGGATTGAGCAGTTGTACCAGAAGCAGCTTCCTGCCGGTGTATGCGGGATGCTTTATCGTAGAAGTTACTGTCCCGATCACCTTTCCGATATTCACCCGCTTCCTCCCCGGCAGTCCCAGGACAGATCGGCTAAATCAACGCTGTCGGCAATACCTACGATAGACGCATCTACCGGCACGAAAGTAACGTCCAGAGCCAGCGAAGCCTCCCGTCCCCCGCAGAGAAAAACGGTATCCCCGACTCCCGATTGCGTCGCGTCGCACGCTACCAGAGGACGGCCGACGTTTTTTCCGGACTCATCAAGGGGCTGCACCCACATGAGCTTGACCCCCTCCAGACCCGGATATTTTACCGTTGCCGTTACACTGCCGATCACCCGTGCTAAATCCATTCCTTTAATCCTTTCCCTTTCCCGGGAAAAATCTGATAATGTCGGGATGCAGTCTCGGGATAATCACCCGGTCCGCTAAATCCCTCGGCTCAATTGCCGCTGATGCTGCATCCAACGCCGCCTCCACCTCTTCGGTTTTCCCCGAAACCAAGTAGTACGCCTTGCCGCCCAGTCCGTTCAGCAGGCTGATGCTTTCTACAGTTACCCCGGAAACCTTAACGGAAGCATCAGCGGCATAAATCCCCGATGCCGCGCTGAAAGTTTCTACAATCCCTACCGCTTCTGCTGTCTCACCACTGATTGTCCTGTTGACAGCCCTGTTTATCCCGGGAAGTATCTCCGGACTCAGATTCGGAATAATAAAATGCCCGGTGCCGCTTTTTCCGGCGGCATTCACTCCCGCTTCCATTGCCGACTCCACACCTGACAGCCCGCCGGTTATAAAGATGATAAACTTTCCAGGACAAACCGCCGCCGCGTCGATAATAATGACCGGAGCTTCTTTTACCATGGCATCGGCCGCGGAAAATCCCAGCGCTATGCTGGTAAGTTCCAGAGCCCCCAGGGTAACAAGCTCATCTGAATAATGCAGCGGATAGCTGATCTCTTCAATTCCGGGCATCTATACGATCCTGAAGGCACCCACCAGGGTACACCTTCTACGCCGGGTAAAGCTTCGAGCAGTGGTCAGTCCTTCTCCTGTGGGGCTGGCTATGGTAAAGGAGGTACACCCCTCACCGCCGAATCCGATGCCGGCATAATTGGGACCGTTTTTTACAAAAATCGAACAGTTCATCACCGATGCCATCCGGGAGAGCTTCTCTATGTTCTTAGAATGCATGGAAGCGGTGTGCCGTCTTCCCGCCTCCACTTCCCGGGCATAGTCAATGGCCGTATCCGCGTCCGGCATCCGGACAATCGGCATAACCGGCATAAGCATCTCCGACCAGGCAAAGGGATGATCCGGCGGTACTTCACAGAGGATCAGCCTGGGGTCTCCGGGATCCCGGACCCCCAGGGCATTGAGAATCACCTCCGCGTTCTTCCCGATAAAACGGCGGTCAGGCTGGGTGTGAATTTTCCGGGCCGGGGGCTCAGAATACAGGGTCCGTTCTAAGAGCCGCGCCTGATTCGCCGAAGCAAGGTATCCTCCGGCGGAGACCATCTCCCGGACAAGCTCATCCGCGGCCTTTTCGACAACCACCGTCACCTTCTCGTCAGTACAGATGATGTTGTTGTCCAGGGACGCCCCCGCCACAATGTCGGCCGCCGCTTTTTTTAAGTCCGCGGTTTCATCCACCACCGCGGGCGGGTTCCCGGGTCCGGCGCCGATGACTTTTTTCCCGGACTTCATTGCCGCGTTGACCACCCCTTCGGCGCCGGTTACAACCAGAAGCCGCACGGCGGGATGATACATGAGCGCGGCGGCCGTATCGATGGAAGGCTCCCGGACACTTACGAACACATTTTCCGGCCCGCCGTTCTCGGATACCGTTTTCGAGAAAAGTTCTATCATTCTGAGAGAAGTTCTCTTTGCTCCCGGGTGAGGGTTGAAGATTACGGAGTTTCCTCCGGCGAACATGCTTATACCGTTGTTGATCACCGTTTCGGTAGGGTTGGTGGAAGGGATAATAGAACAAATTACCCCGTAGGGAGCGCGTTCGGTAAGCGTAAGCCCGTCATCCCCGGATACCGCGTCTGTCGTGAGGGCTTCGATTCCCGGGGTCTTCATAGCGGCCAGCTGATTCTTCCTGATTTTGTCCGCTATCCTTCCCATACCGGTTTCTTCCACTGCCATCCGGGAAACCTCTTCGAGATTACTCAGCGCCGCGTTTCTAAGGGCTCCGATAATCCGTCTCCTGTCCGCCAAGGAAAGCCCGGCGCACTCTTCCGCCGCTTTTCTCGAAGCAGCCGCGGCTTCCTCTACCGTGTCAAATATACCAGCGCCTTCGGATACACAGGATTTCGGGATGACCGTACCCGCGGGGCACGAATTGTCCGCGGACTGTACCGGTTTACCGCCGTTCCCGTTTGCCGCTTTCACCTCCGAGGTGATCCTGGTAACCACTCCCTGGACTATCTCTTCTATCTGTCTCTCGTGCAGCAGCATAAGCTTTTACTCACCTTTACTAATGCAGAAATTGTTTTTTTCTGATTTTGGAGCATGTAATTCCTTACAGGAGCCCCTCTTTTTAGCCAAACAACAATTTGTGCAATACTACCGTCGGAACACCGTTTCTCCCCGGAGGGAATAGCTGTCCACAATGGCCATCACCACCGCGTCCACCGGACGTTCCTTGGTAATCACCGTCTGCCTGGCGGAAGAACCGCTGGCGTAAAGGACAACCTCCCCTTCCCCGGCCCCGACAGAATCAACGGCAACCAGAAAATCTTCCTTGCCGTTCCCCTGCTCATCAAGCCGTTCCAAGAGGAGCAGTTTTACCCCCTCAAGACTCGTTTCTTTCTGAGACGCCACAACCGATCCGACCACCCTTGCCAATACCATGACAGCTTTATTTAGTCCCTTTCCCTTCCGGAGTTCCCTGTCTGCCCAGGGGAAGAGTTTCATCCACATTCTCATGAGGCCTGGGGATTACATGGACACTGATGAGTTTTCCAACCCGTTCCGCCGCTTTAGCCCCGGCTTCCGTTGCCGCCTTCACCGCGGCCACGTCTCCCCGGACTATGGCGGTAACAAAACCGCCTCCGGTTTTTTCGTAGCTCACAAGCTCCACCTTAGCCGCCTTGACCATGGCATCCGCGGCCTCGACCATAGCTGTAAATCCCTGCGCCTCGATCATCCCTAATGCATCTGTCATTTCTTTCTCCTTCGCCGATCTAACTGATTGCTGTTATTTCTCCTGCTCCCGGCCGTCAATAGCAGCCAACGCGGCTTCCGACGCCGCTTTGGCTTCCAGCACCTCGGCTTCATCTCCGCCGATATACACCCGCCCGAAGGCCCCGACGGCACGGACTTCCAGGATGTTTATTCTTGCGGACTTTTCGGCTTCGTTTGCGGCTAAAGCCGCGTATCCTGCCGGAAGTGTCTCTATAGTCAGAAGGGTGTCTCCGGGAATCAGCATATTTCCGTGACGGACCCGGTTTATCAGCTGGCACTGATAATCCGAGATATTTTTAATGGTTTCTGAGCTTATCGTAACAGGTTTTAACCGCTCAGCTTCTTTAAGATTCAGTTCCCGGAGTACCGCTTCTCCCGCTTCCCGGACTGCTCCCTGGTCGAAACTATGAAACTCCAAAAGACCGAATGCCCGTTCCACTATCAGCATCCCGGGCTGTACATCCGTTGCCTTTAGTGCCGTATCGGTTACCCGGTTTATATCCATTCCGGGAGCTATTTCTATCCACAGACTGGCCTGGCCGGAAAGGGGAAGATAGCCCTTTGCGACTGTCGCGGTAAACGCGGTGAATTGGGGCTGCATCGAGTCCAGATAAGCGTATGTGCGAAGTTCTACTGCCATACAAGCTCCTACGTTATATTTCGATCATATTATGTAGCTTTTCTCCCATTTATGTCAAGCATTTTTTGTTATAGGCACATTATTTTTATATTTTTGTTGTGATTTCTTTCTATCCTGGGTATACTTTTCTCTATGGGTAACAAAGAGAAACGAATTAAACAGCTGCTCGGTATTATGAAAAAGAAGACAGCTGTCAGCATCCGTGACTTAACCGAAGTCCTGCACGTTTCTGAAATGACAGTGAGAAGGGATTTGAACGATCTCGAAACAAAAGGCGTAGTAACCCTGCTTCACGGCGGTGCGGTATTGAACAAGGAAAACTACTTCGACTCCTACGAAAAACCGTATGTGCTTGCTGCTGAGGGAGCCCGTTATCTTGAAGAAAAAAAGCGTATCGGCAGGGCGGGGGCTGATCTAATTGAAAAAAACGATACACTGATCATAGATTCCGGATCCACTACCGAATGGCTTGCCCGTTCTATACCCGGCAGTATTCCCCTCCGCTGCATATGCTGGGCTATGAATATCCTGATGGAGCTGAACCGGAAAGATCAGATATCGATTACCTTCGCGGGAGGCGAACTCCATCGGAACACCCTTATGTTTGAAAGCCCGGAAGGCCTTGATCTTATCCGGCGCTGCCGGGGAACAAAAGCGTTTTTTTCCGCGGGCGGCATTCACCAAACCTTAGGGGTTACCTCGGCAACATCATACGAAACAGAAGCGAAACAAGCCGCCCTTGCCTCCAGCCTGAAAAAAATTCTCCTTGCCGATTCATCGAAGTTCGGCAGGGTCAGCGCCAGTTATTATACCGACCTTACCGGTTTTAGCGCCATTATTACCGACAGCGCTTTAAGCAGCGAATATCGTAATATTATCGAAGGCTTAGGGATCGAGTTGATAATCGCGTAACGGGTGTTGCCTGCACCCTGCCTCATATCACAGCAATTCCCGGTCAACACCTTGTGTGATTTAAAAGAGGCCATAATTACATATAATATATAGATTTTAATCGAGTTGACCGGGAATTGCCGCATATTTTTTTCGCGGGAAAACGGCAATTTCCGGTGATGCCGATTTATGTAATTGCTTGTAACAAAACAATTTATAAATTTTAATGCGAATGTGATCACCGGAAATTGCTGCTCCCATCACAACCTCGACAGTTCAGTCAGCATCACCGGCCAGGCATCATCAGCATAAAACCGGTGTCCCTCCTCTCCTACTACCAAGTGACACCTGTCTTCCGCTCCGGCTGCTTTATAGATTGATGTAAGATCAGCAAACGCCCTCCGGACGGCTTCTATAGGAAAAATCGGATCATCTTTTCCCGCCACAAGCACTACCGGTTTAGGAGCGAAAAGCCCCATGATGTCCGCCATCTCGGCGTACTTCAGCAGACCGGGTATATAGTTATCCATACAGTGATAGATGGACATGATGGAATCCCGGAAGGTGCAGAAATAACAGGAAGGCATGGCAAAGGCGATACGTTCTAAGAGGGATGCCGAGAACAGGCTGATTGTCCCGCCGCCTGAGTTTCCCATAACCCCGATCCGGTTTGTATCGGCATCGTCCCGGGTTTCCAGATAATCGATTGCCCGGTCCACATCAAAAACCCGCTCGCCTACAAGGGTCCTTCCCAGCATCAAAGCGTGCATTGTTGCGTCGTGACAGCCGTGCTGGGCGGTGCGTTCCTGTTTCTGTTCACGCCGTTCACCGAAAGAACGCTGCTCGATACAGAGGGCCGCGATTCCCCGGCGCATACAGCCCAGGCCGAAATCCCGGTCCCCCGCGACTTCAATGGGTTTAGTCTCATCATCCCGGTCCACGGCGATGGAGTTGTGCATCCCCGTGGAATGGCCCTGGAGGCAGATCATGAAGGTGAATGGCGGTTTCGCGTTTTTCGGCAGACACAGGTAGGCCGGCACATCGGAAAAAGGTTCAGCGGTAAAGATGATTTTTTCGATCGTTCCCAATTCATGGTCCCGTTTCCAAATAGTCCTGGGATTGAGGGCGGGCCGTTCTTCAGGCATATCACCAACAAGGCCGCGCAGTTTAGGTCTGAGTTTTTGCTGCCACTCAGAGACATCGCCCCCCTTAAAACGCAGAGCGGGAGATATCCGGTCCATGATGTACCTGTGATTTTCCGTGGGTGAAAGATACTGCTCCATTTGAAATCCTCCAGCCCCAGTATATCCCAAGAAGATCAGGAAGGGAACACATCTGCTCAGGAGCCAGCAATTCCAAATTTGCAATTTAGAATTGCCCTTTTACTCATGTCATGCCTGGAATCAGGAGCCGCCGACAATCTTTTCCAAAAGCCGGATGATATTCACTTGCAGGATATAATCTTCAAAAACCAGATAGAGAATTTCTACTCCCGTTACTATACCGAGGAAGATTATTATCTTGGTGAATCCGGTAAAATTGGAACTGACAGTGTTTCCGCGGTTGTCTTTAAATCGATTGATAAACAGGGAAACTAAATCGAATAACACCCCTATCCCGAATAACCCTGCCGTAATCAGATACAGGATACCGCTCCGGTACCGTTTTACGGCAAAGCGGTGGACTCCCAGCACCCCGAGAAAAAGACAGAGCAGCACAAATACGATCCACCGGGATGATCCGGTAAAGGACTCTTTTATTTCTATTTTCCAGGTCTTAATAGTCAATGTGAGTGTCTGCATTTCTTACCTCCCCTTATTCCGATGCGCCGACAAAGTTGATAACCAGCTCGTATCCGGCATTAACCCCGTAAACAGCCAGGGGAATTATCCCGGTCATATGAGCAAGCATCACCGCGGCATACACAAGGGCTGAAAAAAGAACGGCATAAAGAAAACTGACACCAAACCGGATAATACCGTTCCGGACGATATACCCGTAACTCCGGTTCAGGAAGTAACGGAGTTTTCTATAGAACGCGAATATTGTTACAACAGTTACCGCTGTCAGGATCCAAGTGTAGATTTCGGCAGACCAGGTGATTCGGCTATACAGTTCTGAAACATCCGGAAGAATAATATCCGGAATGAGCTTTAAGTGAAAAATACAGAACCACGCGGCGAATCCGGCTGCCGCTTTTCCCACATATTCACCCCACCGATAATGCCGGAGCATCCGCTTTTGCGCTTTTTCCCGAAGCACTCCTATATCGGTATTTTCACCCTCCACATCAAGGACTTCGGCTTTATCCAAGGCATCAAGACATTTGCCGTAAAATCCTTTCCGGCATAATTTCTCAGCCCGCTCAAACAGAGCGTAACTCATATCGGCGAACGGACTCTGCGGCGCGTATACCCGGCTTTCCGGCCCGTATACCAGGAGAGAGTAGTCCTTATCTTGAAACCTGTACGTTACCCAGTACATATGAACCAAACCAATGGTACCTTTTTCATTTATAATCCGGAGCGCGCCGGCTACCGGTCCAAGGGGACTCTCTGAATGGCTCTTATCCAGAAGACCGGTAAAGGCAGGCTCCAAATCCGGAACGTTCAACTGGGAAGCTTCTATCATCTGACCTTCTGCCGAGGCAATTTCTTCGTTAACATCTTCCGCTCCCACGTTGAAGTCGGGAAACTGTCCGTCCACTTCAGGTTCAAAAATGGTGGTTCCATTTAAGTGCTGTTTCAGCTGCTGTACAATAACGTAGTATTGTTTTAGATTGCCGGCGCCGCTGCAGGTAACACAGGTAATTTGTCCCGCTCCACGGCACTTCGAACAGGTTACTGCCCCCTTGCCGGCACACTTTTTACAGGTTAAATACCCCTTCCCGGAACAGCTCCTGCATGTTACTTTTTTAGATCCGCTGCAGTAGGAACATCTAACTCTTCCGGTTCCACCGCATTTCCGGCACTGCTTGCGCTCTCTAACTTCAACCGATTTTTCATCAAAATCGCTGACTTTTACCGTTTTGTGTTCGGAATACCACTTCATACCGGCGCCGCCGCATTCGGGACATTGACTCCCCCCGGAACCCGAGCACCTGGGACAATCCATCTTGCCCGTCCCGCGGCACGTGCCGCACTTGCTGGTGCCTTTTCCGCCGCAGGACGGGCAGGTCTCCTGCCCCGCTCCGCGGCAGACATCGCAGGTATTCTTCCCGGCGCCGCCGCAGCGGGAACAGGTTATCATAGTCTCGGAACCTTTTACCGGAAACGTGTTCGTCTCCGAACAAAAGGAAGACGGCTGGGCTAGGGAAAATTCCCACGGTTCCACATCCCGCGTACTCTTGTATTCCGGCGGCGGGAACCCGCTCCCCCGGTACGATTCCTTCCGGGTCTCCACTTGTCTCTTCTCATACTGGGTCTGTACCTCAAGGATAACAGACGGCGAATACACCACCTTAGTTATATCAATTTGTTCCCCGAAGTTCTTTATTCCGTGGTGCGGGATATTATCGGCCCATGAACTAAGCGCCCGTCTAATTCCGTCTGTTACCTCGGTATTTTCCGTATAATCATTTTTCCCTGGTTCTTCAGTAACCATCTTTCCCCCATACATCTTAAGAAGTTTATAAATAATATTTTTAATAAAAATATGAAAGATAATTAAATTTCAGATCTGTCCTGAATTGTAAAATATCGTTATACCGATTTCAAGTTTACGGGAAAATTTTCAGCAATTTCCGGTGATCACATTCGCATTAAAATTTATAAATTGTTTTATTAC
>CAZUAE010000054.1:0-15003 GCA_964618265.1 uncultured Spirochaetales bacterium | reverse complement strand
GGAGGGTATACGTTCCCGCTGCAGGCTTTCTTTCTTTGCTTTGCGGATCCGCAAACAGCCCGATTTCAGCGGAAGATCCTAATTTGTTCTGTAACTGCATATCCTGAGAAAACCTTATGGCTTCCGTGGACTTCACCGTTTGATTACGCAGAATGAATTCTCTTCCATCCGGTGTTATCCACCGCATTCTTATAAAGGGCTGCTTTTCTTCATATTCCGCATCAAGAAAAAGGGTTAATTCTTTAGGGAAAAGATCATAATTATAATCGAAACTAAGAGCTATAACTGCCTTTTTTTCGTCCGCTGATGTAACAATATTTTTCCCATCTTCCGTCTCTCGGGAGTCCCGGATGATGGTTGTGGGAAGGTTATTCCACGGAAAAAAATTATACCACCTGGGAACAGCATTCCGCGGGTTTTCTAACCAGACTCCTTCCCCGCCTCTCCAAAGATTCACTGCTTCCGCGTAACTCATGGTAATAAGCGCGTACGCGGAAAAAATAACTAATAACGCTATTATAGCTAAACCTGCGATGGCCGACGGATACTTTCGTATATTTGTGGTAAAAATCTTCATCGATCTCATGATTGACTACCTCCAACACCTACTTTGACCCGCGGATCAATTAATGCGTAAATAATATCTAAAGTAAAAACAGTCAGTGCTAACAGATAGGCATATATAACCACGGACCCGATAATGACGGGAGTATCCCGCAATCCAATCGCCTGATATATAAGCCTTCCTAAACCGGGCCAATCAAATATCGTTTCCAATGTGATAGAACCTGTCCAAAGGGCGATTAAGGTCAAAGCAAAATTGGTAATTATAGTAGGCAGTGTCGGCCGAAGAATATATCTTCTTTCCACTGCTCCGGACTTCAATCCTTTGGCTTTCGCCATCTCGACATAATCTTCACTGGAGTAGATGAGAAAAAAAGTCCGCCAAGAATAGATTGACAAAAAAACAGCAGCAATAACAATAGCAGCTACCGGTAGAATCAAGTGTTTTAATACACTCATGGCATATAAAAATGAGTTTTCCGGCGGAGGAGCGGACACCATACCCCGGAACGGCAATAAATTAAAGCCGATAGAAAATATAAGAATTAAAAATAATCCGTAAAACCATGGAGGCGCCGCGGATGTTGGAGCAAGGGCTACCATAGCTTTATCTATACGGCTCCCGTATCTCCTGGAAAGAGACAAGGCAACTATTACTGCCATGATGAACAATAAAATCTGAGCCGTTGCAAAAAGCAGAAGGGTCGATGGAAGCCGTTCAAGAATAACCAGTCTAACCCGTCTGGACCCGGAGTCACTGGTTAAATATTCCGCCCGCCCGAGATTGAGACTCAATGCCCTCCCAAGGTAGGAAAAACTTCGAAGAATAAACGGACGGTCAAGACCGAGCCGGTCTTCTTCCATTTTAACATATTTTTCTACAAGCTCCTTCCGCTCAGTTGTGGTAAGATCCTGCAGATCCGGATTCGCCATTATGCCTATGGATACTTCTTCTTTAATCTGACCGCGGCGTATATCATCAACATATCCGCCCATATTGGCAATCATAATAGAGAGGTACACACCAATTAAAACCGTTATAAAGAGAATAACCAACCGGATACCGGTATATTTGAGTATCCGTTCCAATGTTCCGGAACGTTTCTTTTTCCCGGAAGCCCCGAAAGCTTCGGGCTCGGGAGGAAGGTCTTTAGCGGCAGTTTCATCAGACATTATAATCTCCAATTGAAAAGAACAGGGATGAAAGGACTTTTATTAAGCCCTTCCATACCCTGTTTATTAAAAATCAAATCATATATCAAAAAAACAGTTCATTTTTTTACTTTGTTACAAATTCTACAGCATCGAAAGTGGGAATACTTACCAGCTTTGAGACAACCGCTATTTCAAGTCTGCTTGCCCCGGCGGAAAGCTTTTCAGTTTCTTTTGCAGAAAGATTGACTTCCCATGTTCCTCCGCCTGCAGCCTGTGCGTCTCCGGAAGAAACCATTTCTCCAGCAGCATTAAAAAGCAGATATTTAACTTGATCTAATTCTTCCTGGGGATAAACAGCGCCTCTGTAGGTTACGGAAACCTCGAACTTCGCTGAGCTGCCGGCTGTTACCGATGCCGGACCGCTGACATCCGCGGCTGCAATCTTAGGTTCTCCGAATCCTTTCCATTTATCAGCTGAATCGGGGAAATCTTCAAATCTCTTGAGATACACATTCTTTTCAACCGGAAATGCTTCCTCAAGATAGTACGGTCCGGAGTTGACCCAGAAATGTCCCTTGTCCTCGTACCAGTCCATTAAGTTCTGATATCTTGTATCGATTTCGCCTGAATCAGCATAGTCTTTCATGATCTCGTAGGGAACGAAATCTTCAGCCATGGCCTCTTCCAGATGCCGTTCAAGTATACTCATGCTGGGTCCGGCAACAAAACTGGTCCATTCCGATTCAATTTTATCCGCCTTGTCGCTGGAAAAGGCAAGTTCCTGGTTCCCTTCCGCCCGAAGAGCTATAGAAAGGGTATGCCAGGCTCCCTGTCCGTAAGCATACAACATCGAACCGGGAAACCATGTATCTATCGTCAATTCCGCGTCCAGGGCATAATAATCGGAGTATGTCTCAATCACCAGAGGATCTTCCGAGATTATCTTTACACCCTTAAACCGTTTTTGGAAACTTTCAAAATCAGCAGCGGTAGCTGCATCATAATAGGGGCTTTCCGGTTTTGAACGGTCAAATGTCAGAATCATACCCATCAATATATCGAGCATCGAAAAGCTGCTTCCGTCATGCCATTTTACTGTATCGTATAAATCGTCGGGATAGTAGACAACATTCTTACTCTTGGCTGTTATGCCTTCAGGATGCTTGTCTCCAACGGTGATGAATTCCTGACTTTCAGCGTCCCAGTCTATCCATGCATCTTTGGGAACTTCTATTTCGGATTCAAACTCAAGACTTACCCAGTCGTGGGTTTTTGCAACAGGGAGGCCCTCTTGAACAGTTACTTCAGCCCGTTCGATCCGCTGAGGCCACACCAGTCCGGTATACGGATCATATAATACACCGTTATCACCGGTTCCCCGGATAAGCATCATATCGTAGATCCAGTTACTTCCGCCTAACGGATTCCAAGGCTCAGGCAGAATACTGGGCATGGCGATATTCACTCTGTCTCCCTCGGGTCCGTCCTTCTGAAGGGTAAGCGCCCAGAGGTATCCGCCGGAGATAGCTCCAGCCAAATCCGCCGCTACCGTTACTTCAGAGCGGTACGGGGAGAAGCTCTGCCGGTCAACCAGCCATATCCGGATGGAATCTTTAAAGGATAATTCCAGTGCTTTAGCAAAAAGATCCCTGCGTTCCTCCATGGTGGAGAAATCGCTGTTCTCAAGCTGCTCGGCTACACCGTTGAACTCATCAGTTGGGGTATAGGCCTGCCACAACGGGAAGGGTAGTCCGCGTTTAGTATAGAAGAAACTAAAATTCCCGGATTGATCCCTGGAAACAACGGTGGTTACCCAGCCTCCGGTATAGATGTGAAACTTACCATCCCCGGGATCACCCTGAATCCAGATGGGAGAAGCTTCAGCACTTGTCTTGTACTGTCTATCCACGGTAAAGCCGATGCCTTCAAGAAGCGTGGAAACATAGTCGCCAATATCCTTCCGGGCATCTTCTGTACGAATCAGGACGATAATTTCGACCGGTTCATCTTTGTATGTCCATTTGCCGTCAACTTTAGTGGCCCCGAGTTTCTGCATCTCTTCGGAGATTACCTGTTCAGCTTTTTCAGGATTGTGGGCATACGTTAATTCAAGTTTTCTTACGACATCCGCCAATCTTGCATAATCCGGAAAAGCGCTTGTAAGCGGGGTAAACCTGGGTATACCCATACCACCCATAATCTCCTGACCGATATGCTTCCGGTCAATGAGCCAGTTCATGGCTTCCCGAATGCGGGGAACTGAAAAGGGATTCAGTTTTCCTGTTTCGGGGAATTCGGGTCCTGCGGGGTTGAAAGTAAGCTCGTTGTATGAACCGTAGGATTGAGCGGCTTGGATATTCGGATTATCCAGCATCTGCTGATAAACTTCGGGATCGGAAACCGCAAACGCATAAATATCCAATTCACCAGTTCCGAGCCGCGCCATTGCTGCCGGAGCCGATGGTTCCTGAGTTACAATTATCTCGTCCACCCAATCACCGGCGGCTCCTGTTGCCGCTTCTGTTTCACCTCTGGCAAAGACGCCAGTTGTAACGGCAACGAATAAAACCATTACCATTACAAAGAATGAAAAGCAAGTTCTTTTCATAACTTTTTCCTCCTTGTTATTTACTTTTAATGAGGTCATAATACACCGGTTCAGATATGTGTGCAAGAAAAAATTAGTATGCGGGTCGGAAATTCAGTTGAGCAATTCTCATTTTATTCCATTAGGCAACAGAAACAGCATAGTTTTCTAGAATTAGCCGTAAAAACAATCGAATGAATTGAGAATTCCTCCTTTTATCTTAGGAAGAAGGCAAGGTGCCTCCCCATACACCATCCGCGGCGCAGGGGAGGACGCGTGAGGATAGGACCCCCGCAGTTGGCGGGGAGCATTTTTTATAAAACCCTTTACCCGACAGATTCAGGAAGGGGTAAAAGAGGCTAACGGGAATAGACCGGGCGCGGCGTATACCGGGTATGCAGCAGCTTATGCGACTCAGTGCTTAGCGGTTTCCCCAGGAACTGATCATACAGTTCCTTTATAGCCGGGTTATGATGCGAACATCTGTACACAGACTTCCGGTCATCTCCGTAAATTCCGTCTATCCGCTGCTTCCGGATTTCATCCGTTGCGTTATAGGGCTGACCGCCGCCGCCGATACATCCGCCCCGGCAGGCCATCACTTCAATAAAATGATAGGGAAGCTTTTGACCTGTCCGCTTTGCATTCCGGACCTTTTCCAGTACTGCTTCGATATGGGCCATGGAATGAGCCACAGCTACGCGGACTTCTGTTCCGCCTACATCTACAGAGCCTTCCTTAATCCCCTCAAGACCCCGCACATTTTCGAGTTCCACTGATTTAAGATCTTCCTTAGTGATAACGTAATGAGCAGTCCGTACAGCTGCCTCCATCACACCGCCGGTCGCGCCGAAGATGGTTCCTGCTCCGGTATAGAGGCCAAGGGGAGTATCAGCTTCTTCATCCGGGAGATTCAGAAAATCAATACCCGCCGCTTTAAGCATCCGGCTGAATTCGCGGGTCGTTATAGAAACATCCAGATCCTGATACCCCGATGAAAACATATCGGTCCCGCGGGTAATTTCGTATTTTTTACTGGTACAGGGCATAACAGAAACACTAAAAATATTTTCAGGATCTACTCCGGCCTTTTTTGCATAGAATGTCTTTGTAAGAACAGCCATCATCATCTGGGGAGATTTTGCTGTAGAAAAATGCGGGATCATGTCAGGATAGAACTTCTCCATAAAGTCTACCCAGGAAGGGCAGCAGCTGGTAATCAGGGGCAGTTCGCCTTTTCCATGCAGGACTCTCTCGGCAAACTCACTTCCTTCTTCCATGATAGTCAGATCGGCGGCAAAATTAGTATCGAATATTGCATCGAACCCTAAACGCCTAAGTCCCGCGTAGGCTTTTCCTGTCATTATTGATCCGGGTTCGGCGCCGAATGCCTCGCCGATGGCTACACGAACAGCGGGTGCAATCTGTACAACACAGTGTTTATCGGGGTCGTTGAGAGCCTCCCACACTTTGGCGGTATCGTCCTTTTCATATATAGCACCCACGGGACAATGAGCGGAACACTGTCCGCACTTTATACACGGGCTTTCATTCAACTCCACATCCGCCGCAGGGGCGATCCTTGTTTCGTCTCCCCTTCCGATGAACTCCAAAGCCCAAACATCCTGCATGTGCTGACACACTCTGGAACAGCGTCCGCAGAGGACACACTTTTCGGGATTAAGGACAATCGAAGGGGTAGAATCATCCGCGGGGATATCTTTAAGGTCCTGGTTAAAGGGAACCTCCCGTATTCCGAAATCACCTGCCAGGGTTTGAAGCTCGCAGTTGCCATTCCTGGGACATTGAAGACAGTCATTCGGGTGGTTTGATAAAATGAGTTCAAGTACTGTCCTCCGCACCTCCACAATCTCCGGATCGTGGGTAATAATATTCAGTCCCTCAGCAACCGGAGTTGTACACGCCCTAAGCATCTTGGGAGTTCCCTCCATCTTTATCACACAGAGCCCGCAAGCTGCCCAGGAAGGCAGATCAGGATGATAGCACAGAGTCGGAATTTTCACATTTACCGATTTAGCAGCTTCTAAAACGGTAATTCCTTCTTCCACTTGAGTGGGTAATCCATTTATTTTAATGTTAACCATCTTTTTCACGACGATTCACTCCATTTCTTTATTTTACTGACGGCTGATAGCCCCGAACTTACAAGCAGCATAACACTCACCGCACTTGATACAAGTTTCCTGATCAATTACATGAGGTTGACGCTTTTCACCGGATATAGCATTTACCGGGCATCGTCTTGCACAAAGTCCGCATCCGATACATTTGTCCGGTAATATCATGTAGGAAACCAAATCCTTACACTTTCCGGCAGGACACCGGTTTTCCTCGATATGAGCCCGGTATTCCTCGTTGAAATAGTGTATCGTAGAAAGAATCGGATTAGGTGTTGTCTGGCCCAGCCCGCAAAGAGAAGCTCTAGCCATAGCTTTCCCTATCTTCTTCATGGATTCCAGGGATTCCATAGTTGCTTTTCCTTTACTGATGTCTTCAAGGATGTTGTAGAGCTTACGCCCCCCTATCCGGCAGGGAGCACATTTTCCGCAGGACTCATCAACACTGAAATTCAGATAAAACTTGGCAACGTCCACCATACAGTCATCTTCGTCCATGACGATCATACCGCCTGATCCCATAATGGAACCCAATTCTTTGAGGTGTTCGTAATCGATAGGGGTATCCAGTTTCTCCGCGGTAATCACACCGCCGGAAGGACCGCCGGTCTGTACCGCTTTAAAGGCCTTGTCGCCCACTATTCCGCCGCCGATATCGTATATTATTTCCCTGAGGGTAGTTCCCATAGGCACCTCCACCAACCCGGAGTTCCGGATCTTACCGGTAAGAGCAAACACCTTAGTTCCCTTGGACCTTTCAGTTCCGATGCGGGAAAACCAGTTGCCCCCGCGGTTTATAATAACCGGAACATTGGCATAGGTTTCCACATTATTAATAATGGTAGGTTTTCCCCATAGCCCGCTGACCGAAGGAAATGGGGGCCGCGGCCGCGGCATTCCTCTTTCCCCTTCCATTGAGGAAAGAAGAGCTGTTTCCTCACCGCAAACGAATGCACCCGCGCCGAGCCGGAGTTCTATATCAAAAGAGAAACCGCTTCCTAAGATATCATCACCTAAAAGACCGTATTCCCGGGACTGTTCTATCGCCTTTTCCAGACGCTCTATGGCTAATGGGTACTCCGCCCGGATGTAGACGTATCCCTGATTTGCTCCCACTGTATATCCGGCTATGGTCATAGCTTCCATCACTGTGTGGGGATCACCTTCTAAGGTACTTCTGTCCATATAAGCACCCGGGTCGCCCTCGTCAGCATTGCAGACCACATATTTGACATCTGATTCCGGTTCCTTGGTAAGATTCCATTTAAGCCAGGTGGGGAAACCGGCACCTCCGCGGCCTCGAAGTCCCGAACGTTTCAGTTCTTCAATCACCTCTTCCCGGGACATATCAAAAAGCACTTTTTCCAGAGCGGTATATCCTTCCCGGGCAATATATTCATCTATATTTTCCGGATTTATGATGCCGCAATTCCGCAGTACAATCCGGTACTGCTTTTGATAAAATGCCATCTCATTGAGATCGGGAAGCTTCCGGGCATCTTCACCTTTATAGAGAAGACGGTCGATAACTCTACCTTTTATAATATGTTCAGAAATGATCTCTTCGGTATCTTCAGGAGTTACTTCCACATAAAAGGAGTTATCGGGAAGAATCTTTACTATCGGACCCTTCTCACAAAACCCGAAACAACCGGTTTTAACAACTTGTACATCTTCCCTTAGTTCATGCTTTTCACATTCATGTAAAAGATTCTGGTATATCTTATCCGCCTTATTGGATTCACAGCCGGTACCTCCGCAGACTAGGATATAATGCTTAAATCTCATTTCATCCCTCCGTCCTATCCATTTTCTCCGACAATATCAGCCGCCGGCTTATCAAACACATGATCATTTACAAGTATCCGGTTCATGATATGTTTCCTTACTATCCGTTTCGCTGTCTCTTCATCTACATTCCCGTAGAGAATATCAGGCATACCGGGCATGGCAACTTCGACTGTCGGTTCGGAATGACAAAGCCCCATACATCCGGTCTGTTTGACCGTTACATTCTCGATTCCTTGTTCCTCCAGCTCTTTTATGAATGTATCCAGAGTTTCTTTTGCTCCGGCAGCAATTCCGCACGTGGCCATACCGACCGTTATGACAATATCGTTCTCTTTCCCGTCTCTTTCGGAGAAGTTTTTTTTCTGCTCATCCCGAAGTTTACGCAGTTCTTCCAGCGTCATCTTTGACATATTTGCTCCTTGCTGTTTTCTTCCTCTTGGGAAGCAATATATTTTTTCAGTAATTTCCGTGATCCTAAGGATTCGATAGTTCCCAGGGTATCAATCATTTCATTTCGGCTTATTTCATACCTATTGAGACAATTGCGGTCTTTGCAAGATGCTCTATCACCTTGCTTTTTCATTTTTTTTCCTCGAATGATGATCAGTTCATACTCACCGGGAAAAGAGAGAATCTGCTGAAACATAGTGGTTATGTCCCCTAACGGGGGACAATCAATATTATTTTTAGGAAGTTCTATCTCTAATGATGTTCCCGTTTTTTCTTCAGATTTAATGTCAATTATTCCGCCTGCCTCATTTACCGTCTGAATAAGAAGGGGCAGTCCTAAATGCACCCTCCGATGAGGATGCTTTTCCATGCAGCCGTTAAACGGATCTGTTACATCATCCTTTGGAATTCCAGGCCCATTATCGGAGATAGTTATTAAGTACTTATTATCATCTTCCTCAAGGTTAAGAATAATTGAAGAGGCACCGCTCTCGATACTGTTCGAGACCGGCTCCATAATTAGATCCGCGACTGTGAGAAACATTACTCCTCCCGATGTTTAGCGAGAATTTCCGGTAATTCCGCTTTTGCAACTTTACCGTACACCTCATCATTAATGGTCATTACCGGAGCTAAGCCGCAGCATCCGATACACCGGACAGCCTCTATAGAAAATTCACCATCTTCTGTAACGGAATTAACTCCGATACCTAACAGGTTCTCCAGCTCCTGTATTATATCCTCACCGCCTTTCAGGTAGCACGCTGTACCCATGCAGACTGCTATTCTATTCCTGCCGGGTTTATTCAGTTTAAAAAAATGATAAAAGGTAATCACCCCGTATATCTTTGCCAGAGGTGTTCCTAATTCGCGGGAAAGGGTAATGGCGGTTTCCCGGGGAATATACCCATAAGCGGACTGTACTTTATGTAAAACCATGATTAAATTACCGGGTCTATCTTTCCATTTATTTATATATTCCAAAAGTTCCGGCGATAATCCTTTTTTTTCTTCTTTCACTGCCATTGTAGCCTCCACCAATCAATGAGAAATCGATGGCGATATTCTCAATCATACTGTATAATATATTGAGGTCTTTCCGTAAAAGGAAACACCGTTTACATATCTGCACCCCAAATATAATGCACCTCAGCCGCAATAATCAAGGCCCTGTCTCAATATTAAGAAAATAATACTATTTTTGTGATAATTTATTATTAGATGTTGCAAAATCATTCTTACATGATATAATAAGAAAAATTATGTGAAACTAATTACTTAATAAGGGGTTTAGGCCGTGCTGAACAAAACTACAATTCTTAGACTTGCTCGTTATCTTAGGGTATTGGAAAAATTAAAAACCCTAGGTTTTATTAAAGTGTTTTCCAACAATTTAGGAGACGCCATTGGAGTTACCCCGGCGGTAGTTCGAAAGGATTTTTCCATGGTACAAATTCCGGGAAATAAACGGGGCGGCTACAATATCGAAGTACTTATCTCTCATTTAAAAAAAGTGCTGGGTAAAGACCAGGAACAAAAGGTCATTTTAGTAGGATGCGGTAAAATCGGCACCGCTTTAATGCAGTACAAAGAATTCCGGAAAGAAGGAATTAATATTATTGCCGGATTTGATTCCGACAGAGACCGGGTCTCTGAAGAAGAATCTGTACCGGTGTATCACGTTGATGATCTTCAGGATTTTGTTAAAAAAAATGAAATAAAAATCGGCATTATTGCGGTACCCGACGCTGCCGCAACTCAGGTATTTGACCTAATGACAGAAGCAGGAATACGGGGTATACTTAACTTTTCCCCGGTTGAGCTAAAAAGTACCGGTAAATATTCTTCAGATGATGGGTCGAAATGTATGATACACAATGTAAACATCGGTCTCGAAATAGAAAACCTTTTTTATCTGGTAAATATGACGGAAAATCATATGCTCAGTAATGCTTCGGATCACAATATGGAGTAGAAAATGACAGGGTTTCCCCTGGATACAGCAGAATCACCTCCTTTTGTCCAGGACCTTATTTACCGGCTAAAACTCAAAGATGTGATGACAAAGAACCCTTTGACAGTTGGACGCGGCGCCTCCATGAAGGAGGTGCAGAAAATAATGCGGGAAGAAGGAATATCCGGGATACCCGTAGTGGAAGGGAAAAGGATTTTAGGGATCGTTAGCATGGATGATATAATCCAAGCCTTGGAAAAAGGTACTTCCCATAGTCCGGCGGAAGAAAAAATGACCCGCGACCTTATCGTCCTGGAAGACGACATGCCCCTGTTTTTCGGGATTTCTTATTTTCAACGATACAAATTCGGAAGATTTCCAATCCTCAACAAAAAAAAGGAACTTGTAGGTATCCTCACCAGCAGAGACGTCTTGGTTTCTCTGGTTCGTGAGATGAACCGGGAAATAGAAAAATTAGAGACAACAATAACCCCGGATGAAAAAGATTCAGGTATCAAAGAAGCCTCAATGCGTTTTCGCGTGACTCAATTCGATTTTCAGCAAGCCGGACAGGCATCAACAGAGATACGGAAAACCCTAAAGGCCAAGAATCTGGACAGCAAAACAGTCAGGCGCGTCTCCGTAGCCGCCTACGAATTGGAGATGAATATAACAGTCCATTCGATTGGCGGCATAATCGATTTTTTGATTACCGATGATGAGATACGCGTAACCGCGGAAGATAGAGGACCGGGGATACCCGACGTGGATTTAGCGTTGACCGAGGGATACTCAACTGCTAACGAATGGATCCGGTCTCTTGGATTCGGCGCAGGCATGGGTCTACCGAATGTAAAAAGGGTTTCCGATGATTTTTCTATAACGTCAGCACCTAACGGGACAAAGATTGTTTCAGTTATAAAAATACAATCCTCAAGGGAGGATAACCGTTGAAAATCCTTTTTACCAATGGGCTTTTCTATTCCATGAATCGGGAAGGAGAAATTTTTCGCTCCGTGCTTACAGAAGACGGCTATATTCGGGAAACCTTTCCGGATAAGACGGAGGACAACATAGCCGATGAAATCGTGGACCTTGAGGGATCCGCCGTTTTCCCCGGTTTTACCGATACCCACACCCATTCATTTTCCGGCGGTGTAGCCCTTTCCGGTATAGACTTGGGAAATGTAAAATCTATAAAAGAAATACTTACCCTTCTTTCTGCAAAACAAGAATCTAACTTAGGTTTTGTTCTGGGCTGGCGGTTCGATGAAAGCTTGGTTTCGGAAAGAAGATTCCCGACCCTGGAGGAACTGGATTCGGTGCAGCCTGACCGTCCAATAGTACTCAGACGGGTAGACGGACATTCCTGTGTGCTTAATTCCAAAGCTATGAAGATGGTTTCCTGGCGCGGAAAACCTCCTAAAAGAGGTCTTCTTACGGGGAAACGGAATTACCAGGGGATAACATACTTCCATAACCAAATCGATTCCGATGGAATTATTGAGGCATACCATAACGCCGCACGGGCTGCAAGGAAAGCAGGACTTACCGCGGTACACACAATGGTTGGAGACGGAGCAAAAGATTCAGCGCATTACAAACTCCTCTCGGAACGCCGGTCTGAGTTTGAGGTGGACTACATCCTGTACCCCCAGGTTCTGGATGTACGCGAATGTTTAAAACTGGGAGCCGACAGAATCGGCGGATGCATATTGGCAGACGGATCGTTCGGATCCCGAACGGCGGCCTTAACTGAACCATATGTCGATATACGGAGTTATTACGGCAAACCGTATCGCAGAACAAAATTCTGGAAAAATTTTGTACAAAAGGCTAATCGTTATGGACTCATGTGTGCCATACACGCCATAGGTGACCGGGCAATCGGGCAGGTGACTTCGGCTTACCTATACTCCAGAATAAAATCTGGCTTTCAAGGCAATATGATTATTCACAACGAGCTTCTGTCGGACCAACTTATACTGGATCAGAAATCGGCCGGGATCATATCTGTGATGCAGCCGTTATTCGACCGGTTATGGGGAGGAGAAAAGGGCTTTTATGCAAAAATTCTGGGAAAAGAACGAGCTCTTTCCTGCAACAGGCTCAAATCTCTTTCCCAAGCCGGAATACCCGTTACGGGGAGTTCCGATTGGTATATAACAGAATTAGACATTTTATCAGGCCTGCAGGCCGCAATATCCATACACAATCCGGAAGAAAGACTAACTCCTTATCAAAGCATCGAACTGTATACATCTCAGGCGGAAATGATTGAAGATAATACCGATGGAGAAACAGGAAGAAATCTTGGAAAAATATTACCCGGCTACAGAGCCGATTTCTGCTGTTTCGACAAAGATCCAATTAAAATAAATAGTTTTAAAAATATTTCTATTAAAAAAATGGTCCGGAAGGGGAAAGTAGTTTCATGTGGATAAACGATGTAATTAATCTTGGAGAAATTACCTGTCATCAGGAAGAATACGAAGATACGGAAATAACCGGCGGATACACATCAGACCTGCTGAGTGACGTGATGGCCCACGCCCGGCGTGGTAACGTATTGGTTACAATCCAGGCTCACCTCAACACGGTAGCAGTCGCGGCACACACTGAGGTGCCTGCCATAATTATATGCAACAACCGTCCGGTTCCTGACGACATGATAGAAAGCGCCCGGGAAGAGAAAATTGCCCTTTTTTCAACACCCCAGGATCAATTTTCTGTTTCGGGTATTCTTTACAGATTTCTTTACGGATAGGAAATCTTTTATCACATCACACCGAGGGAGAAGTAAGTTCCATCAGCTTCTTATTGGTTTCCCGAAACCGCTTTACCACCACCGGGAGAATCTGCAGGGCAACCTCGGGGTGAGATTCCATAAAGGAATTGAAAGACCACGCGGCAAGCACAAGGCATGCGGTATCTTCAATAGCAATTACATCGGCAGTCCGGGGAGCTCCGTCAATGACAGCAAACTCTCCGATTACATCCCCGGGGGTATGCTGAGCAATCTCCATACGGTTGCCTTGTTCATCACCCTTTACAATCTTTACCTTTCCGGAAACAATAATAAAGAGTCCTACGCCAGGTTCATCCTGCTTTACAATTGTGTCTCCTGCCTTATACCTCCGGGTGGTACAAGATTTTGCCAGAGACCTAAGATTCCTCGGGTTTAATCCGGAGAAAAGGGGGACCTGCTTTAAGATTTCATCGTTTTCCATGGTCCTAAAAGTATTCCATATTAATCCGTATTGTCAATAAGCATGAGCAATTCTAAATTTGGAATTTAGAATTGCCTTTTTACTTATGTAAAGCTTGAAATTTTCATTTTATTATATTATTTTACGGCATTTTTTAGAAATCACGCCTCTTTCTGTTACCTAAAGGTATAAAATGAGAATTCCTCAATAAGCGTAGCTATTATGCCAGCAATTATGGGTTCGCCGGAACATTCATTACGTTTTTTAATTTACGGTAGGGGCCGAAAGACAGAAGACATGAAGTAGTTTCCGGCCCTTCCATGTTTTCTAACTCCTCCGTCAGTAAATTGCGTGCCTTAAGGAGCGACCGCTCCCGGATCTCTTCATCACCATAAACCGATCGGTAATAATGATACATAAGCTTATCTCTGCGGTGTATGAGCATTCCTGTCTCTAAAAGCATCTTAGCTTCATCAAGAAAGAACAGGATCTTATCCGTATCCTCACGATTTATGGCGATTTCAACAATAATCATGAGGAGGGAAAACGCGGGGAAATAGGCGGAATGGCGCAGCCCGATAGCTATCCCTTCCAGGGCGAATTTCTCCGCTTTTTCAAAATTTTCAAAACTAAGGTAAGAGAAGGAGAGAGTTCTCACGGCATCGATGTAATCGTAATCATTTTTTATCTGAGAAGCAAAAAACTCCGCTTGATTCATGTAATATTCCACCCGGTCTTCTTCGTTATTATTACCGCAAATAATAGCATAACGGGCATGAACCTGAGACAGATGGGAAAAGTTAGAATAAAGATCGGTATCAAGATTAAAAAAAGACTCTAATACCGGTTTTAACGGTTCAAAATTACATCCGTACCAGTAGATCAGACTAAGTACAAAAACAGCAGATAAGTCTAGCTCCTTGCTCATCTCAGGGATACTGTCCATAAACGGCTTTAGATACCCTGCCGCTTCCTTATATTTCCCGGCAAGAAATGCTGTCTCCGCCTTTGAAAAAAGAACTTCCTTGTTATCTTCACCGCCAAGCTCTGTCATCTGCTCATGAAGCTGCTTACACCCTTCAAAATTCCCCGCGAGCGCTTCTCCGGTAACCATCTGGGTCAGAATATTTATCCTGTGCTTCTTTGTATTCCCGC
>CAZUAE010000053.1:0-15276 GCA_964618265.1 uncultured Spirochaetales bacterium | reverse complement strand
ATGATGTAAAATTATTCCAATGTGTAACCGGCCGCGAAGCGGCTTACTTGAACCTGAAGGATTGAGTCGCCCTGGCGGTGAATGTGGCAAAGAAGTTGTTGAATTGGAGAACTAAAGATAGAATGGTTAAAGCGAGTGGGCTATAGCATAACAGCGCCAGGCAACTCAAGTGAACGTTATGTGCACGTTATGAACATGAAACGCTTGTAATGTGCACAAAATTTGATATAATGTACATGATATGAAACTTGATCCTTCCCTACCATATAACGAGCTCCCTAAACTACCACCGTCATCTGATATAGAAACGAAAGAAATATTATATCATTCGATAAGCGCAAATAAAGAACTTGCGAGGTTGAATGGATATTGTTCATTACTTCCTAACGATACAATTCTATTAAATTCAATTGTTCTTAAAGAAGCAAAAGCAAGCTCCGAAATAGAAGATATTATTACCACTCAGGATGAAATATATCGAGCATTAACTGAAAAGCAAGCAACAATCAATATCCAAACCAAGGAAGTATTAAATTACCGCTCAGCGATTTGGGTTGGCTATAATGAATTTAAAAAAAGAGATCTCCTCACGATTAAGACTATAGAAAGAATCCAGGAAGAATTAGAAGGGAATAGCGCAGGAATAAGAAAATTACCTGGAACTAGTTTAGTGAATGATAGAACTGATGAAGTAATTTATACACCCCCTGATAATAAAAATACGATCATTGATTTATTATCTGATTTAGAAGAATACATAAACACTGAGGACAAAGTAGACCCTCTAATAAAAATGGCTGTTATCCATTATCAATTTGAATCAATCCATCCCTTCTATGATGGAAATGGAAGAACGGGAAGAATATTAAACGTTTTGTACTTAGTGAAAAGTGGATTACTGAAGCAACCTATATTATATCTTAGTGACTATATAATAAAGAAAAAGGGAATGTATTATAAACTGCTTCAAAAAGTAAGAACTGAAGGTAATTGGGAAGAATGGATCGTGTTTATATTAAAAGCAGTTGAAGAAACAGCAAAGCAAACGTTGCGTATGATCCAGGAAATAATGGAATTAATGGAAGAAACAATCCAGATTTGTAAAGAGAAGTTACCCAAATCATCATATTCAAAAGAATTGGTGGAGCTATTGTTCGTGCAACCATATACAAAAATTGATTTTCTTGTAAAGGAGCATATTGGAGAGAGGAGGACAGCAAGTAAATACCTGAAACAACTTGAAGAAATTGGAGTATTGGAATCATATAAGTCCTGGAAAGAAACGATTTATGTGAACAGGCGATTATTTGATCTGTTGAAAAGATGCTGAAGACCCGACAAAGAGGCGGCTCTAAGTATAGCCATTCCGCGGGGGGATCAGTTTTGAATTGCGGCTTATATTGTTCCGTCGTTCTCTCTGCCCACTGTTCTAATATCGAAAAAGGATTTTTATCAGCGGCAAGATAAAATATTTCGGAACTGATCGTTTCGCCGGGATTCAAGGAGTAGCCGTTGAAATCGCAATATACACTTAAAAACGCGTCTTGAGCCTGTAAACGTTCCTGATCATTACCCGAGAAGAACCTTATGGAACCGTAACTCACTTCCGGTTCACTTTTCCATTCCGCACGGGAAAAAGCCCGGTGAAACGTAATAAAGCCGGTATTCATGGCGATAATGTTTTTCATGTAACAGGCTGTAAAAATTTCAGATGATCCGGCACCGCATAGGTTTTTTAACGGATAATTAAAATTGTTTCCGCATTTACCTGACTGCAGTAAAATGACGGCATCCCTGTATGCGTCGGCGGTGCAGAACATTCTGCTTTCCTTTAAAAAATAACACCTACTTAAAGAAAGGGGGGCCGAATTACGGCCGGTATGCCTGATTTCGGCGCGCAAGGTAAACCCTTCATCCTTACATTCGTAATGAACCGTAAGTTCCAGGTCAGTGTTCTCAATATTTCCCGTCCCCATACTTCGGATCTGGGGTTGGAGGGGGTAAGGTTTTCCGGAAACAGGGTATTCCACCAGTATCTTTCCGTGCCGTCATCCTGTTTGTACACTCCGGAAGCAGGGGTGAAATGCTCACTAGCGACACCGTACAGACTGCTCTCAGGCGGGACAACCAGGATCGCTTCGTACTCAAAGCACCTGTTTGAGCGTACCCGGCTCAGTCGTGAAGAGTTGGAGAGGTCCGAAAGGAGCGTTCTTAAGCGGAAGAGATCATCCACTTTATCACTTACCGAGCTGCCGCTTCCCGTCAGGGCATCCTCGATGTCTGAATTGTTCAGAAGATATGTGGCTGTGTGCTGCATTCCTCTGAACAAAGTATTGAATCCGTAATAAGCTTCAACCAGAGATTCACGTATATGTACTCTGTTGGTTTTGTATTGAAAATTCACGATGATAATAATCGCGGATATACATACTACAACCGTAAGGAGAATAAAAACCAGAAATAAAGGACGGACAACCGCGTCATATGGCTTTTCGTTTTCCGGGTCATTATCCTTCTTTTAAAGAACGACATCGCGGTATTCCGATGGAGTCATCTCATATTGATCAAAAAAAAGGTTCCGGAAATAGTCTGTATCGTTGTAACCCACCATCAGTGCAACTTCATACACTTTTACCATAGGGTCCCGGAGAAGTTCGGCGGCTTTTTTCATTCTGCATTCTGTAATGAATTTTGAGATACACATTCCGGTTGTCTCTTTGAAGACGGTGTTCATATACTTTGAACTCAGTTTCATGTATTCAGCAACTGATTCCACTGAGATAGAATCAGTAATATTAGCTTCAATATAATGAGCTGTTTTTTCTACCATCTTGAGCTTTTTGATACCCGTGCCCGGGTCGACAGAATTGCCGCTCCCGGTGATGGTGGGGAATTACGCCTTTAACAGATGCTGAACCATGGTTTGTTGCCGCTTCAGTCTTGTTCCGCCGCACAGCCTTGAAACAGCTTTTTTCACTGCTTCATCGAGTTCAGTAAAATTCACCGGTTTACTGATAAAATCCACAGCCCCATACCGTAAGGCCTTGCGGGCATACTCAAAATCATTGTATGCGGAAACGAGGATAACCTGAAGGCCCGGATACAGCTGCTTTCCCTCTTTGATAAGGGCAAGTCCGTCCAATTTAGGCATCCGGATATCAGTTACCAGAAGATCCACCGGATTTCCCATCATATAATTAAGGGCTTTTTCACCGTTTGGAAATGATCCGGCAAGATTGATTACATGGGATTTCCAGTTTACCTGGTTTTCTATTGCTTCCCGGACTATCTGTACATCTTCCGAGATTACTGCTTCATACATTCTTCTATCATCCGGTGAAAGCAGCTGATTTGTCACGAAAAAGTTTCTCATGGTACATCACGGAATGAGTTACTATCTTTTGGAAGAGGCACATAGCGGTCTTTCGCTCCTGTGCCTCGGTGGACATAAAGCATCAAAATTTAAAGCAAAAGAAAAACTGTTAATAAATTCTATTTATAAAGTAGAAGAATTACATAGGTTTGAATAATGCCGTGGGCGACGATCGTCGCAAAAAGGGATGCCAAAAGATATCCCCAGGGAGCAAATAAAGCTATGCCGCGCGGGAAAGGGTAATTCCATTTATGAAGACCCCAGAGAAGGAATACTGTTCCGATGATAACGTTCAGCCACAGTTTGGAAGCACAGCTCGGAGGCCTAATTGGAGCCGGATTTTATATCGACAGCTTTTGTGAGGATTATAGATCCGATGGAATCCTTCGGGAATATTTTCCGGAATTTAATGCCGCCAAAGCAACAAAGAGAATCAGAAAGGCTTGAAGGACACGTCATGTGGAAAGTTCGAGGAAGGAGAATCGCCCATGAAAGCGTTTCCTTTTACCGGTACTGAGGATCAAAATTATTCATCAGAAGTTCCCCGTCTTCAGTATCAAGAAATACGGCAGCCGGCCGCTTGTCCGCGGTTCGGGCTGTAAGTGTAACATTAGTGATGCTAAAACGGCGGACATGACGCAGATAGAGTCCGTAGGCAGGGAGTACGCCGAAAAAATGCTGCTCCGGATACCGGGCCTCATCCTCCGGGACGGTGATCCCCGCTTCCTCTTCCGTTCCCCCTCCGGGTAAGCTTACTGAAATATCTCTTAGCACTAGATCTTCTATTCGTCCGCCGGGGACACCGGTGACAAGCATTCCCGACTTGTTCTTATCGGAGCCCCTGACAAACGCCTGAATTCCGGTAATGGAGACCCGCTGTAATGTTCCCGGAGGCAGGCTGCCTTCTTCCGCTACCGGATCTCCGTACTGCATCTTCCGGGGCTCAAAGTAGGTTCTGCCCCGTTTCCCGAGCCGGATAAAGATAGGGCCGTCCACATTCTTCATGATTACATTTCTTACCGAAATATCTTCACAGACACCGCCGTCAACCAGGAGGATCTTCAATGCGCCCAGAAGACAGTTGATGAAAATGCTGTTTGATATCGCCACATTTTTAAATCCACCCCGGGATGAGGTACCCAGCTTTACCGCTCCCGTGGCGCTCTCCAAAATACAGTTGTTGATGACGAAGTTTTCACACGCCTTTCCGGTGCTTTTTAGACAAACTGAATCGTCCTTAGATCGTATCCGGCAGTCGGACATAAATACATCAATGCAGCCGTCGAAATCAAAGCCGTCGTTGTTGGGACTGAAATAGTTGGGCATATAAATTCCCTGTATCTTTATCAGTGAACATTCCACGAAATGACAGCACCACGCGGCGGAATCGGTCAGTGTGATATCCCGAAAAACAATGTTCCGGCACCGGACCAGCCTGATGAGCATAGGCCGTTCCCTTCCCCCGCCGGTCTCCTTTTTACGTTTTAATAGAGCCGTTCCCCGGCCGTTTATCCGTCCGGGTCCGGTAATCACAATGTTTTCCGCGTCCTGCCCGTACAGCAGGCATTTCCGGGCATCCGGGATTTCCACGTGCCCTTCCCCATCGGGATAATAATCATCCAGACTGATTCCTCCCCGGATTTCCGCGCCTGCCGAAAGAAAGATACTGGTATTGTCTCGAAGAAAGAGGGTTCCGGTAAGATAATTTCCGGGCGGGAAAAAAACTGTTCCCCCCGATTCTGAACATGTGTCGATCGCCTGCTGCAGCGCGGCTGTATCATAACAGACGCCGTCACCTTTTGCGCCGAATTTGCGGACGTTGTATTCAGGCATACATATCTCTCTCTGGCTTATAATTAAAGACCGGCCCTGAAGCCGGCCTTGTTAGACACGCTGGTCCTGTTAACGATCAATCATCGGGGTCAAGATTAATATTCCTTTCCACGTAGGGTTTGTCGTTTTCCTTTGCATATTCTATAAGCTGGCGCTGGATCTCTTCATGTATTTCCAGGACTCCGGCCTGTTTCATTTTTGCCGTACGTTCTTCCTGCAGGGCCAGGTACTTATCTTCGTTATCGATGTAGAGGAACTCAGTACCCTTATACTCGCTGTTCACCGCGTCCACCCTGGATTTTATGTCTTTAATGGGGGTAAGGTCGGCGCTGAATCCTCTAACCGGAGAAGCGGTCGCGGCCCGGTTCATCTGGTCTGTTTTTTCCCAGAGATCATCGGCCTGACCGGGTTTCAGGTAGGCGTTGAATTGATTACCGAACATCCAGTCGCCCTTCGGGTAATAAAGATAATTTTCATCCGAGCCTTTTATCAGTTCAATCCGGTTCGGTCCGACCTTTTTGAATGTGGTTCCTTCTATTCCATGGCACATCATGTTGTAGAGCTCTTTATCGGTATTCATCACTTCCACAAACTTGATGGCAGCTTCGGGAGCGGTAGAAAAGATAGAGATGGCGTACATCGTGTTCATTCCGGCTGTAGATTGCGCGTAGGGTTCACCGATGGGAATACCGACGATATCGTCTTTATACTGTATCTTCCATTCCACTTCAGCTCCCGGTTTATAGGAAGAACCCCAAAGAGCGTATCGGAGACTTTCCTGGTCCCTCCGTTTTTCATCGCTTGACGCAGTAGCTTCATCTTTTCGCAGATACCCTTTCCGGTAGTAGTCCCTAAAGATCGCGGTGAGCTGCTTTTTGTATTCGTCCAATTCACCGTCCTCTATCTTAACAGTAGGCGCGGCGTCAACTACTACCCTGGCACCGCCTACATCTTCAAACTTGTTGTTCCAGACAAATTCCGGAGCTATACCGAAGAGTTCCGGTTCGTTTTCCTTGATCTTCTTGAGGAACGGTTCAAACTTCGGCAGCATCTCGATAAGCGGAAGGCCTGACAGCCCTTCAACATCAAGTCCGTATTTATCAACCAGTTTTTTCGGGACCAGATACGCCCGCCAGTCTACGACAGTCTGATAATTGGGAACCGCGTAGTGATCATTCTTGTGGAGCGATACATCCATAAGGAAATCCGGCAGTGAGGGTACCAGCTTCGGCGCGTGTTCCGCGATGAGATCATCAAGCGGGAGAAGGGCTCCCTGGGCCAGTTTCTGCTTAAAGTCCAGACACCAGTTGGCGATAAAAAACAGATCGATAGGCTCCTGGGCCGCAAGGAGAACAGCCATCCGTTCCCGGTACATACTTCCCGAATCGAGCCGGTGGAAGTCACCTTTGATGTTATACTTTTCGATCAATTTCTCGTTGATCGCGGCAAACACCTCTTCTTCCATGGGCTGGGCGTTCCGGTAGTAATAATAGTTAAACTCGGCAGGACCGGAATCGGCAGCCTGGGTACCGGACTGTTCCTGAGTTCCCGCGGCAAAAATCAGTCCGCAGCTCAGGAGCATCAATAAAATCAGCAATACGGTTTTTTTCATAAAAAACCACCTCCTATTTGTATTTCAATATACCCCGCCCTCAGACAGGATATACGTTTTCACCCTTTAAGAGATCCGATAGTGATCCCTTTGACAAAATAGCGCTGGAAAAACGGAAATATAAAAATCATGGGGCCCGCGGCAATGATACAGATAGCCATACGGGCCGGCTCTTTCGGAATATCCCGGGCCAAATCTTCAAGGACCATGGCCCCGAGTCCCCGCTCGAGCATCTCCCGGACCATCTGAATATCACGCATGATCCGCTGCAGGAGATACTGGATTGGAAACAGTTTTGGATTATCGATGTAGAGGAGCGCCGGAAACCACTGATTCCACCGGTGAAGCACCCCAAACAGGCTCATGGTGGCCAGAATCGGTACCGACAGGGGCAGGACAAGAGATCTGAAAATAAGGAACTCACTTGCCCCGTCTATTTTTGCCGATTCAAATATCTCCTCCGGGAGTTTCTGAAAAAAGGTCCGCATGACTATGATCGTCCAGGCGTTTACCAATGTGGGTATAAAAAGAGCCCAGATTGTGTTCTGCATCCCCAAGTATTTGGCTACCAATATATAGGTAGGAACCAGACCCCCGGAAAAAAGCATGGTAAAAAACGCGTAGAACATGATGATTTTCCGCAGCTTGAATGTACGCCGGGCCAGCGGATAGGCGCATAAGGCCATTATGAGAACACTAAAGAAAGTTCCGACAAATGACACAAAAAATGAGACCTTATATGACTGCACAATTTGATCACCGGTCCTGAAGACGTAGTCATACGCCGTGAAATCGATATTCAGGGGTATAAGCCGGTATCCGTGAAAGGAGATATCCCGGGCTGTGGACAGAGAAATGGAGATCAGGAGGACAAAGGGGATGATGCAGAGCAGGCAGAAAATAACAAATACGGTGTTGATAATTGTGGACTGAACATACGATCCTCTTTTGGATTCTACCATCATAAAAATAAATCCTCCTAAAATAAACTCGACTCGGGCTGGATCCGGCGAACCAGCCAATTAGCGCCTAAGATCGTAAAAAACCCTACCACCGACTGGTACAGCCCCACCGCGGCGGACATTCCGATATCTGAGTACTGCCTAAGCGCCCGGAACACGTAGGTATCGATCACATCGGTGGTTTTATAAAGAACGGGAACTCCCCGGGGGATTTCGTAGAATAGTCCGAAATCCGCCCGGAAAATCCGTCCCAATGCCAGGATGAAAATTATGATCATAACCGGAACCAAATAGGGAATGATAATCTTCCGGATCATCTGCAGTTTGGTAGCTCCGTCTATCCGAGCCGCTTCCAGATATTCCCGGTCCATTCCCATCAGGGTGGCGTAATAGATAAGCAGACTCATGCCGGTATGTTTCCAGACATTGAATCCGGTGAGGATGAACGGCCAATATGACGGCTCCATGTACACATTCACCTGATCCAGTCCCAGACCTAACAGGATCCCATTCAGCAAACCGTAATGGGGATTGAAAAAACTGTAGGAGATATACCCAACCACAACCCAGGAGAGAAAATGGGGCAGCAGCATGATGGTCTGATACACTTTCACCTTCACTCTGCTCCTCAGTTCATAGAGCATGATGGCGAAAGAAACACTTAATATAAGGCCCGCCACTATAAAAAGGAAGTTCATTCCCAGGGTATTTCTGGTTACCCGCCACGCGTCCTGGGACTGAAAGAAAAATTTGAAGTTGTCGAATCCGGCCCAGTCGCTTCCGAATATTCCTTTATCAAACCTGAACCGCTTGAAGGCGATTACGATGCCCCCGATAGGCAGGTAGTTGAAAATAAAAAACAGGAATACCGCCGGAAATACCATAATCAGATACTGGATGTTGTCGATGGTATGCCGGTTTTTCTTCCGTTTAAGTAGTTTTATTCCCGAATTGAACATGGGCACATTATGAAGTCCATTTCACCCGGGCACAAGAAAAGGTTTCTAGGGATAATTTGTACTATTTTATTATTCTGTTCCGTTTTTATTGTCTTTTTTTGTCTATTTTGTATTTTCTTTACTTCAGTCGGTTATGGCGGGAAAAATCAGGGAAACCGTCGTGCCCCCTTCGGAGCGCCCCGCCACGGTCAATCCGTACTGCTCTCCGAATATAAGCTTGATCCGCTGATTGACATTCCCGAGTCCGATATGGCTGTTATCAACCAAAAAATCTTTTTTCAGGTGCAGGTTGATGGTTTCCGCTTCTTTCCTGTCGATTCCGATTCCGTTGTCGGATATTTCAATCAGTACCTGCCCCCGGGATAATTCCCCTTTGATACGGATAGCACACTCTTCTTTTTTCGGCTTTATGCCGTGGTAAATGGCGTTCTCAAGGATCGGCTGCAGGCTCAGTCTGATGATTCGGAATCCCGTAATCCCGGGGTCTATCTCCCAGTACACGGTAAAGGTGTGTTTGTAACGGTTCTGCATGATCTGGAGGTACAACTCGGCCTGTTCAAGCTCTTCCCGGATAGAAGCCATACTGTCCTCAACCTCCTGACTATACCGTAAGAGCTTGGAAAGAATAGTGATCATTTTAGAGGCGGGATTATCTTTTTTCAGGATACGCAGTATGGTCCACTTGATTCCCTCCAGTGTGTTATACAGGAAGTGGGGATTGATCTGAGATTGAAGCGCGACCGCCTGGGCCCGCTTTAATAGTTCGATCCGCTTCTTCAGCTCCGCCTCCCGTTCATGTTCGGTATCGATGATCTGGGATATGGCGTTAGCGATATATTTTACTTCGGAACTCCCGATCAAATTTTTTTCTATCTTCCCGTCAGCCGGAATATTGATTTGGTTTATATGATTGATGATGTTCCAGACCGGCTGAAACACCTTTATGGATACGGCAAAAGACAGCAAGAGCACCGCGGCGCTTCCGATCACCAAGATGGAAAAAAGGACGGACTGCATATCCCCCATTTTTTTATAAAAAGCGTTCAGGGGGAGCGCGGTAAGTACGGAAAAATTAAACAGCTCAGAGGTCATTACCGAGACCAGATACCGCTCCCCGTTCAGGTCCATCACCGAATCTCCCATGGGAGGTTCGGCGAAATCGGGCCCCAATCGCTCCAGCTTTTCTCCCAGCCGGATCAAATCGCTTGAATAAAAGATTGTTTCTTCCTGGTCGTAAAGATAAACATCCTTTACCGAATCATCCTTGGATTCGATAAATCTGCCGAACTCTTCCAGATCCAGATTAACCAGTACGACCCCCTTCAGCCGTTCAAATTCGTACATATTCCAGAACACCGTCAAAAGGTCCTCCCCGTAATATGCCTCCCGGTTTTCGAACCACAGTTTCCTCAGGTGTTTATTTTTTTCAAATGAACTGAGCCATTCCGTGTCGGAAAAGGTATCAATGGTCTGGGCCCCGTTTGTGCTCAAAATAAACCCGTTATGGGGTGAGTACAGGTACATGGAGCGAATATACCCGTAGGCGGACATGGTCCGGTGCAGAATCGACAGATCGTCAATCAGTTCGATCAGCTCCATAGTATTGAGTACATCGTCGCTTTCCTCATACAGCAGGGCCGATATTTCATCAACCCTGGAAAAATTCAGGATCAGGTTGAATACCTGGTAGACATGGGAATCCACAATATCCCGGAGCCGTGTTGCTTCCCGGCGGTTCTGGGTAACCAATTCCTGCTGAATTGTTCTTCTGGCATCACTGTAGAAAAAAATACCGGCACCCAGGATCGGGAGCAGAAAAAGAAGAAAAATGAGTATGAAGTTCCGCACCAGAATGCTGTTGAACTTATAATTTTTTATGTATTTCCAATACGCGTACCGGTTACCTGTTCGTTTCATGATATGAATTTCTATATTTGCTCGGGGTCATACCGGTATATTTTTTGAAGATCTTTGAAAAGTAACTGATCGTCTTGTATCCCACCATCTCTCCAATTTCATTCGCCCGGTAATGAGTATTTTCCAAAAGTTCTATCGCTTTGCTTATTCTAAGGGAGGTGAGGTATTTTATAAAGCTTTTTCCGGTAACCTCCTTAAAAAGCCTGGAAAAATATACCGGACTCAGAAAAACAGATTCGGCAGCTTCCTCCAAAGACAGATCCTTCGCATAATTCTCCTGAATAAAAGTTTTCGCCTGGTTGATCATGTGCTCCTGGTACTGCACTTTTTCCCGGGTTACCGCGTTTACGATACCTTCCAAAGAACACTTCATTTTGATCCCGTCCAGCTCATTCAGGGACGGGAAAGAGCATCTAATTTCGTACTCCGTTTCGGCGCCGTAGAGCGACCGGATCGATTTCTTGAGTTTGAAAAAGAAGGTTTCGATGTCGCCGAGTGTTTCCTGTTCCGCCGTTCCCGCTTCCGAAATAGCAAAACAGACAAGAAGCTCGTATTTTGACAAGACAGTGTAAAACTCGGTACTATTTTGCCTTTCTAGGTCGATCTTTTCCTTTATCTGACCGGTATTCCGGTTAACCCCTCTCCGGACACGGAATACAATTACCGAACAGGGAGAATTGGAAGGATCGAGCCGGTGATCAAGCAGACAGAGCCTGCCGATATGTTCGGATACGGAACTATTCTCCCCCGAAAGGATGTCCATCAGGAGCTGTTTCTGTATATGGAGTTTCGCCTTGCCGATTTTTTTCTGCTGATTCCTGAGGATTGTTTCCGAGTCAAGCTCTTCTTTCAGTTTATTGAACACCGAGTAGACCATTTCCAGTTCCACCGGTTTTAGAAGGTATTGAGCGACATCAAATACGATGGCTTTCCTGGCATACTCGAATTCCTTGTACCCGCTGAGAAGCACCACCTTACATCCCAGGTTTTTCGTATAGACATATTCAGCTACATCGAGCCCCGATACAAGATTCATCCTGATATCGGTTAGAATGACATCAACAGGATGACGGCTCACATAATCGATACACTCTTCTCCGTCCCTGAAATCGGCCACAACCTGAAATCCCAAAGAATTCCAGTCTACCACATTCAAGAGTCCTTCCCGGATAGCATCCTCATCATCCGCGATCACAACCCGGTACAGTGAGTCTGTCTGCTGCTGATTTCCGCTGTCGGCTGCGTCCATACCCCTCCTAATGTATTCCGGCCTCCTTCATTGTGTTCCGCAGAGGAGGCAGCTCCAGAGGTACAGGAATGGTTCCCTGTGCCTCTTCTTTTCCGGCAAGCACCCGCAGAGCCGCCCGTTCACACAGTCTGCCGTCATACCCGAAGATGATTCTCGGAACTGGGGGGAATTCTCTCGCCGCGTAAGGACCGCCGAAAAGCACCACCCCCAATATTTTGTGGGAAATTCCTTCCATTAACGCGAGCATCCGTTTTGTGAGATCGGAAGATCCCATATAAGCGGTGGCCTGATTGAATACGACCATTATTACACTTTGGTAGTTCATAGTTTCGGCCAGACACCGCTCCATCTGTCCCCTGCTGGGAAACTCTCCAACCTTTATTATATCAGAATTCGGAAAAAGTTCTGATATGAGCTCTTCAACATGATCAGCATCTATTCCGCAGGGATCATGCCCCTGCCGGTATCCCCATTTCGGTTCCGGATTCAGGTATTCCACGGACGTCTCCAGGATGAAGAGATGCTTTTCATCAGGAGATACGGCAGGGTCAACACCGGGAGCCGTTACCGCGGTTATGGATTTCCTGCTGATTTCAACCGCCGCCTTCCATTCTTCCCGTTTCACCGGACTGCCTCCGCCTGTAAGGGTCCGCGCCTGAGCCGCCAAAACCCGGCCGGCTGCCTTATCAATCTCTTCCTCGGTAACGGCCCCTTCCCGGTATGCCTTCACCATGTAATCATAGGCTTCCCCAGCCGTGATGCGGTAGCTTGTCATCACCATGTCGTTCCCCGCGGCCATTGCCAGACGGTGACACTCCTCAACCCCGAATATGTTGGTCATCCCCACCATGGCCAGGGAGTCAGTCATGATGAGCCCGTCAAACCCGTGATCCCGTATTATGCCGATCAGTTTCTTCGAAACCGAGGCAGGATACTCCGGATCGACTTCACTCACCATGATATGTCCAGTCATGATCCCGGTGAGATCCGCGTTTTTCATCGCTTCGAGATAGGGATACAGTTCCCGGCTGATGAGGGTCTCTTCATTACACGTCAGATACACCATCCCGATGTGGGAATCCACGTGAGATTCGCCGAATCCCGGATAGTGCTTCGCCGTAACAATCATCCCCTGGTCCTGATACCCCCGGATCACCGCCGAGGTTATCCTGGCCACCCGCTCCTTGTCGCCGCCGAATGCCCGAACACCGACACAGGAGGCCAGAGGATTCATGGCAATATCGGTAACCGGTCCGAAAACAACGCTGAATCCGGTGTGTTTCGCGTCCCTGCCGGCCAGCGCGCCGAACTGATAGGCCAGCTCTTCATCATTCGCGGCTCCTACAGCAAGCGGCGGAGGGAACAGAACTTCCGATCCCTTAAATCCCCGCTCCATGTTGTCACAGATCAGAATTGGATACCCGGCCCGTTCGTTGAGTTCGGTTATAACACGGCTGTTCTCTATATTAAGGTGTACCCCTCCCAGGGCCTTTTTCTCCGCGAGCTCAAAAATCGCATCCATATTACCGGGAATCTGATTTGCCCTGGCCAAGAGCATCTGTCCGATTTTCTGTTCCGCGCTCAGCTCCTCTAACTTCAAGGGCTCCAAACCGGTACCTCCATGATTTAAACTTGTCCTATTATAGAGGTCATCAGCGCGGGAAAATAGGATAGATAATTTACATTTTCTAAAACTTTTTTATCCTTCAGAATTTGGCCGGGCATTCAAACGTATTATTCCGCGGGAAAACGAAAATTTCCGACGATACCCATGAAACCGTCGGACCGGTCGCTGAATCTCTCCAACGCCGCCGCGGTTGTGATCTACGAAGTCCTCAGGCAGTGGACTCAACGAAATGGGCTGGTGCCATCTCGTTGAGTCACTTTGACGTTCTGCAAGAGATGTTTTTTATTCCGTTATTTTTCGTTCCACTTTTTTGCTTCTTTTGCAATGTCCATAATCATGCGGCCGTACCGGACGTACTGTTCATACATGAGGGATTCGTTGTCCGTGTCTTTGCTTTTGTGAATGATGGCCGCCAAATGCGGCTCTATGGATACCCCGCCCTGGTACCCGGATGCGACCAGGTCCCCTACCACGGAGCGGACACAGCCGTCACCGCGGCCGGGGAAAGTATACACGGTTTTACCGCCGGGCATATAGCGGAGCGCGTCCTTGATATGCACGTATACGATATGTTCTTTTACCTTTGCATAATACTCCCAGGTATCCAGGCCGTGCGCGGGCGGGTTGCCGGTGTCGAACACAACCTTTAACGCAGGGGAGTCCACCGCATCCAGCAGTTCCAGGTTGTTTTTCCAGTTAAGACCGCCCCAGCCGGTGCAGTTTTCGTGTGCCAGGGTAACGCCGCCGTCGGAAGCGATTTTTGCCAGTTCCTTCATACGTTTGGCAGCCTCTTTTCGCCACGCTGTTTCGTCCAGACTGTCATTAACATAGGACATGCAGCGGATAAATGGAATGGAAAGCTTCTGCATGCGGGGTAGAGCATTTTTAAGATCCTGCACGTCGATATCAAAATCCCCGGTAATTTTGCGGGACCAGTCTCCCAGCTTGGAGGCGTAACAGGAAACCTTCATGCCCGCGGCTGCCAGTGTTTCTTCCACTTCCCCGAATTCTTCGTCGGTGAGGGTGGAAAGATTCTTTTTGCCCTCCGGACCCAGCTTGCGCAGTTCTACGTAGTTCCAGCCCAGTTCCCGGTGTGCCTGTATCTGTTTTTCCAGCGTTTTGGCGGACTCATCACAAATGCCCGTATGAAACATGTCTCCTCCTTGTGCCGACCGGCGGGTATATCCTGCAGCACGTCCGCTGACGGATGTACGCATATATATATTTGATTCACCGGTCTTTTATATGTATATTGCCCGGATGTTTTTACTTTTACTACTATATAGCACCCAAAGGCCTTAAAGGCAATAGATTCTGTAGGTAATAATTTGTACTTATCCGATCAGGATACGCTGATGGGCGTTCGCATAAACAGCGCGGGAATGGTGCATAACCAACCGGACTGGACCTGGGATACGGCCAAAGCGAGATAGCAGGATTTTGACTTGTGGGCGGTTTTCCGTTAATATCAGGTATCTGGATGTTAAGAGCTTCTTGTAATCGAAGACCACAGGCGTAGACAGTCGAGAAAAAAACGAAGTTATAGAAAGTGGTTACACAGGAAAGAATGGGTTTGATTGATTCCTGTGCCGGGATCTCAGGCAGTCGCTCTTCCTTCTGTGCTTTGAGAATCGTTAGATGTTTCCACTCTCTTTCTATTACATACAGATAGTAGTCTTCAAGTTCTTTTTCGGTAATACATTCAGGATCTTTGTGATAATGGACAGCCAGTTGATGGACCGCA
>CAZUAE010000052.1:0-16034 GCA_964618265.1 uncultured Spirochaetales bacterium | reverse complement strand
ACAGGAAGAACAAAACTGCTGAAATACTTATCAATTTTTTCATCAACCACCTCGGTTAATAATTTTACCACAACGAAAATAATTTCTCCATAACAGAAATACAGGTAGGTGTAATTCCTTCGTTTTTCCGGTACAATTACATTTCGCAATTCATACAGTTCTTTATATATTGTAGTAGAATAGTACTAATCGTAAGGAGATAGACACAATGAAAAAACTTGATCAATATGAAGAGAATATCAGGCTGGATAATGGAGATGAAGAAAACGGAGAAAACGGAGAGAAAGGTCAGGGACAGGAAGCCTTGATGCAGCGGATGCTGAAGACTCGGACGATTCTCCTTACCGGTGAGGTGAATAAGCCTCTGGCTGAGCGGGTTATCCGTCAGCTTATTCTTTTGGAAGAAGCGAGTGATGAACCTATTAAGATCTTTATCGATTCTCCCGGAGGTGATGCCAATGCGGGGTATGCCATCTTTGATATGATCCGTTTTGTCAAACCTGATGTGTACCTTGTCGGCATGGGACTTGTGGCAAGTGCCGCAGCTTTGATTCTGCTGGCTTCGCCTAAACAATTCCGTAAGGCTCTCCCGAATTCCCAGTATTTGATTCATCAGCCCTTAAGCGGTATGCGGGGTGTCGCCACGGACATCGAGATCCATGCCCGGGAAATCGAAAAGATGCGGGACCGGATAAATAAGCTTATTGCTGAAGAAACCGGAAAACCTTTGGAACAGGTGGAGAAAGACACCGACAGAGATTTTTGGATGGATGCGGAAGAGGCCATAGACTATGGTTTGGTTTCCGGGGTTGTAAGCAAAAGACACGAATTGGAAAAATAATTTCAAACGTTAGTATCCCTTCATACAATTAGGAAAAATACAATGAACGACGGCAGCGAAGTTATTTTCCCCGGAATTGAAGAACAGGATGTTCCTAAAGATGTCCGGTACAGCCGGGGAAAGGTCCGGGATATTCTTGATACAGGAGACAAGCTCATTATAATCACCTCCGACCGTATTTCCGCCTTCGACCGGGTCTTAGGATATGTGCCCCGAAAGGGAGAGGTGCTTAACCGGCTTTCCGCCTTCTGGTTCGATGCAACCAAAGATGTTTGTGATAATCACTTCCTTGAGGTAATAAGTCCCAGGAGTATGCTGACGGTAAAATGCAGAATCCTGCCGATAGAGGTGGTTGTACGGGGATACCTGACAGGGTCCGCCTGGAGGGACTACCAAAAAGGCAAGACTATTTCCGGTATATCCCTTCCTTCGGGACTCAAAATGAACCAGCGGTTTCCCGAACCCATCATCACCCCGACAACAAAAGAAACCGAAGGCCGTCATGATCAGCCAATAAGCGGAGAGGAGATCGTATCCCGGGAGCTGCTTCCTGAAAAAACTTGGATAGAGGTGAAGGAAAAGGCCCTGGCCCTCTACAAGCGGGGGGCGCAAATGGCGGGGGATAACGGACTGATTCTTGTGGACACCAAGTATGAATTCGGCCTTATAAACGACAATCTGATCTTAGCGGACGAGCTGCACACTCCAGATTCATCCCGGTTCTGGTATGCTGATACCTATGAGGAATTGTACCGGAAGGGGAAGAAACAGCGTAAACTGGACAAGGAATATCTCAGGCAGTGGCTTCTGGAGCAGGGCTATTCCGGCGGCGGGGAACCTCCGGAGATACCCCGGGAAGTTTTTCTGGAAACGGGAGAACGATATATCCGCGCTTACCAGGAGATAACGGGAAAAGAATTTAAAAAAAGTGAATCTTCATTTGAAGCAGAAAAGAAAAAAATCCTGTCATTAATAGATAAAGAATAGTCTTTTAAAATCTATTATGGCAGGTTACATATGAAAATAATCTCTTCAGCTGTTTCAAGTCTTTTGATTATAGGGCTTATATTGCTTTCGGCAGGGGGGTGTCCGGTAAATGATGGAACCCCCAGGCAATTCACCATCCTATCCTACAATGTACAGAACCTCTTCGATGAAATCGATAACGGTACTGAATATCCTGAGTTCGATCCGGGAGGAGGAAAATGGACGGATGAAATGGTTGATTCAAAAATGGGAGCCGTTTCCCGGGTTCTCCTCTGGGCATACGAAGGGGGCGCTGATGTGGTGGTACTTCAGGAGCTGGAAAATGTCCGTATTCTGAAAAGGCTGAACACCGAGTATCTGAGAAGGTGCGGATATCAGTATGCGGCATCGGCTTCGGACAGCAGCGGTGCTGTCGTAAGGGTGGCGCTGCTCAGCAGGTTTCCAATAAGGTATGTAAAATCCCATGCGCTGAGCAGTCCCGGCGGGCCGCCGCTTAGGGAAATTCTAGAGGCGGAAATTGAACTGCCGGGATCTCCCCTCATCATTTTCTGCTGCCATTGGAAGTCGAAATACGGCGGTGCGGAAAAAACGGAAACCTACCGAAGGCTGGCAGCTTCCTTTATAACAAGGCGGATCAGTGATCTTGGCGCCGGCATAGGAGGAATTGAAGCGGTAGTTGCGGGTGATCTGAATGAGAATATCGATGAATATTTTAAGGTTGAAGAAAACTATCCCACTGCTCTTTATCCTGCTGAATTGGAGTATACGGGAGATGATGTTCTGCGTGTGACCATTGATGCCGGTTATCCTTTTACATCCGGTGAGGCAGTATTGTGGTCCCCCTGGGGTAAATGGAAGGGAAAGGGAAGCTATTTTTACAACGAATCATGGGAAACTATCGATCATTTCCTGTTAACCCCGGAACTCCTGCTCCCGGGAGGGCTCGTGTTTAGGGAATTTCGTCCCCTTTCGCCTCCCTTTGCGGTTGATAAAGAAGGCAAACCGCTTCGGTGGATATCATCATCAAAGACAGGTTTTTCCGATCATCTTCCTATCCTCCTGGTACTGGAATAAATAGCTGCATGGGCGGCATGTTTCTCAATAGACCGGCAGATATCCAGCGGCTAACCGGAAAGACCATCTTTTATCGGGGACTCGACTACGTACTCCGGGAGAAAATCGTTTATCTCGGTTATTCTGAAGACGGATGTAACGTTGAAGCTTGGGTCAGGGGAAAAGAGGACAGAGGGTATCTGGTCTGTCTTACCTGGAACCCGGAAGATGGTAAATACATTCGGGGAAGGTGCAGTTGTCCCTACCGCTGGAACTACTGCAAGCATTTAGCAGCGGTACTCATCATCCTCGTGGGCAAAAAACTAGAAAGAGAAGAAACGGGTTTTGTTCCCGGGTTTCTTCGGTATATTCCGTATCAGGACTCCCCGAATATCATCTCTCCTAATCCCCAACCGGTTCTGCAGCTTGATTCAGATCTGGGTTCTTCGGATATTGTCAGCGGAAAATTGAAATTCCGGTATTTGGAAACAGATATATCATCTTCCTACCCTATGCGGTTTATGGTCCAGGAGAAGGACGGAGACGAGATAAAACTTATTTTGCGAGACTCCGAACAGGAGAAGGAGTGTATCCGGCGTCTGCTTTTAGCCGGAAAGTATTCAGAGAGATGCGATGTTTTTGTGTTCAATGGGAAAGAATTCCTTCATGAAACAGCCTTTTCCCTGCTAAACCAAGGATTTTTGCTCTATGCAAAATCTGATAAAGGAATTAAACCGGTCCGCCGCTTTAGGGAGTGGCATATCGAGCTATCATCGAATATCGATTGGCTCGAGCTGAACATAACCATCGATACGGTACCGATAGACTGGAAAAAAGATGAAATGGACCCCTGGGCAGATACGGGTGACGAAATTATACTCCTCGACACAGACACGCTGCAAACCATTCAGAGAATACAGAGGCACGGTGAAAACCATGGTCAAGGGTTACAGGTGCCCTCCATGGATATCTCTCTTTTAGATGATGCTGAACCCTATATTCGGGACAGAAATGATCCTGGAATAATCCGTTTGCGGGAGGCCAGGGACAGACTGCTTCTGCTTCGAAAGCGAAAGAGTTGCCTTCCAAAGCGGATACAGGCTGTGATGCGGCCGTATCAGCTGGAAGGATATGAATGGCTCGATTTTCTTTCAGAGTGCGGATTCGGGGGAATACTCGCCGATGACATGGGATTAGGTAAAACATTACAAGCGCTTTCCCTGATGGCTAAACTGACGGAACAGGGAAGAAAGGGACCTTATATAGTTGCTGCTCCCGTCTCAACTCTGGCTAATTGGATTTCGGAGGTAAAAAAATTCCTTCCCAGTGTTGATGTGACCCTTCACTGGGGTTCCGGAAGAAAAAGAAAATTGGAAGAAATGCCTGAGTCGGGGATCCTCCTGACCAGTTATACTACCATGTTACGGGATATCGATTTGCTGAAAAGTATCGTCTGGACACTCACCGTGTTTGATGAGTCCCAGGCCTTAAAAAATTACCGTACCAAGACCCATGGAGCGGCCCGCTCCTTAAAATCAGAACTCTCCGTTGCACTTTCCGGTACCCCCGTGGAAAACCATCTGGTTGAACTCTGGGCTATAATGGATATTATTAATCCCGGTTTTTTAGGCAGTCGAAGTAATTTCAAGCGGAAGTACATTACCCGTCCGCAAGAGGAGGAAAGTGAGGGAGAAGCCCTTGAGGAACTGCAGCGGAAAGTTCGGCCCTTTATACTCCGGAGAAAAAAGTCCGATGTGGCTAAGGATCTTCCGGAAAAAGAAGAGATCCGGTATCTAACCGTTATGAATCCTCATCAGGAAAAGTATTACCGAAAGCAGTTTCTAGAGGGACGAGAACGGGTAGAACGCCTTCTCTATGGGGCAGAACCCTGGCTGGCTCTGCCGGAACTTCTTTCTACGCTAACACTCTTAAGACAGACGGCCATAGACAGCTCATTAACAGGCGGTCCCGCAGAATCGGGTAAGCTGGATATACTTGAACAAATGGTGGAAGAAGCGGTAGACAGCGGGAACAAAGTCCTCATTTTTAGCCAGTTTGTTAAAGTCCTTGGAAAAATTGAAGAACGGATTATGCGGAAAAGCTGGTTCTATGCCTATCTTGATGGAAGCACCAGGAACAGGACTGCGGAGATCCGAAGGTTTCAGGAGGATCCGGAGTGTAGACTTTTCCTGATAAGTTTAAAAGCCGGGGGTTTGGGTATAAACTTGACCGCTGCCGATTACGTATTTATCGTAGACCCCTGGTGGAATCCTGCGGTAGAAGCCCAGGCTATTGACCGGAGCCACCGTATCGGCAGAACCAAAAAAGTAATTGCCTATAAGCTTATTGCGAAAAACACCATCGAAGAAAAGATAATCAAACTGCAGGATCAAAAACGGGAAGTTACGGAAAGCATTTTTTCCGATCCCGGTTCCGTTTTGAGGAGTCTTACACCGGAGGAGATACTGGAATTACTCTCTTAGAGAAATTCCGTTTTTTGTTGGAAAATTATCTCCGGAGCAGGGTTACCCGGGAAGCAGCGTATGTTTTTAACTTCTGTATCTCTCGGATTGCAGGACGTCTCAATAGTCCCGGATATTCAGACGCCCGGTATTCCGGATGATACTGGTCCATGATAGTAACGGAAATCCGGGGTGATATTTCTGAGATGATGTCGATAACTCGGTAGGAATCCGCAATGTCTTCCGGGAGAACCAAGTGACGGACAATGACTCCCCGTCCCACCAGGGGAGCTTCCTCTTCGTAGTGTGGATTCCCCTTCCGAAAGAGCCGAAGATATCCAGGTTCATGTTCCGGTTTTCTCATTGAATTTATAATCCTAAGAGAACAATAAAATGTCAATAATGGGAGCAATAATGACCCTGGTGTTCCCGGCCTCTGGTAAGAGCATAATAATAATGGTAATCTGAAATTATATTTTTGCAGGAGGCGGATAATATGGCGGAAAAAACGAACATCGGAATAAACTTGTATAGTCTTAGGGACTTTTGCAGTACCGAATCGGATCTTCTCGATACGCTCAAAAAACTGAATAAGATCGGCTATCGGGCGGTTCAAGTTTCGGGAGTGAAAAATGTAGCCCCCGATGCCGTTAAAAAAGCAATGGATGAGACCGGAATGATTTGCTGTGCGACTCATGAAAATCTTACAGATCTGACGGAAAATCTTTCCGGTGTGGTGGAGAAGCTTAAGACCTTGAACTGTGATTTTGCCGCTCTGGGACATCCCGGGGGCGATTACTGGAAAGAGGGAGGCGCCGAAGAGCTGGCAGGTATTTTAGAAGCTATTGCTGTAAAACTTAAAAAGAAAGGGATCCGTTTTGGTTACCATAACCATGCCGCGGAGTTTGAGCGGTATGATGATTCTGTCTTCCTGGAAATCCTTCGGGACAAAACGGAGGAGCTGCTCTTTGAAATCGACACCCACTGGGTACAGAGGGGAGGAGGTGATCCCGCCGCCTGGATCAGGTCGGTAAAGGGACGCATTCCGGTGATCCATTTTAAAGACTATTCAATGGTGGACCACGCACCGGTTTTTTCCGAAGTAGGCGCGGGAAATCTTAATTGGGAAGCCATTATGTCTGCCTGCCGCGAGGCAGGGGTGGAATGGTTTTTAGTGGAACAGGACAAACCCTACCGGGACCGGGATATGTTCGAGTCGGTAGAAATTTCTTATAACAACATGAAAAGAATGGGATTATCCTGATGAAAATACCTGATAAAAGGCACATGCTGAACGGTTCCGAAATTACTACTGAGGGATACTGTGATCAGCCTTATGTGGTGAAGGATTCCGAAGGTGCCTGGGTCTGTGTCATTACCGCGGGAGCGGGAAAGGAAGGTGCGTCCGGACAACATGTTGTTACCTGCCGTTCCGGGGACCGGGGGAAAACCTGGAATACCTTCGCGGACCTGGAACCCGCGGACGGGCCGGAATCTTCGTACGGCGTTCTCCTCCGGGGAGACAACGGCCGGATTTACTGTTTTTATAACTACAACATTTACCGGGAAAAGGGACTCATCACCGATGAACTCGCCAAGTACTGCGGACGGATGGATACAATGGGTTCTTTCGTTTTCAAGTATTCCGACGACGGCGGAAGGAGCTGGTCCGATACCCGAATCGAAATTTCCGTTCGGGAGATGGAAATTGACAGAGAGCATTCGTTCCCGGGAATACGGTTTTTCTGGACCGTTGGTAAACCCTTCAGCTGGGAAGGGAAAGCCTATGTTCCGCTTTATAAGGTTGGCGACAGAGGAGACGGCTGGTTCACCCGGAGCGAAGGAGTTCTCCTGGAAAGTCCCGACCTTCTCCGCCTGGACGATCCAGTTGAGGCTGGATGGATTACCCTGCCTGACGGGGACAGGGGCATCCATGCCCCTGAGGGTGCCGGCTCAATTTCGGAAGAACACAGTTTTGTCCCCTTAAGCGACGGGACTTTCTACTGCATATTCAGAACTTATTCAGGATATCCCGTTAATACGGTAAGCAGAGACTTTGGGCGAACCTGGAGTGAGCCGAAATTTCTTACCTATGCTGACGGGAGCCGCGTCAAAAATCCCAGAGCAGCTAATTTCGTCTGGAAATGTGCAAACGGAAACTATCTTTACTGGTTCCACAATAACGGAGGCAGTAAGCTGGGTGAAAAGCCGGATGCTCTTTGGCGCTCCTTTTCCAACCGCAACCCCGCCTGGCTGTCAGGCGGGGTTGAAACAAATACCGTGGACGGCAGAACCATAGCCTGGTCTCAGCCGGAAATTGCGGTCTACGATGATGATCCCGTCATCAGGATGAGCTATCCCGATTTGATTGAGGAACCTGAAATGTCCGGAAGATCATCGTTCTACATTTTTGAAACTCAGAAGGCAACCGCCCGGGTTCATGAAATATCTCCAGACCTTTTAGCAGGGATGTGGAACCAGCATGAATCTATGAGGAAGAATGAGAAAGGACTCATAGTGGATCTTTCGGAGGATAAGGTGCTCGAAGGGGCTTTTGCAATGCCGGACCTTCCGGAATTTACCGTAAGGGATTCAGAGCGGCGTGACCATGGAGCATTGTCTACCCGTGCCGGTATTTCCCTGGAGATTAGGTTTTCCCCGCCTGCAGAAAAAGGGTACATGCTGATATGTAACACCGACGGAGAGGGTGTCGGGTTTGCTCTCAGGATTAACGAGAAGGGCTGCATAGTGTTCTGCATGAACGACGGGCAGTCCCGGGCCTATCTTGATTCCGATACTCCTGTTGCAGCGGGAGAAGAGGAGTATCTTACCATCATTGTGGATTCTGGACCAAGCATCGTGAGCTTCGTAAGAAACGGCAGGCTCCAGGACGGCGGAGATTTTCGGCAGTTTGGATGGGGGAGATTTAATCCCAGCTTTTTGGGCCTTTCAGGGGACACTTCACTCCGGGTTGCTTCCGGATCAGGGGTAAGAGCTGTCAAGCTTTATGATCGGGCTATAACCGTATCGGAAGCTGTCGCGAACTGGAAGAACCGGGAAGTCTGAAACAGAAAGCTACTCATCGAAGAGGGAAAGCTGTTCCTCCCCCTCCAGTTTTACTGTAAGGTCTACCCGTTCCCGGGAGGTTCTCGAGAGGGCTTCAGAAAAATCTCCGGCTATGGGTTTAAGCTGCCGTTCCAAATAGTGACTGTAATCGATAGGGGATACGATCTTTCCGGCAGGCTGCGGTCCGTCAGCGGTTATAACATAACGGATTAACCCCCGCTGTTTTTCTAAAGGCAATAGAGATGCGGCTTTCACATGGGGAGGGACGGTTTTTGTATACTCCATGACCGGTTTTCTAAGCTGTTTTATGTAGAGGAGCTTTTCGTCCATTTCTCCAGCGTAAAGTTTACTTTTAATCTCTCTGAGGTATCGGGTTATCTCTTCCAAAGGTGCCTCCCGGAAAACCATGTCCAGGAGTGTTAACTGGAACTCATGGGCCAGATGCGTCCAATCCCGGCGGACCGCTTCCATACCCTTAACCTCAATATACGGCTTTTCATCTTTTCCACTGCCTGCTACTAAACCGGCATATCCCTTTGCTCTTCCCCGGCTTTCTCCCTCTTCTCCTCCCCGGATAGCCGGAAGGAAGAGTTTAAGGTAGTGCTTCTCGTACTCGATTTCCAGTTTCGGTTCGATTTGGTACTCCTTCCGGATGTAATCCTCCAATGCTTTGTTTAATTCAGCAGCGGCGGAGACACCTAGGTCTTTAAGCTCACCGGATTTTTCGGACCGGAAGAAAACAGAATCGGTATCTCCATAGAGAACATCATAACCTAAATCCTCCAGGTAATCTTTGCTCCAATGAAGGAGCTTTTGACCGAACTCCGTGATGGCTCCGGAGAGTTCCGTAGCTGCGAATCTGCAGCCGGGAGAGCCTAAAACTCCATAGAAAGAATTCATTACGATTTTATAAACATAGGAGCCGATGGAATCCCCCGCTTTTTTGGCTTCTTCACGGTTTTCAAAAAACCGGTCTAAAAGTTCCGGAAGGATGGAACGCTCCCGGGGAAAAACCGCTCCGTTTGGCGCTTCTATAACACCGGGGGTTTCCGGAGCCGTTCCGAAGGCTTGAATAAAACCTGCGGGATCTATGTTGAAGGTTCTGATAATGGATGGATACAGGCTTTTGAAATCCAGAAGGTATACCCCGTTCCATAAGCCCGGTCTCGGAGAAATTATTGCACCTCCCGGAGCCCTTCCAACGGGGAAAGCATCTACTCCCGTTGTGGGAGCTACCATAGACCGCTGGTGGAGGGACTCGGTATACAGGTACTCAAATGCAGCGATGCTGGTCCAGGCCTTCTGAATGCCGGCTCCGATAAGACGTGTTTTTTTAACGGTTAGTCGGAGGAGACCTGTTTTCTTGAGTATTTTCATGACCAGTTCGGCGTCCTTAAGACAGTAGAGGCAGAAATCTATTGGATTTTCCGCCCGAAGCCGCTTTAGCTCTGTAAGCTTTTCCTGCGGGTCCGCCGTATCGATGGTTTTGCCCTCTCCAACCACGGAAGCGGCCACCGTATCTAAAGTGTAATCTTCGAACCGTTCGGGTCCCGCCCGCATCAGCCGTAAGGCATCGAGCGCCTGTCTTCCGGGAATTATAATGGCGGCGGATTTTTTCCCCTCCGCCGGAAGGATTTTTGCGGGGTCGTCGGATCTCCCGATATCCAGGGGGAGTCCGTGGAAGCTGAACCGCTGGGCGATTACGGGAAGATCAAAATCGGTGATGTTCCATCCTGTTATGATATCAGGATCGATTCGCTTGACTTCCCGGGCAAACTCGGTAAGGAGGGATTTTTCATCAGAAACCGAAGTAATACGTTTTTCCTCCAGGGGAGGACCGGAAAAAAGCACCGAATCTTCGTACACATCAGGATTTGCTGTACCGGATGAAAAAAAACCCGCCGCGAGGATCTCATTAGATGACGGATCGGTTTCGATGTCTATGGAGAGGACCGTAAGGTCAGGCTCATAGTCGATGGGATCCAATTCCGGATCGATGAAAACCCGGTCTATATGATTGCCGGCATCGGCGTTTCCCCTGATTCTTACCGATCCGTGAATCATCTTGGACATTAAAAACTGGTCTGCCGGTGTAACATCTCCCTCATAGGTGCGGATCCCCTTTTCCGCAAGCCTTCTTTGGGCCCGAATGAAGGCCGGATAATTCTGAAACTCCAGTGGAACGGCTTCCTCTCCATCCATGGTACTCCATTTTTTTGCTTCCACTCCGTGACTGAAATCAGTTAGCCCGATGGTTTCCGCGGCTGATGAGATTTCATTTCGTCTCACGTAGAAACGGGGCTGAAAGTTACGTATAACAACGGCAAAGGTTTTTCCATCTTGACACCGGCCCACCAAGTGAATCATAGCGGGCTTTCTACCGGTGGTGTATGAAGAGTGGAGAATGAAACCATATACATCAAAAAAATCTTTCATACAATAGTATGTCCCTAGTCAGTTCGCGTTAACTTAACCTTGCCGGCCGCTGTCGGGGGATTCGAATTTCTCCGCCAGCATGCCGATCCTGTTTGCTTTTTTCCGTACATCCTCCAAAGATCTACTGAGATTCCTTGCGTGACCTCCCGCCGTTTCCAGACTCCGGAAGAGCTCTGAATAATCCTTTTTAAGCTGATGGATTAATGATGTTAGTTCACGGTGCCCTTCTGAAAGCTGAAAGCCCCGCAAGCCGTATGCTACAGTCTGCAGATACAGGAACATATTTCCCGGACTCACCGGCACCACTCCCTGCCGGAGTGATTCTTCCAGCATACCCGTATCATCAGTTACAAAAATATGGTAATAAATTTTTTCAGAAGGGATATACATCAGAGCAAAATGCATGGTGCCTTCTTCCGGCCGGATATATTTAGAAGAAATGTCTCTGGCGTGTTTCCGGAAGGCCCTCCGGGTTTCTCCGGAAACTTTACCTTCTTTGCCCTCCTCTTCCACCCCCATGTCGCGCTTAATGCTTTCCAGCGGAAATTTTGCATCCACCGCAACAATAGTCTTTCCTAATTGTATGACCGCATCGGTTCTTGTCCCGTCACGAAAAGTGTACTGAAGCTGATAAGCTGCTTTGGGAAGCCAATTTGATAATAATTCCTGAAGCAGGGTTTCACCTAATCCTCCCCTGGCCCGGGGAATTAGGAATATCTCTGAAATGCCGCCTATTTGAGCGGATATCCGGTCTATCTGGTCAAGCCTGGAAGTGATCCGTTCCAGAGATTTCCCTAAATCCATTCGGGGGGGCCGTTTTGAAAACAGGAGCAAAACCAGAAGAATGATAACAAAGAGAAGCAGAATTCCAATAGAAACAAGGATAATTTCGTACGGCATCTTTTATATTTGTATCATATATGTCCGGTTAATTGACACCCTCATCTCCCTAGCTTACTATTAATACCATTATGAAAATTAAAATGATAATATGGATGATTTTTATACCGGTCATACTCTTATTTACCGGTGCTGTTCTTTTAGTACCAATTTTAGGATTTTCCGGTATGCTTTTTTCTTTTATTCTCGGGGGAATTGCCTTAGCAGGAGGTATCGGCGGAATATTATTTTTCTCTGCAGAATTTTCAGGAAAAATCAGAAAGGTTGGGAAAATTCTTTCTGAAAATGCAGGATCTCCGGAAGTTGAAGATTTAATCAAATTGGAAAACCTCGCCAAGGCATATAGAGAAAAATGCGAGTCCGAAAAAAGAGTCTGGCAGGGGAAAAACTCATATTTGTCAAACCTGAAAACCACGCTTCAGAGAAGCTCTATGCAGGCATCGGAATCGCTTAAACAGATTACATCAAGAATTACCTCAGTTGAAGATATGCTTAATAAGCTGACAAGTCAGTCCGGGTCTACGCAGTCCGCCTTGTCGGAAATCAGGGGAGAGCTTTCCAATTTGACCAGTCAGGTAGAGGGAAACTCAGGTTCCGTGGAACGGACTTCGGCTTCGGTGGAGGAGATGAATGCATCGGTTAAATCTATATCTTCCTTAGCAAACGAGAGAAGGAACCGTGCTGAAGGACTTCTTGATTCTGTTCGGGATGCCGGAGAGAAAGTGGACGATACTTTCGGGATTCTAAAAGAAGTTTCCCGGGATGTTGATAGTATCATGGAAATAATTGAAATAATCGATGCCATATCGGAGCAGACGAATCTTCTCTCCATGAACGCGTCCATAGAGAGTGCTCATGCGGGAGATGCCGGCCGGGGGTTTGCTGTGGTGGCTGAAGAGATACGGAAACTTGCGGAATCTACCTCTGAAAACGCCCGGAGCATAGGAGAGGCCCTGAATACGATGGCCGCCCGGATACGGGAAGCTTTGGAAGCCGGACAAGCGTCCTCGGAAGTGTTTGGATCTATCGCTAAGGATATCGACGGCTTTGTGAATGCCATGAGGGAGATCAGTTCCGGGATGGAGGAGATGACCTTTGCGGGAGACGAGATACTTCAGTCAACCATTGCAATATCTGATTCATCCGGAGCTATCGGACAGGAAGTAGAACGGGTAGAAAATGGCATTACCCGGGTCGAGGAGCTTCTGAAACAAGTGGAATCTATATCACAAAATGTTGCTGAGAGTACCGATGATATTGGAAATCACTCTAGAACGATACTTGAGTCCATGAATACTGTAAATGAAGTAAAGGAAACAGAAGACTTAGAGGACAATCCGGAAGATGTCTCGTCTAAAGGAACCATCCGGAAGAGCCAGCAAACCGGAGTAACCCTGCATGAAAGGTAGAATTAGCATAAAGATTGTGATAGGGACTCTGATTGTATCGTGACGGAGAATATGGCAGCATTATCAATCAAATTGGATTAAACGGGAGAACAGTGTGAAACCAGTACGCATCGGTTTAATCGGCGTAAGCGGATTTGCCCAGTCGCATCTAAAGTCAATCCGGTACTGTCAGGAGAGAGGTTACTGCAGCTTCGAGGCGGTTGTCATCAAAGAACCGCTAAACCTGAGTTTAAAGGAAGATGAAAAACGGGAAGACCTTCGGAAGGAGGGGATCCGGATATATAAAACCTATCAGGAAATGTTTGAATCAGAAAACGGGAGGCTCGATGCTGTGGCCATCCCGGTGGGTATCGATATGCACAAGGAGATGAGCATAGCAGCTCTGAAATCGGGATATCATGTGCTCTGCGAAAAACCGGTAACCGGGACATTTAGTGATGCCAGAGAGATGCAAACGGAAAAGGAGTCGGCGGGACGCTTTTTAGCGGTAGGGTATCAGCATATTTCCACTCCCACCATCCAGCGGATCAAGGAGATAGCTCAATCGAAGAAACTGGGTATGCTTAGAAAGGCTAAAACCTACGTCCTGTGGCCGAGAAGTACAGCCTATTACACTAGGAACTATTGGTCCGGCAAAATTGAGGTGCAGGGAAAGACCATCTATGATTCACCTCTCCAGAATGCAACTTCCCACTACTTAAACAACATGCTCTATGTGGCTGGTACCGAACGGCACGGTTCCCTGTGGCCTAACAAGGTTTATGCAGAGAACTACCGAGTCAACAATATTGAGTCCCCGGATACCCAGTTTATAAGAGTTTCTTCCCGTGACGGTATTGAAATAACTATGACATCGGTACACGCGGCCCCGGAAAACATCCATCCCGAAACGGAATTTCTCTTTGAAAACGGCAGAATCGAGTGGCTTTTCCCGGGAACCGCAAGGGTATATCAGGGAGAGATGATCATCGAAGAGCTTGATGATACAGATATACCACGGGAAGCTCACGGTTTTCTCGATTTTTTCAAGGCGATACAGGAAAACCGGGAGCCTCTCTGTACCATAGACAATTCAATACAGCATACTCTCTGTATAAACAAGGCCTTTGAAGCATGCCCGGTAACACCCGTTCCCGGGGAGTATACTCAAGTGCAGGATGTTTCAGAGTCGGAAGCCAAACTTTTCTATATCAAAGGAATAGTGACGGCAGCTCAGGAGAGCTGCTCAACCATGCTGGGTTTTGGTGAATTGAAGTTCCCATGGGGTACCGCGGGAGAAACTCTGGAATTAGAATAATTATTCCCCTGTGACTGTTAAAATAAGATCCGCCGTTAACTGAGTAATGAGCTCCATCCGGGTATATGCAATTCCGTCTGCATGGTCATCAATGGCGTGATAATCTTCATGGAGGCCGGTATGTATGCTGATGACTCCAATTCCTTCTTTATGAAAAGGAAGATGATCGCTTGGGACTTTTGCGGGATCAGCGCCGATTCTTGCTTGTAAACCTAAACTCTCAGCCTTGGTTATCATCTGCTCCCGGCTAAACGGTATATGTGCTCCCGCCGAAAGATCGACTGCACGGTGCGGATTGCGGCCAACCATGTCCAGATTGATCATAAGGTCGATCTTTTCAGGATCTACTATTTCCGATTCAACGAAGTGACGGGACCCTAACAATCCTTCTTCTTCAGCGGAAAAGGTGATAAAGAGAATATTATACGTTAACCGTTTACCCGAAAGGGATGCCAGATGTTCCGCGGCTTCCATAACTACCGCTGTACCGGATGCATTATCATCCGCGCCGTTGTAGATGGTATCCCCTTCTCCGTCAAATGAACCTAGATGATCGTGATGGGCCCCGAGAACGATCCACCTGTCACCTTCTCCGGGGAGATACCCTAAAACGTTTCGAGCCTCCACCGGCTGGGGTTCCGCAAACCGTGTTACCTTTACAGTCGTTTTAACTGCGGCGAGTTCCATCCGGCTAGGATTTATTCCCTGTTCTAATTTTTTCTGCAGCTCCACCAGGGCACCCCATTCATTCTGAAACGGCTCTGCCGCTTTTTCGGAGATCATTATGGACAGAAAGGTGTCATCGATCTCGGGGGAACCGTTTTTTCCGCTTATTTTGGTATCGGGATCCGGTACCAGCGCCGGAAAGGGCGGGATTAGTTCGATCTTTTCATGGTGAAGAGGATCTGTTATAAGGATAAGTCCGGAAGCACCGTGGTTATATGCGTTTTCGGCCTTCCGGGCAAAGGTAGTATGCCGAGAATGTTCGGTACCACCGAAAGGGCTTTCAGGATCGTTTTCTCCCGGTTCGTGCCGGAACACAAAGACAATTTTATCCTTTACGTCCAATCCGTCATAATCGTCATAACCGTATTCAGGCGCTGTAATTCCGTAACCCGCAAAGACAGTATCAGCTGCTGTTTCCCCGCTGCCGCTGAAAGAGAAGGGCGCAATTTCCGTTCCTCCCATAAAGCGTCTCCCGTTAGCCTTGAGAAAGGTATCGTTGTAATCAAATCCACGCCGGTAAAGAGTAAACGTCTGGAAGTAATCATCATTTCCCGGTAAGACTTTAAGACCGGTTCTCCGGTATTGGGAGGCAATAAAATCTTCTGCCCGCTTAATGCCGGATGTTCCCGGCATTCTTCCCTTAAACTCATCTGATGCTAAGGTGTAGACCTTGCCGGCTAATTCCCTACGGGATATTTTGGGGGTAAAATCGGTCTCCACCTGTCCGAAAGCAGTAATTAGAATAAATAGTGATATATATAAAAAATATCTGATAATTTTCATAAGCTTTTTACAAGATAAACAATAGTCCGGCAGCCGGCAAATATTATGTATTGTTGCCAATTTTCTTGTTGCAC
>CAZUAE010000051.1:0-16255 GCA_964618265.1 uncultured Spirochaetales bacterium | reverse complement strand
AAACGGGTCTACCTCGTAGACCTTCTGTAACAACCGTGCCCAGTTCTGTTTCCGCAGCTTGGACCAGACATCGGGTTTATCGGCAGATACTTCCTCCAGCGGTTGGATGTCTTGGCTGCGCTTTGATTGAGAAGGATGGTCTTGTTGCCAGCCTTTAGGGGAAAAATCAATGTACATTAAGGTTTACTAATGTATAAACAAATGGCATAATATCAAGCAAGGAGGCGGTATGAAAAAAAGATGTATTTTGTCGGTAATTGTAATCGTGTTTTCATCGGTACTGGTTTCAGCAGACCCGCTCTTGTACCTTAACTTCGATCAGGGACAAATTATTGAAGATCCTGAGAAAAGGACATGGCAGACTGGCTCTTATCTGGCTGGAGCTGATGAGATCCTGCCTGAAGGAGCCCGGATACTGCTTAAATATTTCGACACCCGAGGTATGAATCAAGAGCCGCCGGTACCTGCTGACACCTCCGCTTTGCCGGCCGATCCCGTCCAGGGCGGAAAAGCCCTGTCTGTGACCGGTGGAGGACAAAGTCAGGGAGCACTTATAGTTTTGGAAAAAGCGGTTCCGGCTGGAGACATTACATTCGAGATTATTTGGATGACCCATATTCTCGATTCCCAGGGGAATGCTTTCAAGTTTCAGTATGTTGCAAGCAACGAATGGCCGGGGGGCGGTCAATTCCATTGGGCATTCCGGCGGGCCTTTGATCAGCCCATGAATTTTACTGTATTTCAGCAGAACGGGCCGGAGATTCGTCTTTTTTGTGAAACTCCGATCGAAGTAGACCGTTGGTACCATTATGCCGGGGTTCTGGATTACAACGAAAAGAATCCGGAGAAGAGTGAACTTCGGTTTTATGTGGACGGCGAATTGCAGGCTTCCGCGCCGTATGATGCCGGGAATGATCAGTGGTCTTTAGGGGCGTCCCATTCTCTGTACGGCCACTGTTTTGCTTTAGGATACAGTGCCGGACAAGATGCAAATCCTTACGATAACCGGGGTTTAACCGGAGCAATTGATGCCTGCGCGGTAACTTCAGAAGCCTTGGATCCAGAAAACTTTTTTCTTCCGGTTCCATAATCTGATTAAATTATGCTTTTATTCAGGAAATTTTGGAAAACAATTCTATATGTTGCTCTTTTGGGATTATTCACTCAGGCAGCCGCCCAGGAGACAGTCAGTATACGCTTGGTTGAGCCGGAAAATGACAGGAATCTGCGGAGGCTGTTTAGTCTCGTTAACTACCCCTATCTTCTCCGATACGGTAATTCAGCCAGTATTGAGCTCTTCAATGATCTGAATCCCCGCGGTACTCAGGCTCGTACCGAAATCATGATGCAGGATGCAGAACCGGTAAACGATAATGATGACCCGAATGATACTGATTTAGATAGATATAACCTTGAAAACAGGTACCGTTTTATCACTGATCCGGCAAATAATTACCTTGATATCCTAAAACAACGCGGGATTACCCCGTTATATCTTCTTACCTACTGTGCTCCCTGGCTTGGAAGGGAAGGGCGGGCGAACGATCCTCCGGAGGACAATTCCGAATGGGCTGAATTCGCCACAGCTATGATTACGGCAGCCGGCGGATCAGACAGAGTCCCTTATGTGGAGTTGTGGAATGAACCGCTGCCGAACAGTCTTTATTGGCAGGGCAGCATGGAGGACTATTTTATCTTTTTTAATACAGTGAGCAGCCGGATCAGATCAAATTTTCCCCGGGTTAAAATCGGCGGTCCGTCAGTGTTTTTGAGTGACGGAGTGTATCTTAAGCAGTTTCTTGTTAACTGCGGTGAAAACGCGGATTTTCTGACTGTACATATATACAACGATGATCCTTTCTTTCAGGTGCGCAAACTTGCGGCTTGGGGAACTTATTCCGGAAAAAAATTGATGGTCACCGAGGCGGATAATTGGCAGCTCTCCGGCTGGGAAAAGCAGGAGTACCTTTTTATCCGTCAATGGGAATTGATCGAAAACGAGAAACACCTTGAGGGGTTTCATCAGTTCTGTTTACCTTATTACAGTCCCTCCCCGGATCAGACCTTCGGTTTACTTCGGATGGACGGGTCTATAATAGATGAAAACTATTGGCCGTACTGGTTTTTCCGGGATCTGGAAGGTTCGGCGGTCATCCCTGAAATAGAGGGTGACCATCGTCTTGTCCGCGACTGGGGAATTCCTATTGATCGAAGACGCGGCCCCAGGCCGTTCTACGCCCTGCTGTGCAGGCGTCCTTCCGGCAGTGTCCGCGGTGAGGGATATTCCTTGTATATTTTTATTTCTGAAATGGAAGAAAAGGGCCTGGAGATAAAAATTGCAGTCGATGAAGTTCCCGTGGGTGCAGGTATTATGGAAATTGAACGGGTTACGCCGTCTTTTCACGGCGTTTGGAAGAGACTGGAACCCCGTCAGAATATGGGGAGCTTGAGTATAACCATACCGGAGGCTGGTGCATATTCTTTTCATTTCAGCGGTCAACAGTAAATTTCTGTCAATAGTCTGACACCGCAATTCCCGTGACTTGACATATTGGGTTTTATATGTCTATAATTGTATAAACAATAAAGGAGAAATGTGTATAATGATAGTGTTCAGAAAGCGGCGGTTATTGATTCTTGTTAGCAGTATTCTGTTTGTTTTAACATTCTCTGCGAACGCACAGGAGTCGTACCGGATAGATCCTGCTGTCAGCTCCGGAAAAATAAACCGGGAGCTTTTCAGCTTTGTTAATTATCAGTACCTATTTGGTAAGGGTGACGGTAAGGCGGTAGAAGAATTTCTCCAGCTGAATCCTCAAGGAAGCGGCGCCCGAATTGAAACACGAATTACAGAAGCTGAACCCGAAAATGACAATGATAATCCCCGAATAATCGATCAAAATAACTTTTTTCCCGAAAAAAGCATCGTTTATGTGCCTGATTCAGCAGATTTCGTAGAGGATGTGATTGAATTGGGAATGAAGCCTATGCTTCTGCTCTGCTACAATGCACCATGGCTGGCGAAGGATAGTAGATTTACCGGAGCACCCAGGAATGTGTCTGAGTGGGTGGAATTCGCCCTGGGTGTGATCTCTTACTTTGAAGGAAAATCCGGGACCGGTTCAATTCAATATGTGGAAATTTGGAACGAACCGAATATACCAACATTCTGGACGGGAACGAAAGAAGAGTACTTTATACTTTTTAACCGGGCTGCCGAGGCAATTCATAAAAAATTTCCCCATATCGAGGTGGGTGGACCGGTATTGTCACCGGGAGGTGAAACGGAACAATGGATGCGGGATTTTATAGAGACCTGCGGAAACAATTCCGATTTCATCAGTTTCCACAGTTACGCCCAGCAGCCGAGAGGGATTGTCGAAACAGCAGCCCGTTACCAAAAGTGGTTTGTCGAAAAAACGGGAAAACCCGGTCCCCGGGTAATCATCACCGAGTCGGATCACCGTATTTCCCCGGACCTAAAAATAGAATACCTTCTGGAAAGGCAGCTGCGGCTGATGGAAAACCAGGATATTATAAAGGGGTTTTATCATTTTTCTCTGCCGTATTACGAAGAGGGCGCGCTGGTATTCGGATTAATAGACACGGACGCGGCTATTGTGGGACACAACTATTGGCCTTACTGGCTGCTGCGGGATTTTACCGGTGACCGGATTACCCCTGAAGGCGGGGCCGGCAATGAGACTATTCTCCGTACGGCAGGGACGGACCGGGATAAAAACAGTATCAGTTTTGTGGCGTATAACAGAGATCGTAAGAAATCGGAGAATATGTCCCTAAATTTTATGCTGTCCGGATTGAACGGTTCCGGCGGCGATGATCGTATATATACTCTGTTTTTCCTCGATCCGGACGGAGTTGCGCTAAAGAAACGTGCCGTAGTCCCGGGAGACCGGAAAGAATTCCATGATACCTTTTTACTGCCTCCGAGAACCGCGTGTGTTGCTGCAGTAAAAAATACGTCGGTGCAGGAAGATGTCTGGATTACTTCCGAAATTTCCGAAAAAAGCGTGATTGTCGGAACATCCGTGGATTATTCAATCACAGTTCATAACTTATCCCGGGAGATAATTCAGGGCAGACTTAAACCCATAGGGCAGCCTTATGACTGGGAGGTGACAGACCATAATTCTTCCAAGTTCGATGATCTCGAGCCGGGAGATAGTTATACCTACCGTGCTGCCTTGCGTTCCGAGAGTCCCACGAAACTCGGAGGAGCAAGTATTTACGGGTACCTTTCCTACCGCAAGCCTCGTACCCGGTCAATCCGGACCGGATCGGTGCCTGTTTCCTTCGAAGCATTGGCACCCTTGAAGTTTGACATTCTTCCACTGCAGCTGTTCGGTGCGCCGGGACGGAAGTACGAAATCAAGGTAACTGCCCGGAATACATATAAAGAAGACATTGACGGACAAATCCTGCTGCGCCTTCCTGCCGGCTGGGCGGAAGGTTCCGCGAATGATTACCGTTTGGCCAAGGCGCAGGAAAAGAAGTTTTCTATACCTTTGGAAATTCCTGCGGGTGCTGACGAAGGTGTTTATAACGCAAAAGTAGGTTTTTCGTATCAGGGAACCGAGTTTAAGGAAGAGTTTGAAATTCGTGTCGTGGATTATGATGAAAAAGAATCTGTTCCGATTGAAATATCTGATTTCCGGAACTCGGATCTCTTTACAACCGCCAGGGATTTTAATGATGTAGATAATTTTGGCGGTCCATTCAGTTACCCGGCGAAATTTTTCCCTTCCGGTACCAGGGTGAATTATTTGGGAGTTGATTTCCTGTTTCCTCCAACCGAGACCGGGAAAGAAAACGGTGTTCGTGTCGATAACCAGCGGATACCCGTACAAGAAGGTAATTATCGGGCGCTGTATTTTCTGAGTGCTGCTACGAATGGAGATAAGACCGTCGAACTTACCCTTCTATACGAAGACGGGGTACAGGAAAAAAAGGAAGTCACGATTACTGACTGGTGCAGGGATGTAAAATACGGCGAAGTAGAAATCGCCAAAGCTCCCTATCGTCATTATCAGGCGGGAGTATTACGGGATGCTTTGCCCCGGATCATGTTTCAGAATATAGAAGTTAATCCGGCAAAAAAATTGACTGCGATTGTTCTGCCGGAAGAACAGGATTTCTGGCTGATAGCCGCGACGTTAACTAAATAACGAGAATCAATAAAAAGGAGTTTTATATGAAAAGGTTACTGATTTTATTAGGTGTTTTTGTTTTTTTACCGGTCTTTTTACTACCGGCAGACGAACTTATTTTTGAAGAGCCTTTTAAAGAGATAAACGCGGACTCATATGTTATTTGGGGAACCGCTGATCCATTTAACCGGGTGGAACCGTATGAGGGAAAGCTTGAGCTTGAAGGGTCCAACGGATTCGAAGCTTTCGGGATCTACTTTACTCCGGAATTTGATCTTGCGAACGGTCCGCTACGGATATCCTTTGATCTCGAGAGGAACTCGGTTGTTCCCGGCAGTGAGATCTGTCTCTGGTTTATCAATCAGTATTTACCGTTAGGCAGCCCCTGGATGGAGGGTGATTTTGTCCGTATCGGTTTTTTTTCCACCCATGCCGATGAAATTGAAAACGCTGTAGTTATTCAGGAGACCAGCCCCGAGCAGCGGGGAATGGGGACCCTTCTTGATGATGTAGGCGGAGCTTTTGAGATGGGAAAACCGTTTCATGTTGATTTTACCGTTTCCGAGTCCGCCTATTCCGTTATGATCAATGGAGAAGAAGTATCATCCGGTTCCCACGAATTACCGGAAACCGCCGGATACATTCATATTCATGATTGGAACTCCATGGACGCGGTGGATTACGTGTACAATTTCAAAGTTTATCAGTAGGTGAGATTATGAGGAGTAAAACACGGATTTTAATTTTTACCCTTATTGGTTTTTTTTTGGGTGCTTTTTTACTTTCCGCGGATATCTCAATTGAAATGAAAGAGGGAACAACAGGCCGTCCGATAAATCGTGCTCTTTTTAGTTATGTTAACTACCAGTCCCTGATCGATGAAGCCGAATCGGCCGCTGAATTGGCGCTGAAACGGCTGCGGCTTGAAGATACCTTTCAACGGATTGCCGCACAACCGCCGTCTTTCGAACCGGAAAACGACAATCAGAATCCTCAGGTGCTCAATGAAGAAGCAATATATCCTGAAGAACTGTTCTCGTCTAAGAGCAGACTCTATCTGGGACGGGAACTTGTAAATAAAGTGCGCGAAGAAGGGATGGAACCGGTACTCCTTCTAGCATACAATCTGCCTTGGCTCTCTCCGGACGGAAATGTAACACAGCCTCCGGAGGATCCCGAGGAGTGGGCTGAATTCGCCGTATCCGCGCTTCGGAGCATCAACGGTGTTCCCGGTTCCGCGGATTATGTATCCCGGGTAAAATACATCGAGATATGGAATGAACCTGATACCCAGACGTATTGGCAGGGATCGGCTGAGGAGTATTATCGGCTTTTCAGGACAGCGGCAAAGCGAATTCACGCGGAGTTTCCGGAAGTCAAGGCAGGCGGTCCGGTTTCACTCAACTATTCCGCGCCCTGGACCCTCAATTTTATTAAATCGTGTAAAGATCAACTTGATTATCTGGTGTATCACTCCTATGAAGAGGTGCCGGAGAATTTGGTGCGCAGAGTCAAGCAAATGGGCGAATATCTGCGGAAGGAAACCGGAAATCCTGATATCAAAATCATGATTACAGAGTCGGATCACCGCTTTCTTGCCGGAGCAGAAAAAATCGACTACATTATGCGCCGGCAATTCGGGCTCATGGATGTGTCTGAGTACCTATCGGCTTTCCATCAGTTTACCGCCCGGGCTTTTTCCGAAGGGGATATGGAGCTGGGAATGGTACGGCTGAACGGAACGGTATTGGGTTACAATTACTGGCCCTTCTGGTTGTTTAGGGATTTGATCGGTGAAAAGGCGGAAATTACTGTTTCGAAAAACGCGCATGACCTGCTGCTTGAAGGAGCAATAAGTGACGATGTCCGGACCCTTGTGCTTTATCGGCCGTTAGACTCGGATAATAATGAAAAAATTACCGTTACAATCCTGGTCCCGGAAGGATTTCGTGAAAACGGTTTATGCACTCTTTCAAGAGTCAGTGCCCGTGATCAGGGAATTGTCAAAGTGATTCCCGCTTATGATAAAAAAAGCATAAGCGTGGAACTGCATGCTGAACCTGGTTCAGGCTATGCTGTTTCTCTCTCCCGGGAAGTGCAGGGTGACCTTGTTTGGACCGATCTGGAATTTGAAGATGATTCAGTTCTTATCGGGTCGGGGTTGAAAGCTGAGGTTGCCATCACCAATGTATCTCCTTATGAGCTTAAGGGCAGAATCAAACTGTTAGGTGTTCCTCAGGAGTGGGATGTTTCAGCGGTTTCGGGCGACACAAGTTTTTCCGGATTAAAGCCGGGAGAAAGCAGAAAGATACAGTTGGCTGTAGAGACTCCATCTGTTACCCGTCCGGAAGGCAACGGCGCGTATATATACGTCAGCGCCCGGCCGCCCAGGCAGCGGAGTGTTAGAATGAGTTCCGTACCGGTCACCGTGCGGGTAGAAGCGCCTGTGGCAATCCAGGCGAATCCGGGCAGACTTTTTGTGACGGACGGTTATAAAACGGAGACGGTCATACAGCTTACGAATACCTATTCAGAGGATGTGTCCGGAACATTATCCATTGATTTGCCGCCGGGAATTCAGGAAACCGCAAAGGTTCAAGTATCGCTTCCCCGGGGTGAAACACAAAATGTCGATTTTTCCTTCGCGGTGGATTCCCTGCCGGAAGGTACGTATACCGCGAAAGCGGTGTTTGACTATAAAGGGATAAAATTTGATCATGCTTTTACTATATTCAGCAGGGACTTCCGGACTGATCTGAAAAGTACTGCCATAAATCTCTCCGATCTTTACAACATAGACGGAGTAACTCATATTGGTGATTTTGAAGGGTACGATCAAAGCGGGTTCGGAGGTCGTTTTTCACTGCCCGGACAGTTTATGCCCCCCGGCGGTCTCATAAATTATTTTGGGGTGGATTTTATATTTCCCGATACTTCCCTGAACAAACCGAATCTGGTAGAAACCCGGGGGCAAATAATAGAGGTACCGCAAGGTTCCTACTCCCGGATCGCCCTGCTCGCGACGACGGTTAATTCAAATAAAAAGGAAGCTCTGACTTTATATTATGCTGACGGTACCAAGGAAACGAAAGATTTTTTCTGTACCGATTGGTGCGTGGCGCCTAAATTCGGCGAAGTCGCGGTAGTAAAAGCGCCATACAGGCATATGACAGCCGGTGTGCTGAAGGACGCGGAGCCGCAGATATTCTATTTGGATATACCGGTATCCGAAGGCAAGATATTGAAGGCGGTGGAGATGCCCGAACGGGAGACGCTGTATATCGTATCTATGAGTCTTGTTGAGTAGGGAATCCATGTTGCGGAATCGGATCAGCATACTGCTTTCACTATTGATCTTCTCTTCCGCCGCTTATCTTGCGGCGGAACCTTTATACGAGCTGGAAAAGCTTCCGGTCCTTCCCAGGGGAGTCCGGGCATATCAAATATCCAGTTATGACCGCGGCGGCGGAAATGATGACGGAAACCGAAAATACGCGTACATAGAATATGACCGGCAGTCCCGTGAATTTACGATATTCCGTGCGTACGGGCCAGGCAGACTCCTCCGGTTTTGGATGACCGGCTGGAGAAATCCGGACACCTTGTCTTTTTATCGAAATCAGCGGAATGATCCGTTTCTCCAGGTTCCGGTACTGGAAATCTTTTCGGGGACCCATCCTGAATTTCCCGAAAATCTTGTTGGTGATGATGAAAAATCAAGCGGCGGCTTTTACAGCTATGTCCCGATCTCTTTTTTCGAGGGATTGGAAATCCGGACTGAACGGATAAGCCGTTATATACAGTTGACTTATCACTTGTACGAAAACGATTCAGCCCTGCGGAATAAAGGGCTTCCGGACATTACCTTTTCTGCCGGAGAAAAAACAGTTCAGGCTGCTCATTTTAATATTCCGTTCGGCAGCACCGATTCGTTATTTCGTTATGAAGGCGGAGGAGGATTTGTGGAAGAACTGATTCTTAATATCGACGGAACTGCTCCTGATCTTTCCTCGGTATATGTAACAGCCGCCTTTGACAACTCCCCGGAACCTCAGATAAAAACTACCCTCAGTCACTTGGCCGGAGGTACTCTTTCCGGAGAGCGGGTTTCCGCCGCGGTTGTTGACGTAAAGCGGATCCACGGCGGTGTGTCGATTGCTTTCCGGTTGCCCATGCCTTTTTCTTCATCTGTTGAGATTTCCCTTGCGTCTGAAGATATTACTTTGACCGGGAACGCCCGGATGTCCATCGTGTCCTCTCCGGGTATGGCAGCAGCTCTTAAAGAAAATAAAGCGGGATATTTACACGGATCGATGAAAAAAACGGTATTCCATGGCGAGCCCCTTTCCCCTGATTCCGCGGAGCTTGGATATATCGCCGGATACGGTAAACTCGTCGGGTCGGTACTTACCGTGGAAGGGAAAGACCCGGAAAACCGCCGGATCCTGGAGGGGGATGACCGGATATTTATCGATGGCGCGGCTACGCCCCAGCTCCACGGCACAGGAACCGAAGACTTTTTTAACGGCGGATGGTATTACAACAGGGGACCGTTTACCCTGGACCTTCACGGTCATCCCGTATACCGAAATAACGGCGATTCAGATATTACAACTCAATACCGGTTTCTGCTGAATGATTTTATTCCTTTTTATTCAAGTCTGAAGTTCACGATGGAACATGGTCCCGGAAATGATGAAGAAGGTACCTTCATTAGCACCCTCTTTTGGTACGGTCATTCTTCGCCGGTACTTAAACAGATAACACATGTATCTGACTACAACGATGCCTTATCCGCACCCCTTCTAGGTACTCCGGACATGACTCCGGTCACATATAATGGAGCAGAATTCAGCGGTAACCGGTCCATTACAGTCGAGATAAGTAAAGACGCTGACGGTATTCTGCTCAGAAGAAAGGTAGATATTTCTAAAGGCAATCAGTGTGTCGCGGTATCTGTGGACGGTGTACCCGCGGGTACTTGGTATACTCCGGGTTTTTCACCGTTTCCGGCCTTCGAAAATACGGAGTTCCAGATACCGGTTTCCTTTATTCAAAATAAAAACCAGATAAAAATATCCTTTTCTCCGGAAGAAGAGTCTGATTCTTTTACCGAATACGGTATGCGGGTATTTGAATATAGTTATTAGGAGGATTTAGAATGAAACGAAAATTAGTCTTTATATGCGGGTTTTTGCTCTTCGTCAGCATTGCCGCGTTCCTATCTGCCGGTGGTCAGGATGAATCGGCGGGGGGGCAGATTGTGGTGACAACCACAAATGGTCCTAATGAAAATGATGAGCTTGAAACAGAGCGTCATCAAATGCTGCTTCGAGAATTTTCAGAGATAAGACCGGACGTAAAAATTGACGCCCATGATACCATGTTTGACCGTCAGCAGTTCGCTGCGAAACTTGCTGCCGGAACAATGGAAGATGCTTTCCTCGTGAGTTTTACCGAACCCCGCTTTCTGATCAGTAACGGATATGTTGCGGACATCACCCCGCATATAACCCAGTGGCCGAGTTTCGATGATTTTAATACCGAGCTTCTGCATATTGTAAAGGATCAGACGGGGAACATTTACGGGGTCCCGGTCGGCGGGTACGCCTTGGGAATTATATACAACCGGAAGTTGTTCGAACAGGCTGGATTGGATCCTGATAAACCCCCGAAAACGTGGGAAGAACTTAAAGAATACGCGTATCAAATCTCCCTGCTGGGGGATAAACACGCCGGTTTTGCCGCTCTCAGTAAAGCAGGGCAGGGAGGATGGCATCTGGTTGCCATGATCTATACGTTTGGAGGAGATTTAGAGAAGCAGGTTGACGGTACGTGGAAGGCTCAATTTGTTACAGAAGAGGCGCTTGCTGTTTGTGATCTTTTGATGGAGATGCGGTGGGAAGACGAATCTCTCACGGATCAGCAGCTGTTGGAAGCGGCTGATACGGTTAACCTTATGGCAGCCGGGAAACTCGGCATGGCTATTATGGCTGGAGATGAACTGCGCCGGATTAAGGCGGTGTTCGGAGGAGATATGCAGGATTTTGGCATGGGCCCGATGCCGCAAGCCGGAGGTAACGCAACCCTGGCGGGTGGAAGTACCTGGATGTTTAATCCTACAACTGACCCGGAAACACTGAAAGCTGCCGTCGAGTGGACATTGTTTCAAACGTTTGATCATTACGAGGCGGATTTAAAATCACAAGCGGAGCGTGGACAGCTGGTGGGATGGCCGCAGCTCCCTGTTTTTGTGGGAGAACGGGAGGAGCAAAGACAAGCAGTTCTTCAAAAATACGCAAACTGCCCTATCGAATTATACGAACCGTTCAACACCGCGACGCATATAACATTGAGGGCTGAACCTCCCGTTGAGACACAGAAACTGTACCTGAGTTTGGATCAGGTAGCCCAGGCAATACTCACCGACCCTTTTGCCGATCCGCAGAAGGTTCTTACTCAGCAGGAGCGGCAGTTTCAAAGTCAGGTTTTAGATAGGATAAAATAAGGCTTGACAGATAAGTTAAGTAATGTATATAATTGTTTATACAATTAAAAACATATACAAATAAATGGAGGTGTATTTAATGAAAAGAAGTAGACTTTTTGTGATGTGCTTGGTTCTGTTTATCAGTACAGGAATGGCTGTCTGGGCGGAAGGAGTTCGGGAAGTAGAAAAAGAGGTGATTGTTGAAGTGCCCGTAGAAAAGGAGGTCATTGTAGAAAAAATGATCCCCGGGGATCCCTATGGGATGGAAGCATTCCGTGATGTTCCGGAAGAAATCGGTGTTATCCGCTCCGATGCTCTCCACTATTTGAGCCTGGAACAGCAGTTCGTTGTTAAAGCCGCTTTCAAAAGGGCATACCAGGAGCTTATGAACAGTGAATTTGATCCGGGAATGCCGGCCGGCGGAGATCAGGTTCATTTTTGGGCAGGAAGAGACACGAATATACTCGCGCAGAATCTTGCCGGCGGTGACGGTTTGGACGGGAATAACTGGGGTATACCTAATTTCGTAATGATTGCGATGAATCCGACAGCTACCGAAGCATTCATAGTCAAAGACGAGTTTATCAATCAATATTCGACAGGCCGGGAAGATGAATACGGCGGAAATGGTCCTGACGGCTACGGTGCTCCTCTTTCGAATGAATATTACTATGACGGGGTACGGTACCAGGCTTTTGAAAAGGGACTCATGATCGTGGAAGACGGGGAAGCGGATTTTATTCCTGAACCCCTAAACCAAGGTGAGCTGCTTGCAAACATTCCCGAAGGAATCGGCGTTATCCGAGAAGACGCTGAAAAAGAGCTTACTAAATATGAACAGGAAGCGGTTACGGCAGCTTTCCGGCGGGCATACTTCCAGCTGCTTATGCAGGAATTCGATCCGGGAGTACCTGCCGGCGGAGATGAAGTACATTTCTGGGCAGGGAGAGACGCGAATATCCTTGCGCAGAATCTGACCGGCGGTGACGGACTGGACGGAAATAATTGGGGTATTCCAAATTTAGTTATGTTGGCCATGAATCCCGGTACCCGGAAAGCATTCGCGGTCAGAAACGAGTTTATCAATCAGTTTTCCACCGGCCGGGAAGATGATTACGGCGGGAACGGACCTGACGGATACGGTGCTCCCATTACCAGTGAATACTATCACCGTGACGGATATGTTGCCCAGCTGTTTGAAAAGGGTTTGATGATTCTTGAAGACGGCGAAGTGGTCTTCATTCCCAATAATTAGGATCATTTAAACAATTTTGCCGATTCGGCGGTTTATACCGCCGAATCGCGTGAAAAGCTTCATGTGGAACAATAATCTATTCCGGAAGCTGATAATTTGATATCCTGTTACAATAAATATACTTGGGATACTGAAAATGGAAATTAATGCAAATATATCACAGCCTTTATACGAGCAGATTGCAGAAGAGCTGAAGCGGAGAATCCGGTCCGGCGAATATCCGGTGGATTCAAAACTTCCAACTGAAATAGAATTTGCAGATCAGGTATCTGTCAGCCGAGGTACGGTCAGGCAGGCAATGGATCTTTTGGTTCGGGAAAAGATGCTTATCCGCAGGGCTGGGAAAGGCACGTTTGTATGTCAGCAGAACAACACGGGGAAACTGAATAATACCATCGGTGTCGTGATGCCTTATCTAAGGGATACACTGATTAGTGAGATCCTTCGCGGAATTGAATCGGTATTTCAGAAGCAGGATTTTCATATTATACTCACTCATTCTGATGATAATATCGAAGAGGAATCAATACAGATTAAACGTCTTCTGCAGTATGATACAGCCGGTTTAATTATTTTCCCTATTGCTGATTCCCAGGAATATACCCTTATAAGCCCCATTATTCCTGAAAACATTCCGCTGGTTCTGGTTGATAGACATATTCCCGGTTTTAAAGTGGACACCATTGTGTCGGCAAATGAAAAAGGAGCTTCTTCTGCTGTCGAACACCTGTTGGAAAACGGACATAAACGAATCGCGTGCATAACCACTCTTGACCGGCCGAGCAGTGTACAGGACCGGATTAAAGGATACGAAGCAGCCCTCCGCAAGAACGGTAGTTTCCCGCTTGCTGCTGTATCCCTTGCGGGATGGGGAGTACCCACTCAGACCAACCCCCGGTATACGGATGATGAAATGAAACCCGTTCTGACATTAATGGGCTCGGATGATCCGCCTACAGCGCTATTTTGTGTGAATGATTATGTCGCACTTGGAGTAATGGATGTATTCCGATCAAAAGGAATCCGGATACCGGACGATGTCTCCATCGTCGGGTTTGATGACATCATCCTCTCTTCACAGCCCACTATCAATCTTACTACAATTGCGCAAGACAAACGGAAAATCGGTGAAAAAGCAGCGGAAGCTATTCTAGAGCAAGTTGCAAAGGGACGACAGCTTAACCGGGAGATAATAATTCCCACTAAACTGATTGCCCGAGGTACAGTTAAACGAATATAAAAAGATTCCCATTTTATACAGATTATTAATCATTCAAAAAGGAACGATGAATGGATTCAGTTTCATTACGAAAGGATAAAAGACTGAGAAAAAAAATGATAGGAGCGCTTAAGAGAGACTTTTCCGGTTACCTATTTCTGCTTCCGGCGGTTATAATTTTCGCAACATTTGCCTGGTATCCAATTGTTAACGGCTTCTTGCTGAGTTTTCAGGATGTAGATCTTATAACCTACAGTAATAAAGATATTCCGGTTAAATGGGTTGGCTTTGATAACTTTTTATACATATTCAGCGATCCTACTCTTCCTCAGGCTTGGTTAAACACCCTGTATTTTGTTGGATTAGGCTTAATTCTCGGATATCTGGTTCCTGTTTTTATCGCAATGGCAATAAATGAGATGCGCCACGGACAATCTTTTTTCCGGCTTGCTTTTTATCTGCCGGTCATCCTGCCTCCCATGATAAGCATCTTGCTCTGGAAATACTTTTTCGATCCCGGATCCGGTTTAATGAATGTAGTGGTAGGCATTTTCGGTTTAGGACCTTATCAATGGATATATTCAAAAAGTACTGCCATGCTCAGTCTTGTTATATTATCGACATGGGCAAATGCCGGCGGTACTATGCTGATTTATCTGGCCGCCATGCAGGGAATTCCGACAAGTTTGTACGAAGCGGCAGAAATTGAGGGAGCCAAGGTACGGCATCGAATTTGGCACATAACTCTGCCGGAAATCCGCGGGGTTATGCTTATCATGCTGGTGCTTCAGATAATCGGTACCATGCAGGTCTTTACAGAACCCTTTGTGATGACAGACGGTGGACCTCAAGGGGCAACGACCACGGTTATGCTCCTGCTATACCGTTATGCCTTTCAGGGTGGTGAATTCGGCCCAGCCAGTGCGTTAGGTCTGAATTTATTCATTATACTGGCCATTTTTTCTCTCATCTATTTCCGACTCACCCGGAGATTCCAGGGGGGGAGCAGGTAGTATGCTGAAAAAAAAACGTACCCGAGGAGACCGGGCAATACTGAGCCCTATGGAAAGGAGCAGACCGGGTTATGCCGCTGCTTACTGGATTCTTTTTGCCTTGCTAATACTTCTGACGTCAACAACGCTGTATCCGGTTTACTGGATGTTCAGCGGAGGGATAAAATCCTCTCAAGAACTAATACAAACTCCCCCAACACTTATTCCCCAGGAACCTCATGTAGAAAATTATCCTGAGGCATGGAATAAGTTGAATTATAGTCTCTACTTTTTTAATACGTTTATGCTCGCGGCCGGCGCTCTCCTGCTGCAGCTTGCGGTAAGCGCGACTGCGGCATTTTCACTTTCAAAGCTCAAGCCCCGGGGGTATAAAATACTGCTGTTCCTTTTCCTCAGCACGCTTATGGTACCCCCCTCAGCGTATCTCATACCGCAGTATCTCACTGTTGTCCGGCTTCCTTTACTCGGTTTTTCAATAATCGATACATGGTGGGCTGTTTGGCTTCCCGGAGCAATAAGTGCATTTAATATTTTCATTATGAAAAGCTTTTTTGATGAAATCCCGAGAGATTTAACTGATGCCTCGCATATTGACGGAGCGTCATCTTTCCAGGTTTTTATCAGGCTCATCTTGCCCCTTTCAAAAGCAGTTTTGGCAGTTGTGGCTATTTTTACTGTAATCGGACAATGGAAGGATTTTTTCTGGCCGTATCTGGTTCTTACAAATACCAAAATACAGCCCATTATGGTAGCAATTTTCCGGTTTACCAATCAATCCATGCCGGAACCAATGAACATTGTAGTAGCCGGGCTGGCCATCGCGAGCGCCCCCATGATCATCCTTTTCCTCCTCTTTCAGCGGTATATTCTCCAGGGAATTACCCTTACAGGATTGAAGGGGTGATTTACATGTTAATACGCCGGTATCCTAAGTTTTACATTTAAATGTGAGAAAAGATAGGGTTAAATCACTGCGAGGAAAGAAGTTAGCAGTGTAATCCGGATATCATATATTTGTTGTGCGTCAGGCCGAGGTTGCGTCATATATCTTCCATTACTTTATCGTAGTAATCAAAAACATACAGATTATCCTCGAAGCTGGTACCGCAC
>CAZUAE010000050.1:0-16294 GCA_964618265.1 uncultured Spirochaetales bacterium | reverse complement strand
GACTGCCTGGACAGCGGCCTCACCGTTTAATACATGGACTACATTATACCCGTTCTTTTCCAGGACCATCTTTGTGGCCATAGCGAGCAGGGCTTCATCTTCGACAAGTAAAATGGACTTTTTAACGGAATTTTGCGACATAGCTGCCTCCCTCGGAACTATGTATCAGAGGAACTCTCATTTTATACCTTTAGCCAACAGAAAAAGGCATGATTCTCAATAAAAGCCGTAAGATAATTGGATAAAATGAGAATTCCAGGCTTTACATAAGGCTATTCTAAACTGCAAATTTAAAATAGCTGTGTGTATCAATGAGACTATTTTACTTTAAGGCTTTTTTATGTATTATACAATACTGTATGTAACCGCCGGGAACTGCGGAACGAAAAGGGATAGGGGATAGCCGGGTAGAAAGGAGAGAGACTCAACATAACATATATTTAAATTGCCCTTACAGCAGTCAGCATAAAGATCCAGAATGAGCGGGAATCGAGAAAGTGATGCCTGAAAGTACTCCAAAATGGATATGGAAACGAGGTATAAAACAGGAAAAAAATCTCTGGCTTGAGTTTACAACAGGCCTCTTTTGTCCAAATGACTGCAGTACCGTGAATATCGAAATAACAGCCGACAGCCGTTACATACTTAACGTAGACGGTAAATTCATAGGAAGAGGTCCGCCTAGATATTGGCCGCAAAAGATGCAGTACGATATGTACTCACTATCTGTACCCGAAGACAAAAAAATGAATATACGCGTGCTGGTTCATTATTTCGGATGCGGTACTTACCAGTACATACCCGGTATAGGCGGTTTATGGTGCAAACTTATATTTGTATCAAGAGAACAGGAATCAGCCAAAACTTTATATACATCGGGAACAAATAGTACTTGGCTCGTTAGAAAGATTAAAGCTTATAACTGGAATACCGAAAGGATCTGCCGTCATCAGGGTTTCGTCGAAGAATTTGATAGCACGGTTAAAGACGATACATATGAAAATGCCGTAGAGATTGATGAACCGGATGCGTTATCTTTCGGAAAGCCTGTAAAACGTGATATCCCGCTACTCAACCATTATCCGGTCTCATGTACGCGGCGGGCATTGCCATGGCATATAATCCCTCCAACTTGGTGGAGCATATCGGAAAAGACAAACTGTCTTCCGGAAGACGCAGTCATCTTTCTAAATATAGAGTTCATTATTTACCAGCGAACCCCAATAACCATCTTTCTCTATTACGGCACCTTACCCCTGGATATCACCTTGAATGGTGAAAATATTTTTCCCGGAAAAGAAATTATATTAGACGGCGGGGAATATATCATACATTCTAGGGTTATAAATCGAGGAGATTACCGCATTAAAACAGCTATCAATGTTCCTAAAGAAGCATATACAAAAAAACAATTCCTGCCGAGACTTAATCTTTCGTGCGGCAGCGGCAAACCGCCGGTAATTCAGACAAGCAAATTTCCTGCAGCTGATTTTCCTCCGGATTCGTGGCTTATTTCCACCGCATCAAGAAAAGATGAGCAGATAACTGAAAGTCATGTGAGATCTCAAAATCCGGAAGCTTCAAGCACAGAGAGTTTAAGCAGGTTCCGAATGGTCCTGGACTTCAGAGAAGAAGTGTCTGGGTATCTGTCCTTTGAATTGGAAGCTTCCAAAGAATGCATAATTGATTTTTATCTTTTTGAAATGCTGCTGCAAAACGGGGAACCGGAACATACCGACGGTCTCCACAACATCCTCCGTTACAGAGCAAAACCTGGTAGACAGTCGTATGAATCAGTAACTCCCAGGGCCGGACGGTACCTCATGGTTACGGTACTAGATAAAGTTGAGATTGACTTCTTACGTTTAAATATAATTAACTCCCTTTATCCAGGAATCTCCAAAGGTACCTTCCTCAGTAATAACACAATACTAAACAGCATATGGGAGTTATGCAGAAAAACAACAATCCTCTGTATGGAAGACACTTTTATCGATTGTCCAACCTACGAACGGACTTACTGGGTAGGAGACGCCGGAATACAAGGACTATGTGCTTATTCTATTTTCGGAGACTATTCCCTGCAACGGCACTGTCTGATCTTAGCTTCCCATACGCTGGAAAGGAGCCCATATCCGGAGGGGCGGGTGCCCACCCATACTGCCTCGCGAATTCCATCATGGGCTTTAATTTGGGTAACATCAATTTGGGAATATTTTATATATTCAGGAGATAAAGAGCTACTCTACCAATTATACCCAGATGTAAAAAAGACAATCGAAGCCTTTAATAAAATGATCCGTAAAAATCTGCTCTGGACGGAAGGCTGGAATTTCATCGATTGGGGGGATGTTGATTCACCTCCAGGTTCTGCAGTCACTGCGGTTAATGCATTTTTTATAAACGCAATCGAAGCTGCTGAACGAATAGCATCAATAATTAAGGAATCAGATAATTCTATAAACTACAAGTCAATTTCAAAACGTATCCGCGCAGAAGTAAATAGACTCCTTTGGGATCCCAAACGCACTGTGTATCTTGACTGCATCAGAGCAGACGGCGTGTTTTCATCCAACGCAAGCGAGCAAACTCAGATCCTAGCTTTCCTTGCTGGTATTTGCCGGGATAAAAGAAAAATTATTCTAAAAAAAAGAATTTCATCATTCCCAAGTAATACTTTAGACGCGAGGATAGGAACTCCCTATTTCATGCATTATCTTTTTACCGCGCTTAAAAAAATGAGAAAGATTGACCGGGTACATGCACTAGTACAGGAATACTGGGGTCCGATGATTCAGGCTGACTCACCGGGCTGCTTTGAAGTTTTCCCCGGATATCAGCAAGACAGAATGACTCGTAGCTACTGCCACGGATGGTCCGCATCCCCCCTGCATCATATGCGGGTTACCCTTTTAGGTGTCGAACCATTGGAGCCGGGATTTACAAAAATATGTGTAGTACCTGGTATTGAATTAGAGAAGAAATGTACAGGAGCAGTACCGACACCCAGGGGAACGATATACATTGAATGGGAGATTTTAGAAGCATTAGCTGTAATACGGATAACTGTTCCTTTTTCTATAAAGGGATATATCAAATTACCTTTACGCTATGAATGGACGTATTCAAATTGTCTAGAAAAAAAACATGATTCAGATAACGTGTTCATCTATTTTAATTCAGGTGATACTTTTACTTTTACAGGTAATTCATATTAAATTCTGCTTCTCAGAAAAGGATATTGGGCTGCCTACCAAAATAGGCAGCCCAAACTCAGCTGTAACCTAACACGTTGTATTACTGGTTAATAATCGCTTCCATGTCGATTTCTTTGATCCGCTGACGCCGCTCCTCTACGATATCCATGATACCGAGAGATTTCGCCTCGTCAGCCCACTTGTTGATGATCCGTTCAACTTCAGCTTCATTTCTCGCAGAGATTACCGTAGCCCACATTTCAATGAATGCCGTATCGATTCCTTTCATAAGCTTCTTTTCCATTTCTCCGGGAATGTAGAAGTAGTCTTTTGTGGGAACTCCGGTGCTGTAGAGTTCACGTCTCCAGGCTGTGTTCTCCCAGCCTCTCTTATTGTCTTCTCTCAGGAGCATGGGGCTTGTTTCCTGCAGGTGTTTGTATTTGTTGACATCGGTAACAAGCTGCTGCCAGTAGATAACACCGTAAGCGCAGGCTTTGTTCCAGTCCATATCATTGGTTTTCTCATTGAACTCGGGCAGAATTTCGATTTTTCCGTTATCGTTATACCGAAAAGATTCTCCTTCGATTCCGAAATTGACCAGAATCTGTCCCTCCTCCGTGGCAAGATAGTCCAGCATTTCCATGAAGTTTTTCACGGTCTGCTCCGGAACCTTCTTGTTGAAGATAATTGAGGAATAGGCTCCCGGAAAGGGGTACCAGGTATAGCTGTTATAGGGATCTTTGACCTGGGGATCCAGCATCTTTCCGGATGAAACGTACATCAGGTCCGGATCGATCTGCTTGGCAGCGTCGGAAAGGGAGTTCATTTCCCAATATGGTCCGTCAAAAGATCCAACTCTGGAAGAGCTGACTTTTTCTTTGAACTGAGCATCTTTAATGATCAAAGCCTGCCTGTCCATCAGGCCGTCCCGGTACATCTTGTTCCAAAACTTCGCCGCCCGCATCAGTTCGGGACTGTTGGTGTATTTGCCGTAGTATACTTCGTAGTCATTTTTTGGATCGGTCCAGACACTCCAGTGACGGAGGAAGATATTTGGATTTGCACCTTGAAGATTTTCATTGAGAAGGTATGGAATAACTTCCTGTCCGTTATCGGCGGTTACAATTTCTTCTTTTACCCGTTTACAGTATTCGTACAAACCTTCCGGTGTAGTGGGAGCTTCCATGCCCAGTTCTTTCATCCAGTCAACCCGGAAATAGGGTCCTCCCGGAGGAATGTTCAGAAGATCGTATCCTGAACCGGTCTGCGTAGGAAGAATATAATGACTGTCATCCGAAGGATCACGGAACATATACAGCGCATCCCGGATTAATGGATACAGTACTTCCTGTTCAGTAACAAAGTCAGTTATTTCCCATATGAGATCGTTCTGACCCATCTTGTTGTAAAGATCGATACTGAACTGGTCTCTGGAACCAAAGAATGCTTCCGGTATTTCCTTAGAAGCAGCCATCAGATTGAGTCTTTTGTGCAGATCATCCCAGGTAGCGACTGTCATGGGTTCGTATTTGATTTTGAATCCCGTTCTTTTCTCGATTTCCGGCGTCACAAAATCCATGTCCTCTTTCGGTCCGGTCCATCCCAGCTCGAAACAGACCAGTTCGATCTCGTTGTATTTTCCTTCTGCGGCTTCTTCCTTTTCCCCTTTTGCAAAGGCGAAGACACACACAAAAAGAAGTACAACAGTAATAAGAAAAAATCTTGTTTGTTTTTTCATGTTTCCCTCCTATTTATTTACAATAAATTAACAAATTCACAAAACTAAAAGCTTTTACTAATGTATACCACCTCCTCCTTATCAAAAAAATATCTCCCTTATCCTTTCAGAGATCCGATCATCAGACCGGACACGAAATAGCGCTGCAGGAAGGGATAAATTGCTACAATAGGCACAACGGTTATCATAAGCATTGCCATCTTAATAGATTCGACAGTTATCTGAATGTTTTTCACCGGTCCCATATAGTTCCCCTGCTCCATCATCTGATTTCCGATCTCGGCTCCGTGGAGAATACTCAGGAGCAGGGTCTGCAGGGGCCATTTATCGGAGGAATAAACATAAACAGTTCCGATGAACCAGTCGTTCCAGTGGTGCACCCCCGTTAAAAGAGCAATCGTGGCCAAAGCCGGAGCTGAAAGAGGGAAAAATATTCGGAAAAAGATAGTAAAGTAGTTCGCGCCGTCGATCATCGCGGATTCTTCCAGAGCGATGTCCATTCCGTTGTAATACGTCCTGAGCAGGAGAATCCTGAAGGGTACATAGATATAAGGAATAACATAGACTAAGAGGGTATCAACAAGACCGAGCCCCCGGAAAACCATAAAAGTCGGGATCAAACCGGCTCCGAAATACATAGGAACAATAATGAGCCAGTTTATCCACCGTCTTCCGGGAAGGTCGTTTTTTGTTAAAGCAAACGCAAAAGCCGCGCATCCCACTACCGTGAGTATAGTACCTGTGATTGTCCGGTATATACTAACCATGGCTGCGCTCAACATATTATCATTCCGAAAAACCGTTAAATAGTTCTGCACGGTAAATTCTCTTGGAAAGAAATAAATTCCGCCCCGCATGGCGTCAAAACCGTCATTAAGAGAAATGGCCAGGACATAGATAAACGGATATACACATATGATGGAAAAAATAAACATAAACGTGATATTTATAACATTAAATATGTTTTCGCCTCTGCTGTGATGCATGCAAAACTCCTATATCAATGATTCCTGCTTAAGCCAACTCGAAACCTGATTAGCTATCAGGAATAACATCAAACCCATTACCGATTTAAATAATCCCATGGCCGCGGCCAGAGACAAACTATCCAGACTTTGGGTCATAAGATACCGCATGACCAGGGTGTCCAGAATATCTCCAATATCCCGCACCGCAAGATTCCCCATGGTATAGAGCTGGTCAAAGCCCGCGTTCATCAAATTAGATATGGTAAAAATGAAAAGCAGGACTACCGTCGCCTTTATGCCGGGTAGAGTGATATGCCAGATCTGACGCAGCCGGCCGGCACCGTCAATCGTTGCCGACTCGTAAAGCTGTGGATCGATGCTGACGATCGCCGCCAGATAGAGAATGCTGGAGAACCCGATAGTTTTCCACTGTTCCGTAAAAATCAATATTGGATAAAACCACTGCTTCTCCTGCATGAATTCAATAGGTTCATCAAGTATTCCCAAGATCATCAAAATTTCATTTACCAGACCGCCGTCGGAGGACAGCAGCTTGTACCAGAGACCGGAAACTACTACCCAGGAAATAAAATACGGCAGATATGAGATGGTCTGAGTGATCCTCTTGAATTTGATTCCCCGGAGTTCGTTAATGAGCAGAGCAAAAATTATCGGCAAAGGATACCCAATGAAGATTTTCAGGGAACTGATTACCAGGGTATTCCGGAGGGCGCTTAAAAACCCCGGGGTCCGGAAAATCATTTTTAAATTTTCAAAGCCGACCCAGGGACTTTTCCAGAATCCGGTAACAGGATCGTACTGTTTGAACACCATTACAAGACCGTACATGGGAGCGTAGGCAAAAATAATAAATCCGGCGATTCCGGGAAGCAGAAAAATGTATAGGAGACGGTACTTCCAAAGCCGGGCAAGCAGGTTGGCCCTTCTCTGCTGTTTTGTAAGAGTAAAATCCTGTTTCGGTTTCAACTCAATCTTTGCTTGTTCAACGGGAATCAATAGTCTACCTCATTCCTTAGATTTAAACTATAAATATACTAAACCCTTTAAGTTAATCTGTCAAGAAAAAAGAAAAATTCATCAGTTTCCGGAAAAAAAGGTATAAATACATACCTAACAAAGATATACGGTCATGCACAGGATTGCACCATCACAATTCGGAATGTTTTAATTTCGAACGGCTTCATAAAAAAAGTAAACGCTCCGGAATCCCATGTTACGGCTTTACTGAACGGTTGTTCTGTTAAATCACATTCAGTAGTTTTGAACTGAGGAAAACTGGTTTTGCATGTGATGCCGCCCCGCCGGCCGTACCGCTCGGATAACCGGATAATGAAACCCTTCCCGTCCTCGGCCTGCTTTACCGCTTCCACTATGACATTTTCGGAGTCCGGCTCCAGGAGCGACCGCGGAAGCGTACCGTCTCCACCTTCGCTTTCCGACGGCACCCATAGCAGAGGTGAGTTTAACCGGTCAGCTTCCCGGACTGTTCCCCCTTCTCTCCAGCCTCCGGTATGGGGAAACAGGGAGTAGGTAAACTCGTGGGCACCCAGATCGGCTTCTGGATCGGGCCATTCGGCACATTTGATAAGGGTAATCCGCATGACATTGTCTTTTATGTCGTAACCGTACTTACAGTCGTTGAGGATGCTTACTCCGTAACCGGTCTCGGAAAGATCAGCCCACTTATGAGCAGAAACTTCAAATTTGGACCTGTCCCAGGAAGTGTTCCGGTGGGTGGGCCGTTCGATGTTCCCGAAGGCGATGTCGTAAGCCGCCCGGGAAGCGTAAATCTCAACCGGAAAGGCGGCTTTTAGCAATACCTGCTTCTCCCGCCAGTCAGCGTTCGTAACGAAGTCGATTCGGGGCATATCCGTGTAGAACCGGATCCGCTGCCGTACTTCGGAACTCCGGTACCGCCTGGTAACACGGATTTCCCAGCCCATATCGGGAAGGATATACAGGACAGCGTTTTCCGCGTATTCAACAGTTTCATACGATTTAAGGGTGTCCTCGTCGATGTCCCAGGCCTCATACCGCTCCGGAAAGTCGGTGAAGAACTGGAACTCGTTCCCCCGGGAGCCTTCGGGAATCACTTCCCGGTTATTCCGCAAATCGGTCAGGGCGAGGAACTGGCCGGACCGATTCAATACAGCCCGGTAATACGGTGTATTCAATTCAAGGGTATCCTTGATTTGCTCCTTCTCGATTACTCCTTGGGGAGCATTTACTTCCGAAAAACCGAGGACCTTGTATCCCATGGCCGGCACCCGTTCCGCCCGGAACCAGGTCTGACGTGATCCGGTTTCGGGATCTTGATACAGTACCGAAGGAAGGCGAGAACCGTCACGGTCAATAAGGCCGAAGGCCCGGTCTCCTGCCGGCACATTTAATTTCACGATATCATCCCGTACAAACTCAAGACTGTTAAATACAGCGAAGGGTTTCTCAAACGGGGATGTGCTGATTCCGGCGGCAAGTACTTTCAGCGCGCGGTCCCGGCAGACAGTACCGATTTCCCGGGCCTCACGGTAGAGCTGCCGGGCGTCGTCATATGCTTCCGTTACCGATGAACCGGGGAGGATATCGTGAAACTGATTAAAAAGAACCTTGAGCCATCCTTCCTTGAGCTCCGAGACAGGATATTCAGCACCGGCCAGCGAAGCGTACACTGAAAAAAACTCCGCGTCCCGGTACAAGAGCTCCAGCTGCCGGTTCATCCGCTTGATATCGGCTTCGGAGGTGTAGGTCCCCCGGCACGATTCGAGATAAAGCTCATCCCGCCACACCGGAAGCCCGGCGCTGTCTTTTTCCAGCTCCCGGAAAAACTCCTCCGCCCCGGTTAGGCGGCAGGAAGGAAGACCCGGCATCTTCGCCAGAGGTTCAAAACTTTCAGCCATTACCCGGTCCGGTCCGCCTCCGCCGTCTCCGTAGCCGAAGGGATAAGCCAGATATTCCCGGGATGTTTTCTGGGTATACATCTCCCAGTGCCGGCGCAGATGACCGGGCTTCAATGTCCCGATGTAGTTTGAAGGCGGCATGTGGGCAAGTATTTTCGTTCCGTCGATCCCCTCCCACCAGAAGCTGGTGTGGGGAAAGGTGTTTGTTTCATTGACATGCAGCTTGGTGGCAAAGAAATAATCAATCCCAGACTTCTTCATGATTTGCGGAAGGGATCCGGTAAACCCGAAAATATCGGGGAGCCACTCCGTCCGGGGAAGGATTCCGAACTCCTTCCGGTAAAATTCCCGGCCGTAGAGAAATTGCCGGACATATGCCTCCCCGGAGGGGATATTGCCGTCGGCCTCGACCCACATGGACCCGACCAGTTCCCACCGCCCTTCGCGGACCCGTTCCTTGATTTGTCTGAACAGTTCCGGATAGTGTTCCTTGATTGTCTGATAGAGCAGGGGCTGACTCTGGGCGTACCGGAACTCGGGAAACTCCTCCATGAGCCGCAGTATTGTCGAAAAGGTCCGGGCAGTTTTCCATACGGTTTCCTTAAACCGCCAGAGCCAGACAATATCGATGTGGGAATGGGAGAGACAGCCCAGCTTTCCGGGGACAGGATAAACGTTCCTGCTGAATACTTTCTTCTCTAAAACAGTATCAGCCCGGGAAACCAATTCGGCAAACTCCGTCTCCCGTTTAAGAGAAAAGTCTACCAGTCCGAGACTTTCACCGACCGCGTTTAAAAGGTAATTCCCGGCATCCGTTCCCGTCAGGGCTTCCGCTGTTTCCCGGATAAGACTGATGCGGGTATGATAATTCCGCAGCACCCTGTTGATGACACACAGCCGGGCCCCGTTAAACCGGTACGGCTGACCCCGGTCACGGCTGTAGGCGAAATACTCCTCCGGAAGAAAACGGCCGTAAGATTCCACAACCAGCTCAAACGAACCGCTCCGTTCAGTTAAATTCAGCGGAACCAGATCATGGTTCGGATCAAGCCCGTGATAGGGTGCGCCGTCAAGCCAGACGGTGGATTCGCCTCCCAGGCTGATTTCAAGATACACCGTTTCACCGGAAGCCTCCTCCGGAATAGTCACCGAAGCACGGAAGCAGCCCTCCGTCCCCCGGGCTTCCCAGTATTCCCCGTTCTCGATCTTCTCCCAGTTCCCGGCGGTATTTCTGCCTTCAAGATCCCGCATCCGTCCGGGACTGAATTCCCATCCGGAAACATCCATAAGATATTTCCGGGAAAACTGCCGAATTACCTCAATCTTTTTTCTATACATTCCTTTCCGCCTCCCCGCGCTGTTCGAACTCCTTCGGTACCGTTACCGGGAGATCCTTTCCTTCCACGGTTGTGAACACCGCCTTGAAGCCCCACCACCACCAGTTGTAGTTCTCCCGGTTAGCGCATTTGACCAGAACCGTATTTCTGCCCGGCTTAACCGGAAACTGTACCCGGCAGTTAACCAGACCCGCCTGTCCGTCCCGGCGGAATACCGAAGTCCCGTTGATCCGCACTTCCACGGGATCATCGTGGGAGATACTGAGCACCGCGTCTCCGGCGGATCCGGCATCGAATTCGCCCCAGGCGTATCCGATAACATCACCAGGAATCAGAATGCTTCCCTTCATTGTCCGGGGACGGTAAAGATTGGTGAAGTCCATGAAACCGTGGAAGGTTTCGACAGCCCGCCACTTTATCGGGATGGACGGATAGTCCTGCCGCCAATAATTGTGGATCGGACCGCTTTCTTCTTCCAGGGAGGCATCAAGGTTTTGTTCAGGGGGAAATGATTCCTCAAAATCCCGGCTCCGGTTGTCAAAAGGTCCCGCCGCAAGCCACCTCTGTCCGCCCCCGCCGTATCCGGGGCGGTCCGCGGTTTCCCTGGTCACCTCGGCTTCGATAATTCTCCCGGAAACAGCAATGAGCCGGGTGTTGTGACAGTGCGGTTCTTCCTGATACCAGTAGACCGCGGAGCAGAGATCGTTTGCCATGGCGCCGAAGTCGAACCGGACGGAACGTTCGAACCGTAAAGGAACCTTATAAAACCGGTACATGGCCAGCAGTTTATCCGCTTTATAGGTACAGCCGGTATATTCCGAATCAAAGGGAGCAATTCCCCAGGCGGCGCCGAAAAAGTCTTCACCGCCGATACCGTGGATCAGTGATGAGTCGCCCTCCCCGTCCAGATAGACCGTGTCGCCGCCGCCGTGAAACCATCCGTCAAAGTCATCCAGTACCCGTATTCCCAGGAAGGATCCCAGGAGAAATCCCTTTCCCGCGGCATCCAGGACGGTATATTTCCTGGCGGTTCTTTGGCAGGGATTCTCCCGCCTCCAAACGGCATGAAACCTGAAATCCGGAACAGCTTCGGCGTCACAGAGGAGGTAATCGGCCTGTATAAAAAGCTTCGGTATGGGATGTTCACCTTCATTGGTGACGGTGAGTCTGCATTTATCAGAAAACGGCATTGGAAAATAGGCGTTCATTCCTTTATCCGGATTCACCTTGATGTACCGGTTTGCCACCGGATAATAGTCCAGTCCGTGCAGGATGCCGAAGAAATCTCCCAGGGGGCATTCAACGCTCGGTTCCTTTTCATTGTCCCAGTAAAACCGCAAAACGATTTTCCTGTTCATATCCGGCATCCGGTCACTCTTTCCCGTAGTGACCCAGATGTGGGAAATATAGCCTGAACCTGAGAGTTCACCGATAACGGCAGTTTCTCCGGGCTGAACACAGTAGTCAGGCTCATGGCGGAGAAAAGTGAATCTGCCCGGCTTGCCCGCCGGCGGGTTGTTTATAAATGAGGTATCCATACTGATTTATCTCCTTATTTGATATTTCCAGAATATCCGGGAAATCCGGGCGCCCGCTGTTTTCGCGTAAAACGGGACCGGACCTACCGAGTTGATTTCGCAAATTCTGAATCCGGCCTGCTCCATCCGGGCCAGACCCGCGGCGATGAGGGTTTTCCCGACCCCCTGCCCCCGCAGTTCCGGGGCCGTTCCCATGGGACCGAAGAGACCCGGCTTCAAGGCGCCCCAGCAGGCGAATCCGCGGATCCGGTTTCCCAGAACCGCGGTAACACATCCCGGCGGATCCTGTTCAAGGGAAAGTCCAGCCTGATAGATCCACCGGTCGGAAAATCCCATTTCCCGGATTCCCTGGGCCGTTCTGTCCCATTCGCTCCGGTCCGGGTACCTGATCTGTACATTGCGCGTTCCCCGGGAAAGATGGTGGTCGAGAACAGTCTGCCAGTTCCGGTCCTCCAGATTCACCGTCATGTTTATCCCGGTACCGGTCTTCCGAAATCCTGATTTTTCCAGGAAGCAAACCGCTTCGGTGTACCGGGGATCAATCCCGGGGGTAATGTAGTTCGGACTGATTTCCCCCGCGGCAATTTCTGTTACCCCGCGACGGTCGAACCGGCGGAACATTTCTTTAAAGAGTCTTGTCCCCAATCCGCGGCGTCTATACTCCTTCCGGATAAAGAAAAACTTGATTCCCGCCGCACCCCCCTTCCGTACCACTCCGGAAGCGAACCCCGCGGGCTTTCCGTCTGTATAAACCGCAACATTGAGATCGGGATTATAATCCGGATCACCGGTCATGATCCTGAGAAAATAGTCCTCCGGAAGCGGATCCAGGCTCATGTTTTCCTGATACCAGGGATACGGAACCAGGGGGTCGTCACGGAGCGAGGCAAAATCCGCCTTTAATTCTCTCATGATGACGGCTTCTCCCCAACCGGCTTAATGATTACCATCACCAGATCACCCGGAGCGAGTTCAATTCGGTACCGGTTTTTTTCCGGAACGAGGTGTTTAATTGTGTTTCCGGCAGTATCCGCCAGGACAGCTCCAAACCCTTTCCGGGGAACCTCAAACTCGGCCCATCCGCCGCCGCCGGTGTGATCCAAGAACTTAAGCTCCACAGAAACCGGGCGGCCGTTTCCTTCCCCGCACTCGAGGGAATAGGGAAATACTCCCTGAGAAGTCCGGATTTTAAACGGATCTTCCGGATACGGCAGCCGGCTTGAACCGGGGAGAGCGGTAATAGACCTGCGGAGAACCGGTTCCGTCATGACCGATGCTTCGGCAAAGGGGGTGTATCCGGGTTCGGCGGAGAGGACCACACCGGTTTGAACCCGCACCGGGGCAGTCCGGACGAGTCCGGTTCCGTCTTTCCCGGGGACGGCCGCGAGATGGTCGAAATAATCATTCCCGTGTTCGTAATAGATTCTTCCCGAATTAAGATGCCCGATATGGAGCTCCCGCTCCTCTCCCGTACCGGGCACCCGGATATGAAAGTATCCCGGGCTCGCGGTCCGGAGCTTCCGGGAGTCCTCCGCGAAATCCATACAGTTCCGGACCGCCCGATGGTCCGCCGGAATCCGGTAGCGGACCCGGAGCGCGGCCTTCCAATACCGGTTTTTCGCGTCGCCGTCGGAGAAGAACCCCAAATCTTCCAGAAACGATATCTCCGCGTTCATGGTTAAAACAGATGAATCCGGACCAAGGGCGTAAACAATATCCAGGCTCGCCGCCGTCCTTCCCCGGATTAACCCTTCACCGGAAAGCCGGCAAACGGCTCCCGTTTCTTCCGGGTAATCAGTTTGCCCCGGCTTAAACCTGAATTCGAGTTCCGGATGAGCCTCCGAGATAAACCGTGATACGCACCGCCATACCCGGTCTCCCCGGGCGGAACGGAGCACGGCGCGTTCAATTCCTCCCCCCTCCGTATCGATACGGTATTCGGCGAAGCTGTTCCGGAGGAGCGCCGTTCCGTCTTCCTTGGAACAGAAGCAGCCGCAGGATCCGGCCGCCCCGCCGGCTGCCTGGAAGCTGAAAGGCGGCAGGGTGACTGTTCCCCGGTCCGCTGCTGCCTTCCGGGGGACTCCGGAGAGATTGAATATCATCTGATACGGCACCCCGCCCTCTTCCCGGGGCCTTTCTTCACAAGCGGCGGCAATTTCTCCGGCAAACTGTTCAGCTTTCAGGACCGCCATCTCCTCCGCTTCCCGGGCTTGTCCGTCCACGCAGTCGCCTAAAAAAACAAGTTCCCTGGGACCCTGGTAGCACGCGTAAGTTCCGGTATGGGAACCGGTATAGGTCCGGGGAACCAGGAGGATATCGTGGTGCTGATACTCCGTCAGTATTCTCCAGCTATCGGCAAGCAGCGGGAAATCGGGGTCCCCGATCCCGAGGGTCCACGCCAGGGCGGAGACCGCGCCGAGCCGTTTGACCGCCGATTCCAGACGCCGGGTTTGCTCATGAATAGCCAGGATGTCTCCGTCATATTTCCATCCCGCCATGAGCTCTTCCCCGTAATCATCCATGGTGTACCCGCGGAGCGGAAAATCACCCTCCTCCCGGGACAGAATATCCCGGAGTTCCCGGTGAAGCAGGAAGGTCCCGATGACATCGGAATAGCGTGATGCCCGGTACGCCTCCTCCCTAAAATGGGGGTGGTACATCTGATCACAGAAGTTGACCAGAACACAGGATTCTGAACCGGAGTTCCCGGAAGCTTCCAGGTAATCCAGAACATTCCAGAACTGAAAGACCGGATCCTTTTCCGAACGGTTTACCGGAGACGGCAGGGCCGGCACACCGCGGTTCCTTGAAGCCGCAAGGTGAATCAATGGAGACGGCTCCGCGGGACAGGTTCCCTTATGCAGGGCGCTGTTGTTCACAAACCGGTACCCGAAATCTTTAAGCAGGGAAGGAAGGGAGCCGGAAAAGGCAAACTCCTGGACCGCGTAGGTTTCCGGCACCGTATTAAAAAGACGGCGGAATGTTTCATGTCCCCGGGAGAACTGGCGGACCGCGGAATCGGCGGAATACAGATGGATATAGGGCTGTGCCTCCGTGCCGTTTACCAGCTCAGCTATGCCCGCTTCAACCGCTCCCGCAATTTCCGGCTTGAGAGCGGGAAACCGCCGGCAAAGGTTGGCCATACTCTGGGCCGCGGCTTCTATGCTGAACCGGTATCCGGTGCTCTTACCGAAATCGATAAGATTAGTGATCCACCGGGCGGCGTACTCGGGCCATTCCAGCTCAGAGAAGCCCCGGTCCTTAAGAAGAATACCGGTATGAAACCCGTCCAGGATATAAATGCTTCCCGGCAGGATTGATTTCCGCAGTTCCGCTGCTTCAGTGAACAATTTCCGGAGCAGATTCCGTGCTCCGGGAACATCACCTTGAACCAGGAGATCGGCGCTCCGAACCAGTCCGGAACCGACGGCCTCCGCGGGGAGTTTCTTCCCGGCCCGGGAAAATTTTGCGGAGAGGAGTCCCCAGACGAAACCGAAGGCCCGGAAGTCCTTCCGGAGTTCTTCCTGTTCCTCGGTAAAAGCAATTCCCGGCTCAAATCCGAGAGCATACCGGACACACCGAACAAACTGCCTGCAGAAGTGCTCCGAAAAATCACCGATGAGACCGTAAAACCGGTAATGAGCCAATCCACGGAACCGGTCCGCTGCGCTTACAATAACCGGGCGGGGCGTATTAAAAACGGCCAGGTCCGGTCTCCCCCCGATACTCCCCAGGGGGAACCCGGACGGGTTTCCCGGGGGCTCCTTCAAGGTCAGATACTCCAGATCTCCCGGGTATCGGTAAGGTTTTCCCACATCCCACCGCTCCCGGTTCGACAGGACCGGATGTTCATGATCCGGAGCTTCGAAACAGGCTTTCCGGATGTCAGGCGAAAGAGTATCCAGCTGTTCCGCCGTCGGCAGAACCAGGAATACCGGGACATCACCGGCGGTAATCCGGCTAAACGATTTTAGGCTTCCGGTAAACCGGTTGGGAAACAGGATCAGCCCGTACTCTCCGTCCTTTCTCTCCCCCTCAGGCGTAAAAGTATCCGGAAGTGTCTGTGCCGCGGATAAAATTCCCGGGTCGAACAGCAGGGAATAGGCAAGAAATCCTTCATAGGAGATCCCGGCCCCGGGATTCTGTCTTCCCAGTTCCGGATCCCGTGAATCCATCAGGGCAATCCGCTTCATTCGCTTCCCTCAAGATACGCTTTGATGTCCCGGTACGCTTTTTTCGGCCGCCGGAACGAATCGGTTATCCCCTTGTTGTTGCAGTTTGCTTCGTAGATACTGTGAACCCGGGAAGGATCTTTAAAATCCGAGTATGTCCAGATAAAAAAGCCGGCCACGAATGAAAGTGATTTGAACGTTTTCAAGTTTTCAAGAATGACTCTGCTCTGATAATCTTCGTTCCACCGCTCGGTATCGGGTCCGCGGATTCCCCGGATTGCCCCGGCTCCGAATTCCGAAATAATGACAGGCTTGTCCGGCTGATGGGTATGGAGATTCCGGAGATCATCGGCCAAGCGGTCCATATTCTCGCCGTACCAGCCGGCGTACTTGTTTACACAGACACAGGAGAAAAGGTCCAGCGCC
>CAZUAE010000049.1:0-16584 GCA_964618265.1 uncultured Spirochaetales bacterium | reverse complement strand
GTTTGGCCGGTGTCCTCAATAAAGTATTACTGTTTTTTTTTCACGTTGATTCAAAGAGAGAGGGAATTAATCCCCCTCTCCGGGTAACTGAATAGCAGTGATCATCATATTAATCGCAATGGGAAATATCCGGTATAATAATGCCTGTCTGCCGTAAAATTCGTCATAATATTGGTCTAAGTTTGCAGTAAGAGCAAAATAATTCGCGGTATATACACCAAGAGGAGCTAATTGCCAAAGGAACTGCCGGCTCCGGGCATTTTTTTTCTGAAGAGGGGTGCTATTTGGATTGAAATTATGCCACAATAATTGCGCGTTTCCAATAATCCAGGGAATACATGCTGCCGTATTAAAAATACCAAATGTAATGGAAGGATAGATTACGGGTAACGATGCCGACGCAAAGGCCGAATACCCAAATCCTCCAACATCAGGTGTACCTCGCATTATTTTTAACCCTAAGTTTTCGCTACCGCGGGAAAATAAAAAAGAAGAAGGAAGAGTAAATAACAATATAAATATGATTAGTTTATTCATGACAGACCTACCTCAATGCACAAAATTTAAATTGCACTCAACTTGATGATCACCCATGGGGAATACCGGTTTTTCAGAACCACTACTGAACAACCCAACGCACCATGCATCAGCTTCACAATTGCTTCTATGTTTTCGCCATTTTTGGAATTTATATGATATATCAGTAGGAGAGCTCATCCATGAGTTAACATATAGAGAATAATAATAAAAAGTATTAAGCTGAATATTTTCTAAAGATGTAGTACCCATAGTATAGGCTCTCTCATTAAAATCACAAGCTTGCGAATCTATGTAGGCGTTATCGAAATTACTGAAAGCTGCTACAGCATTCTGCAAAGGATTGGTTGCTGCCCATCCACGAGTTGGTATACCGAGAAAATGCCTAAATCGTAATTTTATATCTTGTTCAAAGGCTGGTCTATCACCAAAGGCTAAGTCATCTAACCTTTCTTGATCATACCAAATTCCACGCCAATAAAATCACCTTTTCCCAGTATAAGTTCCACTTACTTCTGTATATACTTTTATTTGACTTTCATTTGGTTCAAAATTCATAGATGGCTCATCACCTGAATCAGATTGATTATCAACACATGCACAATCCTCGTCATGAAAATACTGTTTTTGGATTTCAATTGGATAATGACTGTTATAAATCTGGTCTACTTTTACTGGAAATATTACAGCTTGAAATCCTCTAATTACAACTTCATAATGTTCCAAAACAGACAACTGGTTATTAATATTTTTAAGTATATCTGGGTTTCCGGTTTCTTTTTTGGTTTCTTTTAAATCATAAATGCTAATTTGTATTAATTGATTAACTTGTTGGCGTATGTAAAACTCAGAAGTGTCAAAAGAATCGGGAAGTAAAATAAAGCCGGTATTTTTTACCGTCCCATCTTTCATCTTAAGTGAAAATTTTACATGGCTTACATCTAGTTGGAGTTCCTTTGCAATATGTAGCGCATTTTGTATTGTTTGTACTTCCATAAATTCAGCAAGATAAAAATTTTCTTCTATTTCTTCCTTCCCTAAACCCTCATAGGCTTTAATGTTGGTTAGAGTCACAGGATCTTCCACAGCTTCTTCCTGTTCTTCATACTCAAGCCTACAGCTGAATGTGAATAAAACTAACATCATCATCACAAGAACACTAATGTTTTGTTTTATTACAATTACCTCCAATTGCTTAATTGCTAATTTTTACACTAACTAGATAAACTCTATGTATCAAGATAGTTGCAGCATTTATTTTTTAAACAAAAACTTTTTTACATTGTAATTCATAAATATTTTGACTGACTAAAACCCGATAATGTCCTGCCTCACCCAAAAACTGCTGAGCCTATTCGGGAGGCCGTAAGTCCTGCCGAGGAAAAGAAAAGGGACCGAACTGAAAAAAAGCTTCCCCCAAGAAAGCCCTAAAATTGAGTTAAAAATTTACATTTTAGGTAATTTCGGATAGAATTGCCCCCAAACTGGAAGGGGGTAAAAAAAAGAGCGTTTCAGGCTGGCGGCCTATACGAAACGCTCTTCCATCAAAAACTATGGCTATTATACACCAAAAACAATTGTTTCTCTGGTCCGATATCGAAGATTTAGGGGATTTAGAACGATTAAAACTCGTGCTGAGCATACTGCCGGATGAAGATTTCATGAAAAAACTGGAAGCTGATCGGGGACCTTCAGGGGTGAATAAATATCCCATCCGGGCGGTGTGGAACTCAATTATTGCAATGATTGTATTCTGCCATCCGACGATAGAAAGTCTGCGGCGAGAATTGCAAAGGAATCCCGTCCTGCGACAGTTATGCGGATTCAGTGTTCGAGCAGGAAAGGCTTGAAGCAAAGGTACATGGACTCGGGTACAGCAATAAGGGGGAGGTCTATTGCGTCTCTGACCAGTATGGCGACCAGAAGAAAATGTCCTGTCGCGGGTTTGAGCAGAGTCGGAAGAGTTTAAAATATCGTTGTCCGGCGGAACACTATGAAAATCGTCTGTCGCAGGAAAGATTGCTGTCAGATTCCGAAGAATGTTCGCATACCGTTAGAGGAAGATCGTCGGATCTTTTCTCCGGTCGCAAGGGACAGTTACAAATGGAAAAAGATCTATGCATCGAGATCAGCAGTGGAGCGGGTGAACAGCCGGATTGATCGGATGTTTGGGTTTGAAGACCATACCATTCGAGGATTGGAGAAGATGAATCTCCGTGTGGGACTTGTATTTATTGTCATGCTCTCGTTTGCTGTGGAGAAAGTAAGGAAGAAAAAATCGGATATGTGAGGAGATTGCCATCTTTTTTCTATAGCAAACATCCGCTTCGGCTGTCGCTCCGGTCCCTTTTCTTTTCTTAGATGAAAAAACCCGGTCTCCCGAAAAGGCTCCTGCTGTTTTGATCTTGACCAATTCTCCCGTTTCCGGCATTCTTCTTCCATTCATCAGTTATATTCCAAAGCGGTATCGGTCTTAGGCCGGAAATACCGGGGTAAATGATTCGGGCTGACTTCTACTGTTTAAGCGGAAATCCCGCCTTTTCCAGGGTTTCCACCAGCTTCCTTTGGGCTTCTTCCAGGAATTCACCCGGCAGTGTCCGTTCCGTATCCAGGAAGGTGGCCCGGAGGGTAACCGTCTTTCTGTCTTCCGAAAGGGTAAAGACATCCGCCACCTTAACTTCGACGAACTCTTTCATCTTTAATTTTCGGGCTGCCTCGAGGATTTCCGCAACAGGGGTACGAGTACCGGTCACTACGGTGCAGTCGAAAGTTGATATGGGATACCGGGGCAGCTCACTAAAAGACCGCTTGTCTTTGAGTTCCATCCCTTCAAACTCGGCTAAATCGATTAACACAAGACTCAAGTATCCCTTGATCTTGAAGTTTCGAAGGACCAAAGGATGTACAGTAAAAACCTTACCCAGAACTTTCCCCATTATCTGTATATCCAGATTTTCCAGAGGATGGATTCCCGGCCAGTCCCGTGGAAGCAGCGGATTATCCTGCTTCGGATCCGGCGTAACCAATTTTGCGGGTACATCCAGCCGGGAGAGGAGTTGCTCAGCAGTATTTACCGCATTCATTATCCTGCTTTTCCCGCTGTCGTAGAAGGCTATAACAAGCTGACTCCGCTCCTCGGAAAACTGTTCCGGTACGGGTTGATAGCTGCGGCCGATTTCAAACATGGTAAAACGGGAATAATTCCTGCTGTTGCCGGAAACCTTTTGGAGGAACTCAGGAATCAAACTGGGACGCATCCTGTCATGATCCTTAGAAACGGCATTGGCCAGAATGAGATCCCCGCTCAGATCTGGCCAAAGTGCTTTTTCTAATAATGCTTTTCCCACCATGGGATAGGTAAAAACCTCCAGGGCATCCGCCCGCTGGACCAGAAAGTCCTGAATTTTCCGGTGAGTGGATTTTGTCCTGCTTAATCTCACCGGTTCCAGTTTCCATTCCAGGGACACCGGGGTGATGTTATCGTAGCCGACAATCCGGCCGATCTCTTCTATTATATCCGCCGGATATTCTATGTCTTTGGTGGCACGGAAGGAGGGCGCCGTTACCGAAAGAATGCCGTTTTTATCCTCCACACTAAACTCGAGGCTCTCAAGGATTTTCATTATCCGGTCTTTTTCTACGTTATGCCCAAGGACATCACAGATGTGTTCTATAGTTATATCGATTACCAGCGGCTTATAAGCATTCAGATCGTCCCCATCATACTCCAGGTCGCCGTGCACTTGGGCCTCAGGGTTCAGTTCCAGCACAAGTTCCAGAATTCTCAAAGCCGTCCGGCGGCATTGCAGGGAATCCAGAGTCTTCTCATACCGGAGGGAAGAATCTGTTCTTAGTCCGATCCGGTTCGATGTTCTCCTGATGGAGGCGGGATCCCAGTTCGCCACTTCAATGAATATTTCATCGGTATCTTCGGTAACACCGGAGTAGAGCCCTCCCATGATGCCGGCAATGACAAGAGGCTTCTCCCCGTCCGCCACCACGGTATCTCCGGGGATGAGTCTCCGGGTTTCCCCGTCCAGGGTCACAAAGTCCATCTCCTCCTTTAGACTCCGGATAATTATTTTATCCTCTCCGATTTTCCGTCTGTCAAAAATGTGATTCGGCATTCCTAATTCAAGCATGACGTAGTTGGAAATATCCACAATGCTGTTGATGGGTCTGAGTCCGCAGTCGGTTAGTCTCCGCTTCATCCAGGCAGGACTTTCCCCAACGGTTATTCCCGCAACAGTAAAACCGAAATACGCCTTTCCGCTTGAATCTTTCTGCACCTCAATGCTTATGGGGGATTTTCCACCGGGAAACCGGGAGACCATGTTCTGCTCCCATTCTTTGTTGTAGGGATTCCCCAGGGGATTTCCGAAAACTGCTGCAAACTCCCTGGCCATACCGTACTGCCCCCAGAGATCTGGACGATGAGTAATGGACTTATTGTCGATGTCCAGGAGAATCGTCGGAGCTGTATCCAGATATTCTTCCATAGTGATTCCCTCCGGGGTCTCCGGTCTAAGTACCATGAGTCCCTCATGATTATCGGATAGCCCCAATTCATCCTCCGCACACAGCATCCCCTCCGAGAGGACCCCCCTGATCTCCTTACGTTCCAGGGTGATGCCAATGGGGAGCGTTACCCCCACCGGAGCAAAGGGCACCTTCTGTCCCGCTGCAACGTTGGGAGCGCCGCAAACAACCTTTCCTTCTTCACTGTTCCCTAAGGAGAAGGATACCAGAGTCAGCTTATCCGCATTGGGGTGCGGTTCCACCGCGGTTACCTTTGCTACCTTAACCTTTTGAAACAGCTCTCCAGTGACTTCAAATCCCTCCACCTCGCATGTTGCCAACGTAAACCGTTCAGCCAAAGTTTCCGCTGGAATTTCCGATATATCTACATAGTCCTGAATCCATTCTGTTGAGATGTACATATGTCCTCCTAGTACGTTTTGAACTGGGAAATGAACCGGAGATCTCCGGAGTGAATAAGACGGATGTCATTGATTCCATACCGCATCATAACAAGGCGGTCTAGTCCCAGTCCGAAGGCGAAACCGTTGTATTTCTCCGTGTCCACATTACCATACTTAAGCACATTGGGGTGTACCATTCCGCAGGGGCACAGCTCAAGCCATCCGGTCTGCTTGCAGACGGAACAACCTTTCCCCAAGCAGATACGACACTTTATGTCCAGCTCAAAACCGGGTTCCACAAAGGGAAAGAACCCCGGACGGAGCCGCACGTCCACCTCCTCCCTGAACACTTCACTTATAAACGTCTTCATAAAGAAGATAAGATTAGCCACGGAGATATTTTCACCAACCATCATACCTTCAAGCTGATGGAAAGCCGCTTCATGGGAGGCGTCAATTGCTTCACACCGGAATACCTTTCCGGGACCGACAAACCTGAAAGGAGGTTTTTTCGTCTCCATTCCCCGTACCTGAATGGTGGAGGTGTGAGTCCTAAGCAGGTGGTGCATGTCCTTGAACCAAAAGGTGTCCTGCATGTCTCTTGCGGGATGATCTTCCGGAATGTTCAGGGCTTCGAAGTTGTGGTAATCGTCTTCGATATGGGGGCCGTCTAAAACGTCAAATCCCATGGAGATAAAGATGTCCTCAATTTCCCGCTGAATCTCTGTTACCGGATGGTATCCCGCTGAACGGAGTCCCGAATCGATGACAGATTCCCGCAGGGTAATGTCCACCCATTCCCGGGCTAAACGCTCATCGATCTCGGCACGCTCAACTTCCATAAGACGCCTGTCTATAATATTCAGAATTTCCTGTTTATACTGATTCGATTTCGCGCCGATACGCTTCCTCTCTTCCACTGTGGCATTCTTGAGGGATTTTAGAATTTCAGAGAGACGTCCTTTTTTCCCCAAAAAATCCGCTTTTACATTCGCGACATCAGCTTTTGTACGGGTCTCCTGAATCTCCCGTCGGAAATCATTCATTAGAGCATCCAGTGTATCCTGCATAAGGTTGAGTATCCTCCTTTAATTAGATGAGCATTAAAAAAGCGGCAAACTTCCTCCTGCCGGAAGAAATCCGCCGCTTTCCATCCCTTTTTTTTATAGTTCAGGAAAAGCCGGAATTCTTCCTTCCGGTAAAAAAGAAAAAAAAGAAGAATGCAAAAAAAACTTTTCCTGTCATATGCAATCATTATAATTATGAGGAATATTTGTTCAATAGCCTTCCCGGTGTTTTTTGGGGCGGGGCACTAAAAGACCATTAATGTATCTAAAAACCACACTTTTTATAAATGTCTGATATCTAAGGCCTTCCATCATCGCATGCTGTTTGATTTGCTGAAATTGATACGGATCAATTCTCATGTTGATTGTTTTCGGAGCTTTTGTATAGAATACCGATTGTTTTTTATCCTGCTTACTAGGTTGGTCAGGTTGATCAAGTCCTAATTCAGCTTTTAATGCATCACTAATTTTTTTTCCTGCATCTTCAAACATATGTTTCTCCCCCTAAAAAATGAAAATGCCCCCCCACCAATAAAGGCAAAGCATAAACAGATTACCGACATTATATAGACAACTAACCGGCAAAGCATAAACAGATTACTGACATCAGATAGACATTTAACAGGCAAAGTCTCCACGATGTATTGCTTTTTCGGGACATTGTATTGGCCTTGCAGAGACTCTACATGTACATTGTATACACATCACATTTAACAAGACGCCGCATTATCTTTATTCATAGGGGCGTCTTCTAATTTATTTAACGGGTTTTTTTGAAAAGAAAATTCAATTTCCCCAAAAAAATTTAATAAATGCATGGTTTTAGGCTTCACAGAACCTAACTGACCATGAAACTTCCGGGCTGTTAAACTGAAGGGGAATCCTGATTACAAGCGAACCGTCTTCTGCATCCTTTCCCACCGATACTCCACGGATATCGCATACTCGATAAGTAGGAGGGGAAATAAGAAAAAGGTTTCCAGACTCCCCGACAGGCCTGCCGGCTGTTCCCTGAAGGGTCCATGTCTCCTCATCCCAGAATACCTCGGACAGTTCTACATTTCCCTGCTGCATATGCATGTCCGTAGAGAGCACCCAGGGATGATCCCGGAAGCTATCAAATCGGTATACCTTACATGATCGGGGCGGAACCACAGCTTTGAACTCGTCCTCGATAGTACCAAGATACCGTTCGTCCCAGAAGTCCCACACCCGGACCTTATCTTTCCCGGAGATCCGGAGCTCCTTAAAGTCCAGTTTCTTAACCAGAGATTCGCCTCTGAAGTTAAAAACAGCAACGATATCCCAATCCGACCAATCCGATTCCACCGGAAGCCTGAAAACTTTTGGGTAATCTTCGGGATAGATGCTGGTAAAGAGATCCGCCGGAAAGGCTGTCTCTTGGGTTTGGGGAAGTACCTTCTTCAAAATGCCCAGGCGTTCATCCGAAAGCTGGGAAAACTCATCAGTCAGCATTATAGGGCTTCCGGAAATCCCGAATACCGTTGCATTTATCTCCGCTTCGCTCCGGGAGAGGGGTTTTCCCACGGTAAGACAGTTGTAGTTGTTCAGGTAAAGCTTGCGGTGTGTAAAGTACAAAGCTGCCGTATTTGCTACCGCCGGTAAAGCGGAAGTCCAGAAGTCTCCGGTATTTATTACATAAGAAGCAGGATAGAACCACACATGTTTCATAATAGGGCGGCCCTCACCAAAATCTGTGGACGTACGGAGTGAATCGACGATACCAACATTCCAGAAAGAAGGACCGGTTGAGGCGAGTAAAAAGGTATCATCCCCTGCCGTTTCCCTTACCTTTTTAAGAGCGTTTCGGTAAACCTCCGGCCCCCTCACCATATTCCGGTCGTGGTGCACTTCGTAGGGAATACGGTGCCAGCCGGCATCTAGAAAATCGATCATGTAATAGCGGACCCCCTTCTTCCTAAGCTCCTGGAAGACCTTTTCCAGAAACCTCAGGGTACCGGGATGGGATCCGTCTAAACGCAGATATCCGTCATAATCCTTCTCTTCCTTGAACTCGTAGGGCCACTTCTTCTTTTTAAGGGTGTAGGGATTCTTCCGGGGATACGGCGCGGGTGTACCGTCTTTCATCCGGAGGATATTGTCCTGATTCGCCTTACGAGCTTCCTCAGCCGATTCGGAGACCCAGAACGGTGCGATCCAGAGTCCCGGTTTATACCCCCGTTCAGTAAGCATATCCAGTGTTGCCCGAAGACCGTTGGGAAAGTGCTCTCTGTTCTCCCCAAGCCATTCACCGGGATTAAAATCTTTTACCCAGGTAAAGCCGCCGATCCAGTAGTAATCGACATCGAATCCCTTAAGCCGTTCCCGAATTAACCGGCTGTTCCGTTCGATAACATCGTGGTAACGCTCCAAAGAATAGGCATCTACCCAGGTTTTAGACAGCACTCCCACAGGGCTCTTCTCAGGAAGCCGGGGGTTGTAGATGTCCTTCACATGATCAGCCCAAACTTCCAGGGGAAGATAAGGATCATTTGCTATCGCTATCAAGAGCCTTTCTGAACTGATACTTTCACCTGGATCGAGTTTGTAATCTTGAAAGTCGGCGTATGCTTCGTACCGGGTAACTCCCTCGGAAGAGCTGAAAGAGAGGGAGTGTTCGGTGTAGATACGGTCTAAGGTTATGAATCCGGCAAGGAATGCAGCCTGATTCCCGGGGTTGTATATATGACAGATTGCCTGTGATATGTGTTCTCCGTCATCGCTCCCGATCCTCTTTACATATTTGCGCTGCGCTCTTTCTGTAATGTTGAAAAACGTTGATCTCTCCGGCTCTGTTCCCAGAACAAGAGATTCCGGCTGTTGTACCGAAACAGCAATACACCTTCCCAACCGGATAACATCCGGAGATGTATTCCGTATTTCAAGATCAATAGTAAAAGCAGAAAGTGATTCATGGGGAGTAAAAAAAGCATTTATCTCAAGGTTCGGATAATAAAAAGCAAAAAGTGCTTGAGTCCCTTTTCCGGTATCCTGCACTTCAAAGGTACCGGAGCTTCTGGAATCGGCGGCACCTTGGTCAGTTTCTAAACGTATTGCAGCATTCAGCAGACCGAAATTCCCCGGGGAATCAAAAAATGAAAACGTACCGGTTGTTCTTTCAACAGAAAATTTTACCATACATACTGCTCCCTTCAGTACCATTATGGTAGTATAGGCATCATGAAACAAACAACCCCTAATCAACCGAAACCTTTTGGACCTATTCCTTCACCCCGGCAGCTGGAGTGGCACCGGATGGAATACTATGGCTTTATCCATCTCGGAGTAAATACCTTTACGGATAAAGAATGGGGATACGGAGATGAGGATCCTGAAATCTTCAATCCCTCCAGCTTCGATGCGGAACAGATTGTCTCCGCAGCGGCATCGGGAGGAATGGCGGGAATAATCCTCACCTGCAAACACCACGACGGTTTCTGCCTTTGGCCGTCCCGGTACACCCGGCACTCGGTAGAATACAGCCCCTGGAAAAACGGAAAAGGTGATGCCGTCAAAGAAATATCGGACGCGTGCGGGAAAGCGGGAATAAAGTTCGGAGTGTACTTGTCTCCGTGGGACCGGAATCACCCCGAATACGGGAGGGAGGAGTACCTGACCTATTACCGTAATCAGCTGGAAGAACTGACCTCGGAATACGGTGAGGTTTTTGAAGTGTGGTTCGACGGCGCTAACGGCGGCGACGGGTATTACGGGGGAGCCCGGGAACATCGGAAAATCCCGGGTCCGGTCTATTATGAATGGGACAAAATCCACCGAATCGTCCGGGAAAACCAGAGGGGTGCGTGTATCTTCAGTGATACCGGACCCGATGTCCGCTGGGTGGGAAACGAAGACGGCATCGCCGGCGATCCATGCTGGCCTGCCCTTTCACAAAGCACCGTCGAGGCTGCTCCGGATTCGGCAAAAACAGGGGATTTCTCCGGCGGAGATCTGGCACAGGCTTGGGCGGTGGACCGCAAAATCCTCAATCGGGGTGAACGGAACGGTGATTTGTGGCGTCCTGCAGAGTGCGATGTCTCCATACGGCCCGGTTGGTTCTACCATCCCGCGGAGAATGATAAGGTGCGGAGCCCGGAAAACCTGCTGGACCTTTATTTTAAATCGGTTGGAAGAGGCGGATCTCTACTCTTGAATCTGCCTCCCACCCCGCGGGGTAAAATCCATCCGAAAGATGCTGCAAACCTTCTAGAGTTCAGAAAACTTCGGGACAGGATGTTTACAAAAGATCTTTCCGCCCTTGGAAAATTTCAAGCTGATAACGTCCGGGCCGGCACGGATACCTTTGGGCCGGCAAATTTGGCCGACGGAAATCCCGATACTTACTGGGCCGCTGATGATCATGTACGGAACGGGGAAATAATTCTGACGCTTCCCCAGCCTGCGGCGTTCACCGTTATTTCTCTACGGGAACATCTCCCCTTAGGCCGGCGCATTGGCGGTTTCCGGATAGAGGTCGACCGGGGGGAGGGATGGGAAACATACGCATCGGGAGAATCGATCGGAGCACGGAGACTGATCCGGGGTCCGGCGCGGAAAGCGGGCAGGATCCGGCTGGTGATCAGCGAAGCGGATTCAGCCCCGGTCCTGAACGAGTTCAAGGTATATTAAATATCGGGCTGACCAGTTACCTGCCGTTCAAAATATCCGTCCAAACTTACCGGGAGGCGCCCCTGGGCTTTCAACTCCCCGAGCCATACTTTTACCACCGCCCGCTGACTGGACGGTGTGTTACTGAAGGTTAGAACGTAGTTCGGGACATAGGGCATTTCATACAGTTTGTACGGATCGCCGAACGAGGTAAACACCACCGCCGGATGACCGTGCCAGAAGGAATTCCACAGACTCCTAACCGCTGTCCCCACCATTCGGGTTGTTCCATAAACAGGCATCACATGAACATTGATAAAAACGGCATTGAACTCCTGCCCCCGGGCATTGAGAAGTTCCGGGCCGGGATTAGCAAAATGTTCCACTTCGAAACCCCGGTCTTTTAGTTCCTGATCTACAACATCAAGTTCCTTCACATATCCCCGGGTATCTTCCCCTATGGTCAGAGTGACCGTGGCAACCTTAGATCCTTTCGGTAAAGCCAGCGGGAGAAGAGTATTCTCGTTCCGCACAATACAGACCGCCCGTTCCCCAATCTCATCTGCCCATTGCTGGAAATCATCAGAACCGCAGGAAACGGCAGTCTTGTCTGAACCGGCAGGTTCAGCCGCGGAGCCGTCAGTTTGAATCAATCCGAGCCAGACTTTGAGGGCGAGTATGTTTTTCACCGCCTGATTCAGGCGCTCTTCCGTGAGAAGCCCCTCATCGAGGGCACTTTTCATTTCATCAATATCCTGCACCGGGTCCGGCCAAAGGATCATGTCGCTCCCGCTCTCTATGTTTCCGGCAATACGGTTCCGGTACGGGGCAAAACCGGAGAAGCCTACCATGGGGATAGCATCGGACACAACAACCCCTCCAAATCCAAGCTGATTCCGGAGAAGTTCAATCTGGATTGGTGAACTCAATGTAGCAGGCGCAGGACCCAAATAGCTGCGGCCCGGATCGATCCAGGGAAGCGCGATATGTCCCGACATCACACAAGCAGCTTCCCGGAGAAGGGACTGCCAAACCTTCCCGAAACTCTCATACCATTCATCGCGGGACAGAGAATTGATAGAGGTACACACGTGGCTGTCCCGGTCGTCCACACCGTCCCCCGGAAAGTGCTTAACCGTAGCGGCCATCCGTTTTTCCGTCTGAACTCCCCGTATAAAAGCCCGTCCCATCCGGATTACATGATCAGGATCATCTCCGAAGGTGCGGGTGTGCATCATTGAGTTGTCCTTATTGATGGAAAGGTCCACAATAGGCCCAAAGGTCCAATGGAGGGCTGCATGCCGGCCTTCTATGGCGGTAGCCAGCCCCATCTTTTCAGCCAGTTCTTCCGAGTCCGCGGCTCCTACTGCCATCTGCCACGGGAAAAGGGTACACCCTTCAATTCGGGAACCGGCACCGTTTACTAAATCGGCACTTCCTAAAACCGGCACTGAGGATGTTTCCTGAATATTCCTCATAACTGCAGCTGTATCTTCCGCTTTGGAATAGGCGAAAAAAGCCGCGCCGAAGGGGTATTTTGCGAAAAGCTCAGCCGCCTCTTCGGGAGTTTTCCTGAACATATTTACATTGAATACCTGTGCAATCCGTTCATCCAGGGAAAGACCGTCAAAAAATGCGTCTACACTGTTTTTTTCTAATTCATTTAATCGATCATACATAGAACCGTATAGTAGCAGTACCTTTCAACGGTATCATTGACGATATAATCAAAATCCGGTACAATTTTCTCAAATGTCCATTTGGCTCCAACCCCATTCTCGTTGGTTAGTTAGGGACTCTCCCATCTATATTAACAGATACAGTAATATAGGGTTCCTTGAGACGGAAGAAGGAAATTCCACATTCATCGATCATCATCATGATTTTAATGAGATCGTTCTAGTTCATGCCGGCAGCGGTATACACAAAATATGCGGGAGAGAGGTGCAGGTATTTCCGGGTCAGGTCTTTATCATCAGACCCGGCATGTCTCACTGTTTCAGACACGTAAAATCAATATGTCTTTCTAATGTCATGTTTATCCCCTGGAGACTCTCAAAAGTTATTGAGGAATTAAAGGAGATACCGGGATTCAACAAACTTTTTCTCGTTGATGGTAAGGTGGTGGCGGAAGCGGTTCTTGACCCGGAAAACCAGACGGTTGCACGGGAATTAACAGACAGAATGCTTAACGAAAGCACAAACCGGCCGGCGGGGTATAAAGCGGCGCTGAGAGGAATGCTTATAGAGCTTATGGTCCTTCTCTGCAGGAGCACCGGTTCAAACGGCATATTCCGCGGCCACCCTACCGACCGCATCGCTAAACTCATCAGCCTTCTGGAGGAACGGTTTTTCGAAAGCTGGAACCTGGAGCGGATGAGCGATATCGCCGCATGTTCCGCGTCATCCTTGTCACGCAGGTTTAAACATCTGTTTGACGCTTCGCCGATGGATTACCTAATAAATATTAGAATAAACCGAGTTAAGGAACTTCTTATTCACACCGATTTAAACATTACAGAAATAGCCTTTCAAACCGGTTTCGCGGACAGCAGCTATCTTACCCGGCAGTTCAAGGCAAAAACAGGAATGACCCCCAGAGATTACCGATTCGGCAGCAGGCGGTGAATCATCCTAAGCATTTGATGATGTGTAAGCGGACGGCGAAACGCCGAAGTGCCGTTTAAATACTCTTCGGAAGGTGTTGGCGCTCTGGTAACCGACCCGGTCCGCGATTTCATCTACATTGAGGGAAGTAGTGCGGAGCAGCTGAACGGCGTGTTCCATCCTGATTTTTTCAACGTAGGAATGAAAATTTTCTCCAAAAAGCTCCCGGAACAGATGGGACACATATACCTCTGATAGGTTGAACCGCATAGCCACAAGCTTAAGCCCCATCTCATAATTCAAGGCGTTTTCATGGACGAAACTTTCTATGGGAGCCTTTAGCCTATTTCCTAAAGATCCGGATTTTTCTATATGCTCCGATAGATCGATTAAATAATTGAGAACCCGTTCAATCCGTTCATCGGCGCTAAGGGCCGTATCAGTGGAGAGGGGGGGAAGTTTGCCATTCACTAAACGCCGTTCAATTTTTATCCTGGCAGCATCCAATTCCTGATAAAGCCTTCGGAAACATTCTCTGGAAAGAGTACGGTTTTTAAGATTTTCCTTCTTGATTTCGGCAGTTATATTTTTAACTTCCGCCGTCTTTCCGGCCCTTACGGTAGAAATCAGTCTGATTTCCAGTTCTGCCGGGAAGTAGTAATCACTAGTGCAGGGGCAGCTATTTTTTACATCAGCATTAACCGATCCTGGTTCAGCGTGTTCCGCCGTCTGAATCGCTCCCTGAAGAGCCTCTGAAATACCGCAAAGGTTGTTAACCGTCCCTCCGGTAGATACAGTACAGCGGACATCCTGAAGCGCCCGGAGCCGGGAGATAATAAGCCGGAGGGTTACATCTATAGGACGGTTGCTCTTGAGTTCCCGTTCTTCCTCGTCTGTAAAAATAACAATGCCGATTACATTGTGAGACACATTATGAATAAGGGCCGACGCGGGAAGAAGCCGCTCCAACTCGTCCCGGATAAGGGCGCTCTTTACGGTAAACTCCGCAAGGATCTCCGGTGTTACCATTTCGAAGTATCCCTCGATCACCACACAGAGAACCAAGCTCCGGGTGCTGGGGGCGGTTAGTCCAAAATGATCAAGAAACGTTCGGGCCTCTACATTACCCTTAAACTCTCCCCGGAAGAGGCGTTCCAAAATGACTCCCTGGACCATTGGTTTCTGTTCATCCAGCAGCTGTTTAAGGGACCTGTCTCGCTTTATAAGTTCCCCGACCGAATCAGAAATAAACCGGAAAGGATCGGTATTCATATTTTCCGAAAGCACCACACCATTCTTTAGTATTTGGGAAGTCTGAGCGATGGGACGGGAAACACCAAAGACTTGAAAGAATAGAATGGGCAGACCTACTACAACAATCAAAAGTGCCAACCCGATAAACACAACCCGAAGGCGCCGGGACTGAGAATAAAAAACCTCAACAGGAGTTCCCGTTACATAGATCCAGCGGTTTACTGATGATTGTATATAGGATACCGCGAATTCTCTTCCCTCAATATTGATGAACTCCACACCCCTCGGATTTCCCGGACTCTTCGTAAATATATTTCTGCTTTCGACACCGGTCCCGATTGAGGCTAAGAGTCTTCCATCCGGTAACTTAATAAAGGCAAACCCGTTATATCCTGCTAAATACGTTTCCAGAAGATTCTCAACGGATTGCCGGTCTATATAGACTGCGACAACTCCGGTACTCTTTAACCGGGTTGCGTACGGCAGAGAACTTCGGAAGACGATCGCGTCTTTATTCACCCCGTTTAATATGATGGAGGAGAATTCAAGGCGGTTATGAATGTAATTATCAGTTCTAAGCTCATTCAGCCACACCTCATACGGCTTATCCGATATTTGAAAGAAATATTTATAATAAATCTCCGGACCGAAGAATATATCATTTAACGTGAGAAGCAGATTAGGACGCTTAATATAAACTTGAATATCCAGAACATAATCGGAAACTGCCAGGGACAACCTACTGTTGTTATACGCGTCCAATACCTTTAATCCCGCTTTAGTATCCAGAGGATTTTCAAACTCCGTCAACTTGGACAGCTCATCATCCTGACGTATCTCCGTAACGGTTTTTTCAATTGAGAGTATAGCGGACTCGACAATCTGCTTATTAAGAGCTAAGGATTTCGAACGTCTCTCCAGTATTTCCTGTTCTACTTGACGGATTTGGGAAAAATAGATGACCGTGCCGGTAATTGCAGGAATAAGCAGTGCCGCAAAGTAGATAACCAGCAGTCTCCACGCTATTCTTAGCTGCTCCTGAGTAAGGCTTTTTGTTCTCAGTTTTAATTTCTTCAACTACAACACCAAAAAAAACAGAAAATCTGTCTCCCGCCATCGGATGGCGGGAGACATTGTATTATTGATTGAATAAAGGACTCTAATATCCGGCTTTCCGAAGCCGCTGTGTCCATAGTTCTACATAACGATCTAAACCGGCGGATTCTAAGGCGCTTAAATAGGCATTCCACTCCGCGTCGGAATCTATGTCCCGTTCGCCGATAATGAATTGCGTGCTCCACTGTTTAACCAGCCCCGTGTTGGAAACCAATGCTTCCGTAAGATCGGCCATCTCATCGTTGTACTCAGGATCGAATACATACCCTGAGGGAAACCAATGGTCCGTTTTGTAGGGAAGATGATTCTCTAAAGATGCTTTCATTAAGCGGTACTCAAGGTTCGCCGGATCATCAATATTTGTCAGAGCTTCCAAACTCTGCACTACCCATTCAGGAGCTGTCCTGCCCCAGCCGTCATTATACTTGTCTATACCGTACCGTTCAATACTT
>CAZUAE010000048.1:0-18307 GCA_964618265.1 uncultured Spirochaetales bacterium | reverse complement strand
CCTATGTAAAGCCTGGAATTCTCATTTTATTCAATTATTTTACGGCTTTTCTTGAGAATCATGCCTCTTTCTGTTGCCTAAAGGTATAAAATGAGAATTCCTCATGGTGAATCAACCGGTGTTATCAATGCTGCTATAAGAAGCTGCTATAGGAAAAATTGCCAAAAGATCTCATAAAAGTTATACTAATTACATGAGTGACAAATCAGATGTAGCAGAAAATACACCTGAAACAGTTTTATACAATCAGCGGGAAAAACTTGCAGCGGAAGTAATTAAAAGACAGTGGGAAAATAACCCCGATTTTGAATTGAAATATGGAAAAATCGGAAGAGCAAAGTGCCGGGAAGACACGGAATACCACTTTTTATACCTATTTCAGGCGCTATCATCAAATTCCTTTTTTCTATTCAGGGAGTATCTTGGATGGGTGAAAATCCTGCTTCTGAATCTACATCTTTCGGTAAATGATTTTATAGATAATTTAAAGATCATCAGAGAAGTAATTAGAGAACATCTTCCGGCTGATAAAAGTCAAACGGCGCTCTCTTTTCTAACCAAGGGAATTGAAATCTTACCGGAGCTCCCTGAACAGAGTGAACCCCTTATAACGCAGAAGAATCCGTATTACAAACTCGCGTCCTCCTATTTCCAAAACCTGTTAGCCGGGAAAAGGGAGGAGGCTCTTTCCGTGATAATGAATGCGTATCATTCAGGCGTTCCTATTAAAGATCTTTATATGCATGTGTTTCAGCCGGTTCAGATGGAATCCGGCAGACTGTGGCAGACCAATAAGATCAGTGTGGCTCAGGAACATTTCTGTACCGCCGCCACCCAGCTGGTGATGAGCAGGCTCTATCCCTATCTTTTTACGGGAGAGCGTAAAGATCTGACATTTATGGGAACCTGTGTCGGGCGGGAGCTGCACGAAATAGGTATTAGGATGATAAGCGATTATTTTGAAATGGAAGGATGGAATAGCTACTACATCGGAGCAAATATTCCTAACCGGGAAGTAGTAAAGGCTGTTAAAGAATATCAGCCTGATCTTTTGGGCTTGAGTACCACGATAACCTATCATATAAAGGAGGTGAAGGAATTGATTGAGACGGTACGGGAAGATGAAGAATGCGGAAATACCAAAATAATTGTCGGCGGTCTTCCGTTTAACCGGGATCCTGAGTTATGGAAAGCTGTTGGTGCTGATGCTACCGCGGTTACGGCTGAAGAAGCTATTCAAATTGCCAATCGTCTTATAGAAGAAAGGGACGTGGAATGACAAACCAGGAAGTCAGCGGATATGTTTTCATTTGTAACACGGAAGGAGTAATCAAGGAAGTTATACAGGATTCCATGAAGTCCAATCTCACTCCAATGCCTGGAAAAGGAATAGTTTCCCTGGTCATCCCCGATGATGCAGGTAAATGTCTGACTTTCTTGATGGAAATTAAAAATAAGCGGATGGTTTTTGATTGGGAGATGGACATTCCCGTGGATGATGAGATTAAGCCGGCGTATTTTTTCGGCGGGGCGTATCAGGATAATTTCTTTATAGGAGCTGCCCGGAAGCGGGAAGACACGGACAGATTCTTTGAAGAATTTATGCGGATGAATAATGAGCAGACAAATCTGATTAGGAACTCCATAAAGGATCAGCAGGAAAATGAAAAACTATACTTCGAATTGTCAAAACTGAATAACGAACTGATAAATCTGCAGCGGGACTTAAACAAGAAAAACCAGGAGCTGGAGAAACTGAATGAAATAAAAAATCAGTTTATCGGTATGACGGCGCACGATTTACGGAATCCTTTAGGATCTTTCAGTTCCATCTGCAGTCTCCTTCTGGATGAAGATTTCTCTGCCCTCGATTCTGAACAGCGTCAGCTTATTGAGGAAATGGATAAGTATTCCAAACATATGCTTACCATGGTAAACGATCTTCTCGACATATCGGTAATAGAATCCGGGAAGATGAATCTGAAATTTCAAAACACCAATATAATTACCTTTATCGCCCATGCTGTAAGCATTCAGAAACCTTTAGCTGAAAGAAAGGGTATAAGGATAAAATTTAACCCGCCCCAGGATGAATTAATTCTTGATTTTGATCCTGAAAAAATCGAACAAGTTCTAAGCAATCTTCTCTCCAACGCAATTAAATTTTCCTACCCGGAAAGCGAAATTACGGTAACTGTTCGAAACTCAGAGGATGGTGTTACTGTTTCGGTTACAGATCAGGGGCAGGGAATACCGGAAAAAGAACTTTCCAAATTGTTCAGACCCTACGGCCGGACCAGTACCCGGAGTACCGGAGGAGAGCCCAGTACCGGTCTTGGGTTGGCCATAAGCAGGCGGATCGTAGAGGCTCATAGAGGGTCTATTTCAGCGGAGAGTAAAGAGGGGGAGGGGGCCGCTTTTTCATTTTTCCTCCCCCGCGGGAAATCCTAATTTCTCCATACTTTCTGTATAATACCGGATTACCGGTTTTCGTTCCTCTGCTGTTCCCTTTCGGGCATTGCGGGTGTCTATAATGGGGGCATTTTCAGCGAGGTAGGATTCTCCCATTATTAAGCCTTCCTCCCAGTCCGCGGCTTTCTTTTTGAGTTTATTGATGATTGATGTATAACCCGGATCGGTAACCCTGTTTTCGAATTCGTAAGGATCTTTCTCAAGATCAAAGAAGAGGGATTTAGATTCATCTTCGTGGTTTAATATCAATTTATACTGCTTTGTCCTTATAAATATCTCTCTGCCTGCGTATGCGTGGGCGAACACAATGTCTTCCTCTTTTCCGGTATTAAGCTCATGAGAATCCATTTTTTCATGCCGGGATAATCCTGCCTGTCTTAAAATGTGTGCCGCCAATTGGGTGTTGGAAGAAAGTCTCTCTTCTCTGCTGCCGGCGTTCCTGGAACCGGGATATTTTATAATAAGGGGAATTTTCATCAGCGGATCGTACATATTATTGCCCTTTAGAAGGAGATGATGGTACCCCAGATACTCGCCATGGTCGCTGGTGAATAGTATCATTGTATCGTCGTATATCCCTAACTTTTCGAGACGGGATAGTATCCGGCCCACCCATTCGTCGATCTCAGATATCGAAGCGTAGTAGTGGGTCATAACACGCTTTAAATTATTCCGGTTAATCGATTTGTAATCGAAAAATCCGGGACGCTTATCGTAATCCCGCCCCGGGACCTCTTCGCTCCAGCCGGGAAGAATAGTCAAGTCCCGGTTTTCGTACATCTTGATCCAGCGTTCGGAAGGATCAAACGGATGATGAGGTTTTACAAAACCGGTCATCAGTAAGAACGGATTACCCGGGTCGTCCAAGGATTCTAAAGAATGGCGTCCAATCCAGTGGGTGCTTTGATATTCCTCAGGAAGCGGATGGGGGTCGGCACCGAGTTTCTTCCAGTATTCTGCTCTGGCGTTTGTTCTAAACTCTTTCCGCTGGTCTTCGAGATCCTGGTAATCTATGAGACCTTCTTTCATCAACTCCCTGTGATAATCGTCGTCCCACCTGCCGTTTCCTGCCTGTTCGCAAAGGGTCATTTCCTGAAACCCCACATCCAGATAGGTAGGAGTAAAGTGCATCTTTCCCACCGCTTTAGTCTTGTAACCGGCATCCCTTAGAGTTTCCGGAAAGAAAGGGGTTCCCGGACAAGGGGTAGAGTGGTTAGTCCATCCTCTATGTTTGAATACAGGAAGACCGCTGAGCAGAGAATAGCGGGAAGGGGTACACACGGGGAAGCTTGTAAAATGGTTGAAATAGGTAACACCTTCTCCGGCCAATTTGTCCAGGTTGGGGGTCATTACTTCTTTGTTACCGTAAGGTCCTATACAGTCGCACCGAAGCTGGTCGGCATGGATGATAATGATGTTCGGTTTTTGCATGTTCGGTATCTTTCCTTTCGAATCCTAATTTCGCACGGCTTGTAAGGGGGAGTCAAGGTGACAGCCTCAGTTCTCTTCGTTCCGTCACCCCTTCCCGGCCTCGACAGCCTGGAGAGCCTTGGCGGCTATACTCCTGAGTTTTGTTTCGTCGTCATCTCCAGCCAACCGGTTTGACCGCAGGACTCCGCAGGTTCTGCACCGATGGAGCAGAGCAACGTCTCCTCCGTCACGGACCCATAATCCGATGGGTTCCATAATTCCCCGGCACAATTCTTTCCGGTCTCCCGGTGTTATGTCCACATGAAGACTGCACAAACAGGAGGGACAATGATTCCGCTGCCGTGTTCCCGGCGCCCGGGAGCACACAGGCGCTCCGCAGTTTCCGCAGACGAATGAATCGCCGCTTAATCGTTTGCCTTTTTGATGATAATTTCTGCCGCGGTTCATTTTTACCTCCTCCTTTCCTTTTTAAAATTTCTGGAGTGTTTGGTAATGGTTTTCCATTTTTTCTCCCGTTCCCGGCTTATTCTTGCATCTTCCCGGGAGGCGGCAAATTCCATTTCCCGTTTCAGTTTTAAATAGCTCCGATACCGCTCTTGGCTGAGTGTGCCGTCCCCTAAGGCTGCTGCTACCGCGCATCCGGGTTCCCCTTGATGGCCGCAATCGGAAAATTTGCACTTGGCTGCCAGCGATTCGATTTCACTTGTTACATCCTGAAACGCCGCATCCAGACCGTTTCCGTCGGCCCCAATCCCCACTTCCCTGATACCGGGAGAATCGATGATGCATCCCAGCCCGGGAATAAGGAACAGCTCCCGGAGCGAAGTTGTATGCCTGCCTCTTCCGTCGGTTTCCCGCACCCCCTGGGTTTTCCGTAAGACAGTTCCTGCCAGAGTGTTGAGGAGTGACGACTTTCCCACTCCCGAGGAACCCATAAAGACACCGGTTTTGCCGTTTCCTAAACAGCTGCGGATATCCTCCATTCCGGTTCCTGTAACAGCGGAAACGGCTTGTACCGGTACACCCGGAGATGAAGCTTCGATTCGCTTGATGTAGGGGTTCGGGTCATCTAAAAGATCAGATTTATTGAGCAGCACCACCGGCTGAGCTCCGCTGTTCCAGGCCAACACCAACATCCGTTCCGCCCGTGCCGGATTAAAATTGCTGTCCAGGCCCATAACGATAAAAACGGTATCAATGTTCGCTGCCAGTGTTTGGGAAACACTCATCTCTCCCGCGGAATGCCGTTTAAGTTCGGTGATCCGTGGGAGTATCTCCCATATTCTTCCTCCCGAACCGTCAGGATAAGGTTCAAGGGCTATCCAGTCCCCGGTACAGTATCTCATTCCCATTGCTTCCATCCGCTGGGCAAAACTGCCCGGTAGGGAACACCAGAGTTCTCCCGTTTCGCTTACCGCGAGGATTTTCCCTCTGGAGTGCGCGAGAATCCTGCCTGGTATCCAGCCTCTTTCTCTAAAAGGAGAGTAAGCCTGCCGGAACCTGCTGTTCCACCCGTAAGATTCGAGGGTTGTTCTGTTTTTATTGTGCATGAAATTATAATTCCCCTGTAACGCAATTAATTGCGTATTGCCGATGAGTTATATCACAGGAGAACAGGAAGGTTGTATTTTAAATAAAACGAGAAATCTCTTCCGTTAACCCTGTGACCCTATGTTGGGAACAATTCGGGCTACCGACATAAAATTACCTCTCTTTCTTTTAAGTTGACAGGATCGTAGCATAAAGCGGGAAATATGTAAAGAAGCAATTCCAGTTATTCTAGTTGTGACATAGCCGTGGTTCTACCGCATTCCTGAACGGGAAGAAGTACTGGAATACAAAAAGACGAAGGATCAGCTCCTAAGTCCATAGAGCGGATTCAGGAGCTGATGCAGTTATAACAAATCAATCGTTTTTCATTACGGTTCCCATTTCCGGAACAGGACAATGGAGGCTGCGATGCAGAGCAGTATCAGAACCGCGGATCCCGCAAAGGGCTGCCACGCAATTCCTGATCCCGCCATAAGGCCGTTCGCTTCCCCGATGAGTTTTCCTGGGGAGTAAATTCCTACGGTTTTTATCTCCGTTATACCTGATAATACCATCCAGAGGACTATGGAAACGATTCCCGCGGGAGCTTGGGTGCGGAAAAATGTACTGGCCAGAACTGTTACGATTATTATTGTTACAATGTTTAGGAGAAGTAACAGGTTCATCTTGAGGAACATCCCTAAAGGTACCGCTTCAAAAAAGATTACCGTATATATTCCGCATAAGACAGCCGCTGCCGCTAAGCTGACCGTTACCAGTCCGATTAGAGATATTATTTTTACGGTAATAAAGAAGCTGCGGCGAACCGGTTTTACCATAAGAAACGCGGCGGTCCCCTGATCCTTTTCTTTAGCAACGGAACCCATTGCCAGAAAGATCAGCGCGAAGGTTCCTATCTGGCTGATATTCTGAACATACTGAGACAGAGCATCTCTGTAGGTTGGTTCCGGCAGCTGAATATTCATCTGCCTGATTTCCTCCAAACTGCCCAGGATTTGAGGCAGATACTTTGCCGTAACGGGAGATAATATTCCGAAGAAAGCGAACACAGCTAATCCGATAAGGAGTTTGTAGCTCCGGATTATCTCCATGATTTCCTTTTTTAAAAGTGTATGTATGTTGTTCATATAGAAACTCCTTCTTCCTGAATCATCTTGACGAAAATATCTTCAAGAGTGGCCGATTTTGTTTCCATACTGTTAAGAGCAAGTTCATTATCGGCGATCACCTTTAGAATATCCTGCCGGGAGGCAGAAAAGTCTGCCGGGGTAAAACGTAAAACTTTATCTCCGCCTTTTTGTTCTGCTTCCAGCTTCCAGCCGCGCTGTGAAGCTATGGTGCGGAACGCGTGAGTATCATCTTTTGTATCGAACGATAGTTCTACTTTGGGGGGCGCGAACGTTTGTTTCAACTCCCTTGTTTCTTCCAGAGCAATTATCTTTCCATTATTTATAATACCCACGGTATCACAGACCCGTTCCACATCCGCCAGGATGTGGGTGGACATAAAAACTGTTGTTACATTTTTTAGCCGGTCGATGAATTCCAGGACCTCCTTCCTTCCCAGCGGATCCAGGGCCGATACCGGTTCGTCCAGGAAAAGTACTTCCGGACGATTAACCAAGGCCTGCGCTATCCCAAGCCGCTGTACCATTCCGCCGGAATATCCGGAGATACGCTTTTTCCCGGTATCAGCCAATCCGGATAGGTCCAGTAACTCATCGGTTCTTTTTTTCCGTTCCTTTGAGGACATGCCGAAGACTGAACCTACGAGCTCGAGCAGTTCCCGTCCTGTCATCCAGGTATAGTATTTCGGTTCCTGACTTAAATAACCGATTCTCCTTCTCAATTCCAGAGAATGCCGGTTCACTTCGTGGTCCCCCACCCAAACTGTTCCGGCATCACTTCGGATAAGACCGGTCATTATTTTGATTGTTGTCGTCTTTCCCGCACCGTTAGGTCCAAGGTATCCAAAAACAGAATTCTTACGGACCTCCAGATCGAGACCATCCACTGCAGGCTTTTCTCCCTGCTTGTACGTTTTGACTAAACCCCGGCATCTTAATATCTTTTCTCCGTTCATATTCAGCTGTCTCTCCTTCCCAAGGTTAAGTATAAAACTGGACCGATAATATTAATGAGAACTATTACTGCCAGCCAGCCCCACTTTGGGATATACGCAAAAGTTTCCCGTTTGAGCCAATCCTTCAGGCAAATTACAATAAGAATAAGGTTGATTATCAGGATAGGTATCCCCGCCAATAAAACATTCTGTGCTTCCATTTGTTTCTCCTCTCTATACATTACCCGGAAATGCTATAATTATTCCCAGGCTGATTTGAATTATCGATATAACGAGACCCAGTATAATGAGTGCCGCATACCTAGTTGTGTTAGCAGCTTTCTGATCCTTCCTGTAACTTGTTATTACTGCCAGGATCACACCGACCATTATTAAAACACCGGCGAGTAGGATCAGAAGCCCCGCAATCAACTTGCTATTCATCATGATCAAACTATCATTCAATAAACGTTTTTAGTATATCCGGGAAAGTACTGATTTCGGTTCTTAGAGCCAACTACGTAAGAATACTTAGACAAATTTTCTTTTTAAGAAGAGTAACGGCGGATTAAATTGATAAGTTCCATCCTGTTTTTTACATTACATTTCCGGTAGATATTGTAGCAGTGGGTTTCAACGGTTCTTTGGGATATGAACAGCTGCTCTGAAATTTTTTTACCGGAGTTCCCTGAGAAGAGAAACCTTACTATTTCCGCTTCTCTGGGTGTTATGCTGTAATCCTTAAAAAAGTTATGGGAAAAGTTGGAGTCTTCTTGCTGTACTGTAATTCTTTGCATAAAAATTATTATAATGATAATTCCCCATACGAAGCAGTATATCCCTACGGCCAGCACATTTATACGGAATGTTTCATTTGCCGGAATAATGGCTGGCAATATTATTCCCGCAGCAAGCAGTATAAAATAGGAGACAGCTGAGTAGATCAGAAAGGGGATCATCATTCTGACCAGACCAGCAGCCTTCCGTACTCTTAGGAAGGACAAAAGACTGAAGAGAAAGAAGAAGGCATTGAACAGTTTAGTAGAAAGCGACCCGATTACGGACCTTGTAAAGACCAGGGCGATGGTGATCATAATCAGTATGAGGAGAGTGAACCCCCAAACAGCAGCATGGAAAAAACGATTGACGCCGTATCCGGCGGTTTTTAGGAAAAATCTGAATCCAAAAAAGGCGATGAAAATCGAGACACCTGCCCGGGCATATATAAAACCGCTCTCCAGCCAGGATACGGGAGCAGGGAGAAATGCAGTTTGGAAAAACGTATAAGTAGCAAAGAGAAGCCATATAGCGTATGTGAGGGTGTAGATGAGGTAGTCTTTTAGCCAGGATGAACGGTATTTTCGGTAAATTAAATAGCTCAGCCCTAATGAAGCGATCATAAGGGTAAAGGTGATCATGTTAAACCACAGCATAAAATGGTTCATGTTTTACCTACACACTGAATCGGATATTGAGAATATCTCCATCCCGCACGATGTATTCTTTTCCCTCCAGCCGTAATTTGCCTGTTTCTTTCAGCCCTTTTTCCGATCCGGCTTCTATAAGGTCATCATAAGAAAAACATTCAGCTCGTATGAATCCTCTCTGCAGGTCGGAATGTATTGCGCCGGCCGCGTCGACAGCCGGAGTTTCTCTCCTGATGGTCCACGCGCGGACTTCATCTTCACCGACGGTAAAGAAACTGATGTATCCTAAAAGGGAGTAACAGGCCTGGGCGAGCCTGGTCCGGGCTGATTCATGAATTCCCATGTCCTCCATAAAGGCCGCAGCCTCTTCTGAGTCCTCGAGAAGTCCCAGTTCCATTTCGAATTTACCGGAAAATTCCACGATGCCGGTAAGTTTTTTTGTTAACTCCTTGCCGGCACCGAATGTATCTTCACTTGAGTTCAATATAAAAAGCACCGGTTTCAGGGTAAGAAATTGAAAGTGGGTGACGGTTTTGAGTTCATCTTCCGAGAAATCTATATCCCGGAGGGGCCTATTATCATTCAATACTTCGGTAATCCGGTTGAGTATCTTTTTTTCTTTTTCTGCCTGGGGTGTTTTTTTTCCGCGGTTAAAGTCTTTTTCGATTGTCTCCAAACGCCGTTCGGCGAGGATAAGATCAGCTAAGATCAGTTCCTCCTGAATAGATTCTGCTTCCTGAAGGGGATCAGGCGGACCTGCGACTGCATCGATTTCGGGATCGCTGAAATTCCTCAGAACAACCGCTAATGCGTCAGAGGTTTTGAGGAGCTGAAGTGCCCGGGGACCGAATAATCCCTCCCGCCCGGAACCGTGTGAGAGACCTGTGAAATCTACAATATCCAGAGCAGCGTATACAGTTTTTTTGGGATTGTACATTTCCGAAAGGGTATTGATTCTTGGATCTTCCACCGATACAAGACCTGCATTTGGTTCCGCTTTTTCGTCCGAGTAGCTCGAGATGTTCTGTTCTGTCCGGGTGAGGGCAGAAAATATGGTGGTTTTCCCCGAATTAGGGAATCCGATTATTCCGATTTTCATTGAGCTGGAGGATATACCACTGAAGCAGGATGGTCAACTGCATGCACTGCATTGTCCGCGAAAAACGACTTCTATGCGGTCTATAGAAAACCCGTGCTTTACCTCTTTCGGCAGGTCTAACTGATTTATTCCCTTCGGCTGCACATCGTATATTTTACCGCATTGGGTACAAACCATGTGGTGATGCGGTACAGGGGCATTCGGATCGTATAATGTAGAACCCGTACAGAATTGTAATTCTCCGATTTCGCCCATGCCGACAAGGTCACCTAAAATATTGTAAACCGTAGCCCTGGAGATCTCCGGAATATCCTCCTTTGCCCGGCGGAAAACTTCTTCGGCAGTAAGGTGCAGATTGTTGCCTGTCAATACTTCCGCGACTGTACGTCTCTGTACTGTTATTCTCCATCCCCTCTCTTTTAACCGTTTTAAAAGGGGAGCTGTTTTTACTGTTTTATTGCTCATAAGAATATTATATAATATTTTATCTATTTTTAAAACCATACTTGACAAATAAACAATACAATATTAGACTAATTCTAAATTAAGAACCATTACTAGGAGGTAATTATGGGACGTGTAGCAAGAGAGATGGTAGAAAAATCAGGAATAGACACCGAAAAACTACTCAAAAAGCTGGTAGCTGCCGCGGGAGCGGAATTCACTACGTTTTATTATTATACGATTCTTCGGGTGAATGCCATCGGTTTGGAAGGTGAGGGAATTAAAGAGATAATCGAAGATGCCAGGATCGAGGACCGGAATCATTTTGAGGCCTTGCTTCCCCGCATCTACGAACTGGGCGGAAAGCTGCCGGACGATATCCGCTCCTTTGCCGATAAAGCAGGCTGTCCGGACGCCTATCTGCCTGAGTCCAGCGGAGGCAATGGTAAAGAACGGCGTGCGCCGTCAGACAGTACCGATTTTGGTAAATATCCTGAAACAGGTGGGGAAAAAATCCGTGATCTTTTAACGGTATTGGTTGAGGCAGAAAGATGCGCCATCCGTACCTACACCGATATCTGTAACTACACCAGCGGTAAAGATCACCGGACTTACGAACTCGCTTTAGCAATTTTAAATGAAGAAGTGGAACATGAATCGTGGTTCTCCGAGTTCCTCGGTGAGACACCCTCAGGCCACTTCCGCAGAGGTGCTCCCGGACGTTCTCCCTACGTTGGAAAATTTATGTCCGCGGATATTGATACTTAAGTACAGCTTTAAAAGACACTAATTAGAATATATTCCGTCATACCGGTAATGTGCTTAGTCTCCGGTATGACGGCATTCATGTCCTACATGAACCGCAGACCGCGCTGGCCGCGCAGGGCAATTTCTCCCTCGGGTTTGAATGGTTCCGCGGGAATCCCGGTAAACTCGCCGTTGGTAATCCAGCCCGAATCCTCACCGTAGATATTTTCCTTGAGGATCTTTTTTAGTTCCTTTTTAACGGTGGCAGCTGCCGGATCCTCAGCTATATCGTTAGTTTCTTCGGGATCCTCGGTAATATTGAAGAGCTGGAAACGGTTTCCCTTAGCAAAGTACAGAAGTTTATAATCCCCCTTCCGGATCATCCGTTGAGCCCCATCCCCTTCTCCGTGTTCTCCGTAGAGGTAATTCCGTTTTTTATTGTCCGCAAGATTCAACAGGTCCACCGTTTCGGGAATAGGAACGTCTGCCAGATCGAGTAGGGTGGGCATAAGATCTCCGAACTCAGCAATACGGGAGTCTACAGTTTGCGGAACCAAGGTGCCGTGTTTTCCTTCCTTCGGCGGTACGATAATGAGGGGTATTTTAGAGGTCATCTCGTAGAAGTGACCCATGCTCCAAAGTCCATGTTCCCCCGCGAAGTGCCCATGGTCGGAGGTAAAGGCAATAATAGTATTGTGCAGTAATCCGTTTTCCCGAAGATAACCGAGTATCACCCGAATCTGGTGATCGATGTGGGTTATGGTCGCGTAGAACGCCCTTCTGGATAGGTCCTGCTGGTCCCTGGTCGCACGGGCCATAGGTTCCATGGCCCAGTTACTCCGGCCTTGAACGTGGTATGGAAGGGTATCAAAACTCTTCGACCAATTTCCCATAGCAGGTTCTTTTACCGGAATGTCCCGATACAGGTCCATATAAGCCTGCAGTGGAGTAAGGGGCGGATGAGGTGCAGAATAGGAGAGGTACCAGAGTGAAGGTTTCCGCGGGTCTCTCCGTCGTATGAACCGGCAAAGCTGTTCTGTGGCCCAGTTAATGGGGTGAACTTTTTCCGGAAGGTGCCATGGGCGGGTAACCCAGGAGTTTTGTGTCATACCGTGGGCATATTCTTTTCCGCCGTATCCCTGGTCTGCAAGGTATAGTTCGTAATCATCTGCAGAACCGTCGGGAACATCCCGGAGCTGGTGTCTTCCCTGGTCTTCTACTAAAAAGTCGTCGAAACCGATCCGGTTCCGCTGGGGATATACGTGAAGCTTTCCCACACCGTAAGCCTGGTATCCGGCATTCCGGAAACAATCCGCCATTGTCGGAAAATCGGGAAACTCAGCCCCTTCCTGATATTTTCTCAGCCCGTGAGCTTTAGGACTCATACCTGTCATCAGACTTCTCCGTGCAGGAATGCAGCTGGGACATGCGGAATAAGCGTTTGTAAATCTGGTTCCGGCATGGGCCATCTGATCAATTGTCGGGGTCATTACCGACGGATGACCGGCCGATCCGAGCATGAGACCGCTCAGGTGGTCAGTACAGATTAAGAGAACGTTTGGTTTTTCTTTTTGGTCTATAAACGGCATAAGGTATGGTAGTCTTTAAAACAAGCTGCGTCAATGCGATCTAATGTATTGAGGCAATTGCAAAAATTACTATTTCAGTTTACGGAGGTAGAAGACATTATCACCGTAGGTGAGTTTTAAAAGCTGTCTATTCTCCACCAGCTTATCTAAAGCGGAAACGTTTTCACCGTGATGTTTCAGCAGCCGGTCTACCGCTTCCTGACGCATAGGATGCACGGAGCAGATTGACAGGATATCGTTTTGGAAATCCTTACCCGGGATAAAATTGTCCCCTTCGTAGGAGATAAGAAGTTCGGCGGAAATATTTTTCGATAAAAACTGATCGTAGACTCCTGCAACGGTTTCTTCATCGGGAGGCGTAACCCAGCTTTCCGCGGGCGGTCTTGTGGGAATAGAGATATATACGGTATCGGGTTTCAGCTCTGACAGGAAATCCGATAGGGGATTGATCAGTTCTTCGCTGTCGTTTAAGTCCTTAACCAGCATTGTTTCAGTGACTAACTCACCCTTAAACTGCTTCCGGAACGCTTTAATTCCCCCGAGTATGGTATCAAAATCCAGACTTCTCACCGGACGGTTTATTTTCCGCCATGTTTCTTCCCGGATGCTGTCAACCTTAACGGAAACCCAGTCAGCCGCGGCAAGTTCTTTGCGCACTTCAGCGCTGCCTAAAAGAGAAGCATTACAAATGACCGCGGTTTTGAATTTTTTTCCTTTTAAAAAGCTGATCTCTCTGCCGATGTTCCGGTCTAAAAGAGGTTCTCCGTCGGGGACAAAAGTTACATAGTCCGGGTATTCGGCAGGATCGGTTATTGCAGCAAGTCGGTCTTCGACTTCACCGCGAAGCTGTTCGGCCGGAAAAAACTCTTCCCGTTCTGCCTGCATTTTAACGGGACGTCCGAGTTGACAGTACACACAGGCATAGGTGCAGATTTTCGGCGGAATGTTGTTTACTCCTAAGCTGCTTCCCAATCTGCGGGAGGGTACGGGTCCAAATACAGGCATGAGTTAATAATAGAAGGTTATATACATTGTGTAAATGGCGGTACCGGCAATATCAATAATGCCGCAAAAAAGGCAGGTTAGTTTTTCACCCTCTTCGAAGAATCACGAATAAGATCGTCAACGGAAACCTGAGCCAGGTATTTTTCAATCATCCCGTTCATAGACGGTGTTGTATCATATTTTTTTATTAGGTTACTGCTGCGGCAGCGAGAGCAGGATTGAAGCAAGGCTTGGTTTTCGCTTGGCGGACGGGACTAATGTGTCCCGTGCTGATGATGAATGGCGGATGCTCTATTTCGGATTCGATGGGCGGTGTGTTCCATAACTTCTATAATGCCAAGGGGGAGGATAACCGCGAACAGATCGGTTTGGCATTCTCTAAAGACTTAGTGCATTGGAAAAGGCATACAGAAAATCCTGTCATACCCAACAATCCGCAAGGGTACGATGCGCTCTTAGCGGCTAATCCGAAGGTTTACCGGGACGGTGATCATTGGACTATGTTCTACTGTGCCGTAGGGGATAAGGAGCGCGGCATCGGTCTTTTAACGAGTAAAACTTCAGCGGTTTCCAAAAACAATGGCTGCCTGTTCTAATACAAACTCAGCATCTCTTTTTGCAGCTACGGTGTAAATTCAATCCTGCGGTTCTGGGGACTTTCTTGTTTCAACTGCTTGGCAATGTTCTTGTACTCCTCGTCCATCTCAGGGGTTACGGAAGGGGAACTGTCCTTAAGCGCTTCATCAAAAAACCGCATGGGTATAATTTTCGATTCGATGTTTTCCCGCATGGCCTGTAGTCCCGCTTTTCGTACCAGATTTTCCAGATCAGCTCCGCTGTATCCTCTGGTTTGAGCCGCGATTTCTTCCAAGTGTACATCATCACCTAAGGGCATATCCTAGGTGTGGATCTTCAGGATTTTTAAGCGTCCTTCCTCTTCCGGAACCGGAACGTAGATTAACTCATCAAAACGTCCCGGACGGAGGAGGGCAGGATCGATGAGAGTCGGTTTGTTCGAAGCGCCGACCACCACCACTCCCTGAAGCTCCTAAAGACCGTCCATTTCGGCCAGGAGAATGTTTACTACCCGTTCAGTGACTGACGGTTCGCCTAAACCGCCTCCGCGGACTGGGGCCATGGAATCAAGTTCGTCGATGAAAATAACGGTAGGAGCAACCTGTCTTGCCCGGGAAAAAAGCCGGGAGATAGATCCCGATATTATCCTGCCGCAGTCTTTGGAACATTACATGGAAGATCACATGAATACTGTAAGAATCGTGGTAACCGCAGCTTTCGCCCGGGGAATGCCCAACTTTCAGACCGAACCGGAATCAACACCTGTTTCCGGTGAGTTAGCGGTGTATCATGCCCAGCCTTATGGACTTCGGGGACCGTTGGGAGAAAAGATCGTCCCCCATTTTTTTGTGGATGTAGAAGGGGTGATGGAGCGACGTATCACCATGCTTGGGATGCACCGTTCGAAGAAGGAGTGGCTGGATAAGAGCCAGGGACTGGATTCCTATCTGAATATATCCCGGGATTTCTGCCGCCGGATGGGAATGCTAAGCGGAAAATTTACCTTTGCGGAGGGTTGGAGGCGCCGCAATCCCCTGGGATTCGGTTATCCTGAAACTGAACCGCTTTTAGAGGCGCTCGGGCCTCATCTTGTTCACTCGGTCTGATGGAGTTTCCTAGAGCCCGGATTACTTCTTTCCCGCTAAAGCCTGAGCGGTATTTGTCCTCATGGCCCGGAGGGATGGAAGCAGGCTTCCCGCAAGGGCCGTTACTAAGGCGGTTCCCACGGAAACTAAAAACTGCCAGACCCTGAAATCCGCATAAAACCGTTTACCGAAGGGTATGGGAAGATCCTCAGGCATATACTGAGCGATATCGATACCCACTGAACCGAGAAAAAATATGACGGGAATACTCAAGACGAGGGCGCCCGCGGAAGCCAGGATAGCGATACTGATGCCTTCTGAAATAAAGAGTCCCAAAACACCCCGCCGCTTCATACCGATCGCCCGCATCGTGGCAATTTCCCCGGTTCTTTCCTGGATAGACATGGACATGGAATTGATGATTCCCACTACAATAAGGACATAGAGTATTATCAGCATCATCCAGAAGGTGTTGCTGTCCCCTTTTACCGCAGAAACCGTGGTTTGTGCAAAGTCCCGCCAAATACGGACGTCGTATTGGTCATCTGCGTTTTTAAGTATTTCTTTAATGCCGGGAATTACATTCCGGGAGTCGTAGCCTGGATTAACGGTGATAACCAGTTTTGTTACCTCATTCTCCATAGCCAAAAGTGATTGCATAATACCTAAATCTGTAAATACGACATTTTCATCCAGGGCGGGATAGCCGAAATCAAAGATACCTTGCAGTTTAACATCTAGTATGTTCTGTACACCCTCTTGGTCCACGGCTTTAAGGAGTACCGTGTCCCCGACAGACAAGCCAATCCGTTCAGCCATGGGCTTACCCATAAGGAGACCCCCGGACCGGCCGATATATTTTCCGGAAGCTATGTAGTCCGACAGTATGGTTACGTTCTTTTCCGCTTCCGGATCAATTCCTCTTGCTGTCATCCGTACAGACTTAGAGCCGGCTATAACTTCCAAACTGGTGATTATTCTGCCGGTCACGGCATCCACACCGGGATGGGTTTCTATCCGATTTTTTGTTTTTTTGTAGGATTTAATGGTCAGATCCAGGGGAAATCTTGCCATATTATCGTAATAGTGTTCAGGTAGAACCTGTATATTCCCTGTCTCAAAATTTATCAAGGCTTGGTACAGATAGGTACTATACCCCTGTACCCATCCGAGACCTGTTAACATTAGAAACACGGCAATAATGAGGGCGGCAATGTTGAGTATCGTCCGCCGTTTATTCCGGAAAATGTTGCGTAATCCCAATAAGAACAGTTCCATATCAATCATCTCCATTCTAATTTACACCGAACCCATAAGCATTTCCGTTATCTGCTTTCGGGAGCTTACCAACGCGGCGTAGAGGGAACCCGCCGTTGCTACGATTATCCCGGCTGCAAAACTCCGAATCCCGGTTATTACGTTCAGCTCAGGATACACGATTCTGGACAAGCCGAAACTCTCAGTAAAGTTTCCCACATTTATTCCCACCCGTTCGACTATCATGGTTAGGGGTATTCCTATAATGAGCCCCAAAAAACTTCCTAAAATACCCAGCAGTGATCCCTCGGTAAGGATCATACCCGCTTGTTGCCGTTTCTTAAGTCCGATAGCCCTTAGACTGCCGTACTCACCCGTCCGTTCGAACACGTTCATAAGAATAGCGTTTGTAATAACCGTGGCGGTAACAATTATTACCAACAAATCGATGAACCAGATAAATAGATCAAAAAGTTCAAAGGCCACAATGAAGCTCCCGTGGATTTCCCGCCATGTTTCAGCCTCTAAGTTTTGGGCTTCCAGGATTGGCCCAATAGTATTTTTAAACTCAGCGGCTTGCTCCGGATTTTTAATATTGACGCGGATTTCCAACGTTTTGTTTGTAAGATTAAGCAGTTCCTGAGCTGCTCCGTGGGTGATAAAAATATGATTTGTATCGAATTGCTGATTTTCTGTATCGTATAATCCAGTAACGGGAAACTCCTTGGAGAAGGATCTTCCGGTACTGTCCTCAGCTAAAAGGATAACAGGATCGTCCGGAGATACCTCTAAAAGTTGAGACATTTTCCGGGAGATAAGTATTTCATCTCCTCTGTCTAAAGCGGAGCCTTCTACAATACCGTCTATGGCCTTGGTGTAGTAATAACTATTCTGTATAACTCCTATCCCGGTAGTTGGGATGTTTTTGTCCTGGTGAAATGCCAGACACCCAAACAGGATCATTGGTTCTGCCGCGGTAACTCCATCTTTTCCTTTAATCTTATCAATTACCTGGGAGGGATCAGGAATAGTATAATTTATAGGATAAGTTTCGAGAGCATCGGAATAACCCTTCTTATGGATCTGCAAATGACCTGAATCCTGGTATATCCCCTGGAAAAAAGAGGCTTTTATTCCTACCATAAGAGATTCAACAAAGATCATAACCGTTACTGATAGACCAATGGCAAAGAGAATGACCGCGGTCCGTTTCCAATGAGACCGGATATTTAGTAATGCGACTTTTAGAAAAATCACCCTTTTTCCTCCACATTTTCTATCCGCCCGTCCCGTAATTTAATTTTACGGTCTGCATACTGGACTACTTCAGGATTATGAGTAGAAAAAATGAAACTGACCCCCTGTTCCCGGTTTAATTTCTGCATCAGGTTGATAATTACCGATCCCGTCTCGCTGTCCAGATTCGCGGTAGGTTCATCAGCAATGACCAGCTCCGGCTGATTGACCAGCGCCCGGGCAATGGCTACCCGCTGCCGTTGTCCCCCTGACAGTTCGTCAGGCTTGTGATTTATAAAATCGCTTAATTCCACCGCATCGATGAG
>CAZUAE010000047.1:0-18428 GCA_964618265.1 uncultured Spirochaetales bacterium | reverse complement strand
AGCAATTTCCGGTGAGGGAGCTGCTGTATTGATGATCTAAATACCCCGTTGTATACTTAAATCATGATCACCCTGGAAGAAGTAAAAGCGGTTCTCCGCAGCCATTCAGCGGATTTTATACGGGTGTACCTGTTCGGTTCCATCGTTCAGGGTGATCAGGATGAATACAGCGACGTAGATCTTGTGGTCATCCGGCGCACAACTCTTCCATTCTTCGAACGGATCAGAGAAATATTCGACCTTTACCTGGATCTGAAGAACCCGGATATGCTTATCTACACACCGGAAGAGCTGGATGAGATATTATCAGAACCCGGCAGATACTTCATAAAAGATATAATAAAAAAGGGGTACATTATTGAAGGAGAGCAGAGCGGAAGCCCTGCGGTGGCTGAATCAGGCGGAAAATGATCTCTCATATGCAGCCCTGGGAATCTTCGGCGGTTTCTATGCTCAGGTCTGTTTTCAGTGCCAGCAGGCTGCAGAAAAAGCCCTTAAATCAATTCATTACGGAAAACTTAAAAAAAGAATTGTGTTCGGGCATTCTCTTGTAGAATTGACCAAAGAATTGGACCTTGAAAAAGAGCTTGTAATCGAACTTGGTATTCTTGATCAATACTACATACCAACCCGCTACCCGAACGGTCTTCCGGGAACAGTGCCCTATCAAGTTTATACTCATAGACAAGCCAAAGAGGCATACCAAACAGCTGAAAAAATCATAAAAATAGCTAAGGATCTGCTTCCAAAAGGTGATATACAAGGAAAAGCGAATGGCTGAAAGAAGCGCGGACTGGTTAAACCAGGCAAAGCGGGATTTAGAAAGCGCAAGATCACAAAGAAATGCGGGTTATTACGAATGGACAACTTTCATTGCCCAACAAGCTGCTGAAAAAGCAATTAAAGCAGTCTTGCAGAAACTGGGTGCGGAAGCATGGGGGCATGCAGTATCAAAGCTGCTCAATTCACTGCTGGAACTTACCGGTAAAAGCAGTGATCTCAATCAGGCTGCTATCTTTTTGGATAAGTTTTATATTCCTGCTAGATATCCGAATGGATGGGGAGAAGGTATACTTGCCGATTTTATTACAAAGGAAGATGCCGACAATGCAATCGATTATTCGGAAAAAATCTTACGGTTCTGTGACGGTTTTTTTTCTGAACCGGAAGATTCTTAAAGAAACAGTTCAGAAAGCGGTATCTGAGCTCACCGCTTGCCGACCGGAAATACAAAAAGTGATTCTGTTCGGTTCAGTTGCAGAAGACCGTTCCCTTCCTTCAAGTGATGTTGATCTGCTAGTAATCACTGATCCAATGAACACCCGGATGATCAACCGCGCGTCTCCCTATCTTCCTTATTTTGATAAAGTACCCCTCCCTGTGGACTGTTTTGTGTATACACAAAAGGAAGTTCAATCCGGAAAATATCCTGTATCCCGTACTGCTATTAAATCGGGAGTAATCCTATTTGAAAAAGACAAACTATCATCATCCGAATAATAAGCGGAAATTCGATTACACTGTAACGTTAGCGCCGGTTAGGATAATCCTTTACAGCCTTAAATAACGCTTCGATATTGGCAAACAAAGCGGTTCCGTTATTCGGGATGATATCGATATTCCGTACGGCAACGCAATCCCGCTTTGGGCCCTGGGTTTCAGCTGGTAGCTGCAGCAGCCTCCTGTTGCCGTTGACTCATTCACCTGCATCTGCTACTGTTATATGTGATCACATGATTGATGCGAGAACGCTGCGGCAGCAGATATACGAAGAACTCAAGGAACGCATAATCCAGGGCCGTCTGACTCCCGGAGAAACCCTTTCTCTACGGAAACTTGCTTCGGAATACGGTGTAAGTTTCATGCCCGTACGGGAAGCGGTATGGCAGCTTGCCTCGGAAGGTATCCTCACTGTGGAGAGTAATAAGCGGATACGGGTTTCCAGGCTGACTCCGGAGGAACTCCGGGAGATCCTGGACATCCGTCTTCTCTTAGAGGGGGAAGCGGTAAAACGGGCCTGTGAAAAGGCCGATCTTTCCTGTGCCGCCAAAGCCCAGGCAGCGTACGAGTATATGATGCGCGCCCTCGAAAATCCCGGGGAGTACACTACGGCTAATATGCAGTTCCACTTTTCCATCTACGAAGGATCAGATTCGCCTATCCTCCTGGAGATGATCCGGAAGCTCTGGGCCAGGGTGGGACCGTACTTTTCAATTCATGCCGCTGCCCAGGAAATTGTCCATGAAGCTCAGGAAAATCATACAAGGATGATGCAGGCTTACTCGGCGTTTGATGTTTCGGGAGTAATGGAAGCTCTACGCAAAGACCTGACGGAAACTGCTGAGTTTTTAATTCCCCGGCTTAAAATAGAGGAGGTGCCGTATGAGTGAATATATGGATCATCGGGAGATGGAACTCCGCTGTCTCCTTCTGGAAATAAAGGACATAGACATCCGGCTGGACACCATTTACCAGGCCGTTGAGGCTGCGGACCGGGGAATACACATCGGAGGAGCTTATTCAGCTGTGGTGCCCCTTACCGCTCTATACTATGGCGGTATCCTCCGGTTCGATCCGGAGAATCCCGCAGCAAACGGTCAGGATCTTTTCGTGCTCAGTAAGGGGCACGCCGTAGCAGCTTTAGCGTCGGTTTACGCAGACCTGGGGTTTTTTCCCCGGGAGGTGCTGAAAAACTCCCGGTCTGTTTCCAGTATCTTAAACGGCCATCCCGGCCCGCTTCTACCGGGTATTCATACTGCTACAGGACCTATGGGACAGGGAATCGCCGTCGCTGAGGGGTTTGCCATGGCCGGCAGACTCAGTGAGCGGTTCGATTCCTACTGCCTTACCGGGGACGGCGAACTGCAGGAAGGTTCGGTATGGGAGGCGGTGATGTATGCCGGATCTCACGGGCTGGACAACTTCTGCGTGATGGTAGACAACAACGAAGGGCAGCTGGACGACTCCTCCCGGCTTCATATTCCCTGCAGCGGCCTCAAAAATCAGTTTGAATCCTTCGGCTGGAGAACAATCGTAGTCAGCGGAAAAAATTACCGCAGTGTGATGAATGCGCTTCTGGATTTCAAACATGCCTCCAGAGAGGGTCAGCCGACAGCTGTTATACTCAGGACCGAAAAAGGTTTCGGCGGATTTTCCGCGCAGATGACCGCCCACAAGACGGTTTTTACATTGGATCTTTATCAGCATGAGCGTAAGAATCTGCGGAACCTCCGGGAGGCCCGAACCGCCCAGCTGATCAGATTTCTATCAGAGCCGGCAAGTAAAGAACTGTCAGCTAAGGCTGCTGAAATTGCCCGGACCATGAACCTGGAGCTGGACACCGAAGCGGTTCACCGCAAGGGGACTGCCGGTATCCGCTTAACGGCGGAACCCGTCCAGGCAAAAGTAAAGCTCAAGCCGGCACCTCCGAGGAATAAAGAGATACCAGGAGTGTTTCAGGCGGACCTTACATTCCAAGATGAATGTGCCGCTCAGAACATCATCACGCAAGCCATGGAGAATTATGCGCAGGACTGGAGGGTAGTTTCCATTGATTCGGACCTGTCTTCCACCAGCGGGCTATTTGCCGGAGTTTCCAGGGCCGACAGAAGAAGGGCGTATAATGTCGGAATAGCCGAGGCGAACATGATGTGTATCGGAGAGGCCTTTGCGATCCTGGGATACAACGCCTGGGTCAGCACCTTCTGTCCGTTCTTTAACTGGAACGTATTAAGGAGGATTGCCGTGTCTCAGCAGGAACGGCAGGAAGTGATGGCAGACCCTGAAGGCTGGCTTACCAAAGGCCACGGACTGGATATTACCTTTCTGGCTACCGCGTCTAACCTGGACACAAAGGCCAACGGGGCTACCCATATGGGGAATGATGATGCGTTGGTCTTCACAGCGGTGCCGGGGCTCAGAATAATTGATGTATCGTGTCCTAACCTCCTGAGTGCCGCGGTCAAGTGGATTATGGAAGGAAACCGGGGACTGGTTTACCTCAGGATCATGCGGGCGGCATCCGGAGTGATTCATCCGGGTACCGTTGTCTTTGAATACGGAAAATCCTTCCGGATTGCCGGTGACGGAAGCGGCAGCACTGTTCTTGTATCATCCGGTAGAGGAGTACACGAAGCGCTGAAGGCCGCTGAAATCCTGGAGGACCGGGGAATTTCCGCAGATGTGGTGGATATGCCTTCACCGGACCCTGATTTCTTTGAGAAAGCAGTAAGATCGGGCAAGCTTTTGGTTTTCCCGGAGCAAAACGATGGGGTTATCTACACGAATTTCGTTCGTATAACCGCCCAGCGGGGGCTAAAAAGCGAACACGAGCAGGTACTTACCATAAATACTCTGGGAAGTTCCGGAAAGCCCCGGTTCATCCATTCCGGAACGTATGAAGAGCTTACCAGGAGCTTGGGGCTCGATCCGGAAGGGATTGCCGGCGCGGTGCTCGGGAAGATTAAAGAATAGGAGTTAATATGAAAGGGAGAAAGATTAAAAACTATATCGCAGGAGAATGGCGGGAAGCTCCGGGAGATGCCTATCTGGATGTCCAAAATCCAGCTACCGGCGAGGTGCTTTCAGAGGTACCCCTTACCGGTAGTAAGGAGACGTCCCGGGCAATCGAAGCAGCCTACGGTGCTTTTCCTGCTTGGAAAAAAATGGCAGCTTCTAAACGTGTGGCTTTCCTCTACACCTTCCTGGACAAGGTTATACGGGAGGAAGAGTCAATTTCCAGGATTCTGGTAAAAGAGATGGGAAAGTCCCTTCCGGATGCCCGGGCGGAGATGAAACGGGCCGTCGAAAACATCCAGGCCGCCTGTGCCATGCCGCTGATTCAGCAGGGAGACGTGATGGTAGGCTGCTCCGAGGGAATCGACGGCACGGTGCTCCGATTGCCGTTGGGGGTATTTACCCTTATCGCTCCCTTCAACTTTCCCGCGATGGTGCCTTTCTGGTTCATTCCCTACGCCTTGGCGGCGGGAAACACCTATGTGGCCAAACCGTCGGAACTGGCACCCCTTACCATGGAGTACCTTACCAGGCTGATTCATGAATCGGGATTTCCTCCCGGGGTTTTTAATCTGGTGAACGGAAGCCGTGAGGCAGGGGAGACCTTTATCAGCCATCCGAAGGTAGCCGGAGTGTCCATGGTGGGTTCCACCCGGACGGGAAGAATTATCGCGGCAGGATGCGCGGAGCAGGGGAAGCGGTATCAGGTGATGGGAGGTGCTAAGAATCACCTGGTGGTCATGAACGATGCCGATATGGATAACGCGGTCCGTAACATGATCACCTCCTGTTTCGGGTGTGCGGGACAGCGGTGCATGGCGGCCTCGGTGATCGTTTGTGTCGGGGAGAGTACCCACCGAACCGTACGGGAACGGTTCACCCGGCAGGCTGAAGAAATAACTGCAGCGGATCCCTTAGACCCTGCCGTTTCGGATGTGTCTATGGTGATGGGACCCGTTATAAGCGCGGAGGCAAAGGAGAAGATCTGTTCCCTCATCGAGAAAGGGATATCGGAGGGGGCGGAATTGATTTTGGACGGCCGTACAATCGAACGGGAAAAGGGATACTTTATCGGTCCCACCATATTTGACGGAGTAAAACCCGGGATGGAGATCCACGACACCGAAATATTCGGACCCGTGGTCTGCATCATGCAGGCGGAAAATCTAGAAGAAGCGGTGGGAATAATCAACGCGCACCGGTACGGAAACGGTGCATCTATCTATACTGCGGATGGTTATTCCGCCCGGTACTTCAAGATGGAGACCCAGGCCGGGATGATTGGCATTAATGTCGGGATTCCCGCTCCGGTCGCGTTTCTTCCCTTCGGCGGGATGAAGCAGTCCCTCTTCTCCGATATAAAGGCCCAGGGGAAATCGGTGGTCCGTTTTTTCACCGACGAGAAGACCGTTACCGAACGGTACTGGTCCAGGGAGGTATAAAATGATTTGTCACACCATAGACCCAAAAATAAAAGTCCGTTTTACCGGATTCTACGGAGACAGGATCAGTAAAGTGATAGACCGGTGGCTTCTCACTGTTCCGGAGGCGAATCCCGGAATAACCGCCATGTTCCGGGAGCGGGATGCAGTTCCTCTCCGGAGACTCCTTCCCTGGTCCGGGGAGTTTGCTGGGAAACATCTCACCGCGGCGACCGAGGTGCTTCATGTTTCTGGTTCCGCTGATCTTAGCGATACGCTGCAAATTTTCGTTTCGGAGCTGGCCAGCTGTCAGCAGGAGGACGGCTACCTCGGCCCCTGGCCGGAACCGTATCATCTTACGAACCGGGGACCTGATAATGAGGGCACCTGGGATTCCTGGGGGCATTATCATGCCATGACGGGAGCCCTGCTCTTTTACACCGAAACAGGGGAGAGGGCGGGACTCAATTTAGCGGAAAGAATTGCAAGTTTGTTTCTGCGTAAATATCCGGTTGGCGGTAAACCGAAGCTTGTGGAGACGGGATATTCTGAGATGAATCTTGCCCCGGTCCATTCCATGGCGCTGCTGCACCGGATTACCGGTAAAAAAGCATACCTCGATTTTGCAGAGGAGCTGGTTCAGCAGTTTTCAGGGTATGAGATTCCGGAGGACGGAGGAGAACCGATCCCGGCGGGAAACTATCTGGAAGGCGCGCTCTCGGGTAAGGAGTTTTACCAGCTGCCGAAACCCCGGTGGGAGAGCCTCCACCCCGTGATGGGGCTTGGGGAACTTTACCGCATTACCGGTAATACCCGGTACCGGGAGGCGGTGGAACACATCTGGCGGAGTATCTCCCGGTATGACCGGCACAACACCGGCGGATTTTCTTCGGGAGAAAAGGCTACCGGTGATCCCTACGATCCCCGTCCTATAGAAACCTGCTGTACCGTAGCCTGGTACGCTCTAAGTGCGGAAGTGCTCAGGATAACCCGCGATCCCGCTGTAGCGGATGAACTGGAACTGACCGCTATTAACGGCGGACTCGGATCAATCCATCCCAGCGGGAGGTGGTCCACCTACAATACCCCTATGGACGGAGTACGCCGTTCAAGTCTTCAGGAGATAGTGTTTCAGGCGGCGGAGGGAACACCGGAGCTAAACTGCTGCAGCGTAAATGCCCCGCGCGTTCTCGGAATTACCGGTAGCTGGGCGTTTCTTCGGGAGGAAGAGGCGGTTTACCTTAACTGGTATGGTGATGCTTCCTACCGGGCAGAAATGGGCCGGGGAAAAAGCATAACGATAGATGTGTCCGGCGGATATCCGGTACATGGGGATATCCAAATCCGGATAGCCTATGAAGGCGATGCGCCCCTGGATCTCCGGTTGAGGATCCCCAGCTGGTCAGGGAGCACTGTTTTACGGGTAAACGGTAAGGAGGCCGGACAAGCAGTTCCTGGAACGTATTATCCAGTAGCGGTTAATGGAGGAAGGACCGATATCCGCCTTGGTATGGAGATGAAGCTTCGGGTGTTGAGAAGGGAAACGCTTTATTCGCTCTACCGCGGACCCGTACTCCTTGCCTTTGACAGCAGCTGGAACCGGGACCTATCCCGCCTTGATGATTCGGCCGGCGCTCCATCTCCCAGCACCGCTGCGTTTCCTATCCGGGAGAAAAAGCAGCCCTTTAATGAAGTGGGGTATCTTCCGGAAATCGATTTAGAAGAAGGATTCCGCTTTTCCGAAGGCGACGGATTTAACGCGCTCCTCATAGGAGAAGGGAAAACTGCTCACGGTAAAAAGGTTGTGCTGTGCGATTTTGCCTCGGCTGGAACTTCAGGCGGTATTTACAGGAGCTGGATACAATAAAGGGCTGTCCGGAACGTGTCCCGGAACAGCCCTCTTAAGGAGTTCTGCTGGGTAATACCCTAAATAATACTTTTTTAATAGTCATTTCTCAGCCGGTACTGTGAATACCGGCTGAAGCATTATTCAGAAACCTTTTCGGGTTCTTTTTTACTATTTTTCCCGGAGAGATTCCGCTTTCCGGAACTTACCGCTGCTTTCACCTCTTCCCGGTCGCCGCTGGTGAATACCTTGTCTATGTTCAGAATAATGATAAAGCTTTCATCCCTTTTACCCATTCCTGCGATAAACTCTGTATCTATTGCGGTGCCGAGTTTCGGTGAAGGTTCGATATTATCGCTTCCGAGATCGATAACTTCATTAACCGCATCGGCTAATGCGCCGATGGTAACGGTCTCCCCATCGATCTCAAGCTCCAATACGATGATACAAGTATCAACGCTTTTTTCAGTTTCACCCATGCCGAGTTTCATCCGGAGGTCCACTACGGGGACCACTGATCCCCGCAGATTTATGACTCCCTTCATATATTCCCTGGTTTTCGGCACCCGGGTTACCTGAACTAATTCCAGTACTTCCTTTACCTTGACAACCTCAACTGCGTATTCTTCATGATCCAGTATAAATGTAAGGAATTGGGTTACCGTTGTTTTTTCAACTTCCATATCTTTCTCCTCTAAAATTCTTCAAAGTCATCATCCATCTTATCTTTCCCGCCGGAGCCTTCGGAAAGATCCAGGACAATACCTTTACCGGATTGTTTCCCCTGCTGTTTCTTTGCTCCGCCGCTGCTGGATTTCTCCTTCTGCTCGTCCTCTGCCAGAGCTATACCGGTTGTCTGTTTTTTTGCTCCGGTTTGCTGCTGCTGTTGTTGCTGCTTCCCCTGTCCAGTAGTCTTTTGACGTTGAGCGTGACTCTGGATATGCTGCATCTCCGGTTTCTTTTTCCGTTTGTCCTCGAGCTGGAGTGTACCGTCAACCTTAAAGAAACTGATGGTAGTCTGCAGCTGGTTCGCCTGGCTGGAAAGTTCTTCAGACATGGATGCCATCTCTTCGGAAGCGGAAGCGTTCTGCTGAATCACCTGATCGAGCTGGGTGATGGCTTTGCTTATCTGATCAGCACCGCTGTTCTGTTCGTTGCTGGCCGCGCTGATTTCCTGCACGAGTTCCGCGGTCTTCTGAATATCCGGAACGATCTGTTCCAGCATCTTACCTGCTTCTTCCGCGACGGAAACGCTCTTAGTAGAGAGTTCGCTGATTTCACCGGCTGCCTTCTGGCTCCGTTCAGCAAGTTTCCGTACTTCTGAAGCTACAACGGCGAAACCTTTCCCGTGCTCCCCGGCCCGGGCGGCTTCTATTGCCGCGTTCAAGGCCAATAAGTCGGTGTTCCGGGATATTTCTTCGATTATAGTAATTCTTTCGGCTATATCCTTCATGGCCTGAACGGTCTGGCTTACCGCTTTACCGCCCTCGGTAGCATCATTTGCCGCCTTCATGGCGATCTTTTCAGTCTGCAGGGAGTTCTCCGCGTTCTGGCGGATATTTGAACTCATCTCTTCCATTGAGGAAGATACCTCTTCCGCCGATGCCGCCTGTTCGGTGGCGCCCTGAGACATCTGCTGCGCTGTGGAGCTGATTTGCTCACTGCCGGATGCCACATTATCTGAAGCGCCCCGGATATCACCCACCACATCGGTAAGGTGCTCCGACATACTCCTTAGGGAGTCCGCTAAGATACCGAGTTCATCCTTCTGGTAAACATCGAGCTTTGCGGTAAGATCACCCTTTGAAAGTGATGTGGCAAACTGTACTCCCTTTCTAAGGGAGATAACAATAATTCTGGTAAGGAATATTGCGATAATGACCGCTAAGATCAGTGCGATCAGCAACCCAGTTATTATCACAACGATTGCTGCCTGTATTTTTGCCACAGCGTCCGACGCGATCGCTTCAGTATTATTTATACCCGCTTCCGAAATCTCGATAGCCGCCGCGGTAACACCGTTAGCTGCCGCATTCCGCTGGCTGTTTAATTCGGAGAGAGTCCCGTAATCTTCCTTAATAGTTACTACCGCCTGCCGGTAATTGTCCCGGGCTCTATCAATCGCGTCAAGTTCGGTAAGATCTTTATTCAGTACTGTTACCGACCTGAGCCTGGTCATTATGGCAGGGATCTGGTCAAGACTGGTTAACGCGCTATCAAAGTACGTCGTATCGTTTAAGGCCTGAGCTTTAAAGTTCGCGACTCTGGCCTCATTTCCCAAATCGATTATATCATTCATCCATTCGACTTTCTGTATCCGCTGTGTTATTGCGGCAGTGCTTGCTCCCTGTTCGAGTTCCGCGGCCTGCTGCTGCTTCTGAGAAATCAAGAAAATTCCTGCCTCTTCCATAAAGTCCGCGGCCGCTGTGTCATTTACCGCGCGGTTATCAATGATCTCATTGATAGTATTCACTGTGGTATCTTTCAATGCTTTATAATCAGCTACCTGCTTTTTCGTGTCCGTCACATGATTCTTAAGAACGGTCAGTTGAGTATATTTGTTTGCCAAATCTTCCGCCCGCTGCAGTTCAGCATCAACTTTTGTCAGTCCCTGCTCCCCGAGCTGAAGATATTTGTCTGAATACGTAAGAGAATAACCCCGCATATTGTACATGGTGTTTGCCACATCCCGTTCCAGTTCCATGGCGATTTCGGTTTCCGGAACGTATTCGTTCATTAGCCGTTCCGACCGGGTTTGGATGGTCATTACGTTGAGTATGGCGATAACTCCGACAGTGATCACCAGGGCGATAACGAGACCGAATCCAAGGGTCATCTTTACACCCATCTTAAGGTTTTTAAACATTTTTTATCTCCTCCTGTTCTTCGTTTAGTAACTCTTCTATAGACTTTATGAGGCTGTCCGCGCTGAATGGTTTCGTCACCATGGCGGAAGCCCCGGGAATACTTTTTTCATCCAGAGATAACCGCTCCCGGGCGGTAACGGTGAGGAGCAGGGGAATACCTTTGGTCAGGTCATTGCTGATTTCCCGGGGAGTAAAAACCTCGAGGTCGGTAATCACCGCGTCGATTTTCCGCTTTTCCAGTAATGACAGGGCGGAATCTTTATCTCCCGAAAGACTTACCCGGTAGTTCTTTTGCTCCAGAAGAAAGGCTATGTTTTTGAGCATTGGTGCGGATTTTTGAATAACCAGGATCTTTTTCCCTTTCCCGGTATTCCCCTTTTCCATGTAACTCTCCGTGCACTAATCAAGCATATGTAGCGGGAGGAACATTACCATAAGGGAAATTTTTATTTTAGGGTAAGGGATTCCCTTACCATTTTGGAGTAAAGAGGTTATGTATTGCTTATCCGCCATTCTACGGCGTACCGGGTCAATTGGTTCCCCGATTCCAGATTTAGTTTCTTCCGTATCTTTAACTTATGGGTTTCCACTGTTTTTATTCCCAAGTTTAACGATTCCGATATTTTTCGGGTGGTCATGCCTTCCCCGATTAGAGAAAATACTTCAAGTTCCCGGTCGCTCAGAGTGTCCACTGGATTTGTCACCACGTCGCTGGGCTGATACATACGCTTCAGTATTCTACCCTTCAAGGATTCACTTATGTATATTCTGCCCTGAAGCACTTCCCTAATTGCAAAGAGGAGTTTTTCGGTAGGTTCGGTTTTCATGATGAATCCTCTGGCGCCTGCTCTTAAAGAACGTTCGGCGTACACCGATTCATCGTGAAGAGAAACCACCAGAACAGCCAGATCCGGCTGTTCTTTTGCTAGATCCTTCACCAGTTCAAGACCGTTTTGCCCCCCCAGGGAGATATCCAACAGGATAAGATCCGGAGCTTTATTTCTGATCTCATCCCGGGCCTCCGTTACATTGGACGCGGAACCGCAAACCGATAAGTCCGGTTCATTTTCAAGAAGCTGGGTAAATCCCTGTGCGACGATCGGGTGATCATCCACAATAAGAATTTCATTTTTTTTATCCATTTAAAATCTCTCTATCCGGTACCCGGCAAATTATAGCGGTTCCCCCGGACGGCGGGGAATGGATTTCCAAAAGACCGGAAATCATTGCCGTCCGGTATTCCATAATTTTTAATCCTAACCCCGAAGTTTTTTCAGCGGGTATGCCGCATCCGTCATCCATAATCTTAAGGTGTATTTCTCCCCGCTCCTGTTTCAATTCTATGAATATACCGCTTGGATTTCCATGCCTGGCCGCGTTTGTTACCGCCTCCTGGGCTATCCGGAATAACTGGCTGGTTATACCGCTTTCCAGGCGGGTCAAGTCATCGATCTTTGTTTTCACGGGAATCCCGTAAAACTGTTCGGTGAAATCGGATAACTCTTCCAGCAATCCGGTTATACCTTCCGATTCCAGGGTAACCGGAAAGAACCCTTTTGCTATTTTACGGCACTGTTTTACCGCTTCTTCTAAGAGAGACTCCAATCTGTCCGCATGCTCTGCAAGTCCGCTCTCCCCGCGGGATTTTAGGGCGGAATGGAGAAATCTTCCCTGAAACAGTGTTCCCGCAAGATGCTGCCCCAGACTGTCATGCAGGTCACGGCCTAACCGGCGCCGTTCCTCCTCGCTTATTTCTAAAATTTTCCGCTCCAGTTGTCTCCGTTCCGTCATGTTTCTTGCAATGATGGAAACGGCATTGGATGTGTTGGGATCAGAGATAACCGAAAGGGTAATCTGAACATCCACAAGACCGCCGTTTTTATTCTTCCATTTTGTTTCCATGCTGACGGGATTCTTGTTCTCCTTAAGATGATCTATATGAGCAGGGAGTTCATCAGGCAGATGCGGCGGTGTAAGGAGAGCGATATTTTTTCCGATGATGTCCCCGGCAGGGTGTCCCAGCATACCCTCCGCGCCTGAGTTCCAGCTGAGGACTGTGCCCTCCCAGTCAATTCCGATGATAGCATCCGGGGATGAATCTACAATGGAAGCCAGCACCGATTTCATGGTACGGAACCGGTGTTCTTCAGAAGTGTCTCTGATAACAAACACATACCCTCCTGTGTCTTTACCGCTGACGGCATACCGGTTTACCGAGAATTCCATCGGAAACGGATCCTTGGAACCGTATTTCCCCGTTATTTTTCCGCTGAAGGTAAAAGGAGGGGGCTTACGGTTGAGTAATCCGCGGAAGGTTTGCTGTTTCTCCGATGTATCCTGGAGGATAAAGAGAGAATCCATCTCATGATTCCGGGTACTGCCCGCATTTTCTCCGGCCATTTTTTCTGCAGGAGGATTCATAAACTGTACGGAGAAATCCTCCCCTGTGGTAATTACTCCATCCCGGATTGCCGAAAAGGTCGCGGACAGCAGGTTTCGGGAGTTCCGCTGTTCCGCTTCCAGCCGGTATTTCGCCAGCGCCACCTCCAGTGTGGTGCGGAGCTCCGTTTCGGTCACCGGCTTGGAGATGAATCCGTACGGTCCGGTCTGTTTTGCCCGTTCCAGGGTATCATCATCGTTGTGGGCGGTAAGGTAGACCAGGGGCACATTGTAGTTTTGGTTGATTATTTCCGCGCATTGAATGCCGTCCAATGTTCCCTTAAGCTGGATGTCCATAAGAATGATGTCCGGAAGGTTAACCTGCAAGGCTGTTAGGGCCTCCTCTCCGGTAGGAACGGAAGCTGTTACGCGGCAGCCTGTTTTTTCGAGGAGCCGGGTGATTGCTAGACTGGATATACGGTCATCTTCCACCAGCAAGGCGGAACGGGATGTATTCATCATCCTTAATTATAATAAATTTTTATTATTTACTCCAATCGTACGGTGCCTGGACCAGTTAAATCGGAAAGGATGCTGAAAAAACCGGGGAAGGTGACGGAGACCGCCTCAGCTTTGTTTATGACGGTTTCCCCCTCTGCGCCTAGTCCCGCGATTGAAAGGGCCATCACCACCCGGTGGTCTCCGTGACCGTTAAGAGATGTCCCGCGGAGCCGGCTTTCCCTTATCACCAGACCGTCCGGGAGCTCCCGGATATCAGCTCCCATCTTACGGAGTTCCGAGGCCATAACGGCAATCCGGTCCGTCTCTTTTTCCCTGGCTTGGGGTACATTAATAAGGCGGGTTTCCCCTCGGGCGAAACAGCCGGTGACGGCCAGTACCGGGATCGCGTCTGGCATATCGTTTAAATCAAAGGTGCTTCCGGAAAGACTGCCGGGTTTTAGGGCAATACCTTCCGGAACGGATTCCCATGAAGCCCCCATTTTGCTAAGTATTGCAAGGATCTGCCGGTCCCCCTGGGTGTCTCCGGGATCCAAGTTATCAAGGGTGATGGAAGATCCCGTTACTGCTCCGCCGCAGAGGAAAAAAGACGCTGAGGAGAAGTCCCCGGGAATTTTCTTTTTGAAGGAAGAATAGCTCTGCCCCCCGGGGATAAAGAACTCCTCAAGTTTCCTGTGTTCGATCCGGATACCCGTATCCCCGAGCCACTGAAGAGTCATTTCCACGTAAGGTTTTTCGTTAAGGAGGGGCACAGTTATCTCTGAACTTTTTAAAGCCGCCGGCAGGGACATGAGGAGGCTCGAAAGGTACTGACTCGTGGAGCAGTTTATTTCAGTGGATCCTCCCTTAAAAGGACCCCGGACCGCGAAGGGCGCGCAGCCGTTTCCCCGGGAGCTATAGGAGGCCGCGCCTAAGTCGTTTAAGGATTCCAGCAGATTTGCCGCGGAACGCCTTCTAATCTGGCTGTCCCCGGTGAAAAAGCTCCATCCCTGACCCAATCCTGCGGCTGAAAGTGCAAAAAAGAGGGTTGTGCCGGAGTTTCCTACATTGATGATGTCTTCCGGAGTGATGATGTTTCCGCCGGTTCCATGTATCAGTAAACCCTCCGGGGTGGCGGAGATGTCCGCCCCCAGGCTCCTCCAGGCGGCTATACAGGCTTCGGTATCTCCGGACTGAAGGGGGGAGATTATTTCGCTTTCCCCGGTGCCCAGGGAAGCGGCAAAAACCGCCCGGATAGTATGAGATTTTGATGCCGGTATTGCTGCTGTCCCTGAAAGGTCTCCTTTTTTTATTACCGCCTTCATTTTAATCTTCTCCCTTGGGATTCGCACAATCCATGCCGATTGTATAATCGAGGGAGCGCTTTTGCAATAGGACGGAATGAATACCTTTCTCAGCGGGGAATTCCGTAAAAATGTGATACCATTAATTCGAAACCCGGTTATGCAAAACCCGGGTTTATAGGGAGGGAATTTTGAAATATAAATATATATTCATCTTATTACTTATGAGTGCCGTCGCCATGGCCGGGGCGGATCAGATCAGGAACAGTACCTGGGGATATTACATCAACATCCCCCGCGGATGGGTAGTGATAGACGATAATCCCGATTCTATAGCTTTTTCGGACCCTTCCGGTACTGCTGTCATCCAGATATTGGCTTTCCCCGGCGACGCCTTTTCCGCTTCTCAGGGGATTGCCGACTTTGTGATATCCCGTCTGGCAGCTCAGGGCGACCAGGCCCCGTTCGCATATAACGGACGGGAGGCTGTATTCGGCGATCTGAGTTTTGATGCAGGCGGGCTGCCCGCCCGGGGGATGTTTTTCTTTTTAGAGGGTGAAAAAGCTGATTACACGGTGCAGTCTTTTACGGCAAAGGATAAATTGGAAGAATATTCCCATGTTTTATTCTCCGCCCTCGATTCTTTCTCCCCGACAGATGAGGGAATGACCGCACCTGGTCCGGTTGCTCAATTCCTCCGTTCTCCCGGAGAGGCGGATTTACAGAGGGGCACGATAACTATCGGCGGGAATGCGCTCCCCTTCTCATATAATCCGGAGGGAATTCAACTCTCCCAGGAAGTTATCAACCGGGAGGCGCAAATCTTATCAGCCTATGATCCGTCTTCTACGCAGGAAAAAGATTGGAAGGCTGCCTGGAAAAGATATTACCGCATGATCTACCAGGACTCCTATACCCGTCTCCAAGGCGCTGCTCAGGAACTAAGGAGATACTTTAATGTTCATGAAACTCCCCGGGAGGAGATTCCTGCAATACTGCTTTCCTGGCTCCAGGACTTCGAATTCCTGCAAACTGGAGGAATAGCGGACCTGGAATCACCCCTTTCCTGTGTGGTTAACGAACGGGGTGACTGTGATTCGTTGGGTCTGGTCTTTCTCATCCTTCTGGATTATCTGGAGATTGACGGGGCTCTTTTTGTTTCTTTGGAATACGGCCATTCCCTTGCGGGTGTCGCGGTTCCCGGGAAAGGAGCGCGAATTCCAGTAGACGGAACCGATTATCTTGTCGCGGAACTAACCGATCCGGTGGATTTGGGGCTCATCAGCAAAGATATGGCGGATCCTTCCAAATGGCTGGGGATAACTTTTTATCCGTATTAACTCCGGAAGCGTTAAACCCGAGCTTTAAGATGCATCTGGGTTCTTTCCCTTTCTATATTAGTTAGAAGGCAATTCTAAATTGTAAATTTCAAATTGCAGAGTGCTTTTGTACCTGAAATACCTGAATGGATTGAATAGATAGAATGGGTTATAATTGTAGAGGATTGATCTCAGATTCCATGGATTTAGGGGTTTCATGAAAAAAAGGGTGATTTTACTCGTTCTTTCCATCGTATCTCTTGTTACTGCTTGTTCCTGGGAACCGGACAGAGGTGCTGTATCTTCTTCCTGCCACGGGAAGATTCACCGATCCTCAAATGATCTTTTAATCGAGGCTCATGAAACGATTAAAGCTCCTGAAATATTCTTAGAAACTTCAGGCGATATTATTGTCCGGGGAACAATAAGGTCTCCTTCAATAACCCTTTTAGCCGGCAGAATCATTTTGGAGGGAGCAGTATTAGATGCCTCCGGCAGTGATGGCGGGACAATTATATTGGGTGATCCGAATGTTACCGATGACATTTGGATCGATGCCGGTTCGGTGATCCGGGCCGACGCGGAGGTTTCCGGGAACGGAGGCCGAATCCTCCTCCGGGCGCAGTCTCTTCTGGACCTTAAATGCCCCCTCTCCGCCCGGGGAGGCCCGGAAGGCGGTGACGGCGGTTTTATCGAAACCTCCTCCTTCGGCAGGATGGAACTCCCCGGCGGATTCTTCGCGGACGCGTCAGCTCCCGCGGGAAAAGGCGGCACCTGGCTCATTGACCCGACGGATATCACGATTCAGGATGCCGCCGGCGATATTGACGGAGACGGACCGGTTTATGATTCTGCTGACTTCACTTTAGCCGCTCATACAATCAGTACAGGGGATATTGAAGCTCACCTTAATGCCGGAACCAGTGTTACCATTGACACTTCTTCCGCCTTAGGAGGGACAGGGAACATCACTTTTGACGTCAATGCCGCCATCGATAAAACCGGAGGCGGCGACGCGACGCTGACCCTGGACGCCGACGGGTCGGTTGCCTTTTCGAACGGTGCGGATATTACTTCGACAGCGGCCTCGCTTTCCCTTTCCATAACAGCTCTCGGGAGTATCGACTTTACCCAGGCAGGTGTTACCGCTAACGGAGGTGATGTTACCCTAACCGCAAATGACGGTATAAGCCTGCCGGATAACATAAGCGATATATCCACCAGCGGCGGCGCGTTTACCGCCGACGCCGATGCCGACGGGAACGGCGCCGGGACCTTCAGTTCAGTAGCCGGTGCCGATATCAGTACCGCCGGAGGCGACGCGGAAATAAGCGGCGCTGCTGTGGATTTGGCCGGCACCGTTGATGCCGGGGTCGGGAATGTGTACCTGTATCCCTCCTCTGCCGGATCCGCGGTAAGTATCGGTGGTGCCGATGCCTTTGACCTGACCCAGACGGAACTCACTAACATTACAGCCGGTTTAATTACAGTAGGTGAGGACTCAACCGCCGCGGTTACCGCCGGGGCGGTGGATATTGGTTCCGCCGCCGCGGTGGACATCGGCGCCGCAGACCTTACCGTTTCGGGAACTTCCATAGCCTTTGGAGGGAACACATTAACCACAACAGGGGACTTAGACCTGACGGCTTCAACCGGCGCTATTGACGGAAACGCCGTGGCTGGAACCGATGCGGCTGCAGCAACTCTTACCCTTTCCGCGGCAGCTGGAATTGGAGCCGTCAATTCGCTTGAGACTGCCGTCGCGAACCTTTCCGGTTCCGTAAGCGGCACCGGAAACATCGGGATAACCGAGACAGACGCACTCACCATCAATAACCTTACCGCGGCGGACGGCGATATCACGGTGACCGCCGGGGCCGGAATTACGGTGGGCGTCGTGGACGGGACCGGGAACACGGTTACTCTGACCGCTTCAGGCGGAGCCATCGACGACGACGCGGACGACGCGTTAAACGACATCACTGCCGATACGGTGGATCTTACCGCGGCAAGCGGCGGGATCGGTCAGACAAACGGGAACCTTGACGTAACGGCAGGGGTAAGTTTTTCCGCGGACACCACAGCGGACGGGAGCGATATATCGGTCCGTGGGATCGGCGGCCTGCCGGTAACCTCCGTTGCGGCGGGAGCGGGGGCAGCGAACCTCTTGAGTACGGGAGCCCTGAATGGAGAAGGCGCGGGACCGCACATCAGCGCGGGGACCGCGGACCTGGATGCCGCCGCGGGGATCGGAAGCGGGACGGCGCTTTCTTTGACCG
>CAZUAE010000046.1:0-18776 GCA_964618265.1 uncultured Spirochaetales bacterium | reverse complement strand
AGCCTGGTTGTCCTTGTTGGCTGGTTGTGAAAAAATTGATATCATACCATACTCCAATACCATGGACAAAGCAAAAAGCGAAAAACTGAAATCGGTTTCTGAATACCGGGTAACATCTGCTGACACCGATATGTACCGCTGTATCCGGCCGGGAGCATATAGCAACATCCTTATCCAGGCAGCCATCGACTCGGCGGATATTCTTGGCTTCGGTTTCGGGGGACTGGAAAACCAGAACCTTTTCTGGGTCTTAAGCCGGCTTACCGTGGATATTAAACGGCCCCTTAACTGGTATGAAACGGTTAAGACGGAAACATGGCCGAAAGACATAGACCGGCTCCTCTATATTAGGGATTTTATCGTAACGGATTCCGACAACAATACCGCGGCCCGGGCAACATCCGGATGGCTCGCGGTGGATTTGGAAACCCGGAGACCGAGAAAAGTAGAAGGGGCGGCAGCGGATTACTTTGTACATCTCAAAGATACGCATGCCCTAAAGGAACCGCCTGAAAGACTCCCGCGAGTAGATGATGGAGAGGTAACGGAAATTAAAACAAGCTATTACGATATTGATCTTAACCGGCACGTAACCGCTACCCGTTACATCGACTGGATGCTCGATACCTTCAGTCCTGATTTTCACGAGAAGAACTATCCTTCCAGGCTTTCCATAAATTACCTGCGGGAAACCTTACCGGGAGAAAAGATCAGGCTTTTCCGGAAAAAAACTTCAGAAGGCAGCTTCTTATTCCAGGGTAATAACGTCAATACCGACACCGCATCCTTTCGGGGTAGAATCGACTTTGGATTCAGCAGCAATACCGATGAAAAAGGCGGGGAATAGGTTCAATGTCCCATCCTCCTAGAGAAAACCTGGATATGGAGTCCCGGACGGCGCAGAAATCACTACGTCCTGTTTCATAAAACAGCCTCAGAAGATGCCGGCCTGTCTCTGACTCCGTCCGGTTAAAACCGGTCCATCTGGTAATAAACGAAAGGGCTCCTCACTAACAGATTAAGAAGGTCTTCGGTGGAAGAACCGGCTGAAAGCCCTGCTCCCTCTCCGTCGAAAAGCTGCCACATGCCGTGGGGCTTAAACTTCACAGAAACACTTGCTCCGGGCAAACTACGGGCAGAATCTTCGAGTTTCTTACAACTGAAGTTAAAATTGATCCGGCCGCCGGTTTCTTCAGCCAAGGCATTCATCACCGAAACCGCGCTCACTTCATGAGCAGCTCCGAACTCGCCTACCGCACCGTTTTCCAGGATCTGGAAGTATCCGATTACATTACCGTCATCTTCCGCTAGAACAAACCTGTCCCATCCCTGGCGCGCGCCGGAGCCGAGGACCCGATTTTCCCAATCCTCCCGGGAGCGCAGGATTGGTCCGGAAAGATCTTTATTCCAGCTTTCATATATCGCCATCAGTTCCCGAACATCCTGGTCCCGGTTCACCGGCCGAGTCTGAAGACCGGAAGTCGGAAGAGCCTGACTATCCGCCTGACAGGAGAGCACCGGAAACTTCTCCAGCTTTCGGTACCCCGAAGACGAATAAACATGCTCTTTTCCGTACAGCCAGGAGAGGGAGCAGCCCTGTCCTTTCATAAAATCGACAGCATCCTGCATCAGTAATTTGACGAACCCCCGTCTCCGGTAATCCGGATGTGTACAAACGCCTCCTATTAATCCGGCTAATGGTGTTAGTCCGTTAAGCCTCACCCGCCAGAGGTACACTGTAAGCGCCGACGCAAGCACACCGTTACAGAACAGCAGTCGGTTCTGTAACGGCCGCGTCCCGGGGTCAGCCCGCTGCAGCCTTCCGTGAACGGAAGGATCGGTATACCGGGGATCATCCGGTCCATCTGCGTACTCCCGGAAGGATATAAACTGGAGGCGCATGCGGTTCTCCTGTTCTTCCGGTTTCATGCCCCGTATGGTAATTTCGCCGTCCTGATTATTCTTATCCATCGTTCGTACCTTTCTCTCTTATGCCTTTATCCACACGGGAGAACTCCAGGCCATCTGTCCGTTATTCTGGCTTACCCGTACGTAATAATAATTTTCTCCTGCCGGAGGATTATCCTGAAACTGATAGGTAAGAGTGTATCCCGGTTCCGGAACACCTTTGTGCATGAGGGTTTTATAGGAATTCGCGTATTCCTTCTGATTCTTGTTCTCATATTGGGTAAGCCCATACTTTCTCTCCACTTCTCTACGTGCCTCTTCCGGATGAGGAATCACATAAGCGCCTTTACATAATTCCTTTACGGTAGCATTATACTCCACCGATTCACTCATTATCCTTACCCTGCTGTCCGGTTTTCCCCGGAGTGTGAATACCAAAGCCTGCTGTGAATCCTGATTCGGATACGGATTGTTATTCATCCCGGTGGTAAGATTCCAATTGACCCTTTTGGTATCCGACGCGACTTTCTGCCCGCCCCGGGTAAAACATTTTTCCACATCCGCTACTTCTCCGTCCATTACCTCGAGAAAGCCGTCCCAAGATTTTTTAGGAAAAACTATACCTTTTTTAGGAGTAGGCCCCCAGCCAAACTCAACCCGCAGTTTTATTTCGATTGTACCTTCATCAGGAAAATCCCACTTGCCCCTATGGCAGAGAGTATCCAAAACTCTTCCGTTCCGGATCAACTCTATACGGTCAAGAGAATCAGACCCTATTACCCGGCCCGCAATAGAAACCGTTCCGTTCGCGGAAAACTCAGTTCCCATGGGAAAATCATCTGCAAAAAAATCAAGGAGTATTCTGTCTCCGGTAATACCGTAGGTTCTCCTGCTGCTTACAGCTTCCCAGACACCTTCTCTGTCTAAGTTTTTGGCCCAAACGGCGGCAAGGCCGTTACCCCACCGGCCCGGAAAACCTGAAGCATTATCTCCGGAAGCAATAATGCCAAATTTCAAACCCCGGTTTAAACCGTCCTGAATAGGTCCGCCCGAAACGCGGGGACTCATACTGGCGTTAGGTCTTAGATCGTATGGGGTATCTATACCTTCCGAGGAGCCGTGAACAGAAAATATTTCCGCCACGGGAGAAATTTTTTCATCATGAATGTCCCAATCCTTTCCCCGGTTACCAACCCGGTAAGCTGTATGGTGCGGGATGGCCCATGCCTTTTTCTCACGGAGATTCGCAAACAGATCTTTTACGTCCATGGACAAATCGAGCTCCGCGTAACTCTCGTCGCAAAAAATTACATTGTGATCCCCCCATCGCCGGCGGTTTCCGGTCCACTCATATCCCGGGTACGTTACAAAAGTTCCAGGCTGGTTATATTTTTTAGAGAGTCTTTTGATGATTTCCCATTCCTGAGGGAATTCATCTTTCATCCCTTCAGATTCAACCATGAAGTCGCCGGTGGGATAATAGGTGTATGCCGGATAATAGATTATTGGGAAAAAATCCAAATAGTCTGAGCCGTACTGAAAAGCCCTTTCGATAAACTCTTCCCAACTATCCGCGCCATCGGGATATCCCCTGCTGAATTGTGTATGTTTTTTGGTATGAAATTGTGTGTGGGCACATCCGAAATAAAGATTATAGCCTTCCATTGGTCATCCTCCATAGTAAGTAAACTTGGCTGTCATTATACGGTATACCAATTTTTAGCCCCGGAGAAAACCCCCGATAAATTTCTTTACAGCGGCAACGATAACCCCCTATAATAAGTAGTATTTTGGTGATTTAGCTATTGTTGCTGCTTCTAATAGTTTTGATTACCTTGTAACTAAGGTCAAGGGAGGACAGGGTGAAACGATTTGGCGATTTATGGCAGAGTTTGTCAACAGGAGTTTTAGACACAGCGGTAAGAATTAAACCTATAAGAAAATGGGCATTACACAAAGGCGAAAAAGAGTTATTCGATGTGTATGTTGTCAAGAACAGAGGAGGCTTACCTCAAAAAGTTCAGGAGATGCGCTGCTATGCCCTTGTAAATCTCCTCAATTCCGTAGAACAGGCGGTAGCAGACGGAAGGATATCACCGGGAGTGCGGAAAACAATCATCAAAAATTTCGTAGGAAAACTCGTGGTGGGTGAAGGGGACAGGACTGCTTCGTATGTGGAACAGTACGGACATAAACCCCCCACATTTATTACCATAAGTCCGACAAAATCGTGTAATCTCCAGTGTAAGGGGTGTTATGCCGGTAGTTCGGCATCGGAACGGGATACCCTATCCTACTCAGTATTCAGTAAAATTCTTCAGGAGAAAAAAGAACGGTGGGGCAGCTATTTTACTGTGATTTCCGGCGGGGAGCCCTTTATGTATCGCAGTGAAGGAAAGAATATCTTTGACGTGTTTGCAGAAAACAGCGATAACTACTTCATGGTCTATACAAATGCTACCCTTATCGATAAAAAAGCGGCTGAGCGGTTAGCAGAATTGGGGAACGTGAGTCCCGCTATTTCCGTTGAGGGGTGGGAAAAAGAGACCGATGACCGCAGAGGCACCGGAACGTTTCAAAAAATTCAGCAGGCAATGGACAACCTTAAAGAAGCGGGGGTGCCGTTCGGTGTTTCCATTACCGCCACTAAAGATAACGCTGAAATCATTTTAGATGATGAATTTATCGATTATTACTTTAAGGAAAAGGGTGCAGTCTACGGCTGGATTTTTCAGTATATGCCCATCGGCAGAAGCTATACCGTAGACCTTATGGTTACCCCGGAACAGCGGAAATGGATGCTGGAGCGGGAACTCGAAATGATATACGACAAACGTTTGTTCCTTATGGATTTCTGGAACGGTGGGATTATGTCGGTGGGCTGTATCTCCGGGGCAAAACCCGGCGGCTATTTCTACATCGACTGGAACGGAAACATCACCCCCTGCGTCTTCTTTCCCTACAGCGTACTGAATGTAAATGATGTTTATGCCGAAGGTAATACCCTAAGCGATGCCATAGAAACGGAATTCTTTAAATCCATTAGAGAATGGCAGCAGCACTACGAAAAAGACGGTGACTACATGGGCAATCTTTTTCTTCCCTGTCCCATGCGGGATCACCACAGCGTTGCGGATAAAATACTTCAGGAACACAATCCCAACCCCATCGATGAAAATGCCGCTAAGGCTCTTACAGACAAGGAGTATAAGGAACGGATGTTCGAATACGAGAAGATTATCCGGGATACGTTAGAACCTATTTGGCTTGAGAAAGTCTACGGACGGGCTAAAGAAGAAGAAACGGCAAAGGCAGTGAAGAAACGTTTTTTGGAAAAAGTCCGGCTAAGATAACACCGAAGACGGTGAATCTTTATGAAGTTTCCCGCGGCGGTATACCAAAGCTTGGAAAAAGTGCGGGATTTACAATCTAAAGGCAGGGCCGCTTTCAAAATTATCTAATTTTGAAAGCGGCTGAATTAGTATGATGAAACAGAACAGAACCTCCGACCGATTTGATGAACGGGATACCATATTTTCCCGGATGAGCTTGATCCCGGGAACAGATCGTTATAAAGAATACTACTCCAGATATCCGGAACGTGAAGAACATGACTGCCATCTAAGATCACCTAAAAAAGGAGTTTTTTCCGGGAAGGAGCCGGAAGTTAGTACGGTCCAATCGTTATTTTCCTTCATAAAACAACTGAGGGATTTAGTTAGCGGAAAACCAAACAGTGTAAAATCAGAATTCCCTCCTGAACAGAACACCAAGGAGGTTGAACAGCTGGCTCGTTCCCTGGGCGCTGCGGATTTCGGGATTTCCTTTTCCCGGAAAGAATTTTTTTATTCAGTCCGGGGCCGGGGGAAAAACTACGGCAAAACAGTTACAGGAATCCTCCCTAACACTATTGTAATGGCCTTTGAAATGGACCGTGAAAAAACTGCATCGGCACCTTCGGTCACTGAAACGGCAGAGGTAGCCCGGGTCTACCTTGAGGCCGCAAAAACAGCTATAGCTCTAAGACACTTTATCGATATGCACGGATACCGGGCGGTTGCGCATATTGACGGTGAAAGTAAATTGGTGATGCCCCCTTTAGGAGAAGCTGCCGGAATCGGCGCAATAGGAAGACACGGGCTCTTAGTGCATCCAAAGCTTGGTTCCCGGATACGGCTCAGTGCCGTTACAACAGATATGCCGCTGGTAATCTCACCTGCTTCCAGCTTCCGGATAAAGCAGTTCTGTGATGATTGCAGGGCCTGCGCTGATTACTGTCCGAAGCAGGCCGTCCCGTCCGGTAAATCCAGGGGAGAAGACGGCTGGGGACAGGTAAATCATGAAGCGTGTTATGAAGGATGGCGGGATTTCGGCAGCGACTGCGGTGTCTGCCTGGCGGTGTGTCCTTTTTCCGGATCCGGTAAGGGGGACAGCAAAAAAAATCAGCCCGGGGCGGAGGGGTTTCTCAAGGGACTGATGTATTCGGGGAGAAAAAACGGAAAACGCTGAATTTTCATGACAGCATCTCCTCCGGCAAATCCGTCAGCAGTTTTCCCAATTCATCAAACGTAAAACCGATATCCATAATCGCATACATTTCCCCGCCGCCGAATCTAAAGTGATCATCCGCTACGAAGTGGTAGAACGCCCTCCGCGCAAAGTGAAAAATAATCAGCTTTCTTCAATTACCTTCATGGCAATATCAGCCCATCCCCAAAGTCTCCGGGGTTCATATTTTACCGTGCTTATATCCTTAAGTATTAATTCCAAAGGACAGCCGTACTCTGCGCATATCCGGACAGTATCCCGGAGATCCGATTCCACCTGCTCCGGTTCCCAGCTGCTTCCTGCTAAAAATGCAGGACTTGGTTTGCGGGAGAATACGTAGTCCGAACCGATATTTTTCGCCCCCTTCTTCTGATCAACCCAGGGGCTCATAGAGATTTTGCGGACATTCGGGAGTTCCCGGATGATGTCTATCTTAGAATGGAGAGGTTCGCAGCAGCCGTAATAAACCAGACCGAACTTTTCATAACACCGTTTTGCATATTCTATTTCGAACTCCCTGTGCATTTCCGGGGAGACTGTGGCAAAAATCTGAGACATGCCGAAAGTCCAAAGGTCCTTTGTCCGGGGTTTAGCCGGATCGAAACCTGGTTTGGGAAGTTCATCTGTATAAGCCCCTGTACAATGAATGAGTGATTGGGGCTGTCCTAAGAGTCCACGCTCTTGCAGACGGTCAGTTAAGGTAATCATGGCCCCGGTATACCGGGACATCATTTTATGGATAAAATCAGGCCGGTCCAACAAATCGATTATCGACTGCTCCACTCCATGCCAGGTTACTATGCGGTCCCACATGGCAAAACTGGGAATCATGCCGTTCATCCTCACTTCCAGAATCCCGTCAAAGATTTCGCGGGCTTTTTCCTCCGACTCTCTGGTGGCCTCTTCGTCCAATACCGGATCGGGCATGGTAATTTTTTCTAAATCTTCTTCCGTTTTAAATTGATCCTCGTAAGCATGCCCCACCACCGAATTTTCCGCATCCATTACCGAGACTTCTTCTTTAATGTTTATTCTAAAATCCGTGCCTTGTATTGTCATGGGAATATCCAACCAATGGTCCACCACCATGTCCACGCGCATATGGTTCCACTTATAAATAGTTCTTCTCAGATAGTGTTCAATTCCCCGGCAGAAGGGGTCTTCCGTTTTTAGCGTCAACTCATCATTAACATTCATCTCGTGCCATGGAATCTGATCGATAAGCACCATAGGTCGTATAGGCTTAAGCCCGTTAAGCGCTTTCCATTCTTTAATACGCTGTTTCTGCACAGGGAGTGCCGCTATCGCAGCAACTTCCTTACCAAGATCCTGTAAAATGCCTATATCAGTTTTAGATACTGCCATTTCTTTCCTCCTGATTAGTAAGAACAGTTTACATTAATACCGGGATGATTCAACTGTTATTAAAAGGTGATGTTAGGCTGTTCCCGGTATTCTTTCGGTCTTTTACCGGTCCGCCTAAAAAACTGACGGCTGAAATACTGCGGGGAATTAAATCCGCATTCTACGGCAATCTGCTTGATGGAATAGTTGGAATACATTAAGAATTCCTTCGCCCTCTCTATTCGGACCTGAATAAGACGCTCGATGGGACTCACGGCATAAGTCTCTTTAAACAAAGAAGTAAAACGGCTCAGAGACAGATTAGCATGCGCGGCAAGTTCATCCAAAGATATCTGTTTATAGTAATGTTTCGAGATGTATTTTGCTGAACGGCGGACGTTTAAAACAGCATCATCATCCACCCCGCTGAAGGTCTCGTACTGTCCGGACACTAGTAATAAAAGTTCCAATAAATAAAGCGATACTAGAATACCTCCCGGATTATTAAATTCCCTGTGAGTTCCTATCAATCTCTGAAGCGCGGAGAATACCGCGGGTGTATCTACCACCCGGGTTACTGTAGGAAAGTACGGGATCGAATCCAGCGCTTCCTTAACAGCGGAGGAAAATTTAACGTCTATCAATTCATACTGATCATTCCGGGAATCCAGAGATTCATGTATTTCTCCGGGAAAAACGATAACAAAATCATTATTCGATACCGGATATTCTCTCCCGTCAACTTTTATCCGGCATGACCCGTCTATGACAAAAGAAATCTGGCATATGCCGTTGTGATAATGAGAATTCCCAAAGAAAGGAGCGCTGCATTTAAAGTGATGAGCTAAATCTATTCTGAAATTTTCTATATTATTTTTAAAATTCAGCCAATCATTATATTCCATTATTTTTACCAACTATTCCGGGGTTGATATTGATGAACCATTCCATCAGGATGATGATAATGAAAAATACTTCTTCTTGGAATATACAGCCGGAAATTATTCCGTGTAATTCTATCAGGGATATAAAACTATCAAATGTTCTGAAACAGAACGCAGTCCCGGGGGGACGAATTTATATTTTTACCGACATAAGACAGGAAGCAGGCAGATTTCAATCTTCCGATCCTGAGAGAGAGAATTACATATCCGCAACAGTAGACAATGCCGGTGTAGAAATCCCGGTAGCAGGTAAAATCATCCGGACGTTAGACCTTTATCCGGAAGCTCCGGAATTTCTGCATGCTGCCGTAATTGATTTACCGCAAACTGCTTCTAGTAACTCAACGGTTACAATCGATGTAACCCGCTGGCATACCCCTAGACGCCCTATCGGAAAATACGGATTTTTTATGGTTTTCGATTACACGGGGCAGATAGCATTTAACGCTGTCGGATACAAAAACTACCATGCCTTTGTTAAGGAGACCGGCAAAGCATTATATTTCGGGGAACTTATCAACTCCTTGGAAACTCCCGGAATTAAAGTTACCGGGACTTACCCATCCATTCCGTTTCAGAATACACGCAAAACACCAGGCATACTCTGGGGGGAACTCCACGGAATGGCCTTTAATCAGCGCCCTTTAGACGATTTTTATGCGTATGCGAAAAACAACAGTAAACTTGATTTCTGCGCTCCCCTGCTTTTCAGTTACAATACCTGTTTAGGTGATGTATGGGAAAGGGTGATGGATGCAGCAGACCGGCACAACCGGGAAGGTTCATTCGCAGCTTTTCCGGGTTTCGAATGCGGCACTCCGCCTGATGACAGCCACCGCTGTGTATACTTTTTAGGAGACAATCCCGTACCTCCGATTTTCTGCGAAACCCGACCTCCCGCCTTGGATCCGAATCTCCTAAAACGTCTCCATCCCGCTGCGGTTATCTGCAGCAGCCTGGAGGATTTTTACAAAACCGTGGCAAGTTACCGCGGAATCGTGGGAGGACACTTTCATACGGTATCCTACCGGCAGGAGCAGATCTTCGAGATCTGGCAAAAACAGGAGTTCGCGGAACGTTATCAAAAAGCAAAACCCCACGGGGATGAAGAGAAAAACCTTTACGAATACCTGTCGGAAGGCAAACATTTCGGGATCACCGGCGGAAGCGACACTCACGATTCCATGCCGGGGAATCCCTATCCGGAACCGGGATGTCCCCGTCCCGCGGGATTTACCGGGGTCTGGTGCGGTACCCTGAACCGGAAAGCTTTATTTCAGGCATTCCGGAATCGGCACACCTTCGCCACTTCCGGGGTAAGGATGGCGATGGATTTCCGGTGTTCCGATTCCGCGGGGACGCAGGAGAGGGGAGCGCTGATGGGCTCGGTCCTCCCGTTTTTTACTGAACGCCATTTTCATGTTTCCGTTTCCGGTACTGCGGAGGTAGAAAGACTGGAACTGATAAAAAACGGAAAAAGGATAGAAGTCTGGTCTCCGGAAACGGAGCGGTGTGAAGTCCGCTATTGGGAAAAGGAAAGCGGGAACGGATCCGACTTCTACCTCGTTAAAGCAATACAGTCGGACGGACACCAGGGGTGGACAAGTCCCATCCGTATCGGATAACGGAACAGTCTCAGTATCTTCCGTACTGAAGACCGGCTTCCACGAAGGCCCGTACGTTTTCTACCGGTGTTTCCCACACCAAGGAGTTGGAACCGTCTAGAATGTATCCTCCCCCGGGCTTGAAAATCTCAAGCCGTTCCCGGACCATCCTGCGTATATCCTCCGGGCTGCTCAGGTATACTTCGTTTACCGCATCCACTCCGCCCATAAGGCAGACCTTATCACCATACCGATCTTTTAAAGACGCCGGATCGGCATCTCCCATCGGCGGCGGTGTACAGGTCATCACGCAGTCCACTCCTGCTTCCACGTAAAAATCCATGAAGGAAGAGAGTTTTCCGTCATCGTAGTATACGTAAAGGGCTCCGGAATCATGAACCTGCCGAACGTGCTCCCGGAGGTGCGGTAAAAAACACTCTTCGTAGATTGCGGGACTCCAGCCGGCACTGGGTGAAGCATAGAACCACCATGTTTGTATAACCTGGAAACCCGCATCCAGCACAGCTTGGGTTTCCTTCTTCATGGCTTGTGCCCCGAGGTGAATTATCGCTTCAAAGGCTTTCCGGTCGTCGTAGTACAGCATAAGAAAATCTTCCTGCTTTAATACATCACTCCTGCAGTCGATGGGACTGTAGACATTTCCCACAATAAGACCTCTGTCACCTAAACGGTTCTGTCGTGTTACAGCTTCCTCTATCCCGTAATATGCGGGCGCCGCGTGCATATACGTAAGCAGATCCAGGTCCCGTGAGAGATCTTTAAGGAGGGGCTCCACCACTTCCGGACCCGATCCGGAACCGCCTGAAATAATCATCCGTCTTTTAACATCGTGAAGGGTTCCTTTCGGAGTATAAATTGTACGGTAGTAATACCGTTTTCCCCCTTCGGACCGTTCTTTAACTTCAACCGTGATATCGTCCCGCCACGGGGTGTCCATGGGGGAGAAACAGGGATGAGGCGCTGCAGGAGCATAATGCCAGATATCGATTCCGAACTCCTCCTGGGCTTTAATATATCTATCCAGCGGATCCGGAATTTCAGCATAATAACGCCTGAGAAATTTCCACATTCGGGCGGTTACGGGTACACGGTCGGCAGGTTCTCTCCGGATTGTCTTTATGATCCGTTCTTTAGCATTCATTAAGCGGACTCCATAATGCGTATTCTGCGGGTAAGCGTTTCACCGCCTCCGTGCAGGTCTAAGGATGCTGCCTGTACCCATAAACCGGCACGGGGCTTTTCTTTCAGCCTAACGGAAACGGTACGGGTGCGCAGGCCCCGCACCCGGACTATTCGGTGACCAAGTTGTCTCGTCTTGAGCAAAACAGGATTTTCCCGGGTTCCTTCCGGTGAGGCGGGTAAACGGGGATCTCCGTTAAATAATGTCACGAGAGCCTTATCTACATCGTATACTCCCCTGTTGGCTGCTTCTAATTTTAGAATAAAATCATCTGACGGACCTCTTTCCAGAAAAGCCTCTGTCCCGGTTTCCAGGTTTTGGCAAAGCTGATCTTCCCTTAGAGACACTGCCCGGTGAGCGTCCAAAATGCCGTATCCCAATTCAGGATCCCAATCATCCGGAAAAGCTGATTTTTGTGCGGTGTTCCGTAAAATCTGCCGTACCTCCCGGTTCGTCAGTTCCGGAAACCTCGACCACACCAGGGCGGCAACCCCTCCGGCGAAACCGGATGACATACAGCCTCCGGTCATGGAGATAAAATCGTTCCGGCCTCCGGTGGACCATATGTACTCGTTTTGTTTATCCCGGCTGTTCCGTTCTCCAGAAGGTGCAGCCACTTCGGTGTAATCTGCCGAAGCTGCTATGTCGGCCGGTTGATTTTGTCTGTTGGAGGATCCCACGGCTATAACGGCATCAAGTCCTGCGGTTGAGTGGGCTGCCCGCCGTCCCCGGTTGTCGGCCGTTCCTTTGAGAATAAGGCAGCCTTTATCGTAAGCCTCCTCTAAACTCCGTCTAATTTCTGGATTATGAACGGGATTACTGAAATCGGTTCCGCGGTAAAAGAGGGGTACCTTGCTGCTTCTGGAACCGAACGGAAGGTATCCATGAGGAGTAACAAGTATCTTCGCACCATGATTTACGGCAAAATCAACGCCCCGCCACCAGCTTTCAGGGTTCTCCTGCCCGACCCGGATATTCATAATCCGGCACGCCGGAGCGCACATTATCACTTCACCGACAATAAAAGAATGATGTCCTATATGGTAATCGGAGTTTCTTTCCTGAGGAGCGTTTTCAAGGGTGGCATCATCATCACAAAAATCCCAGCCGCTTACTCCTCCGGATTCCGGATCGGGATTTTCCCACAGGTGTCCTTCATGCTGGGGATGGAAGGAATAACCGATGTCTATGACGGCGACAAGAATACGGGGATCGCCCCGGGTAACGGTGTGCGCTTCCGGTATCCGAAGATTCCTAAGCGGCCAGCCCTCAGGTTTTTGATGCAGGGTAAGAAGGTTCATACTAATTCGATCCGTCCGCTTTTAGCTGCTTCTGTCGCCATGAGGGCAAGCCTGTTTGCCCGGAGGGACACCTCCTGGGGAATCAGATCACCGCCTTTGAGCCAGTCGGACGCTACCGAAACAGTATCCGGCAGGGGAACATAGGCTGCGTTTGCGGCAACCGCATTAGTATAAGTTACTTTTTTAGCGGAATGATCCAGGTCGGCATACCCGCCGGTACCGGTTACATGTACCCGGTAATCGGAACCTTTTGTTCCCGGAAGCATCCGCTGTCCTTCAACCACAGCGGATCCACCGTATTCAAGTTTACAGAATACCGCTGCGTGATCCAAAAGATGTTTATCCTCAGGGTTCGAAAGGTTTCCCATAACCGCGGCGGCGCTTCGAACGGCGGAGCCGGTAACCCATTCAACCTGATCCAGGCCGTGAATCAGAAGATCCAGAATAGGCCCCCCGGCAAAGCGGTAATCCAGGAACCAGGGAGGGCGTTTGTCAGGTTTCAGCTGAACCGCCATCCGTACGTGCATGAACGCGGGTTCTCCAATCGTTCCATCCTTCACCAATTTTTTTAGACCGCGCCAATGGGGTACTCCCCGCAGGGTGAGCAGGTTTAAGAGCCGTCTCTCCGGATGCTCCTGTAAAACCGATTCAATCTTCTTATGCTCTTCCAGAGTAAGACAGAGCGGTTTGTCGGCAATAACATCGAGTCCGGATTTTAGGCAGCGGGTTATCACCTGCTCTTTTTTATTATTTTCGTTTGATACTGCCGCAATATCGGGAGAATAGCGTTCTATAAGCTCCCGGTAATCCGTAACAACAGGACAGGCAAACTCGCGGGCTGCCCACGCCTTAAGGTCTTCCCGTACCGCTGCGCCTACGATTTCGAGCTCTTTACCGGCTAATCGGGTTACTTCGGAGATATGAATCTCTCCACCGATAATTATCACCTTTTTCATTATACACTCCTTGCAGGCAGTATCTCTATATTTCTACTCTATTTTTTCCGGCAACCCGGCTTATTATATCAGCAATATGCCGAATATGATTTTCCCCGTACTTCTCCGTCCAGGACCACCTGATCCAGGTATTTAGGAAATTTTTCGCGTTCGGCACCGATTCCGCTGAATAGGTATGAGCCCATGAAGGATCAGTTAAGGAGAATGGATACTTCCTATCCTCTGCCTCTTCCCGTAAAAAAGTGACAGCTTCCGGCATTAAGTAGTATCTCCCCATGCCGGCTCCGGGTATACCGGCCTCTTTAAGCTGAGAGGCGAAATCATCAGGAGGACAGCTGAATTTCTGCGGGTCTAAAGAGAAACCGTACATCCAATAGGTGTGAGTTCTTTCCTCCGGTACCTGATAAGGGATGATACCGTCGATTTTGCCGATAATATCATCCAGCATCTCCGCCATGCGCTGTCTCCGGGCAACCTGACGAGGCAGTATCTCCAGGTTAGCTAAGCAAGTGGCCGCGGTACATTGGGGCATCCTGGTGGCAAAACCCCGGTACGTGTGGGTCCTTCCGAAACCGGGAACACCATACGCTCCCCGTGACAGGGCCCGGTTTTTTATACGGTTGTAGAGTCCTTCATCATCCGTTAAAACAGCACCTCCGATGTCGCCTCCGCACGTCTTTTCCGCGTCGAAGGAGAAGCATCCTGCATGTCCGAGGGTTCTTTTTCTGCTTCCCTTGTACTCCGAAAGAACAGCCTGGCAAACATCCGTTAAAACGAGTAAATCATGTTCCTCCGCGAGTTCCATTATAGGATCCATATCGCAGGGAAGACCGAGTTTGTGTACACACATTACGGCGCGGGTGCGGTGTGTTATATGCGGACGGATCGTATCGGCGGAAATCAGCGCCGTACCCGGTTCGGTATCGGCAAAAACAGGGATGTAGTTCTCAAAAAGCATTCCGGCTATAGTACCGTAATCCGCAATGGGACCGACGATGATTTCGTCACCCGGTTCAAAATCCAGCCCCAGCATAAGGGCAAACACAGCTTGCGTGCATCCGGGAGTTCCAACGGCGTACCGGACACCGTAGAGTTCCGAAACATACCGGGTAAACCGGTCGTACATGTCTGAAGTCAGTCCCGAATCGGCCACCTCTGTAAGATACGTAACCGTATTGGGGCCCATTTCCCGGGGAAAAACTCCCGGTAATTCCTGAGTGCCCGGATCAAAGGCCTTTGCTCCGTATTTTGCATCTTCCGGCATATCAATAACTCCTTATAAACCTAATTATAATGCCTTGATGACCGATGCAAAATAAACAATGTGCCGAAAAAGTTGTACAATCTTATTCCATATCCACTTCAATCCGCACCCATGCTCCTGAATAGTTTTTCAGCTCCAGAGTTCCGTTATACTGATCGATAATTGCCCTGATCATCATGAGACCATCAAATCTCCATAACGGAACCACGGACAGGGGAATTAGCATATATAGTGACGCTTATATAAATAGCCTATGTATATTGAAGGAATATGCAAATTTAACGAGAATATAACATAAGACGGCAAGAAAAATTTTAAAACATCATTATAATAGATACAGGGACAGAGAAATGAAATCAGATAACATGGAACTAACTACTCGTTTGAAGTACGAACGGGCTATTTCTGCGTGTTCTCAAATTCTTCTGGAGGACACAGAGGATACGATAAACAAAATTTTACGGAAACTTCAATCTACTACCCGTTGCAGCAGAGTTTACATTTTTATGAACTCTGTGAGTCCTGAAGGGACGCTCCTTATGAGCCAGACTCATGAGATATGTGTCCCGGGGGTTCGATCAGAATTAGATAATCCTGAACTTCAGAAACTACCCTACAGAAATGGTTTGCAAAGGTGGGAGCGATTACTTATGGACGGTGAAGCGATCCATGGATTGGTCAGAAAATTTCCACCGGAGGAACAGGATATATTGTCCTCTCTGGAGATAAAAACAATTCTTATTATACCCGTCATTACCCAGCAGCGGTGGTGGGGGTTTATCGGCTTTGACGATGTTTATGAGGAGAGACACTGGCCGCCGGAAGACATGGAACTTTTAAAAACTGCGGCGGGAATGCTCGGCCGGTATTTTCAGAATAAGCAATTGTCACAGCAGTTAAAGGAGAGCGAAGAAAAATACCGTCAAGTTGTGGTAACAGCATTAGATGCCATTATTCTTATTGATACTGGAGGGAATATAGTCGAATGGAACCGGGGTGCTGAGGAAATCCTGGAAATACCGGCGGAAAAGGCCAAGCGTTCCAACGCCTTCGAAATAATGACCAGTAATATATCTGATCAGGAAAAGAAACAAAAAGTAAATTCGGAGATAAAAAAAGTAATTGAACATATCAAAATTTCAGAGGAATTGCCTGATACAATGAAACAGCTGCGGGAACAGGAAATAGTACTTCCCAGCGGTAATAAAAAAGTGATCCAGTCCCTGAGTTTTCCCATACGGTATTCAAAGACCGTAATGATAGGCACGATTATCCGAGATGCCACCGTACAAGCCGAAATGGCACGTAAACTGCAGGAATCCGCGCGGGAAAAAGAAATACTCCTAAGGGAAATCCACCATCGGGTAAAAAACAATCTGGCCATGGTTGAAAGTTTTGTCAGGCTGCAGGAACTCTCATGCCGTGACCAGGAATCAGCAGACCAATTCGCCGCCCTCTCCAGGCAAATCCACTCCATAACGGAGGTACATAATCTTCTCTATAAAAGTACTGATCTTACCAAAATCAATCTGGGGACGTATATAAATGAGATCGTGAACAACATATTCAACGTTACTCCGGAAATGGATCGGAGGATAGATAGAAACATCGATGTTGATCACATCGTATTGGATATGGATACCCTTCTTCCACTGGGCTTGATAGTTACGGAACTGTTCTGGAACTCCTTAAAACACGCCTTTCCTGACGGAAGAAAAGGGAATATTTCTCTGGATATTAAGGGGGATAAAACAAACTTCACTCTCCATTTTCAAGACGACGGAACCGGATTCCGCGCGATTGACCGCGGCAGCGGATCCCTTGGACTTACGCTGGTCTCTGAATTGGTGAACCAAATAGGGGGAACCCTGGAAGTAAAACATGAAGGGGGCGCGGGTTACCTAATTCAGGTAAAAAAATGACAAAGCAATTGCTTAAAACCAGGTTTTTGCGGGAGGCTCAAGGAGTATTTTCAAAAAACTCAATCCCGAATTTTCATTTTCAAAGTTGTGGAGTAACCGCCGTTGCTCTCCGATATCAAGCTGCCCTTTAACTGTTCTGTAAGAGAAGTAATTAAAACTGTTCCCGAGAAATCCCTTTTAGTTTGTCCATCCGGCTTAGCTCCCTGTCCGTCATCCCCTACAGTAATGGATAAACTATTATCAACGGCGCTACCATGAATCCGGATTTTACCTTTGTCTCTGTCGGAAAAGGCATGTTTCATCGCATTACTCACAAGCTCAGTAACAATTAAGGCACAGGGAATTAGCCGGTCAATATCCATAACTACCGATGGAATCTCTGTAGTTATTTCGATTTGTTTCCCGGAAATTCTGTATAGTTCCAGAAGGTACCGGATAAGGTTTTTTAAATACCGGGATATATCCACCGCACTGAGATCATCCCGACTGTATAGTTCTTCGTGAATAAGGGCAATGGTGCGGATTCTTGCTTCAGCATCAATTAGGTCTCCCGGGTTTCCTTTGACGGATTCTCTCTGTATCCGAATCATACTCAGGATCACCTGCAGATTATTCTTAACCCGATGATGAACCTCCTTTAGGAGCACTTCCTTTTCCACTAGCATCCGGCGGTTTGTTGTAACATCGATTACATAACCGAAAAGTCTTCCTTCAGAATCTTCAGAAGCTCCAACAGAGTTAATGTATATTATAGTTCCATCTTCATGCTGAACTTTAAAATCCGTCTCCTCCTTCCACTTCCCCTTTGTTCTCACCCGCCGTATAATATCTTCGCGGTGCTCAGGAGCTACGCATTTAAAAAATTGCTCCAAAGAGATTTTTTCCACACCGTTATTTATTCCCAGCAAACGCCGGTAACCGGGACTGAGAAAAATATCTTCCGTCCCCCGCTTCATTTCCCAATAACCTATTCCGGCAATCCGTTCAGCTTGATTTAGTCTATTCCTGGCTTTTTTCATAATTTCCGTATTTCGGCGCTGGTGACGTATCTCTTTTAAGCGGATTGAAATAAGCCACGCGGAGATGGAAGAAGCCACTAGACCGCCTGCGAGATAATAAATCATAAACTGTTCAGTTATTTTGGGTTCCGGGACAGTACTGTAAGCCAAAAACATCGAGAAAACGACAATAATTCCGAAACTTATCAAAGAACTCATGCTGCGGAAAGCTTGGAAGGCTGCAAAAATATACATTAAGTCCCAGAGCAGAATAACAGGTTCAAAATCGTTGAGCCACGTCAGCATTAAAAGCCAGAGATACACCAACAGTAAGAAAATATATACGGGTAAATGCATCCTCTTTTTAAAGGAATCACTGCAAAAAGATAATACAATTACCGCTACCGAATATCCCGTCAGGATCAAACGGGGAGTAAAGGGATCTAATAAGCTGTAACCGAAGGCGTGGGTAATCCAGAAACCCAAGAGCAGCGCGGCCGGAGTAATGGTCAGTATAAACCGGTATAACCTTACATCTTCAGCAGTCATTGGAATACCGGCAACAAAGCTTTTAAAAAACTCAGGAGTCGCAAACTTAGGCATTAAAATGATGGTAACTTTTTTTAATGAATCCCGTCAACAAGTATAACATTATTGAAATCCGATTGTCCTAAATAAGAATACATACTATATTTTTATTGCAAAGCTGCTCTGTATTGCAATACGAGGCGGCATGAAATCAGTTTATCTACATATCTTTATTTATTGAATTACTACCCGCTGTAA
>CAZUAE010000045.1:0-18906 GCA_964618265.1 uncultured Spirochaetales bacterium | reverse complement strand
TTTGCGGATCCGCAAAGCAAAGAAAGAAAGCCTGCAGCGGGAACGTATACCCTCCACATCGAAGGTTTGCTTTTTGAACCGGATGCTGATGTGGATGCCAGGCTCGTTGTTTACGGAAAGGCGCATGGCATTTTCGGAACGGACCATCGAAGGAGAGACATAACTGTGGCCCTGTTGTGGGGTACACCGATAGCCTTGGCTTTCGGTTTTCTTGCCGCTATAGGCACCACCGTTACCACTATGATAATTGCCGCCTTCGGGGTTTGGTACGGAAGATGGCTGGACAGTTTAATACAGCGTATAACGGAAGTTAACCTGATCCTGCCAGTGCTGCCCATTTTGATTATGATAGGAACCCTCTATTCCAAGAGTATTTGGGTAATGCTTGGGGTTATAGTTCTCTTGAGTATATTCGGCGCTCAAATTAAAACGTATCGGGCAATTTTTATTCAGGTAAAAGAATCACCCTATATTGAAGCTGCAAAAGCGTATGGTGCGGGGAACATCCGTATTGTTTTCAGGTATATGATACCCAGGGTTCTTCCGGTACTTGTTCCTCAGTTTGTTGTGCTTATTCCAACGTATGTTTTTCTCGAAGCAACGCTGTCTATACTAGGTTTAGGTGATCCTTTGCTGCCCACATGGGGAAAGGTTTTGGAGGACGCGTATCATAACGGTGCCCTATATAAAGGATATTTTTACTGGGTACTGCAGCCCGCTGTTTTACTTATGATTACCGGGCTTGGTTTTGCTATGCTTGGATTTGCACTGGATAGAATTTTCAACCCGCGTTTGAGAGGTCGGTAATGGTAGAGAATCGCGCCCTGAGTATTCAGGATCTAAAACTGTATTTTAAGACCAGCAAGGGATTTGTACAGGCCGTGGATGATGTGTCCTTTGATCTTTACGAAATGAGGACCCTGGTGATCGTCGGAGAATCCGGAAGCGGAAAGAGTTCGCTCGCAAGAGCTATACTTCGGCTGCTGCCCAAAAACATACACACCTATACCGGTCAAATACTCTTATACGGTGACAATATAATGACGTATAATGATGAACGTTTTCGCCGTGAAGTGAGGTGGTCGCGGATAGCTATGGTCCCCCAGGCGGCAATGAATGCTCTGAATCCGGTAGTAAAAATTGAAAAGCAGGTAGCGGAACCGCTTCTAGTACACGGATTAGCTAATACCGACGAAGCGATAAAACGGGTAAAGCAGCCTTTCAGCCTTGTGGGAGTGCCCCTAGACTTTTTAAATAGATATCCTTTTGAATTATCCGGAGGAATGCGGCAGAGGACAGCCATTGCTATGGCCCTGGTGACGTCACCAAAACTAATTGTTTTAGATGAGCCGACTTCCGCCCTCGATGTTCTTACGCAAGCGAATATCATGAATGTTCTAAAAACGGTAAAGAAGAATTTGGGCACAACGTTCGTACTCATCACTCATGATATTGCAACGTCCAGTGAGCTCGCTGATGATGTTGCTGTGATGTACGCCGGACAGATAATTGAAAAATCGGAAGCAGCAAAGTTTTTCAGGGAACCGTTGCATCCGTATTCGAGGAAGCTGATGGCCAGTGTCCCAACCATACGGGAAAGGAAAAAACTGGATTTTATCCCCGGCCAGCCTCCCAGTTTGGTAGATCCTCCTACGGGGTGCCGGTTTGCAGACCGCTGCCCCGACCGTTTTGGAAAATGTGTAGAGGACCCGCCTGCTGTTATTAAAGAGGGAAACCATCTTATTAAGTGCTGGTTACATGTATAAGGAGATTAAGAGTGAGTGATAAGACTGAATCTTTGATGAATGAAAGGATTCTCGATGTTTCAAAAAACGAAGAGCTCCTTTCAGTAAAGAATTTACATACCTGGTTTGAATTACGAAAGTTCGGTTTTATTAAAATAGGAAATGTCCGTGCTGTGGACGGGGTAAATTTCCAGCTTCGCAGAGGAGAAGCGATAGCCGTCGTAGGTGAAAGCGGTTGCGGAAAAAGCACCCTTGCTAAGACAATTTTAGGACTCGTAAGACCCGTAAAAGGAGAAGTTATTTTTAACGGGAAAACATTGGACGATAAAACCGATCTTAAATGGTACCGGCAGCAAGTCGGGTTTGTTCAACAGGATCCGTACGGTGCCCTTCCTCCCTTCATGAGTGTTCAGCAGATTCTCAATGAGCCTATGATAATAAACGGGATCCGGGATCAGGCAGAGCGAAATCGGAGGATTTATGATTCCTTAACTGAATTGAAGCTAACACCGGTGGATGATTTTCTGCCTAAATACCCGCATATGTTAAGCGGAGGGCAGCAGCAGCGGGTGGTTATCGCCCGGGCAAGAATATTAGATCCCCAATTGATTGTAGCTGATGAACCGGTGTCGATGCTGGATGCCTCGGTACGGATAGAAATACTAGAGCTGCTGCGGAAAGTTCAAGTTTCTCATAATCTTGGCGTAATATATATTACCCATGATCTTTCCACCGTACGTTATTTTTCTGAACGGATATTTGTTATGTACGGGGCAATGCTTATAGAAACAGCTGATGTGGAGAGCTTGTTAGCCGATCCGATGCATCCCTATACACGATCTCTTTTAGAAGCCATTCCTGATCCTGACGCGGAGAATGCAAAGAAGTACCAGGAGGTTCCGCCAGGCGAACCCCCGAGTTTACTGCACCCCCCCGCGGGTTGCAGATTTCATCCAAGATGTCCCCACAAGATGGACGGTCTTTGTGATAAGAATGTCCCCCCTGAGTTTGAGACAAAGAATAACCACTTCGTTAAATGCTGGTTATACGACAAAACACGGAATAAAGGATGATCCGATACCATTTAAAATGGATTCTAGTCGGATTTGGGCTGTTAGTCTTTGGATGGATATTCATTTTTTTTATGGTGATTAACATTTTTCCAAAGTCCTTCATTCTTAGTGTTCTAGGTTACTCGTTCTCTTTCGGAGGCCTGATAATGGGACTTTATGGTGTCGTGGAGTACGGCAAGTTCAAAAAGCGGGAATGACCTTACCAATCCTTAACAGGGACTTCTATCAGCATCCGAAGATCGACAAGCTGACCGATGTGATAAGAATTATGATTGCCCAGTGTTAGCGCTTCCCTAAAAAGGTTCTGACCCGTTCCGTGGGTAAACGGAGTGTAAAGATCGGATTCAGGATCCCGGATCATACGTTTCAATGTTTCCATATCTTCGTGGAACGCATCGATTATCTCGTACCATCTTTCCTGTGAAGGATCCGGCTCTTCTTTAGGCCAATAACCCGCGGGATAATCAGGGGAAGTGTAATCAGGATTCCGGATGAACTCTAAAATATCCTGTTGAGCACTGTGCATATGGTATATCAATTCCCAGGCGTTATGGTCTAAGTTCCCTACTCTTTCGGTGCGTAGATCTGGCGGGAAACCTTCAACGGCTTTTGTAAAGGTGATGTGTCCGAGTTTTCCCTCCAAAACGAGTGTAAGCTGCTCCCGAATAGTTTTTTCCAAGTTGTCCATTATCAAACTCCTTTCTTATAGTCTGAATATACTCAGGAAAACCGAATAAATAAACTGAAAAATGCCCCCCCTCATTTGAAGAATAAGTAACAACCTTGTATTGATTATGTAATTATTCAGAGAGCACGTTGTGTGTACTGTGTGCGCTCTTTTGTATATGCATTGCCTTTATTTGAAGGCACCTTTTTTAAAAAATTGGTTTAAACCCTTCTGTAAAAACGAATGGTCTGTTATGTTTTCTCCTATGTTGAATAAGAAATTGATTGCAATAATTGCCGCACAGGTTTTAGGCTCCATTGCAATGCAGACTATAAAGTTCAATGGTGTATTTGTAGTTTTTCTTAAGGAATTGGGCATCAAATCATCTCTGGTTTTTACAATTTCCGCGGTGATGGAAATTGTGATTACTCTTTCCCTTATTCCAGGAGCATTCCTTTCGGACCGGTATGGAAAGAAAAAAATCGGATACATTGGCATTTTCTCCGGTATTTTAGGCTTTACGTTACTATTCATCTCCAGTCTATTTGAAACGGCAAATGCAAAATTAATTATTATGACAGGCATTGTGATTTTCGGTCTCGGAGCAGCTTTTTTTACCTCCCAGTGGTTTGCTCTTATAGAACCGATTATACCTTTTCACCGCAGGGGGAGTTTTTTCGGCATCCTTCGGTTTTCATGGCAGACCGCGTCGGTATTATACACTGCCGGATTCACTGTGATTATTTCGTTAACTGCAACGCTTTTAGGTTTCCGGATTGTATTTTTTCTTATCATTCTGATGCTGTTTGGAAGATTTCTTATCTATCTCAGATTGCCGGAACTGGAAAATACCGCTTCCGGGGAGGGAAGTTTTTTTAAATCATTGAAAAAAGTCCTCGCTGCGAAGAATGTAGTTCCTTACGTTTCCTACGTATTCATCATTTTTCTTTTTACGGCGGCTTCACCGCAGCTTTTCAATCTACTAGAAAAGGATTTTTTGGGATTTTCAAACAGTCTGACCGTTACTTTTTCTAATTTAAACTTGGTTGGAGCACTGGTGGGGTTCCTGATAGGCGGAAGATTGGTAGATAAAATCGGAAGACGGCCGTTCTTCATCTTTTTCCATTTTGCTTATCCGGTTGTGATGATCAGCTTTCTTTTTCGCCCAGCAGAACTAAACGTTCTTTATCCAATGTATGGAATATTGCATTTCCTCTATGGATTCGTCTACGCGGTGGCTTCAGTTACTTTGACTACGGAAATGCTCAGTCTTGTTAAAATGGAGAACAAGGCATTAGCAACTGCTGTTGTTTCCACATTTCAGTGGGCAGGAATCGCCTTAAGCGGATTCTTTGTCTCCGGGATTCTGGAATTGGGAGTTTTTAAAGAAACCTGGAGCTTCAGCGGAACTATCTTTTCTCCATACGATGCAATTCTGCTTTTCTACGGTATCCTGCTCGCCATTCTCTTTGTTATGCTGGGCCTCGTCCCCTCGGTTATCCACGGAAGAGAACACGACCGGAGAGCCTACCGGGAAAGAACCAGGAAATCGTAGTAGTCTGTAAGCAGTTCATACTTAGCCGTTCGGAGTGAATTTTCCGCGTTATCAACGGCAAGCTGGGCATTCAGTACATCGAGTTGTAATTTTTCTCCTATTTCAAAGAGGTATTTTGTCTGCTCCAGGGCTGCCCGTTGATTTTCCAGTTTCCGTTCCAGCTCATTGATATAGAACTGTTGTATTTCGTACTCTTTTAGGGCGGTATTTATGGATGTTATCAGAGAGTACTTCTGATCTTCGATAGAAGATATTTTGTCTTTAATATCATCCTTCAACGCCTCCCGTTTATAATCATCGAATGACCTAGGGCTTAGACTCAAATCTACTCCTATTGAGAAAGCAGGCCCTGAACCCGGGGTGTCAATGTCACCGGAAACTCTTCCCGATATGGATAGGGACGGGTCAAATGCGGGAGTGGTTTTCAGCTGACGTCTAAGCGTTTCTAATTCCATCCCCATTAGTTTGATTGCGGTACTATCCGATATGATCTCATCGATGTCGGCATTTTCCAGGGAAGGGATGTCCTCCTCGAACGGTTTGAGCACCGCGGTTGTCATATCTTCTCCGGTGAGCGCCGCCAGATCCCGCCTAAGCCGGTATTCAGTCAACTCTGCCTGCATAAGAGAGCGCTGACCGCTTAAGTAGTCTGATTCCGCTTTGTTGACGCTGTTTAAAGAGCCCCGGCCGGACTCATGCAGGGTTTGCTGCATTTCAAATATAGTTTTCTTAATAGCAACTTCCCTTTCCGATAGTTCCCGGCGCATGATTGCATTAAGTGCATTAATATAGGTTTTCCGAATGGAAACTTGTGTTTCAAGCTGGGCAGTATCCAGAGAGATAAGAGCCCGTTCATAGCTGGAAACCAGCTCCTCCTGCTTTGTGCTTTTATGGAGAGGTTTTACGGACATGTTAAAACCATATCTGAGGTTGCTGTCTAAGGAGGAGCTGATACTGAATTGCGGAAACAACGGAACCGAAAGGCCTACACTGCCGGACAGTTTCCCCGTATCGACGGGATCGGTAACCTGACCGGATACGGACCCGGAAAGGGAGAGACCGATGCTGTTATAGAACTTGTCCGCTGCAATATCGTGCCTACGGTCTAAAACAGACTCCTTTGCTTCCTCAATTCGGTCGCTTCGTCCAATGGCGGCTTCCAGAAATTTTTCAATGGTCCACTGGTTTTCTTGGGCAGAAAGAATACAAAATCCCATGACGAAGAATAAAACGATGACTGCGCCTGCTTGTAATTTCATTTAACCATCCTCCCTTAGGGTTTCTATAAAAGGCACCAGAGCGTTAAAAAGCAGCCGGTTAAAGATCGATGCCGGAACAATTCCGATTATAGAACCAAAAAGTGTTATGTAAATAGCATGTTTAATAAAATAACCTATAATGCCGTTCTTTGTCGAGCCCATGGTCTGGGATACCGCTTTCATCCATAGACTTTTTTATTTTAATAAAAAAATGGATTATTAGTACAAAAAGTTGTATGTTGTTTGGTGTGATTAAAAATAATTATTCTATAGGAGGGCTTATGAAACGAGTAGTATGGTTACTGCCGGTTCTTCTTCTCTTGCTTCCATTGACGGTGTTTGGGGATACCGAACCGCCGTCTTTTACTTTAGATGTGACTAATTTATTTAGAGAGGATCAGGACCGGTATATAGATCCGGTTTATTGGGGAGAGCTGGACGGCGGGGTTCTGTTCCTGCAGCTGGACACTCCCGGAGGCGGTACCTATTTTGAAGCCGGAATAGGATTACCCTTGGGAGGTCTTTACTTCGGTTTTAATTACTATGGAGGTAATTACACTGAAGGTAATCTTACCAATGAAAGTACCATTGAGCAGACCAGCGAGACTGCCTATACGGTAGATACCAATGGTCAGATTCTTACCATAACCGACACCGAAACGGTGGAAATCGGTTACCGGAATGTTGTAGATAATGACGGCGAGATTTTAGTAGGGCTCTCGCTGGGGGACATAGACTTGGGTATTAAGAACAGGGTTACCGTTGATGATACCTCGTATTTCGGCACTTATGCTCCCTCCTTCACCATGCCCGCTAATGCTTCCTTTACGGCTCCGGATGTGGACACAGGTTCATATGCAGCCACGACAGTTACCACCACCGAACCGGGCGGAACAGTGCCGTTATCCATGATCAGCGAAGAGTACGCCCTGGGTGAAAACTCTCAATCCTACTTTCAGGATGTTCTAACCGTAGGAATGAATATGCCGCTTGGAGACCTTGCGCTCCGTGGATCGGTCGGATTCAATTTCTATGCCGGAGATCAGGGACAATCGGCAGCGTATGAAACCTATACGACCGATTCGGTAACGGGATATCCTGCATATACCCCAACAACAGCGCTTCCCGGAAATACCGCTGCGGCTATCGATAACGCGGAATCCTACCGCTACATGGAAGCTTTGGAAGATATGTCCCTTATACGGATGATTCCTTCCTTGGCCGCGGGAATTTCAACACCGCTCGCTTTTGATATGCCGGTAACGCTTGAAGCAGGAGTCGGGGGACAAATTAATCTGTACAACTACACAACAGCCTACGATGATCTTGCCGGAACGGAACAGACCATTTCCGGGTTTGCTTCAGATTATTACGAAGAAAACTATACTGCCAATGAGACATCACCAGGAGTTTTTGAAACAACGGCTGCAACAATCCGGGCGTATGAGACACAGGAATACTCCTATCTCTCCTGGCAAATCCAACCCGATGTACGTGTTTTAGTAGAACCGGAGGAACGGTTCAGATTCGGTATTGGGTATAAGCCGATATTCTCGGGTTGGAAGAGTTCCTCTTCCTCCGCAGGCGGCGCCCAGTCGGTGACCACGTACGAAGACGGTGACGGAGTTAACGGCAACACCGACGGCGATGATCCGGATGATTACGTTCAGACCCGGACAGTAACCCGGAATGGCGAATCAGTTACCTATACGAACTTTACTCTGGAACATCAGGTTGACGTGGGAGCCCAGTTTTATCTGATCCCGGAAAAACTCAGGATAAACTTAGGCAGTAATTTTGCCAACGAAATGATCGATAAGGGATCATACACCAAAACGACAACCGGCACTATCGAATACACTGAAACCACCTCAACCAACGGAGAGGCAGCTGTAGAAACGGACTACGATATCGATACAGCCCCGCCGCAGCAGGTTGACCAGGACCGGATTGACGGTGACCTGGATGTGGACTACGACGCGGGTCTTACATTTTTCTTCAGCGAAAACATGTATCTGGACCTTAGGATGTGGGGCGGTGACATCTGGAATTCGGGCAATTGGTCTCTGGAAATGACCATCAAATTTTAATAAGGAGGATGATGAGCGTATGAAAAAGCTTACGTTATTTTTTATAGCAGGTTTGCTTCTCCTTATCGCTTTCACGGGCTGTAAACAGAAGCTTAACCCCTTCGGCGGAAATACCGTGCTGAGCGATGAAGAGGTAAACGAAGTAAACACTACGGAAGAAACGGTCTACATTAATAATACTGCCGAAGACATAACCGATATGGGGGTCACGCTGAACTCTACCAGCCTTGCTCCCTTTGCGGACCAGCAGTTTAAGGTGACCTTCGCAAACGGGGTGGTGGATTCGGATACCATCGATGCAGGCATATTGCTCTTTTTGCTGACCGATACTGCCGCTGCGGACGGCGCCTACACCCGGGGCGAGGCGGTTACGATTAACAACCCCGTGGTAATACCGGACGGAGCAGGCGGTTCGTCCGTTGTTGGAACACTCGACCTTTCCGGCACGGCGGTCTCAAACCAAATCGAGGTGCAGCTGGTAGCAGGTACGTTAACCGCAAACGGCGGGACCGTTACGTTGAACGAAGACGGTGACTACCTGGAGGGAGAAACTGAAGAGCGCCAGGACGATTTCTTCGGGTATATCAGCGTTACCGGGGCTCCCGTAACGGCTGCAGGCAGCGCGAGAAACCCGCAGGCAGCGGTATCCGTTACTCCCCGGGCAATAAACGACGGTGATACCACCCTTGTTTTTGACGCGTTAAATACAGCCGGCGGGACGAACCGGATGACTGCCGATTCTTTGAGCGCAGGTATCTCCTTTAGTATGCGCGCGGCGGACGGGTCCTGGACAGCGCTGTCCCCCACCGAAACCACCACCTACGCAGATACAACGGGAGAACTAACCTTTACCTTCGGAAGTGAATTTGAGATTGGAAACGTCTACCGGATAGCCTACGACAATTACAACATCGCCGAAGGTGAGAGTGTCAATGGTTTTATCCACAGAAGTAACACCAGTCATGATGAAATTGACAGGTATACCTACGACTATGGTACACCTGAGTCCCATGAGGATATTTTGGAGGATCGAGTTGCCAGTTCCGCGAGCGTTACCGGAACGGAGGATCTATCCGGAGGATATGACTGGTCCGCCACGAACGAGACTTTCGAGCTGTCGTACGACGGCGGTGCCGCCGCTACTGTTACACTGGACGCGAATGCTGGTAATCTTGGAGATATACAAACGGAACTGCTGGCTGAAATAGAGGCTGCTGTCGGCCCCGATTTGTTTACCGTAAATTTGGTCGTCGGTATGTATGTCGAGGTATCCTTGGTTGAAACCGGTGACGATCACTACTTCACCCTTGCCGCCGGGGACCCCGAAGACGCTCTGGCAACCCTCGGCCTTGCCGCGGGAACCTACGTGGGCGATGACGCCTGGACCTACAAGAGCGTAGATGATGAATGGATCACAGACGGGCTCGCTGTCGGCGGAGAAGAGACCAGCAGATGGATCGAGATGAACTTCGAAGGGACCAAAGTCAAGAACGCCTCCGCGGACACCATAGGATTAATGGAGTTCGAGAATTACTTTACCTTGACGGGAACCGAGGACTTATCCGGAGGATACCAATGGGGGTGGCCGGACAGGGCTGAGTTTACCCTGACATTAGACGGAACGGACCATCATATCAGCCTAACATCAAATTATTATAGCCTTACACAGATTATTAATAGGTTAAACGACGAACTTCCTGATGGAGTATCCGCGAGAAGTGTTGACGGTATTGACGGTAAATATGTGGAGCTCTACAGTACAGAGCAATTTGATACAGTTGAAATCTCTCACACGAGTTACTGGGGTTATGACAATGCTCTTCCCCAATTCGGCTGGACGGCGGGAGACTTCGATAATGAACCGGATATACGCTGGGTCGATCTGTCGGAAGCAGCCTTTTATCAGCCGGAAGACAGGGCGGTCAGAATGCAGCTTCCCCCGGATTTTGAAGCTGCATATCGCTACAAACTCTACTTCTATCCAAGCTTAGTGGACGAAGGAGCAACCACGGACGCAACCGATGACATCCCATACTTCACTGACAACACAATAGCCGGTGCAGCATCGTGGTATGACAATACATACGGCGCTACCACCGATGACGATTGGGACTGGAGGTGGTAAACCTCCACGGGGTAACATGACATGATTTTACGGGCCGTCCCGCGGGGCGGCCTTTTTTTATGTTTGAGATTTTTGTCAGATGTACTATAATTAGAACACAATCTTCCGGGAGCAGAATTTGGCAAAAGCGCGGACATCAACGGAACGTCCACAAAAGGATTTACATACACTGGAGTCTCGAAACGATTACCTGGAGCGGGAAGTGGCGGAACTCACGGAACGGAACCGGGAGCTGCAGGACCTTATAAATCATCATCCCATAACAGCGCTTCCTATTCGGAGGATCATGGACCGGGACTTAGAAAGGCTCCTAAAAGTTTCCGAAGGACTCAAGAAGAAGTGCGCCGTCATCATCCTCAGACTGGACCACTCCTACGCGAAGATACGGAACAACAGGGACCGGAATAAGGTGCTGCTCTACAAGACAGTCCTCCGGATTCAGGAGATAGAAAAGGATAAGGTGTATCAGTCCGACCGGGTGGATGAGTTTTTCATCATCCTTGATCACCTAAGCAACGGAGAATCTGCGATAAGAACTGCGAGGAAGATCCTGGAAACCGTAACCATGCCCCATGAGCCGCCGGCGGAAGACATTAGTTTCGGCTGCCATATGGGAATAGCTATATTCCCGGACCATGCGGCTACCAAAGAAGCGTTGCTGGGAAATGCCGACATCGCCCTTACGGAGAGTGAAAAAAACGGTGAAGGCTATATTCTGTATAACGATACTATCGGAAAACGGTACAGAGAGGATGATATTCTGGAAAAGGAGCTTTCCGCGGCAATTCACAATGGGTTTAAGCAGTTTCACCTGGCGTACCAGGCCTTTGTTGATACCCGGCACAAAATTCGGGGAGCCGAAGCCCTTATCCGCTGGAACCATCCGAAATTGGGCAATATTCCCCCCTCCCGCTTTATTCCTATAGCCGAGGAGAGCGGCGACATCCGGTTCTTAGGTCATTGGATCCTGTATCATGCCTGTAAGCATCTGGCAGGATGGCACAAAGCCGGTCATAAAAACATTTATGTTTCCGTTAATCTTTCTCCCTCCCAGTTTAAACAGATGGATATTGTGGAAAGGGTAACCGGAATAATGGATTCTCTGAAACTTGAAGGCCGGTTTCTGAAGCTGGAATTGACGGAAGGAACCGTCATGAGTGATCCGGAGGACGCCATTATCAAGATGGAGGAGCTCCGGAAGAACGGAATACACATCTCCATCGATGATTTCGGAACCGGATATTCTTCCCTCAACTATCTAAAACGATTTCCCATCTCCACGCTGAAAATCGATAAATCCTTTATCGATGACCTCTGCGTCAACATAAATAATCAGGAAATTGTAAAGGCCATAATCTCCATGGCCAGAAACCTTAGAATAGAGACATTGGCGGAAGGGGTGGAAGCTCAGGATCAGCTGTCCTTTCTATTTAACGAAGGATGTGAGTTTATCCAGGGCTACTTCTTTTCAAAACCTGTTCCGGCAAAAGTTTTTTCTCATTACCTTGCTAAAGGGGCTAAACTTCCTTTCGTTGAATAAGGGAAACCCGGTATGCTCTGCTTAACCTTAACAGGATCAACAATACAGGAAAACCTTGCGGCGGCTCGAAAATACGAAGGGAAGGCGGAGTTCCTGGAACTTCGGGCAGATCTTCTGGACCCCGCGGAATACCGGTCCGCGGCCGATTTCCCCCGGTTAATCCGCGCCTCCGCGGCAGACCCTCCCGCTGTAATCTGTACCCTCAGACGGGGAAGGGACGGCGGTAAGTTTACCGGAACGGAGGAAGAGCGGGCCAGACTCTTTGAACAGTTCCTTCAAGCGGAAAAGGGTCCGGATTACCTGGATTTTGAAGAAGATTTTTTCCTGCCCCGTCTATCCAGGATGGCAAAGGAACGGAAAACCCGGATTATTCGTTCCTTCCACGATTTTACCGGGGTTCCCGAAGATCTTCCGGCATTGATGCGGAGACTGCCGGCCATGGAAGGCGAAATACCAAAAGCAGCGGTAATGCCTGGAAGCTCGGAGGAATTACTTCGCTTGGTAAAGGCTTATCGTGATTTAGAGATCCTGCGGAATCCTGAACACAAAAGGATGATTCTCCTTGGGATGGGGGAATATGGATTTCCTACAAGAATATTGGCTCCCCTTCTGGGTTCATGGATTTCTTTTGCTTCCCCCGCCGGAACCTCCGCGGCCCCGGGGCATGCTGATCCTGATTTGCTGTTAGGATTGTACCGGTATAATGAGATAAGTCCGGAAACGGAGGTTTTCGGGGTCATTGGAAACCCTATTGCCCATTCCAAAAGTCCTGAATACCATAATAATCTTTTCAAAGAACAGAACCTTCCCGCGGTGTATCTCCCCTTTCTGGTGGACTCGGTGGAATGTTTTTTCCGCGTGGCGGAAATCCTGGACATTCGGGGAATCTCGGTAACCATTCCTCATAAGAGAAGTGTGATTCCCTATTTAAAAGAGACCGATTATTCCGTCAAAGCGGCGGATGCCTGCAACACCGTTTTCCGTATTGGAAGAGAGTGGCGGGGGACAAATACCGATGTACCGGGTTTCCTTACCCCGTTGCCGGAGATGCCCCTAAAGGGTATTACCGCCGCGGTTATCGGAGCCGGGGGGGCTGCCCGGGGAGTTATCTGGGCACTGATACGTGAAGGTGCAAAAACAACCGTATACAACCGTACGGAAAAAAAGGCACAACAGGTAGCGGAAGAACTTGGAGAGTTAGGAAAAACAACAGTAACCGCAAAGGGTCTTAAGGATCTTGGCAACGATGGTGCTCCTGACCTGATTGTTCAGTGTACCAGTGCGGGAATGCATCCTGATGTAAACGAAGACCCTATCCCTGAGTATCGGTTTAACGGAACCGAAACGGTGTACGATATCATTTATACTCCATGGAAAACTGCCTTATTACGTAGAGCTGAGGCTGCGGGCTGCGGAATAATAACGGGGGATAAAATGTTCCGGGCCCAGGCCCGGCATCAGTATAAAATTTTTTCCGGGCTCACCCGGAATACTGCTCAGCAATCCGGGAAAGGTTCTCCATAATATCTTTACCTTGCCGGTATAACTCACGGTACTGTCCATAAAGGTCCCGGTAATATCCGCGGTTTTTTCCTGTAGGTTCTATAAGTTTTGTATTAAGATTTTCTCTGATTCTTCCGGAAGCTTCTCCGGTACCGGATATTATACCGGAACCGGCACCTGCCAGCATTGCGGCACCGAGTATTCCTGTGTGGGGGAAATCTACGACAAGAATGGGCCGTTCCAGAAATTCCGCCTTTATCCGGTTCCATTCAGCAATAGCTGTCCCTCCGCCGGTTATCCTGATTTCTCCGATTGTTTCTCCCCGGAATTCTTCGAGAACGGAGACTGTATCCTTGAGGGCCATGGCGGTTCCGCATAAAACCGCTTTTGCCGTATCCTCTAAACGTGTTCCCGCCGTTAATCCGAAAAAACTTCCGGAGGCTCTGCTGTTCCAATGGGGTGTCCGCTCTCCCTGCAGGTACGGGAGAAAGATAACGGTGCTGCCGCGCGTTTTTCCGGAAATCAGCTCCAAAAACTGCTTCCGGTTACCCGAAAGAAATTCCCGGATGAACCACGCTACGGAAGCCCCGCTGGAAGTAACGGTACCAATTGCTCCCCGCCAGGGCGGTCCGGGAAACGCGGAGTTAACCAGCCGGTTATCTTCAGCAGGGGACGGCACAGGAAGCAATATACTGTCGGAGGAACCTGAAACATCCACAGCTGTGCCGGAATCGGAGGCTCCTGAACCGAAGGCGGCAGCCGGAGTGTCTCCGCATCCGGGAAAAACAGGAATGCCCGTCGGGAGACCTGTATCCCGGGAGGCTGTTTCCGTTACATCCCCGGCCCTTTGGCTGGAATCAATTATGGAAGGTAATTTATTTATATCCAGGCCGAATAGTCTTAAAAGTAGAGGATCCCAGTTCTTTGTGTCTTCCCTTGTAGTGAGACCCGATAAAGAGGCTGTGGAAGGATCGGTGACGAATGAACCGGTCAGATAATTCACGATATAGGTGTTGGCAAAGGCAAAACAAGCTGTTTTTTCATAAATTTCGGGACGGTTATGTTTTATCCAGGCCATTCCGACGGCTCCGGTATTCCCGGCGGAAAGGCGGTTGCCGGTTATCTGAAAGAAATCTTTCCCCGCTTCTTTTAGGATTTTATCAATAATATTCTGCCCTCTGCCGTCACAGTACAGGATGGCAGGGTACAGAGAAGTTCCCGTCTCTTCTATGGGTATTACAACCGGATAGAAGGAGGTAATACCAACGCAGCCTATTTCTGCGAACTCAGCCGGATTAAGTTCTTTCAGTGTATTCAGAGCTGATACCAAAGATTTTTTCCACTCATTCGGATCGCTCTCCGCCCAGCCGGGATAAGGAGTATCAACACTGTAGGATGCGGCTTTGCTAAAGGCGGTAAACTTCCCTTGATCACTGAATATACCTGCTTTTATTCCTGAAGTTCCTATGTCTATTCCCAATAGATAAGCCATTTATTCCTCATGAAAATCCTATGTCGCGAATTAAAAATAATTTACTTACTGCTAAATTTACTTCCCTTCCGTCTTCACTTGAAATTCCGGAAACGTACAGGTTATTTCCGGAAGTATAAACCTTTACCGGGTGAAAAACCAACCGGTTAGGTACCCCTCCCTTTCCTCTAAAGACAACTTCTAACAGGGAACTTTCGGTGTTCAGAGCTTTCTCTATCAGCCGTACCTTACCAAGATAGTTTAATCCCTTCGCTTCGTTTGCTTCCGGATCTATCCGGTCAGCGTCAATCTGTTCCGGAATGAGTATCAGTTTATCCCTTACGCGCTGAGCAAAACGGCTTGCTATTCCCTCGGGAAATTCTGAGGCATCAAGTTTTTTCTGTAATTCCCGGCTGATATCTTGACGAGTCCTGTTAGAAATTTCTCCCCGGGAGGGTCTTTTAAATTGGGGTAAATCTATATCGATTTTCGGGATATTTTCCGCGGGAAAACTTGAGGAGGCATCTGTTTCGGGGACAGCTGAACCGGGCATATCAATACCTGAAGCTTGAAGCGCTTTCTTTAGTTTTCCGGGGGAACGTTCATCTAAAAGATATACCCCGGGAGCTAAAATTTTTATCAGATATTTTTGTAACGGTCTTGAGTGTTCAACTAGTAAACGTCTTTCTTCATCTGCTAAAAGGACAGTTCCGCGGTGTATGCTTATCCCTTCAATTTCTCTCCTCCACTGTTCCATTGTAGATTGGATGTTCACAGGAAGAGCTCCGCCGTTGAGTTCAGCTAATGCATCTATTATATCTCCCGGCGGATAATGTTCCGCAGCCCGGGAAAAGGAATTCTTTGTGAGTTCGTAATGGGGGTATACATCGTACCGGGTTATCTTTGCGGCGGCACAGGCAGGTAGAACAGTTTTTAAAGAAAGTTCAGGATCAATAATAATCTCGAAATTCGGCTGTATAGTGACCCTCTTGCGATGTTTTTTGCCGCGGGAGGATGGAAAATCGGGATGAAGGGAGTAATATATCTCCGTGTCACGGGGGCTTGGATTATTAGGTACCAGTACTTCGATATCTATCAATCGTGAAATGAAGATGATGCTTTTAAAATTCAATTCCCCTACATATAGGAGCATACAAAAATCAAGTATCTCTTTTAAGACCTGTTTAGGATAAGATCTGCCCGAGAGTATATTAATAAAAACTCTAAATCCGCTGTATAGGCTTTGTTCAGAATTATGAGACTTCTCCGCCGCGTAGACGAAAGAGAACAGGGTATTCCGTTTCTCCTCTTCGAAATCCGCAAATTTTTTCCAATTATCAAGGCGGACAGCCGTTCCGGTTTGCTGGAGAGTGCACAAGCCCAAATTTTGAAGGGCATAAAGAGTGTCTAAAAAGATGGCCGGCGTTCCCCCGAATATTTCTTTTACTTCTAGTTCGCTTTTCTTCCGCATTGAACCCTTTGCTTTGACTACGGAGGGAGAATCCAGTAAATAAGATAATACTGCTCCTAAAAAAGAGTCGCCGGATTTCAAACTCCCCTTTTCTTGAGGATAAGCTTCCTTTCCGGGAAAAAGATTTTCTAAAGATACCGCGTAATTTAAAATATCATTTTGCAGTATAGGATTAAACGATACTATCTGTGTTTCGGGATTTTGGTATATTAAAAGCCGCTCCTGTAGATTTTTTATGATCCTTGCGGCTCTAATGGTTCCGTATTTCTCTGAAATAAATTGCAAAAGATCATCCTTGTCCGGTTCTCCCGCATAATAAACGGCGCTTAGAATGTACCTGTCATCGGAATCCAAAAGACCTATAATTCTATCGCGGATATCATTGCTCTGTAAAAATTTTTCGATTCCGCTTATGAGATCGTGTTTGTTATAGGGGGTATCAACCCGCCCGATATAATTTTTAATAAGAGAAAGGAATTTTTCGTCCGGAAGTTTTAAGAGGAAGGAACGCCAAGGATAGAGACTTTTAGAATCGGTATCCCCGGTCATGCTTTTATCGTATCCCATGATTCAATTTTATATCGGTATCCTTGTTCCGTAAGAAATTTTTGCCGGTTGGAACTGAACGTTTCTTCGGTAGTGTATCGGGTAACTAAAGTATAGAACCTGGCGCATCTTTCCTTCGGCCGTAAAATTCTGCCTAGCCTCTGGGCTTCCTCCTGACGGGACCCGAAGGTACCGGAAACCTGAATTGCCATGGAGGCATCAGGAAGATCGATGGCAAAATTTGCTACCTTAGATGTCACAATTACCCGTAATTTTTTCTTACGGAAATCAGTATATAGCTGTTCCCGCTCCCGGTTTGGAGTTTTCCCCGTTATTATGGGGGCTCCTAACTCCCTGGCTATCTCTTTTAACTGGTCTAAGTACTGCCCTATCACTAAGATATAATCACTAGGATTTTTTTGGACAAGATCATATACTACAGCTTTTTTATTGGGATTGGTGCTTGCTATCCTGAATTTCCCTCTTTTGTCAGCACCGGCATATGGTATTTTAAGTGATTTTTCCAGTTCTACCCGTATTTCGACACACTCTGCTTGGGCAATCCAGCCCATGGACTCCAAATCTCTCCATGGGAAATCGTACCGCTTCGGCCCCACCAGGGAAAATACATCTTCTTCCCGGTTATCCTCCCGTACAAGTGTTGCGGTAAGTCCCAGTCTCCGTATGGCCTGCAGTTCCGCGGTTACCCGGAATACCGGAGCCGGCAAAAGATGTACTTCATCGTATATGATGAATCCCCATTCCCGCTTTCTGAAAAGGGTAAAATGGGGGAAATCAGCATCACGATTTTCCCGCCAGACAAGGACCTGATAGGTGGCGATGGTAACAGGACGAATTTTCTTTTCTTCTCCGGTATATTCACCGATATCCTCTATGGTAATATCCGTCTTATCGAGTATTTCCCGCTTCCATTGATGAACTGATGCAACATTTGTTGTTACTATCAAAGTGTTAACCTTGAGCTCCGCAAGGGCGGCTATTCCGATTATGGTTTTTCCGGAACCGCAAGGTAAAACAATGGTACCGAATCCTGTTCCGGGTTCTTTGTCTCCAACAAAGGCATTAACGGCATCACGCTGATAATCCCGGATAACAAGGGGCTCTCCGGAGCCTGTCTCGGCTTTAAGGGAAAGCGGAAAATGTTCCCCATCTTTAAGGGGTGCTACATCCTTTACAGGATAACCTATTCTAAGGAGTTCCTGTTTCACGGTCCCCCGGTTAAACAGGCTTATCTTAAAGCCGCCATCTACCGGGTCGACCAAACGCTGCAGTTTTTTATCCGCCAGGATTTCCCGGCGGATTGTTTTTTCAGCTACGGATAGAAAAAGGTGGTCACCATTCTGAGCAGGTTCAAGCAAAATCTTTCCGAAACGGCTGGTGATATCCTTTATGGTGTAAATAACATTTTCGGGAATCGGATAACGGGAGTACCCTTGGAGAACCTCAATAATGTGGGTTGAGGAAATTCCCGCACTGGAGGCGTTCCAGAGGGATAAGGGGGAGATCCGATAGGTGTGGATATGCTCCGGAGATTTTTCTAATTCCGCGAACGCAGAGACTTTACTTCTTACCTCCTCAAATCCCGGATCATGAGTATCTGCGAGCAGACTGGAATCACTTTGAATAATCAATGGTTTGTGGTGGGATTTTATCATCGGGCCATAGGGTATCGTTTTTTGTTGAGATGGACAATAGAGGGGTAGTAGAATTGCCTTTTGATTTGAAATTCTCATTTTAATCGATTATTTTACAGCATTTTTTAGAAATCACGCCTCTTTCTGTTTATACTAATGCCAAAATTCTTTTTCTAAGAAACTTTTGAAGCAGGCAGAAAAAAAAA
>CAZUAE010000044.1:0-21600 GCA_964618265.1 uncultured Spirochaetales bacterium | reverse complement strand
TGCGGCTGACTCCGCAGTGCGGGTTGCTGGCCGGCGCCGCGGCGCGGGTCGAGACTGTACGCGGATCAGTGGCCCTCGCCTGGCAGACGGAAGCCGGAGGTATCGCGCTGCGGGGAGAGCTGCCGGAAGGCGTGGACGGGGAGCTCGCCTTGCCGGACGGCACCCACCGCACCGTGCGTGGCGGCTGGTCGCTCTGGGTTCCGGCCGGCTGATCCCCGGGGGCTGGCCGGGGCCGCGGGGCTTGAACATCAGTTTTTGACTAAAGACCGGAAGATTTCGTCGTATTACCCGGATCGGCGGCTCCCCGCGGCGGCGCGGCTCATGCGGGTTCCGGCTGGTCCGGGCCGCAATTCGCCTTCGCCGGGCTCAAGCGGAGGGATCCCGGCGAAGGCGAGGGTACGGGCCGAATAAAAAAAACTATTTTTTCTGGTACACTGTTGTTTCATCGGAAGAAATCAATTTATCTCCGTCTCGAGTGAAAGTAAGATCAAAATGCTCCAGTTCGAGGATCACCTTGTCTTCTTCTATTTTATACGTTCCCTTATGGTTAATCGGCTTCATGACAACAGTTCCATCCTTGTCGAATTCCAGAGAAACCTTTCCGACCAAATCTTCGGTATAGTGTTCAATGCAGTCGTAATTCCCGCTGAGATCATTCGACGATCCGCAGGAGACAAGGAAAAAAAACAATGCCGCAACGGTAAAAAGTAGTGAAACAGTTTTCATAAAATCCTCCTGACATTATCTTATGTGATTAGAGTATATATTTCAACCATCCGATTTTTATGGCGTACACGCATATGAATACCGTCGGTAATTACCGGAGTGTTTTCACGAACCCGGGTTCTTCCGTGGGCGGAAGTATCAGCTCAACGTGCTGCTTAAAATTCCGGGCTAAGAAACGGAACGATTTTTTAGCGGCTGCCGTCGGAGGCTCGTGTATACACTCAGCCCGGTAACGGTAACCAAAATCAATCCCATACCGAAGATCTGTAAACCTACTAGGCTTTCATTCAAAACCGCGACACCGAACAGCGACGCGGTGACCGGTTCGACCATCGCGGTAATTGAAGCAGCGGCCGGCGCTGTATGTTTTAGTCCGACAATATAAAATACGAATGATAATCCCGCGCCGAATACCCCGAGCGCCGCGAAGAGCGGCCAACTCGGCGTACTCAGAACCGCAGCCCTCTGGCCGGTGTCGCCCGGCCAGATTAAGACGGCGACCAGTACAGCGAATGCGATTACAAGAATCGACTGAGGGGTTCCGTGGGGTGCCGCGTATTTGAATCCGAAAATGAAAACTCCGTAAGACAGCCCGGAGAGGAGGCCGGCGCCGGTTCCGATCAGTGTAACGCCGCCCGCCTCTATGTCATATATACGGGTAAGCAGCACAACGCCCGCCATTACCAGTGCGATCGCGGCCCATTTAAAAAGAGTGGGTTTTTCCAGCTTGAGAGCAAAGGACAGGAGATAGACAAATATCGGCGCGCAGTACATTAGCGTCGCCGCGACCGCGACACTGCCCTCCGCGATGCTCACAAAATAGAAGGCAAAGTTTCCCGCCACACCGAGACCGGCAATCGCTGACCAGAACCATAACCGGCGGTTTGCCAATCCGCTGCCGCGCGGGCGTAATCCAAGCCAGACAAGAACAACCAGCAGTCCGATCGCTCCCCGGTAGAACGAAACCACGAACGGATCCCATCCTTCGGCCATAAGAATCCCGCCGATACCTCCGGATAAACCCCAGAAAACCGCGGCCAAAGCCACCAGGGCCGGATTTATAATATTGATTGAATTTCCGTTATCTTGAGGCAAGTATTGTTTCATATATGTCCTAACATATCCTATGGGTGCTCCGCCGGTTCGTTGTACACTGTCGGGCTGTCTCGCCCCTTCATTTTTGATTCATACATCGCCGAATCCGCCCTTTCAATAACCTGTTCCAGGCTCTCTCCGCCCCGATAATCCGCTATGCCGATGCTTAAAGTACATGGAAACTGTCGTTCTTTCAGTGATTTGGCAAGTCGGACTGCAAGCGCGGAAGCTTCTTCGGTTGTCGATTCGAGCATGATAACGAACTCGTCACCTCCCCAGCGGGCGATTATATCGTCGGGTCTGATGTTTTCCCGTATTATCCGGACGATGTTGACAAGTATCCCGTCTCCTTGGTTGTGCCCCCGGGTATCATTTATCAATTTGAAATGATCGACATCAGCCATGATAAAACAGAGGGGTGCCTTATACCGCTCAAACCGGGAGGCGGCCATGGTGAACTGCCGCTCTAATTCTCTCCGGTTTGCCGCGCCGGTGAGTTCATCGGTTATGGCAAGGCGTTCGAGCCGTTTCTGATAAAAATTGATGGTCAGGGCTGAAATCAGGATAATGACAACCGATGTTCCAAATCCAATCAGGATTGTCCTCCATAGATTTTTCCGGACCGGTGCTAACGCCGCGCTTTCATTCTGCTCAACGAATAAAAACCAGTCCATTTCGGGAATATACCTGGAAGTGATGAGTATACGGTGGCGGCCCTCTTCGTAGACCCCGTCTACCGGCTCCTCCGTTCCGGAAAGGAGTTCATCGGCGATTGATTCGATTCCCGCTTTTTTTGTAATGGAGACTGATTCTATTTTGGTATTATCTGAATGGGCCTGGATGATTCCGTCATGATCGTCTTCCGGGCTGATTTGTTTTAAAATTCGCGAATGATGGTAATAGTTGCCGCTTACACTGGAAACAAAGAAGGTGGAGAAATATCCGTAGGCATTATGGATTTCCTTTAAATACTGAAGAATCTCTTCCTTATTTTTCTCTCCTTCAATGGCCCAGTTCCGCAGAAATGAATCGGTCGCCATCATTGAAGCGATATTGATCGCCGGAATGAAGTCGTTCTTGATTTCCGAATAGATGTTTTCCCGCAGCAGAGGAAGGGAGGACGAACGGATTTCTTCGTTGATAGAATTTTTCGCGGTATTATAGTTGAAGATACTCACTGATACGAATGCTACAACTAGCACGATGCTTATGATAATAATGAGCCTGATTCTGCCCGGTTGCTGCATTCTTACAGTATAATACGGGAGGTAACGGGAGGCAATGGAATAAACCGGGGCGGGATCGCCGTCGTCATTCTCGCGCCTGTCTCCGCTTACCCTCCGCTCCGGCAAAACAGAAAACTGATACTAAAAACGAAGACTGTAAGATAATGGGAACAGAATACTGTAAATTAAGCATATATCGTTTAAGGCAATGCATAGGTCAAATACAGACGATGTATAGACATCTTCCTCTTTCCTAAATTTTCACCGGTCTAATAAACCTGCTGGCCGTAAATGCCGCCGCGCCTAAAACAGCCGTTATAATAAGGGCGGTATGATAATTGCCTGTCACATCTTTTAAATAACCGCCCGCGTAATTCCCGCCCGCCACAGCAAAAGAAATGCACAACCCGATGGGGCCGTAAACTTTACTAAACGATTCCGCCCCGAATACTTTTTGTACAATCAAAGGGAGCAGGGTAGATACCGATGCCTGGGATATACCGAAAAGCACGATAAAAACAATTCTCGCCGCAGGTACACCCGGAAAAAACATCAACAAACTTGCCGTACCCATACAGCTGAAGGAAATAGAAAACAACATCTGCGGATTTAACCGGTCCGTAAGCTCGCCCACACCGAGCCGGCCGGCGATCCCGATTCCAAGCATCATCCCCAAATATCCCGCCGATAGACTTAAGCTAAGTCCGGCATCCTGAAGCATCGCAGGCAGGTGCAGACTGATTACTCCCACCATGGAAAGTCCCAATGCTGAACTGAATAAAATGGCCCAGAACGACACTGTTTTAACTGCTTCCTTTAAATAAATTTTCCGGGTCAAATTTTTTGCGTCAGGATCTTGTTCTTTATTGTCTTTTTCGATTCCCGCTTTTACCGGTTTATCTTTTAGGATAAACAGAACGATCGGGACACATAATAGAAGAATCGCTCCGCTCACCGATCCGTACGCAAACCGAATTCCTTTTTCTTCTATGATAAGGCCTAACAGCCACGGAATAATGAGGCCGCCCAAGCCGATACCGGCACCCATAAGCCCCATAGCTCTGCCCCGCTTTTTATCAAACCAAATTCCGACAATGGTCTGATTCGGTATACCTCCCGAGACCGGCTGAAACATACCCTGAAAAAAGGCCAGCAGATATAACTGCCAGAGGGCAGCTGCTCTGCTGAACAGAAAAAACACTCCGGCCAATCCAATCATCCCGAAGAGCATACATTTCCGAGGACCCCACCGATCGATAAAAAAGCCCGCTGCCGGCATCAACAAACCGTTGACTGTAATAATGATGGCAAATACTTTTGATGCCGCGCTCCGGGAGGTTCCTATAAGTTCCTGAAGGGGAACTAAAAAAACCGACCCCGAGTAAAAGGTCGATCCGGCGATCAAAAGGATAAGGAACATATTTGCTGCTGCAATAACCCAAATGTACCGTTCTGATGTTCGCATATCGTTCTACTATAAGGGATTATGGAAATGAAGCAAAGGCCAAAAGACACCCAGTATTCTTTTATAGTATTGTATAATTCAATCAATTCGGAGATTTTATCAAAAAGAATGTTTAATGTTAACGGAAAAACATCGGCGAGTAGTCCTTTCGCCCGATGGATTTTTGAAATATGGTTGTCGCGTTCCTTCAATGACCTCTCCGCGGGAGCGGTCCTGCATTTCATTTCCGCAATAGACAACATAATGGGCATTTCCGCTTTCATTTCTATAATTCGGCCTTCAGACCCTCTTTCGTCAAGAGCCGTGTCCATTGTGCGGAGAAATACATCCCATTACGATCATCCCTCCAACCCGCGGTTCCTTCTCCCCTCGGGAGCCTATCACCTAACCCCGTAGTTATCAACAATAAAATCAATATCCTTATCACCCCTGCCGCTCAGATTGACCAGGATAGATTCCCGGGGATTTACTTTCGCGTACTTCATGGCAAAAGCGACTGCGTGGGCGCTTTCCAAGGCGGGAATTATTCCTTCCTTTCTGCAGAGTTTATAAAACGCGTCCGGGGTTTCTTCATCAGAAGCTGTTACGTATTTGACCCGGTCAATGTCTCGAAGCATGGAATGTTCCGGACCGACCCCCGGATAATCAAGGCCGCTCGCGATGGAATACACCGGTGCGGGATCGCCATCATCATTCTGCAGCAGATAGCATTTGAAGCCTTGAATCGTTCCCGGCTTCCCGAAACTCATGGTTGCCGCGTGATCACCAATTTCAGACGACCGGCCTAACGGCTCTACGCCCCAAAGGTTAACATTACCATCATCCAAAAAAGCGGAAAAAATTCCCATGGCATTACTGCCGCCGCCGTAATTGCCGAAGAATCCTTCCCGGTTCGGGTATGTTTTAAAATAGTTCTGCATTGATGTTTCTCCTGGTAGAATCATTCCCAGGATTCTGCCCGAGTTTCCGCGGGAAGTCTACCGTGACTACTGCAGCATATCCATCGTCTTTGCCTGGTCAAAAAGCAGGCCGTAATATTTGTTCATCAGCTCAATATCTTCATCTACTGCTTTGTAGTCCCGGACCGGTTTAATCATCTGTAGAAGACTCTTCTGTGCCTTAAGCACGAACTTATTTTTGATCTTATCAAACAAAAGGGGATGCTCCGATGTATTAGTTTTTTCGAAAGCAAAATCTTGAAGATAGTTAGCCGGATCAATCGCACCAATCGGGAGCAGCAGCCCCGCGGCCACTTAATCCACCGCCTGAGACCGGCCCGTCTCCGCTTCTCCCCCGGTAAAAACACCAACCCCGATACAGAACAACAAGACCGCAATAATAATGGGCTTTCTCATCATTCTTTTCTCCGGTCTCAATTATAGTGTCCCGGCAAACGGCCGTCAAATCCGCGGATGATAATCCGGCAATTCCCGGTGATCACGATCTAAATTTATATATTATCATAGCTGTCCAAAATAAAAGCTATTAATTTCCCGAACCCCCGTGTATAATGAAGTTCGACCAAAAACAAATCATTGCACCACAAGAAGTTCGGGCATGAAAAAGCATACCAGCATATTCGGTCAAATGCTACAGATGATTTCGAGATATGATTTTCAAAAAGCGGTAAAACAGTATGATGCTGAAAAACACAGTAAAGGTTTTTCTTCTTGGAACCATTTCACAGCACTTCTTTTCGGCCAGCTGGCCGGGCAAGATGCATTGCGAGGAGTAGAAGCAGGTTTGGCTTCACAAGAGAAGAAACTTTATCATCTCGGTATCCGTTCCACAAAAAGGTCAACTCTTTTCTATGCAAATAATCACCGCAGTCATGAGGTGTTTCAAAAAGTGTTCGAGACGATGCTTCAGAAAACAGCAAAACAAACCCCAGGTCATAAATTTCGTTTTAAAAATGATCTATTCAGTTCCGATGCAACAACGGTAGATCTTTGTTTAAGCCTTCATGACTGGGCGAAATTTCGAACAACAAAAGGTGGAATTAAAATCCATGTAAAGCTTAATCATAGCGGCTACATTCCTGAATTTATTACAGTTACGGAAGCACAACAGCATGAAGTCAATGAATTGCCCAATCTTAAATTAAAACAGGAGATGTTATTGTCTTTGATCGTGGGTTTACCGATTTCAACCAATTTGCAACTTATTGCACTGAAAACATTTATTTCGTTACCCGACTGAAAAAGAATGCGGATTATAGAGTAATCGAACGACGTGATGTTAGCAAATACGAAAATATTAGTTCAGACCATATTATTGAAATGAATGGCTATTATACAAAGAAAAAGTGTCCGGTCCGTCTTCGAAGGATTCGGGTAAAAGATCCTGAAACTGGAAAATATATTGTTCTTCTGACAAATCAATTCAATTGGTCTCCGCGCGCGGTGGCTGCAGTATATAAAGACCGCTGGCAAATTGAAATTTTCTTTAAAACGATGAAACAAAACCTAAAGATTAAAAGTTTTTTGGGAACAAGTAAAAATGCAATACTCTCATAAATTTGGATAGCAATGATCGCATTCCTTCTGCTCGCGTATATGAAATTCATCTCAACATATAAATGGACCATCAACAGTTTGATGAAAATCATGCCGACGATCCTATTTTCTCGGCGGGACTTTTGGGCATGGTTGAATTATCCTTTCGGTCAACCTCCACCAAAACCGGTAAAATCGTTACAATTGGAATTACTGTGATTTATTTTAGACAGCTATGATTCAACATGTTTATTCAACAGCGTTATTGCTTAAAAATCAAATACCTCAGCGGCCGGACCAACGCACCGATCTCTATTGCCTCGGGTTGTATACTGTTATATGTCAGCTTTGCTGATGTTGATTTAAGTCCGTTGAATTGAAGCGTCTAAAAGAACCGGATGTTGCTAAAACCGCTGATACCTGTTTCCGTTGACAGTAAACCCGTCCTTGCACAGCTCAAGCTCCGGCTGATCAGGACTGAGGACAAACAGGCTCTCAATACAATGCTCAGATGCCGGGGAGCTTTCCCATTCCATGTGAAACTGCTTTTTGGGATAGAGTTCCGGTACCTCGGTTTCGCTGCAGTCGTACTGATCTGTCACGGTACTATTTATAAAGGGGCTGCCGTTATGACGCAAAATCAGCCAAAGCGTCGTATCGGGTAAAGCGAGCTGCATGCCGCTGTTCTGAACAGCCGGCTCAATACTACTGTGCAGTCGGAACTGGACAGGTAATCCAGCGTCACATGTAATAATGTCCCGCATCAGCAGCATTCCCCGGCGGTAATAAAAAAATTCCCGCTTATAGGAATGTGCAAGAGGATAAGCCCCGGTCAGGTCAACGGTAACGGAGCAGGTATCTGCCGCTGAGAGGAACTGTTCAACCACACCCACCGTTTTATGTGAGTCGATGGGTTGACCTTCCTTGTTTATGAGTACGCAGTTGTGGGCTTTGGTCTGACGGGTCCAGTCAGCATGCAGCGTATCACCGTAAAACCGGCCGAAATTGCCGGTTGAACAGAGCAAAGCCTTTCCCTGCCGGGACAGCATAAAATTACCCTGATCAGCATGCTGATGACTGGCTGATCCGAACCGGGATGCTCTGATGCAGAGACCGAAATCCTGAGTATAGTCAGCAAGAGCAGAATGCAGACTGACAAATCCGGTATCCCGGAAATGCCGGTCATTTGTAATGGTAACCTGATGCTCCGGATCAGGCTGCAGATAGGATGCCGGGATAAAATGGTCTAAAATATGCAGATCATAATACTCCGGTTCCGCAATCAGACTGCGGATTGCCGCGGAGGCGGAATCACCGAACCGGTCGCTATACAGAATAAAAGGATCCTGAGCCCAGAACCCCTGCCATTCTCTCACAATGGAGTCGGTCCAGAACCCATCACCAAAGGGGTGCATTTCGTATGCGGGATGCAGAAAGTGGGCTGCAAAATGGACAAAGTTGCGGTAAAAAGGCCGGTTAAAGAATGAAAAACCGGTATATTTTTCAATGAGGAGAAAAAAGGGAATGTACCATTTGGAATATGAGGAAGCATAAAACGCTCCTTCCGCCCAACCGCCGTCCCGGCCGCCGTAGAACGGAAAAAAGCTGGCGTAAACCGTCAGCGCGTAGGACAGCCATTCCCGGCATTCGTCGGCAGGCATATACCCTTTCAGTACAATCGCCATTTCACCCAGATAGGCGGCGGTCCGTCCGTTATGGGAGATGCCGGGCTTTGCGGTAAAATCATCCGCCAGCAGCCTGCGGAAGACCTGACGCCCATAGGTCAAAATAACAGTTCTGATAAAGTTCTGCTCAGTATCGTTAAAGCAATCAAAACAAAGATCGTATGTTACCGCCAGACAACGGGATAAGGTAAGACCAATCTCATCACCCCACGGCCCGTCAACAGCACATGTCCCCTCCGGATTCCAGGAGCATATTTCCAGCATGGTTCGGCGAATATGTTCCTGAACAGCATCCCGTTTGTCTCCCAGGTGATGTGCCAAGGCGCATGCTGTCAATGATCGGTCTATATATTGCCTCAGTTTTTTAAAATACGAGGTATACGCATTGCGCTGTGTATTCCTGTCTTTAATATGGATATAATCCGGCCGGGGCGGCATCCCTTCCCGGAGAGCTATTGCAACATTCCGTTTCAGGACAGCTGCTTCAGTTTCTTTGCCCTCGAGTATGTCTTCCGGATCGGTGCTGCCCCAGACGTGACGGGGCAGTGCTTCAGGAACAGCATCCAGAATTGCCGCGGCATCGGGAATTATCCAGGCGGCTGCGTCGTCAGCCACGGTAAATGACTGCCAGCCCCTTTCATCCTTTCCGGCATACACATTCCAGAAATATGTACCGGCAGGCAGTTCTTTTTGCAGTAGAACCAGATGGGTATCAGCCTTTTTATCATGCACAATAGTATTATCTTCACTCTTTACAACCACCCGGTACTCTACTGCTTTCTCGAGCGGGAGCCAGTAGAGGGGAGGCGGATTCAGTTCACATACTGCGCCGCCTTCGGGTGCGGGAAACAGATCATACGCTGAGTGTCTTTCCTGGAGAAATGCCATTATCGTCTCCTTGAGTACCAGATAAATTCACCTGTTTCAGGTTTTATCTCGCCTATTTTCTTTGCCGGTGTACCCGCCATAATTGCAAAATCATCCGTGTCTTTTGTTACCACCGCATTAGCACACACCAGGTTGGTCCGGCCTATCGTCACTCCTGCTGTGACTGTTACCCCGCTGGCCAGCCACGAGCCGTCCTTGATTACAATGGGTTTAAAGACATGCCCGTTTTTAAAACTCTGCGTTGCCGGATCATACTTGTGGTTCATTGCTGTAATGGAACAGTAGGGGCCGATCAGTACATTCTCCCCGACTCTCACTTCGCCGTTAAGATAAGCGTATAAACCGATATGGCAGCCCGGCCCGATAGCATTCATATTGTTGAGCTTGATAATAGCTCCGGGCGAGACAGTGACACCATCCGCGTCGACGCCCATTGCTTTCGCGCGGTTGCGGTTGTCTAAAACATTATCGGCCTTATCGAAAATAACCGCATTGGTGAATTCTTTCTGAGTGTAATTGGTATGTGTTTTCCAACTCATAAGATGCTCCTTAGAACGGACCGTAATTTGTCGTGTCGATATAGTCTTTATACAGATGCGGCCGGCGCTGGTACCAGTTAAGGCGCGTCTGGCAGAAGCCGCGCATGCGGTAGAAATCACGAATTTGCACATCCGCCGAGATGAAATCATGATCGCCGTTGTTCCAGGCGAGCACGTCGCCTCTCGGATTGATGATACAAGAGCCTTCTGAATGGTTGCGCGCAACTGCCACGCAGAGTTTCTGGTCCATGGCGCGTACCCGCATGATGGCTTTCCACTTTTCGGAGTCAAAAGACCACGCGCCGCCGGATACGCTGTTGGCGCGCAGATCGCCCATGATGGGCAGTGCCAGGAAGTCCGCGCCCTGAAGACCGACCATACGGGACGATTCGGCAACCGAGCTGTCCATGCAGATGTTGAAACCGATCCGGCCGATGCCGGTTTCAAAAACGGGGAAATCCGTACCCGGGGTAATTTCGGAAAGCCATTCCCCGCCTTCGGCCAGGTGTACTTTTCGATACCTGCCGGCCACCCCGCCGTTTGGATCGAGGAGAACGGCGGAGTTGTAAACGGTATCGTTTCTTTTTTCGAGTACCCCGATGACGATGTACGTATTGCCGCTTTTGGCGATTTTGCTGAAGCGGGCGGTTTCCGGACCGGGTACGGAGACGGCCTTGTCGATGGAGCTGCCGGCAACGCCCCACTGAAGGGCAATTTCCGGAAGGACGATCAGGCCGGGGCGGTCTTTTCCCACGGCTTGTTCGCACCGGGGGGCGTAATACTGCATGTTGGCTTCCACAGAACCTAAAAGGCTGGGTTTGTCTTCAGCCTTTCCGGTGACTATGCTTACGCGGACGGGATAGGCCGGTGAAGGGGTTTCGGCGGGTGTGATTTTAGGCATCTGCCAGACGGCCGTTCCTTCGGCTGTCCATCGAAAGATATAGTAAAGCGTGAGGAGGGTTGTCCCTTCGGGAGCGGTAAATTGCCCGGTAAATTCAGTCCGGTTAGGACCTGCCGGTCGCGCAAAGAGAAAGTCCCGGTTGTGCGTAATGCCGGAATTATTGTTTTCCCAGATGCCGTAACACACCAGGGTATCCCGCACCCATGTGATGTTTTCGGTTTCAGCATCCACCGAGAAGTCATAGGTTTGACCGGGAAGTATATCGGTGTATTCCAGCTGCCAGCCCCCGCAGCATGTCCTGGTACCGTTACCCGCCGTAACGAGCCTGCTGCCGTTCTTTTTCCGGGTTACTGCCGCGGCGCGCGGATCAACAGCCCAAGGTCTGATGGTTTTAAGTTTCATATGCTGTCCTCCCCTAAATAAACCTGCTCTCCGGCGCGCCGCTTTCACCTCTCTCACCGCCTCCGAACTTCCGCTTTAATTCCGCGAACTCTTTCATCAGCAGACTCCGGCTCTTCATCACATCGGAATAGTGGAGGATAAAGTTCATACCTTCCTCTATGTACTGCTGATTCAGCGGCTCCGCGTAGTCGCAGTGGAGTCCCACCCCTTTTCCCAATTTTCGGCAGCGTTTTACCACATCCTTTACCGTATTTATAAAGTCCGGATTATCGTATTCCTCGGGTATTTCCATGGAGCAGGTGATGTCGTGGGGTCCTAAGAAAACGGCGTCCACCTCATCGTAGCCGATCAGCTTTTCCAGATTTTCTATTGCCGGAACGCTTTCTATCCCGATGATCAGGTAGGTGTCCCGGTTGTACCGCTCCCAAAAGGCTTTGAGTTTATCCGAAGGCTTCCTTCCATCCCGGATAATCTGCCGGAGAAACTCGCCTTTAACCGGACGGTACCGGACAGCACCGATAAGAGCTTCCACATCCTCTGTTTTTTCCACATACGGGGCAACGATACCTTCGGCCCCGCCGTCCAGCATCATGGCTGTCCATTCCGCGGAAGGGTAGGGGATCCGTACCATGGGGGAAATATCCCGTTCCGCGAATAAAGAGCACATCCAGCTTACCTCTTTCCGGTCCACCGGGATATGTTCTGTGCAGATGAAGGCGAACTCCATTCCGGTTTCGCTGAGCCAAACAAGCTGATTGGGGTTCCCCGTTTCAGCGATGTGGGTGCCGTAAACTTGTTCGCCGTTTTTCAATTTTCTTCTCAGTTCTGCTCCGCGCATATTTCCCGTCCTTTCTCTATTAAATATAGTTCCGCTGCCTTGGATCGTTTTGATACCGGTACCGGGGCTGAAGCCGGTTCGGGGCCTTTCCGTCCCCTGCTGCAGGATAGGACCGTTTACCGGTGAAATGCTGCCCCTCGAATTCTACGGGATGGCTCGTAACGATTCTGCTTGTCCGGATGAGCCATTCCAGAAGTCTTCTCCGCCCTTCTTCAACGGATACTCGGTATTCCTTGGTGTAGTAGAGATTGTTTGTCTCCCCGGGATCCTCTATCAGGTCGTACAGTTCGCCCGTGTCTTTGCCGAACGTTTCCCGCTGATAATGCACCATCCGGAACCGGTCCCACCGGATGGATTTGCTCCAGGGGTTCTCCGTTACCGCTTCCTCCCGGAGCGGTGCGGTATCACCCTTTAATGCAGAACTGATGTCTACACCGTCAGCTGTTTCCATGGGGGGAAGACCGCATAATGATGCAAGGGTCGGGGCGATATCAACGCTTTCCGTTAAAACTTCGCTGCTGTGTCCCGCGCGGGATATGTCCGGGACGCGCCAGATCATCGGTATTTTGCAGACCGAATCCGAGCAGATTCCGGGCGCTTTCTCCGGCAGGCCGTGAACTGTGTGGTAGCTTCCGTGATCCCCGGAATACACAACGATGGTATTCTCAGAAATTCCCTGTTGCTCCAGAAAATTCAGAATTTTCCCGAACACATCATCTATCTGGGTCACACAGGCCAGGGTTCCCCGCCACATCCGTTTTGCCGCAGCTTCAGGGGATTCACCGGTCTTTCCTTCCGGCCATTGAGTGTCCCGGAACCGTTTCCACATTTCTCGGAAATGGGGAGGCCTGCCGCCCGGTTCCCGGTAAAAGGTCTCGGGAAGTTCCGCGTCTTCGGGATACATCTCCCAGAACTTCTTTTGCGGGAGCAGGGGATGATGCGGTTTTTGGAAGGCCACTTCGATACAGAACGGTTTATCCGGGTCTTTTTCGATAAACTCCATGGCTTTCCGGGCGGACCACATCTCCTGGGTATGCCGGTACGGCAGTTGCGAGGGCCGGGCATCCTGCCTAAGCTGTCTGAACTGATCATTATGCCAGCTGTCTTCCTTATCCCGCAGCCCGAGGCTTTCGAGTTCCCGCAGGAACTCGGTGCTGCCGCGATCCCCGTCCGGACCATCGTAGGTATCGCCGAAGTAGTCCACATCACCCTTCAGCCAATTTTGAGGAGTTTCCGGCAGATGCAGTTTCCCGAAGGCGGCGGTCCTGTAGCCGGCTTTCTTAAAGTGTCCCATAAAGTTTGGCAGTTTATTCGTAGCAGGGCCCGAAAGACCGTAGTAGCCGTGATTGTGACAGTATTGACCGGAGAGTATGCTGACTCTGCTGGGCGTGCAGATGGTATTCTGACAGTAGGCATTGGTAAAGCGTACACCCCCGGCTGCCAATCTGTCGAAATTCGGAGTTACCGCCTGGGGATGGCCGGCACAGCCCATCATCCCGGCCTGGTGCTGATCCGCCAGAATGATTATAATGTTATAACGTTTCATGGGTGTCTCCTCAATTTACTACTATAAGACATTACAGAAAATCTGGCAAAGGGGGGGTGAGGGAACACCGCCTCTTGAGAATCAACACGCGGACAGGGTACAGATGTCACAGATATGGATTGATGCAGCGGACCGAGCCGTACGTTCTGTTGTGAGACAAATCCTCGGAGTAGAGAATTCCGGCTCCCGCCCGTTCGGCTGCAGATAGAATCATTCCGTCCCAGTAGTTCAGCTGGAACCGTTCATGCATACTGACGGCGCTGAGCACGATGCCGCTGTCGATATCAACTACTAAAAGGTGCGAAAGAAGCAAAAGTACGTGACGGGCCGCTGGAATCGAAAGGGGTTCTGCTGTCTTGCGGGTGGCAGTTACGAAAAACTCGCTCAGCACCTGGGCGGATATGACAGCGTTGTCTTGCCGCATTCCTTCGAAAATGAGTTCCTGGGAACGGAGCTGCTTTTCGGGGCAGGAGTTGTCATGGGCATACACGATGATGTTTGTATCTAGGAAATACTTATCGTTCATGAAGCTCGTCTCTACTCCAGCGAGTCTCTCCTACACGCATCTCGGAGCTGTTCATGATACGGAAAAGCTCGTTAATCACCTCCTTGCGCCGCTGTTCATCCTGCTTCGCTATACGTGTGAGATACTCCCGCACCAATCCCGTAAGGGTGGTGTTTTTCTCCACGGCGATCTTCTTTACCTTCTTTATGAGTTCGTCGTCGATACTCATCGTGATGTTCGCCATAAACACCTCCTTCACGTAATAAGGGTATCACATAATATGTAAAAACACAAGGCTGGTACAGGATTTCATAAAAACCCTTTAGCAAAATACTGTTCGTACCTGATATAAAGTACCTTGGGACTTTAATCCGGAATTTTACAATTTCTCCTGTTTCGGCCTTGCTCCCCCTTGATTGTTTTTCTTACTGAAGGACTAATTATATGCGGGTAATTTAACCAGGCTTTTTTATTTAAGTGAAGCAAAAAGGAGTAAACCGATACAGATATGGAAGTACATCATATACCGGAACAAAGAAAACGCAGAGAGAAACTTTTTGATTTATATAATAAGGAAATGTTCGATGTAATTGATGACAATGGTCAGTGGTATGCTGAGGAACCGGAACCCGGCATTCGGGAAAAACTCTGGCACTGTCCGGCTTTACTGTCAGCTGACAGGAAAGCGGTAAGCCGCGCAAATAATATCATCCTTTCTCTGGAATTAACCAGGTGTCATTTTTCTCCTATGACTTCCATGCAGATATTATTAAAACATGATGATAAACTTCAGGAAACTGTAAGAATAAAATTACAGAATTATGTTCAGGAAAATCTGGATAGGTTAGCCGATGATAAAATTCATTATACAATGTACAATGATAACTTCGCAGGCTTGGCTATTTTTACTTTACTGACCGCTGGAGAGCTGTTTAATAATCCGCCGGCCCTTATTCCAGAGCCTATGCAGTTGATATGGTTGGTCATCCCCATTTATTCCATGGCCTGGCTTATCTGGCAAATATAATGTTAAATAAAGAATATCCTTATGAGGTAATAACTAAGAGTGAAGGTTTACCCTCTTTAGTCGAAGGGGATAAACAGAAGATAGAAACAGAAGAAAAAACGTATTATACAAATCCATATGAATTTGCAGGATATAATGGGCCCAATACTACCTATATGACTGAAGATTTTGCTCTAGGTACAGCCTATTCCCAATTTCACGATGGAGGATTAACAGAATCATTTTATACTGTTTACCGGAAGATAAAACAGGCTGGTGATTTAGCAGATACCGGTGTTGTTTTCAGTAGATATATTATTAATGATAAAGTTCCAGAAAAAGAACAGTTTTACAATGTATATGGAAATGTCGGTAAAGAAGCCTTCCGTGATGAAGGACGTAAATTTGGTATCCAGTCTAAAGATTGTGCTATGATGCTATATAAACCCAAACAGTTTGAAGCGCATCATATGTTCAGTATGAAGCTTTCTTTATTATTTCCCTGTCATTTTAAATCTATAGATGAAATATATTTAGGTGAAAAAAATCTTAATAATCTAACAGGTGAAGCAGAAGAACCTGAAACAATTTTTATAAAAGACGGGCCGGTATACATGGCTTTTAAGCCTCTGGTTTTAACTAATCATGGACGGGAAAAAGCAGTTAAAGTAGAAAGAACAGGTAATTATCTAATTGTCTCCTTTTTTAACTATGAAGGACCTGGCAGAAGTTTTAGTGAAAAAGAGGTTTTTCTCACCGCGAATGGTTTTATCGCTCATATTAAAAGTGCCGATAACTGTAAAAGTTTCGCGGAATTCAGAGCTTTGCCTTTGCTTATAGTCCTGTAAGCGAAGGAAGTATAATCGAAACGATTAATGGTAAGCCCGTCCCGATCCTGTTTTTCAGGCTGCAGGACTGGATAAAAGCCATCTGCCTTTTCTTTAAAAATGTCACAGTGGTATTTGGGAATTTCCCCGGCGTCTGCAGTCGGCATGATCCAGTGAGGGGAGGCAGTCCGTTTATTCTATCCGCTTCCGTTCTAGATACGCGGCAATAACAGCATCATCTATATACTCAAGTTCAATCGCGATTTCTCCGAAGAGACGGTTGTCTCCGTCTTTTTGTCGCCGCAGTACTTCTTTAACCTGCTCTTGAGTCATTGCTCCGATTTTTACAAGATTATCTCCGATTCTGTCTGTCATCTATTTCTCTCCTATCGGGAACCGGATAGTAAATACCGGGCGCGGTTCCCGCTTAAGGTCTATGGTCCCGCCGAGCTGTTCGGTCAGCGCCGTAATAAGCCGTAAGCCTAACGTTTGAGAATTGTCCACATCTATATCCTCGGGAAAAGGGTTCCCGGTATTAGAGAGGGTTAGTTCATACTGATTATTTTCCCGGTCTTCTTTACTCTTTATTGAAAATACTGCCTTTTCTTTTCGGTTGAAGCCGTATTTTATGGCGTTTGTGGCAATCTCGTTAATAATGATCCCAAGGCACACAGCTGTTTTTGTGGAAACACAAAAATCATCCATATCTTCGTCTATTTTTACTCGCCGAGCAGTGAAGGAGGAGAAGATGGAGTTGAGAAGTTCATCGAAATAATCCCGGCAGCAAATCTCAGTTACACTGTCGGTTTGATAGAGTTTTTCATGGATAAGGCCGATAGCCTCTATCTGGTGCTTTAAATCGGACAAGTCGATCTCGGATTCCGAGTCTTTTATACTGATAAGGGAGGAAATCATAAAAAGATTGTTTTTTACCCTGTGGTTGAGTTCCTGCATGAGGGTGTCTTTTTCTTTGAGTAAGCGCATTTCCGTGGTGATCTCATAGGCCATTCCGATTATCGACGGCAGTGATTCCCCGTGCCGGTAAATGGGAAAAAGCACCGTACGAAATATTCGTTCCTGCCGGTCAATACGCAGCGTGTCATCGACGGTCATCGGTTTTCCCGTCCCGGACACATGATCGATACGTTTTTTGAACATTGAGGCGGCATCGGGCGGCAGCGCTTCCTTGAAGTGTTTTCCTATAAGCTCCTCTTTCGTCGTTCCCAATAGTCTGCACGCAGCTTCATTCGTCATTACATAGTGTCCGCTCATATCGATCTCATTTATCAACAGGGGTGAGTTGTCGATGATCTTCTGCAGGCGCTCTCTCAGTTCTCGCGTCTGCTCCTCCGACTTCTTTCGTTCGGTAATGTCCCTGGAGCTGAAAAGCAGTTCCTTTATCTCTTCATCCTCTCCGAAAAGTTTCTTTCCCACAGTCTCTATCCATATATAACTGCCGTCGGTACAGCGATACCGATATTCCTCTTTGCGCCGAGGCTCGTTGCTTTTTAACCATTTTGAAAAAGAAGCTTCTACCCGAGTAATATCTTCCGGATGTAAATACTCAAAAACATTTCTCCCCACTAAAGCAGCGGCATCATATCCTAAAATGCTGTGAGATTTACCCGCAAATTTAAAAGTGCCGTGTATATCTGTTAAAGCAACTAAATCAAACATATTGTCGGTTATGTTTTGCAGGAGGTCTTTCTGTTCCTTAAGCACCTCTTCAGCCCGCTTGCGTCTCATCACTTCTCCGGTAATATCCGCGAATGCCAGAAGTAATTCTCTGTCGGGAGCTTCCTCGCCGGGCTTGCCCGCGATGACTGCCGCTCCTGTTATTTTGTTGTTGTTTATAAAGACTACCGGCATAAACCAATCAATGTTTAATCCTTTTTCGATTAATGCGGCAATTTTTTCCGGCATAGCGCCAAAAGAGACCTCATGAAGGGTTTGCCGATTGCCGGCCTGAATATTTCTCATCATTTTGTATTGCTCTTCATTGACCTGTGTTCTGTGACCGATCACCTTTTTGCCGAGTTTTTTTATGACCCAGGAGTTATCTTTATCTGACAACGATGTGGATTTTACAACCATATGCGAAGTGTTTTCATCGTACTCGGTTACCCATGCCGTGCTTGTTTTAAAAATAGTTTTAAGTTTTTTTATAATGTAGGGGTACAGCTCATCGTGCCGTAAAAAGCTGAGTTCTATTGAATACTGATTTATTTCGTGGAGCGCTGCATTGCGTTTTTTCCATAACTCTTCGGTCTTCCTGCGTTCGGTAATGTCGCGCGCGATTCCAATAAAAGAAATATTATTTCCGTTTTCATCTTTTATTGGCGCGCCATTTGAATTGTGCCATCGCCAGGTACCATTTTTATGCTTTACCCTGTATTCAACCCCGCTCTGTTTTTCGCCGGTAGCCAACACTTTATTCAAAAAGTCAATACAACGGTATAAATCATCGGGGTGTACAAATTTTTCTACTTTATCTCCGATAACTTTTTCTTGTCTATATCCCAGAATCTCTGTCCAATTTGGAGAAACATAAGTAAATACTCCTTCAGGGGTTAACTGGTAAATAATATCGTTAGCGTTTTCAACGAATGCCCTGAATTTTTCCTCACTTGCTTTTAGTCGTTCTTCAACCTGTTTATGCTCCACCATATTTCTGGAAAGCTTGATCGCAGTATAGCTCAGTGATGATATCATACCGGCGAGCCTGGAATAAAAGGTCATGGCCCTGTCGACCGCTTCCCGGCTGAATCGAGGAACCCGGTCAAGGGCTGCCAGGTATTCCTTCTCATCAAAGCCATACTGCCGTGCCTGCCTTCTGAACAACTCGTAATCAGGAATTTCGTCTTCGTAAAAAAACTGACCAATAAAAATATTACCTAGATGTTTTCCATCCACCACGATAGGGGTCACAATGTCCCACATATTATTTTTGCAATGATAAGCTCTGCTGGTTCCCACTGGTACTTTCTTGGTGAGTTCAAGGTCGCTTTCCAAACAATTTTTTTGGGTATCCGGATGAACACGATGAAACTTCAAGCAGATTTCTTGCCATGCAACACCAACCAAAATTTTCCCCGATATATCAAGTATAGCACCGCCCATTCCGGAAAGTTTGTAAAAATCCTCCATCATGGTTTGTAATGCTTCATAATCGATAATATCAGCAAGTTCAAGCGTGTCTATATCTCCTTCTGGTTCGGTAATTGCTTTGAGTCTTTTCCTGACAGTTGCTTCACTTTCACGCAGGGCTTCTTCATGTTTTTTTGCTTCATTTTTCGCTTCAAAGAGCTTGAATGCCATCTTGATCGAGGCATCAATAACGGTAGCCCCTGAGTTCTTAACAACATAACCGTAAGAAGTTATTTTCTCGGTCTTTTCCACCACCTCCGGTTCGGTATGGGAGGATAAAAAGACGACGGGGATATCCTTTTTGTTCAGAATTTTTTCAGCAGCCTCTGTCCCGTCTATTCCATCTCCCAGGTCGATATCCATGAGAATGAGCGATATATCGGAGTCATTATCCGCCATCTCTACCGCTTTCTCGCCGTTGTAGGCGGTAACGACCTCATATCCATACTTTTTAAGCATTTGGGCTTCGCTTAAGGCAATGAGGGCTTCGTCTTCTACAAGGAGAATTTTTTTGGACATAATTCACCAGCTTTTTTTACTTTTTCTTGGTTCAGATTATAGCATTAATATGTTGTTTTGAGCACCTGAAATGGTAAGGATATGGTAGAGATTGAGAATCGTGCCTCTTTCTGTTGCCTAAAAGTATAAAATTGCAGGGATTCTTGATAGGCTGGATGCATCGATAAAGTGTTCATATCAAAGAAGCATCCGAGGCAATTGCTTAAAACTAGTTTTTGCAAGAGGCTCATCTAATATCGGTTGATGTGCCATAATCCGCGCCTCCTATCGGGAACCGGATAGTAAATACCGGGCGCGGTTCCCGCTTAAGGTCTATGGTCCCGCCGAGCTGTTCGGTCAGCGCCGTAATAAGCCGTAAGCCTAACGTTTGAGAATTGTCCACATCTATATCCTCGGGAAAAGGGTTCCCGGTATTAGAGAGGGTTAGTTCATACCGGCTGTTCTCCTTATTTTCTTTCATGTTGACTGAAAAGACCGCCTCTTCTTTCTCGTTAAAGCCATGCTTTATCGCGTTTGTGGCAATCTCATTAACAATGAGCCCGAGGGGCATGGCCGATTTTGCGGGGATGGAAATCTCATCGATATTTGCTTCTATTCTTACTCGCCGAGCAGTGAAGGAGGAGAAGATGGAGGAGAGAAGATCGCTAATATAATTCCGGCTGCCGATTGCTGTCACGTTGTCGGTTTTGTAGAGTTTTCCATGGATAAGGCCGATGGTCTCTATCTGGTGCTGTATGCCGGAGAGGTCATTCTCTGATTCCGAGTTCTTCAAACTGATAAGGGAAGTAACCATAAGGAGGTTGTTTTTTACACGGTGGTTGAGTTCTTTCATGAGGAAGTCTTTTTCTTTAACTGCTTCCCGCAGGCTGTCTTCGGCCCGCCTGCGTTCGGTGATATCGTGTATTATAGAAAAGAGTACCTTTTTTTCTCCCACTTCTATCAACGTGGAGTGTACTTCGACATCACGTATTTCTCCATTTCTGAGGCGATGAGAGAAAAAGAAATGATTACGTTTTTCCTTAGCTGCCAGAATCCGCTCATGCGCGACTTCTTTCGCGGGCATTGTGTTTATTTGCTGAATAGTCATTTGACAAAGTTCATCTACCGAAAATCCGTAATACCTGGATGCGGACGTGTTGGCATTAGCTATTTCCCCTGTATCAGGGTCAATTAAAAGCATAATTGCATGATGTTTAGTGAACATCTGCCGGAAGATCTTTTCACTTCTCCTTAATTTCATCTCCGCCCGCCTGCGTTCGGTGATATCGCGGACGCTTGCTACCGCAAACTGTTTGCCGTTCTCCTGATACCAGTACGCACTCACTTCCACCGGAATAACAACACCGTCGCTCCTGATGTTTTCAGTCTCAAAAACAAGATGTTTTCTTTTTATTAGTTCCCGGGCATTCGGGAGCATGGTAGCAGCCTGCTTCTCGGGTAAAACGTCTCGGGCGGACATTGAGAGCAGTTCTTTCTTGCTGTATTTTAGTAATTTGCAGGCTTGTTCATTTACCTCTATGTTGTTACCGGGTAGATTGTCTTTTCCGATTCCATGAACAAAGATAGCGTCGTTTGAGTGATCGAAAAGCAGCTTGTATTTTTCTTCGCTTTTCCGCAGTTCTGTTTGCATCCGTCTTTCTTCTGAAACATCTTTAAAGATGCAATGAGTCTGTTTTACGTTACCTTCGGGCGTGTAAGTTATCCTGCCTTTGAAAGAGGCATCCATGTAGCCGCCGTTCTTCTTTTTCATCTTGTATGTGTTGTTTTCAGCGGTACCATCTTTTTTTTGT
>CAZUAE010000043.1:0-23581 GCA_964618265.1 uncultured Spirochaetales bacterium | reverse complement strand
GCGGAAAAAAGCATGTTCTTATCATCGTGGAACGCGAGATCCTGAACCCAGTCGGTATGTTCCCGGAGAACCTCTAGCTCTTTCCAAGTATCGGTGTTCCAAATTCTTACGGTCATATCATCGCTTGCGGAAGATAAAAGAGAACCATTTGAATTAAATTGTACGGACCTGACATAATCGGTGTGTTCTTCCAAAGAAACAATCAATTCACCGGACAGATCCCATACTTTAACCGCACCGTCATCTCCCCCCGATGCAATCAGAGAACCGTCGGGAGAAAACGTTACGGAACGGATATAATCAGCATGGGCAGGAACATCCCAAAGGATCGTACGGGAAGAGCGGTCTATGAGTAAAAGTCTCCCCTCTTCTCCCCCGGTTACGAGATACTTTCCATCGGGTGAATCATCTACTGATATGAGAAATCCGGCTCCTGCGGTGATTGAATCCTCGACGGTTCCGGTCTCTACGTCCCAGAAAAATATATTGTTGCCGGGACCTGCAGTTATTATTCTGCTTTCGGTTGGAAAGATAATTCCCGGAGGTATTCCGGAATTATCGGAAATATTCTCCGATGGTAATTCAAGTATTCTCGAATTTCCGCTTTCCAAATCCCACAGGATAAAACGTGCGAATTCATCGCTTCCCGCAATCACTTTCCCGGACGGATTAAAAGTGAGGGATGACACAATAGGAAAATAAGATTCGGGATACGGTGATACATCTTTCGATTCCTCAGCCCCTATCTCTCCTAATGATCCCATTAAATCACCCGCGACAGCATTCCACAGAAGAATAAGACCCGATCCGCTGCCGGATAGAAATGTTCTGCCGTCAGGATTAAAGGATATGGTGTTCACCTGGTCTATGTGGTTTTCTAAAACCGTTGGAGGGCCTCCGGATTCTAAATTCCAAACTCTAATCTTCCCGTCTTCTCCCCCCGAAACTAATATTTCGCCTCCCGGCTGATGGGCTACACACAAAACCGCTCCCTCGTGACCTTCAAAAGTCCTCTCTCTGATACCGCTGTCGGGATTCCAAAGGTAGAGGGTCCCGTTTCCATTAGCTGATATGAGCATTCCCCGCGGACTGAAGGCCAAATCCATTATCCAGCCGCCGTCCGAAACAATGGTCTTATATTCATTACCCGTAACAGCGTTCCAAAAAATAATTTTACCGTCATCAGAACCGGATACGACAAATTTTCCGCTGGGGCTGAACAAAACCTTTCGTATGTAATCCGAATGACCTTTTATAGTTCTAATGGATGAACCTGTTACCGGGTCCCATAATCTGACGGTACCATCGTCGCTTCCGGATGCTAGTATTGAGCCGTCGGGAGAAAAAGCTGCCGACCTTACATAATCTGAGTGGCCGATAAGGGTGTGAATCAAGGCACCTGTATCCGCATTCCAAATCTTAACCGTTCCATCATCTCCGCCGGTAGCAATTTTTTCACCATCCGGAGAATAGGTAACGGTCCTGACAATATCAGCGTGCCCCTGAATTGTACTGGATAGTTCACCTGTTTCACTTATCCAGATTTTTACGGTTCCATCGGCAGAAGCAGTAGCAAAATAAATTCCATCGGAACGATAGGCTATATTAAAGATGGATCCCTTGTGGTATTCCTGTGAAAAGCCTTCACCTGCCAAAATAGAAAAAAATAGTAAAGAGAACAATAAGAACCGCCGGCTAAAAAATGTCATGATATTCCTCCGCTTATTCCATTTTTTTAACGGAGCCCAGGCCGTCCAGTTTAATCGATTCTTCCTCTACATTCCCGCTGTAACTTAAACTGCAGAGTCCTTCAATCCTGCCCTTCAGCGTACCTCCGCCCATATGTAACTTAACATTAACTAATCCTTGTAAGAAAAGATCAGCGTTGACAACAGTACTTTTCAGGAGATTGATGCTCCCGGCTCCTTCTCCCATTATCCGTAAATTATCTATTCTATTTTCACTGCCCGTTACGGTTGCCATACCGTCGATTTGGAGGATCATAGAGCTGCCGTCAAAGCCTTTTATGACAATTTGTGACCCGCCTTCCGCTTTTAATCGTGACAGTTCGGGCACGGTAACCTCTAAGGGAGTGCCCGAAAGGAAATTCAGGCTGGTTGTTTGATGCAGGACGATTTCTTTTCCTCTTTGGATCATGTCTATATTCTGCAATTTTGATTCTCTCGCCCTTACTTTTATACTGTAAGATTCTCCTTGAGTGATGATGATGTTCCAGATTCCGCGGATATCAAGGCTATCGAACTCATCCACTTCATATCGGGATTCCCGGATGTCTCCTGTCTCCCGAACCTCTTTTTCCGTTGCTGGAATTTCAATCCTTTTTTCAGGCATTCTGACGGTATTTCCCACTTTCCGGATAATAACCCGTCCCCCCAAAACCATTAATCCTACTACCAGGATGATACCGCCAATGCTGAGTATGGTAGCCTTTTTATCCGCAGCCATTTTTATTCCTATATTATTCTTTATTAAATATATACCCGAAAAAGCACGAAAACAGCACTCCCAGGCGTAATTAATATAAATCTTAAATGCAGGTACTAGTGGGATTAATTGAAGGGGGAAAAAGAAATGTTACCATCTTTGTATTCTAATTTTATTTTTTTCGGCTTGCCTATTTCTTCCCAAAATCCCAAATTTAGTATTACAGTTCCAGTGTTGCACTCATTTTTCAAAAGCACCTCTCCGGCCAGATCACCGCTTTTATCTTTCATCGTAACAGTATAACGGTCCGTCATCATACCTAAATCGTATCCATCGTTAGGATGGATGATAATTTTCTTTCTATTCATAGTAAAGTCGCCTATTACCGATAGAGGGCCAGTACTCTTCATTATAATTCCCGTCTCCTTTATTGTATGATCAATGTTATCTACTCACCTTTAGCTTAGTACCCGTGAAATTATACATCAAGGCTTAATATAAAATATTCTTCAATTCATGGGTGATATTTATGAAAATCATCAATCGTATTAAGGTTTTCCTCACCGGCGTACCGGGATATTCCTTCAAGAACCTTAGCGGGAGTACCCGGGTCAACAAAAATTGCTGTACCTACCTGTACAGCCGAAGCTCCGGCTAAAAGGTACTGTACGGCGTCTTCCCAGGTTGTAATTCCTCCAATACCGATAACGGGTATGGTAACCTTGCGGCTAACACGATAAACCGAAGCAACCCCTACGGGTCTTATTGCCGGCCCCGAAAGACCGGCGGGGCCTCCGGGAATAACACTTCTCTTTTTATTAATATCAATAACCATGCCGAGTACCGTGTTAATACAGGAAACAGCATCTGCTCCTCCGGATTCCGCAGCTTTAGCGATTGCTCCAATATCGGTAACATTCGGGGTGAGTTTCACGATAAGGGGTTTATCTGTAATCCGCCGTAAGACGTTGGTCAAAGACTCGGTAGAGCAGGGATCAGTCCCGAAGGAAATTCCTCCTTCCTTTACATTCGGACAGGAAACATTCACTTCGTATCCCCATACATCTTTATCTGATTCTTCGATTCCTTCCACAACATTACGGTAATCCTCTACACAGGAACCCGCGACATTTACTATTACGGGACATGAAAGTGAAAGGAGATAAGGAAGTTTTACCTTCAAAAAGGAATGTAATCCGACATTCGCTAATCCAATGGAGTTGATAAGACCGGATGGTGTTTCCACCAACCGGGGAATCTTATTTCCCGGCCTCACCTCCGGGGTAACTGCCTTTGTGTACAGTGCTCCCAACGCATTTACATCAATCAAAGATTCATATTCGCTTCCGTAACCGAATGTGCCCGAAGCAACCCCAACAGGATTTGGAAAAATCCTATTACCTACCTGAACTGTAAGGTTCACACGCCGGTTCCCCACCAAAGGTCCCGGGCATTAAAGACCGGCCCCTCGGTACATGCTCGAGCATACGAAACTCCATCCGACAGACGGACGGCACATCCCATACAAGCCCCAACACCGCAGGCCATAACCTGTTCTACCGAAACCCAACAGGGTTTTCCATGATCTTCACAGATTTTCACACATCCCCGCAACATACCATCTGGACCGCAGGCAAACACCTCAGCATTTGGATGATCTTCCAAAACTGTACTCAGGTAATCCAAGGGGGTGCCTCTTATTCCGTCTGTACCATCATCGGTAAACAGGAGAGCGGATGTAACACGTTCTTCTATGGTTTTTACGGGAAGGAATTCAGCGTTTCGGCTTCCCGCTAATAATAAAAAATCAATATTTCTTGCACGTAATACTTGAGCTAAAAATAGAATCGGGCCTATACCAACCCCGCCTGCCACAAGAACCGGGAATGACCGTTTATCGGGCTGCGGGAAGGGATTACCCAAAGGTCCAATGACATCCAAAGATTCACCAGGCTTCGCTCCAGCTAAAACGCGGGTTCCTGTTCCGCGTTTCAAAAATATCAACTCGCTGATTTTTTCTTCGTCATCAAACAAAGAAAGGGCAAAGGGCCGGCGCAAAAGTGGTACCGAGGATTCTCCAATTCGAAGAGTAATAAACTGGCCGGGTTTAGGATCATTTGATATTTTCCAAACAAACCCCAATTTATAATAATCATGCGCTATTTGACTGAGATATACAATTTTTGCGGCGTAATGATCCATAAGAACCTTTAGTTATCAGTCCTTTCTCTTAGTGATTCCCAGTATTTCTTCTTTTTCGCTCCGGCTTAAGGAGGATTCAAAATTTTCTTTTAGATAACTGCACAGGTATGAAAGTCTTTGGGTTGTATCTTTTCCTATAGTATGCTCTATCTTGCATGCCTCTTGTTCTGCCCGTTCCCGCGGAAGGAGTAATATATTTTCTAGAAAATCCAAAATAATGGAATGCTTTCGGAATATTACCCGGGCTTCCCGCAAACCTTGTTCAGTCAAAACAATATAGGAATTTTTTCTGTAATTTATTAAACCCCGTGCTTTAAGATTTTTAACAGCTCCGGATACCGAAGACATCTGCACTTTCAGGAGATCAGCTATGTCTTTAACCCGGGCTACTCTATTCTTTTTTTCCAGGATCAGAATTGCTTCGAGATAGTCTTCTAGGCTCCCGGTTAAATTGCTTGTACTATCCATTATGCTACACTATATGACAATTTTTAGGGATGATCAATGTACAAAATGTGAGCAATTCTAAATTAAGAGGTGATATTGCAACAGTAAAGCGATATGGTTTATTATGGTATATACGTGGATAAGTTATCTAAAAAAGTAAAAGATAGAAAAGACGCGATGTTACGCAGCTTTCTGGAACAGTTACCTCAACGGATCGCGGTATTGGAGATAAATCTTCGATCCGTTCTGGAATCCGGGGAAGGGGTTCAAGGGCTTTCCTTGGTTTATGATCAGCTTAAAAAGTTTCTGGCAAGCAGCACTGCGGCAGGATTTCAACCGGCGGCTGAAATAGCCGCTGATTTACTGAATCATATAGAAAAAATCATAGATAAAGGGCGGCTTCCCAGTAAGGAGCAAGTTTTTGCAATCAGGGATCTTCTTACAAAGCTCCATACTTACGAAAATCAATCGTCCAAGAAATGGAAAGTGCAAATGGATAAGTCAACCTTCACAGTCGACAGGTCTCGTTTGATCTGTTTTTACAAAGACGTTCCGAATATTGCTGCCGGAACAGATGACCAGCTGGGTTATTTTGGATTTCCAATACATGTTATCGAAGATTTTTTAGAACTTCCGGAGCTCATACGCGAGAGGAATCAAATAGTTTTATTGATGGAGGCTAAAGAAATTCCTAACATCTCCGATAAAAACACATTATTGGAATTAAAAAGAAAATTTCCCAGAAAGTTGAATATCATATTCCTCTCCCAGCTTGACGACTTTGATACCCGTCTTTTAGCGGTTAGAACAGGCGGAGACGCGTTTTTCTCTCATCCCATTGAAATTACCCGGCTTATAGACAAAATAGATAACCTTTATACCAAGATAAACCACGAGCCGTTTCATATTCTCATTGTGGATGATGATTTAGAACAGGTGTCCTATCATGCTTTGATTCTTCAGCAGGCAGGGATGATCACATCGGTTGTTCCTAATCCCAAAAATGTATTTCAAGTTCTGGTTGAATCTAAACCGGAACTGATCCTTATAGATATGTACATGGATGGGTGCAGCGGCATTGAATTAGCCGCACTCATTCGGCAGCAGGAGGCTTTTGTAGGCGTTCCGATTGTTTTCCTCTCCGAAGAGGATGATATGGACAAACAGCTAATCGCAGTAAGTCATGGAGGAGACGATTTTCTCACCAAACCTATAAAACGGGAACACCTCATCAGCTCCATCACGATACGGGCGGAACGTACCCGTCATATACGGTTCTTTATGGAACGGGATTCATTGACTGGATTACTGAACCATACAAACCTGGTAGAAAGTTTAGCTAAGGAAACCCAAAGGGCAGCACGAATAGGAAATACCCTCTGTTTTGCCATGATTGATCTTGATCATTTTAAAGACGTAAACGATACCTACGGACACCTCACGGGTGATCAAGTACTTAAGAGTTTGTCCAGGATGCTTCAGGAACGGCTCCGGAAAACAGACATTTTAGGGAGATACGGCGGGGAAGAGTTCGGGGTTATCCTCTTTAACACAGATGTTGATAACGCCGCAAAATTACTGAACGATATTCGGGACAGTTTTGGGAAAATCAGCCACAGGTTCGGAGACAAAGAATTCTATGTGACCTTCAGCTGCGGTATTGCCACATACCCGGAATTCAAAGATGTTATTGGAATAAGTGAAGCAGCGGACAAGGCCCTTTACGAAGCAAAAGCAAGGGGCAGGAACAGAGTTATTCGGGCCCATCTTCCGGAGAAGTGATAATCTTTTTCATCCTGCCCGACAAAAGGCATTCCCATCTGAATTTTCCCCACCAGTCACTCCTTTCCGGATCAAACTGCATACGTATAAGCCAAAGCATAAAACCGGTATAACCAGTTTCGGGAAAAAGGGCTGAGCCTTTAAGCGTCTTTCCGCTGTTACCACTCTCATCAACGGCAAGGAAAATTCCCGGGACTATATTAAGGGGTCCGTCAACTGATGTCCATCTTAACAGCTTTTCAATGGCTTCAGCGGGTTCTGCTAATCCCGAGATTATATTCCCGGATTTCCTGTATCCTCTGTAAAGAAGCGGCGGCAATCCTATATTTCTAATCCTAAAAAATACTTCCTTTGAAACAGGATTTTGATTCCAGCCGAGAGGAATAAGGGGAGGAAGAGCCAAGGCGGAAAGAAAACCCTCCTCTTTAAATATTTTCTTTTTGACATTCCATAATTCTGCTTCCAGATTGGAAGAAGGTTTAAGGGACAATAGGTACAATTCTCTTTCCGTAGTCTTTGAATTCGGCATTATCAAAAATCTATAGATATGATAGAATAATGTCTATCCTAGTGGGAAAGGTATAAAAATCATGAGTAGAAAGGTAGAATCGGCTATTGCCAAAGTTACAGAAACATTAGCTTCTTGGAGCTCTGTGGATACAATAACTCTTCTTCGAATGGGAAAAGATTTTTACGATCCTTATTTTTTCTTAAGTCTCGATGTTTACTATAGAGATAAACTTCCGGATCTAGAAGAACGGATCGATAGATTTGATTATACGGGAGCCTTTGAAGCTTCAGAAATAAGCCCAAAGGATCGTTTTCTCGTTGAAGATATTCCTTTCCGGGTGGAATACAAGAATATAAAAAGATTCAATCATATTATAGCGGGGACAAATGGATTTTCCCCCGCTGTCCGGGATACGGGTACCTATATATTTTACCGGATACTGGAATCGGAAATTCTTATTCAGAGAAGCGGATGGGTGGAAGAATACCGTAAGAAACTTACAGAAATGACCCCGGTGTTCTGGCAGGAGATCCGTACTATTTTTCAGACCCGGATGGAGCATGCCTTGAGCGATCTTTTAGCTGCCTCTTTAGAAGGTGACAATCTTTTCTATTTTGTTTCTGCTTCCACATTTATCCGAAGTGTCTGCAGCGCGCTTTTTGCCCGGAATCAACGATTTGAGCCCTCCGCGAGACTCCTCGCGAAAGAAACCCTTGAGCTTCCGGTACTTCCGGAGCAGTTCAGAGGCAGATTCGAAAGTTTTCTAAGAACCGACGGCGGAATAGATACTGACCGGAGAAGTGAAATCGCAGAACTCATGACGAAAAGTATTATCAATCTGTAAAGGATTACGGCTATGCCCTTTAAATCTTCATTTCTCCTTATCTTTTTTATTTTTATTCCGGTTTTATTCACCGCGTGTTCTCCCGAGAGGGCAGTCAAAGAATTTAAAACAGATGATTCAATAGAAAATGCCCTCTTTAGATACGGGAAAAAAGGAGATGCCTACCGTTTCCGCAGCCCCCTTCATTTTCCTGAAGACGGGAATGGATTAATCATAACACTGCAGGAAGAAAGTGAAGGAAAACTCATCCTAACTGGAGAAGATAAAGACCTATCAAGTTATGATTTTTCAGGCGTAAGAGAACTGGGTATACCTTTGCAGGATATCACAGTCTACGGATTACGATTTGAAGGAAATACTGAAAAATTTCCTCTTCTCGAGGATATTCAGGTAGGTGCTCCCCTGCGGGGAATTGTCTTTAAAGAAAAGGGCTTATACCGCTGGGCCGGGGCATCACTAAAAAGCAATGACTCCTTTTTGGAGATACATTTCTCATCACCGTGGGAATTATTTTCTTCTCTTCTTATAGAATATCACTATGATACTAATGAACAGGAATTACCGCAGCCTGTGGAAATAATCGCGTTAGGTTTAGAAAAAGAAGAAGAATCACGGTTTAAGTATTATCCCCGTCCGGGACCAAACCGGATTATGATACCGGAAGGGGTCATCGGTTTTTCTCCGAGTGTCTTCAAAGTCCAAACATCCGGGAGAGATTTTGATGTACGCTCCATAACGGTAGAACCTCCGATTTCCAGAACAGACCCATTCCCTATAACAGCCGATATGGGAATTGTAATGGATTATGAAAAACGATACTGGAGAAATCCCGATTATGAGCTGTTTGCCTGGGACCAAGATCCGGCTATCCTCATAATGGATACATTAAACTACAGAATCCAATCAAAATTTTTTAAACGGTTAGCTTTTTTTGTCGAAAAACGGGGTTACCGCGGATCATTACTAACGGACTCCGAACTTCCCGGGCTCCATGGCTGGAACGCCCAAAATTACGGCGCCAGGGATCTTGCGGATTTTTTTCAGCAAGCCTACAATACCCAATTTCCTTTATCAAAAGGAGAAGAACTGCTTAAGGATATTCTCCTTAAAAATGGAGTGCTGGTATCGAGAGAAGACGGATCGGTCGGCCCAGGCCGTGGAGGCATACTTTCAATTTCGCGGCAATCTCCCCCGGTATTACGGACACAGTTTATCAATCATGAGGGGCAGCACGGTTTATTCTACTCCAACAGGAACTTTAGAGATTCCTGTTTTGATCTTTGGGAGTCCTTTGACGGCGAAACGAAAAGATTTTGGAAAACCTTATTATCCTGGTTATCATACTCGCCTGATTGGGAATACCTTATGGTAAATGAGTATCAGGCTTATCTCCTGCAATTCCCCCTGGATATTACTAAGAGTTATTTTAATTCTCTTATTGGGGGTAAAATACTTCCTAAAACTCCATCGGTAGGGAAATTTCTCGATAAATTCCTTCGGGAACATCCGGATTATTTAATCAATACTGCAAAAACATTAGCCTCTGTTATGTATAGTGAGACGGGGTATCTTCCGGGAAAACTCACTACCATTAAAAGACAACATTAAATATATTATTTTTATTGAGGCGCTTTCAAAATTACCATTTTTCAGAGCCTCAATATTAGGTCGCGCTTATCATATTTTTTTAGTAAACACCTTTACCCTACCCCACAGGTAGTGTTACCTTATGTCCTATGACGCTATATATAGGGAGATCGTATGAAGATAACAAGACACTTTTCCGGAAAAGATCCATATGAGGGAATCAATTGGGAAAAGAGAACATCGGAACTGAAAAACGCTCAAGGAAAAACTATTTTCCGGCAGAAAAATGTAGTGGTACCTGAAGGATGGTCAAAAATTGCATCCGATATATTGGCACAGAAATATTTCCGCAGGGCCGGAGTTCCCCTTGAAAACGGAGAAACGGGAGGGGAAAACGATGCCCGTCAAGTTTTTCACCGTTTAGCTCATACCTGGAAAGAATGGGGGAAACGCGAAAACATCTTCGATTCAGAAGCAGATGCTGATAATTTTTACGACGAAATCCGCTATATGCTTGCCCGGCAAATGGCCGCGCCTAACTCACCTCAATGGTTTAACACCGGGCTTTACGAAACATACGGTATAACCGGACCTCCCCAAGGCCACTATTACTTTAATCCCGAAACGGGCAAGGTTGAAGAATCCGACAGCGCGTATAAACGTCCGCAGCCGCATGCCTGTTTTATCCTGGATGTGGATGATAATTTGGTAAAGGAAGGCGGTATCATGGATCTGGCAAACCGGGAAGCACGGCTTTTCAAATACGGCTCCGGTACCGGCAGCAACTTTTCTAAGATACGGGCAAAAAACGAACCATTAAGCGGCGGGGGGAAATCCTCCGGGCTGCTTTCATTTTTAAAGGTAACGGACCGGTCCGCCGGAGCGATAAAGAGCGGCGGGACCACCCGCAGGGCGGCTAAGATGGTTACATTGGATGCGGATCATCCTGATATTCAGGAATACATCGAGTGGAAAGTAAGAGAAGAGCAAAAAGTAGCTGCCTTAGGAGCGGGAAGTGCGCTAATCCGAAGTTTTCTGGAACGGATCGATGAAGCTTATACCCATTACCAAGGTTCTGATAGCGAAAGGCTTGATCCGAATCATAACCGGATCCTTAATCAGGTCCTTGCTGAAGCGCTGGACGCGGGAGTTCCGGAAACATTCCTCTATCAGATCCTTAAACTTCTGGAGCTTGGTGTCAACATAAAAGATTTTCCCCTCTTCGATATCGATTGGCAGGGGGAGGCTTACAACACCGTAAGCGGACAAACATCCAATAATTCGATACGGCTGCCTAATGATTTTATGAAAGCGGTTCTGCATGATGATGTATGGAAACTAACCGGCAGAACCGACGGAAAAGTTAAGAAGACAGTTCAGGCTAGAGATCTTTGGAACAGTATATGTGAAGCAGCGTGGAGATGTGCCGACCCGGGGGTCCAATTCCACACCACCATTAACGAATGGCACACCTGTCCTGCCGGGGGAGAGATTCGAGCCTCCAATCCCTGTTCAGAATACATGTTCCTGGATAATACTGCCTGCAATCTCGCATCTCTCAATCTGAAGGCATTTTACGATCAGGAGCGGGGGATATTTAAGCTGGAGGATTTTCTTCACGCGTTACGAATCTGGACCATTGTTCTGGAAATATCGGTGGCCATGGCCCAATTTCCAAGCCGGGAAATTGCTCAGCGGAGTCACGAGTACCGCACATTAGGTATTGGGTATGCAAACTTAGGAGCACTTTTAATGGTAATGGGTCATGCCTACGATTCTGAAGAAGGGAGAAGTATCGCCGCCGTCCTCTCCTCTATTCTGACCGCCGCTGCCTATGCAGCGTCAGCGGAAATGGCCCGGGATATCGGTCCCTTTCCGGCATATCAGAAAAATGCTGATTCCATGCTCAGAGTTATAGGCAATCACCGGCTCGCGGCTTATTCATCGCAAGAATCGGAATTTATAGGATTATCGGTAATGCCGAAGCGGTTCAGCCGTGAACATTGTCCAACCGATTTGGTTACTGCCTCCCAGGAACTCTGGGATACCGCTTTGCGGAATGGAAAAAAATACGGGTTCCGCAATGCTCAGGTTTCTGCAATCGCGCCGACCGGAACAATCGGTCTGGTTATGGATTGTGACACCACCGGTATTGAGCCTGATTTTGCGTTGGTCAAATATAAATCTCTTGCAGGAGGCGGTAATTTCAAAATTATTAATCAGTCTATACCTCCTGCTTTAAAGAAACTCGGTTATTCCGGGGAGGAAATAGATAAAATCATTATTCATGTTACAGGTTCCGGAACGCTTCACAATTCCGAAGGAGTTACTTTAAAACGGCTCACGGAGGCAGGCTTCACCGATAAAGTCATTGAAGGAATAGAAAAAAAAATCCCCGACGTTAACTCTATTTCTGAAATATTTTCGCCAGTTAACCTGGGTACAGAAATACTCGAAATTGGACTTAAGGTTCCGCCCGAAGAATGGCAGCGGCCTGGATTCAACCTGCTTAAGTACTTGGGATTCTCCCTGCAAGAGATTGACAAGGCGGACCGTAAAGTTTTCGGCACATCCTCACTGCAAGACGCACCGTTTCTCAAGGAGGAACACATCACGATTTTTGATACTGCAAGCAGCGCGGGAAGAACCGATGGCAGAGTTATTTCCTGGAGGGCCCACATAGAAATGATGGCTGCGGTTCAGCCGTTTATTTCAGGAGCCATCTCTAAAACAATTAATATGCCGGCATCCGCCGCATTGGACGATGTTAAAGAAGCATATTTTTCTGCTTGGCAGGGAATGGTAAAAGCTGTCGCCGTTTATCGGGACGGTTCAAAGTTAAGCCAACCGCTTTCGGCTTACGGCACATCTTCTGATCCCTTGGTTCATGTATTACAAACCGCCTCCGCGAACCAAGGACAGCCGCGTCTCCAAGCAGATAACAGAGAGGATTCCCATACCGCGGGGAACCGGATGCCCCTTCCCGACCGCAGGTCCGGATACACCCAGAAAGCTAAAATCGGCACTCACAGTCTGTTTCTGCGAACAGGAGAATACCAGGATGGAAGCTTGGGAGAAATTTTTCTTGATATGCACAAGGAAGGGGCTGCTTTCAGGTCACTTTTAAACAGCTTTGCCATTGCAGTTTCCCTGGGTCTGCAGTACGGCGTTCCGCTGGAGGAGTATGTAGACGCCTTTACCTTTACCCGTTTCGAGCCGAACGGTCTTGTCCGAGGACACGAAAACATCAAAATGGCCACATCAGTGCTGGATTTCATTTTCCGGGATTTAGCCCTCACCTACCTCAATCGAAAAGACCTGGTCCAGGTATCTCCTGACGATCTCAGGCCGACGGAAACGGATCAAAGGAGCAAAGAAGAACAAAGACATCCGCACGGTGAAAATGAAAAACGGATACAGGAGGCTAGAAAAAGAGGATACGAAGGTGATCCCTGTCCCAACTGCGGTCATTTTACACTAGTGAGAAACGGCACCTGCCTTAAATGCGAAACCTGCGGCTCCACCACCGGCTGTTCGTAACGCCGCGCACTGCCTTAGAGCTGCAGCAGTGAAAGGGCAATTATAGATGGCAAATTTAGAATTGCTCGGGATTTGGAAATAGTACTTTACATTCCCCTAATTGTTTGATAAGTTGTGTACTCCCTTTGGAGTTCTAATATTTGACAGAGGTAATACGATGGCAAGAAAATGCGATATTTGCGGTAAAAGAACGACAGCCGGTCATAGCGTCCCGAGAAAAGGTCTACCTAAGAAAAAAGGCGGAGCCGGACAGCACATTGGTGTAAAATCAAAAAGAACTTTTAAACCTAACCTTGTAAAGGTAAAAACAGAAATAAACGGTTCCCGAAAGACGATAAAAGTCTGTACCCGGTGCTTAAAATCAAATAAAGTAGTAAAAGTCGTATAAAAACTAAACAGCAATTTCCGGCGTTCACATTCAGATCTAAGAATATAAATTATTATAATATAAGTAATTAAATCAATCGGAATCGCCAAAAACCGTCACCGCTAAACAATCACCTCTAATCCATCCCGCGCCGGCGCTGTACCTGAAGGCAGTTCCTTCACCAACTGCTGATGGGGAATATCATGACAGAGATGGGTTATAAAGGCGCGTTCAGGTTTAATTCTTTGTATATATTCCAAGGCTCCGGCAATATTCAAATGTGTGGGATGATACCGGTATCTTAAACCGTTTATTACTAACACACGGCATCCCTTGAGGAGATTCACGCTTTCCGGCGGCATCTCAGAACAATCCGTTACATAGGCAAAAGGACCTATTCGGTAGGCTGTTATCTCTAAATTCCCGTGAAAAACCGGAACCGGCTGAACCTGCACTCCCCCTGCCCGAAAAGGCTTCCCTTCTATCACTTCGAGAAGAACTTTCGGTTTACCTCCTCCCTCCTGTGTTTTCCTGAAAATATAATCAAACCTTTTTCTTAATTCATCAATAGTGTATTCATTCCCGAAAACCGGCATGGCCTTCTTTCTGCAAAGGGGACGTATATCATCAAATCCTCCGATGTGATCACTGTGCGGATGTGTGATAAGGACGGCATCGACCCTGTTTATCCCGGTTCTTACTGCCTGAAGTCTGAATTCCGGAGTAACATCGATAAGCAGGTTACCATTCCCTTCTTCTATAAGAACGGATGAACGGGTTCTTTGGTCCCGGGGATCGGAGGAAGTGCAGGTCGGACAATTACACCCGATTACGGGAATTCCATAGGAAGTTCCTGTTCCAAGGAAAGTGATTTTCACCTTCTTTTTGTAGCCTTGATAATGGATATGGTCAAGGGAAACGGAATACAAAGATTACAATTCATTACAAATCAAGTTTGTTTTTTAACCATCATGTGCATTATAATTTTATCTGGATGAAACGGAAATCAGACGATGCTGCCCGAATAAAGAGTGAAGCTCAATCTCTAATCGAACTGGGAAACCTCCTGAAGCGTAAACGGTCCCCGGAACAACAGGAACAAATCGAACAAATTATTCACAGCAGCAGGGAAACGGAAGCTAAAATTGCAGAGATAAAACGGATAGATTCTGAAAGTTCTGTTGCTTCGAATGAAAAAAGGCATAAAAAACATAGAGCTGCCGAAGATACCGAAAGAATAAACCGGTTCGGCAGGCGTGATACTCAAGAATCACAAAGAATAAAGCGGAAAAAGATTATAAACAACCGGCATAGCGTTAAAAAACTTCCTTCTTATAATTCCTTTTTCCGGTATCTTTTCTCGGATTTTCGGAAAATAAAAGAATTCGGCATAAAACATCGGCTCTTATGTTCTTCAATTATCCCGGGGAAACTCAGGGTAAACCGGAACGCGGGGGTTCTTTTAACAAAATCCTTAAAACCCACTGCCCGTGAACTCTTACCTCTTTTAGAAAAGGTAATTGAAGAAGGATGGAAATTTCTTACCAAGGCTGATTATAACTTGGTGGTAATAATGAAGGATCTTGCCAAAAAAGTAATCGATATTCCCTTTGTCCATTATAAACCTTCCCGGAGGAGAAATTTACTGGATAGATATTTTGATTTGGAAAACCTGTTTATCTGCCTGCATTATCGGGAAAACTATCCGCAGAGAATAATAGATTCTTTTGAAACTGTATACGAGAATCTTTCCGAAGGGATAGAAAAAACTGAAGACGGCATCATAAAGATCAAACGGCTTCTATTTCCTGATGTAACACTCCCTTCCCTTCAAAATTTTATCCTTATGCTGAACATGCTTAAGTTTAGAAAATTTGTATCCCTGCAGGATCTTATAAACCCAAAGACGGGGAAAATAGTCGAAACCAATCGGTTTGACTGTTCCCGCTCCATCCAATCGAGAATAAATGCTTTAGTTAATGATATGAAACATGAAATCCTGATTCTTTATCGAAAGGAGAAGGAAGTAAAAGAACTGAAAACATTTCTTCCTCTTGATAACGAAAAGATGCTGGAATTTACTCCGCTGAAAAAAGTATACGAAGCTGCCGGGGGAAACGAATATCAGTTTGAAAAAGACAAAGAAAAAATCCTCGTGTTCGTTCCGCGGTTTTACTATGCCTTTTCTACGGTATACGGATCCCTTTTAACCGGTAAGGTAGAAGTTGAAAATCTTGGGCCGGTGCGGATCTTCAAGGAGGTTTTTTTCAATTCCGATTTGAACCGTCTTCTCAGAACGGCGGAAAAAATTGAGCAGTTGGGCTTCAAATCGCCCGTTTTTCCGAAAAAGCGGTTTCTTCAGATAAAGAAAGACCGGTCCCAGGCGATAACCGTGGAAATTGAGATTATGCAGCTCCTCGATGAAGGCATTCTTATATTCCGGGAGCTCGCGGAAAAGCTGACGGAAATTATCCGGCGCGATAAATCGGATACCGACCGACAATTGACCACTCCGATTGATCCTGTTTATGTGGAAAAAGATAACTTTTCGATACCATTCGCCTACAATATAATCACGAATAATCCGTTTTGTTCCGGTAAAACGGTACGTCTTTCTTTATCAAGCATCGTCACTGTACTTTTCCTCTATCTGCTCTATATAGAAGATTCCTATACCAAGAATCTTATTAATCAAGATCAGGATATACGCCGGGATATTAATACAAAAATGGAAGTACTCGAACGGATAGCAGTTCCTGATGAATTTGCTGAGATAAAAGAACAGCTTATTTAATTAGAATTTCCACTTTTCAAAACAGAGAATCTCATTTATTGACTTCCGTCTTTTTATTTCCTTCTTTGGGTCTTCAGGATACCCAAGGGGCAATACCGCAACTGTTTCTATCTTCTCGGGAATTCCCAGGATCGATTTTACTTCCGATGCGTCAAAGGCACCTATCCAGCACGTACCTAAACCTTCGGCCGCAGCAGCCAGTGTTATGTGATCCGTGATGATGGCGGCATCAACAGCATAGGCAGGCTGACCGCACCGCATAAGCCTTTTATCAGTATCCGCGCAGATTACCAGTACATAGGCAGCCTGGGCAATGAACATCTGATTGTTACTTGCCTCTGCAAGTTTCTTCCGGGTTTCCGGATCCGATACGGCTACAATCCGCCACTCCTCGCTGTTCCGGGCGGACGGCGCCAACCTGGCTGCCTCCATAATTCGGTCGAACTTCTCCTTCTCCACCGGTTTGTCCAGGTAGGACCTGACACTTTTTCTTGTCTCAACAGCTTCGTATAGTTCCATGTTTCACCTCCGAAAGGAAATTTACTACTAGATTAGGGTTGTAATCAAATGGTATGCTGTCTTAACATAAGGGAAGGCGTTCTGCTAAAAGTGTAAAATGAGAATTCCTCCTAAAGAAATAATTTCTTCCGCCACGGTCCCTTTCGGTATACCCTGACCGCGCCTTCGGCATACAGGTTTTCCACAGCTTCCCGGACTTCTCCTGCGCTCCAGTCATGCAGATTACCGAACTTCGGATGACGGTACCATCCATTTATCCTAGCGGTGTGTCCGGCATCTCCTGAAAGGATTCCCGCAACATCGCTTACGGAAAGACGCCGGCGGGACCGCCGAATCAGATTGATTATTTCTTTTTTGCCATCCGGTTCAGTTCGTACATTGTCTGTACAGACATCACAATCAAAACACATCTCGTATTCTGCGCCTAGAAGTTCCAGAAGATACTTCCTCCGGCATTCCGCGCCTCCGAGATACCCTAAAAACCACCCGGCCCGGCTCCGGGCCGATTCCTGTTCAATCATGCGGAGTGAAGATATGTCTTCCGGACCGTACAACAGCACTGCAAGGGATTTACCCCGGTCCCGTCCTCCCCGGCCCGCCTCCTGCAGGTAAGCTTCCACAGACGGTGACGGTTCACGGTGAATTACCGTACGTATATCGGATTTGTCGACTCCCATTCCGTACGCGCACGTGGCTGCCAGTACTCCGTTCCGGGAGGAGAAGAACCACTCCTCCATTTCAGTTTTCTCCTCTTTTGACAACCCTGCGTGATAAAAGTGGATCTCCTCATCCCGCAGTGCATCCCGTAGATTTAAAGCTGTCATCTCCGCTCCGATCCGGCTCCGGCAGAAAACGATTGCCGGCCGGGAAAGTCCCTCCGGTCCCAGCAGTGTTCGCAGTGTCCGCTTTTTACTTAACGTAGGAACTGCGGAGTAGGCAATATTCGGCCGGTCGGGGTTCCCCTGAATACTACTTACCGGTGAATCGGAAAACAGATACCTCCGTATCTTATCCAGGACACCCGGTGACGCGGTGGCGGTAAAAGCTGTAACCATTCGGGGATTCAGCTTAGATGACGCGTCTCCTACACCGAGGTAGGCGGGACGGAAGGTGTCCCCCCATTCAGAAACGCAGTGTGCCTCGTCCAGGACCAGATGGGACACTTCGGTTTCCGAGAGAAGTTCGAAAACCGGAGGGGTCTGCAGGGTCTCCGGATTGGTGATGAGAAGGCTCACCCCTCCGTCGCGAATCCGCCTGACAATTTGCCGCCGATCCTCCGGTTCCTGTCCGCCCCTAAGGAGGGCCGTCTCCATTCCCGCGCCCTTCATCCGCCGCTCCTGATCGGCCATTAGCGAGAGAAGCGGATAAATCACCACGGTGAGTCCGGGCAGGAGACACGCCGGAAGCTGGAAACAGAGAGATTTGCCCGCTCCGGTGGGAAGGATAACGATTTGATTGACCGTTTCTGCGGGTCTGTCACTCTCCTCCCAGGGGGTAAACTCCGGGAGTCCGCTTGATTCCAGGATGTTTGCAATCACCATCCGCTGGTAGGGAAAGAGATACTGGATACCGAACCGGTTTTGAGCAGTCTCTATTATAGGATCAGTTTCCACACTTAGTATAACGGAATTTTTTTCGGGTCTGATTTTAAATCGTGTGAAAAAATCATCGGGCCCTCATTCCCCCAGATACTCCTTGATCACCGGCAGAAAATGAGGGCCGTACACTTCCGTTTTCTTCTCGCCTACTCCGGAAACAAGAAGGAACTCGTCGTTATTCCTGGGTTTGAGTGACGACATATCTCTAAGCGTCTTGTCGGAGAAAATGATATAGGGAGGAACCCTGGTTTCTCTGGCCAGGGCGGTCCGTTTATCTTTCAGTAATTTAAAGAGGGCCTTATCCTTGAATCCGCCCCGGTCCAGCAGATCGGTCCTGGAAAGACCTGCCGGTTCCCTTGAAGATGAAGTCTCGCTAATAAAGAACGGTTCTTCACCGAACAGAATTTTTCTGCCGAATTCAGTCATACGGAGAACGTTGTACCGGGAACTATCCTGAAAAACAGCCTGCTGACCGATTAATTCGTTTATAATCCCCCGCCACCATTTTTTGCTCTTGTCTTTTCCCGCTCCGAAGGTCTTCAACGTCTGATGGTTTTTACCGCGTATCTTCTCCGTGTCCGCGCCCCAGACAATATCGATTATATGATTGATACCGAATCCCTGGCTGGTCCGGACAATGGCGGATAAAATTTTCTGCGCGTCCACAGTTGCTTCGGTCTTCTTCGCAACATCGTTGCAGATATCACAGCTCCCGCAGCTGCCGTTGTGGGATTCATCAAAATATTCCAGGATCTGCTTCCTTCGGCACACGTTGACCGTGGCAAAACGGACAAGACTGTTCAGATTCTCCCGGCACTTGGCCTGTTCCCGGGAATCTTCGATCCGGTCTATGAAGTACCGCTGTTTAGCAATATCACCTGCCCCGAAGAAAAGAACGCAGACGGATTCAAGACCGTCCCGCCCGGCGCGCCCTGTTTCCTGGTAATAGCCTTCCATACTTTTTGGCAGATCACCGTGAATTACAAACCGGACATTGTTTTTATTGATGCCCATCCCGAAGGCGGTAGTTGCGACGATAACATTCACCTTATCATTGTTAAATAATGATTGGTTTCTTGTTCTCTCTTCCTTGGTCAATCCCGCGTGATAAGGGAGCGCCTTTATTCCCCGCTTTTTAAGATGAGCGGCTGTTTTTTCCACATCTTTCCGGCTGAACCTATACACAATACCGGACTCATCCGGATGATTCTTGATAAACCCGGAGATCTGAGACAAAACCTCCGTCTTCCGGGTGACCTGATAATAGAGCTCCTTCCGGTTGAAAGATGACCGTACAACAAGGGGATTTTTCAGTTTCAGGATTCTGATAATATCATCCTGAACCTTTTTCGTGGCGGTGGCGGTGAACGCGGCTATAGGAATCCCCGGAAAATTATCCCGGACGCGGGACAGAAAAAGATAGTCCGGCCGGAAATCGTGCCCCCATTCTGAAAGGCAGTGGGCCTCGTCTATCGCAAAGAAGGACACTTTGAAATCATGAAGCCGGTCGATATACCCTTCCACCGCCAGACGCTCCGGAGAAAGGTATAAAAGTTTGATCTCATTCCGGTAAAGCCGGGAGTAAATTCCGGATATTTCTTCTTTTTTCAGGGTGCTGTTAAGAAAAGCGGCTGAAATTCCTTTAGACACGGCATCATCTACCTGATCCTTCATAAGAGCAATCAGCGGGCTTATAATCACGGTGAGTCCGTCAAACATGAGCCCGGGTATTTGATAGCACAGACTTTTCCCGCCCCCGGTTGGCATGGAGGTAAAAATATCCCTTCCCGACATAACGGCAGAGATTACATCCTCCTGACTCTCCCGGAATGTCCGGTAACCGAATACCGATTTGAGAATCTTTTTTGCTTCTCTATTTTTCTGATTGCTGCCGGTCAATGGCCATTCGTCTCCCATAAATAATTCTTACTATATTTTACCAGGATACCTGAAAAAGCCGAAGAGTGAGGTTATTTTAATCAGAACCATACTAAAATATAACGGATCAATTCAGCTCCACACTTTGTAATCATCCGCGGCGTTTACTTCAGGCTTCTTTTCCCCTTCCGGTATATGCCGGAGCTGATAATGGTCCTGGTCGATTTTAGGCCAATCGGGTTTCACGTTTGCGGGTCTGCCGTAGTAGGGATAGCAGTCGAAGACCCAGCCCTTTCTATACATCCTCGGATCTCCCTGTTCTTTGAGGAGCGCATGCAGCCTATTCCGCATGGATTCGAGAATAGCAGAGTATTCAGGGTCATCAGCCCTGTTTTCAATGCAGTCAGGACCGTCTGAAGCGGCGTATAACTCCTCTTCCGGGCGGGAGCCGAAACAGAGCTTGTAGTATTTATCCAACTCCGGTTTGTCTTTGCTTTCCAAGATTAACGTTTTGGTCGGGGATTTATCGGCATCAACAATGGAACGTCCGGGAATAAAATTATGAATGTAAAGGTAATCATCCGTCACCAGGGAGCGCATGGGATTGCCGACATTTTCGGGACGGTTGTATCCGTGCCGTTCCCTTCCGGAAACAGCATAACTGCGTTCCGGATCGACCCGGCCGGATTGATCTGACTGAATCACATCTAAAAAATTCTTTCCGGAGAAACCGTAAGCATTAGAATCAAGACCGGCAATCTCCAGCAGAGTCGGCGCAAAGTCGACAAAACTGATAAAGTCGGTGACAGTGCGGCCGGAAGGACAGTTGTTTCCCCACCGCACCGCTAAAGGAACATGGCACCCGTTCTGATACACCGTTGCTTTAGCCCGGGGAAAGGGAAATCCGTTATCTCCCGTCACTATGATGATGGTATTGTCCAATTCACCCCGGTCTTTCAGAAGGTCCATCATCTTACCCAAATCGCTGTCGAACCGCTCTACCTCTAAGGCATAATCGAGAAAATCAGAGCGGACCTCATCGCAGTCCGGGAGATATCCGGGAACTTCCACATCCTCGAGTCTTTTACCGTGCTTCAATCCCGAGCCTTTTTCATAGGGACGATGCGGTTCTTTGGAACCGTACCAGAAACAGAAGGGCCTATCATCGGATTTATCGTTTAGAAAATCTTCAAAATTCGCAGCGTAATCGTTTTCACGCATGCATGAAGTAAGGGGTTTGCATGTTTTCCGGTCATAGGACGGTCCCGCAGGATTCCGTGTTCTCCCGCTGGCTTCTATACTTCCGGGGCCCCATCCTTTTCTGGTTAAACCCACAAAATACCCCGCTTCTTCGAGTAGATCGGGATAGACCGGAAACTTCTTCGGCAGGAGACTGTAAAGCTGGCACCCCTCTTCCAGCTGCCAGGGATACCTTCCGGTAAGAAAAGAGCCCCGGGAAGCGGTACAGGTCGGGGCGGTGGTGTAGCAGTTTGAAAAAAGAATCCCTTCCATTGCTATCCTGTCCGAATTAGGTGTGGATATGAATCTGCACCCGTAAGCACTGAGATGAGGCCAAGCTAAATCATCGGCCATGGCAATAAGAATGTTCGGTTTATTCATACGATGCTCTCCGTTCCCCCCATTATATCAGAAAAGCCGGACGGCAACTACAATGTTAGGAGCCGACCGGAAAGTTCCTGATGCTACGCCTTTTCCCATTCGAATTCGAAAAAAGCCGTCATAGTTGTCAACCAGCATCAGTTCCACGATTTCCGGGATGGGCACCTTCCCGTCACCGCAAAGGGTAAGCTTCTCTTCCGTGGGACTGTACTTCTCCGCGTCTTTGACATTAATGTTCTCTAGTCTTCCACCCAGGATACGCCAAGCCTTGATAAAACCTTCACCGTGGCGGAGAGAGTGGAGGATATCCTAGATGACGCCGATGGTGCTGCTCGTAGTGCAGGAGAACAGTTTGTCCATCACGGCACCGTTTTCGGCCCCTCCGAATACCCGGTCATACGGGACATTCAAAACAAGCGGCCAAATCGGTATACCGCCTCCCGTTTTCAAGCTGAGTTTCCCGTTCTGTTTTGTCGGGATTAAGATTTTCTTTCTGAAACGCCGGCAGACCGGGTATATCCACAGTTCCTTCCAGTATTCGGATACTGATCCCTTCATAGCCGTACACAGCCGCTGCTTCCGCCGCTTCAGGTACTGAATGCGAGCTTCATGGCGGTATTGTAGCAGATCACCTGCGGCACGGCTACTGTACAAGTCGTCAAAAAAAGCAATGTTATTTCTTTCCGTTGACTTGGTCAACATTTTATACTACTCGATGACTATGAAGCGGATTAATATTCATGAAGCAAAAGCAAACTTATCTAAATACCTCAAGAATTTGGAACAGGAAGGGAAAATAATTATCTGCAAGTATAACGTACCTATCGCGGAAATAGTTCCCATAAACTCCGATCGAAAAACCGGTAAACGCCCCATCGGATTGGCTCAGGATGAATTTGAAATCCCTCCGTCATTTTTCGAAGATCTACCGGAAGAGGTAATTGATTCCTTTTATAATGGTCAAATATGAATCTGCTCTTAGATACCTGCACCTTTTTATGGATTATTAAAAACGATACTAATTTATCTCAAAACGCGGCAAGCTTATTTCAAGACTCAGAAAATACAATCTTCCTAAGTTCAGCTTCAGCTTGGGAAATAGCGATTAAAATGTCCATTGGGAAACTGCCTTTGCAGGAAGATCCTGATGTATTTATTCCGAAACAACGGAAAAACCATGGTATAAAACATCTTACAATTACAGAAGAAGAAGTTCTCTATCTGAATAAACTACCGGCGGTTCACAAGGATCCTTTTGATCGTATCCTTATCTGTCAAAGCATTGTGAATGGATTTCCGTTGATTACCCCTGATCCTATCGTCCGTAGATATGCGGTAAAGACGCTTTGGTAGATCAAGTAATCAAGGCCGCGGACAAATTTATGTTGAGCCCTTCATACTTCTATTACACTGTTTTTTTACGACGGTGGACTACCTGCCGGTTTGG
>CAZUAE010000042.1:0-23940 GCA_964618265.1 uncultured Spirochaetales bacterium | reverse complement strand
CTGAGTGGTTAACACCGCTTAGGGTTTTTTTATGTCTTTTTTCCGGAGAATGAGTACCGACCGGAAATTGCGGGTTTCGATAGGCTCAAAAAGCAGATCAAGATTTACAGTGCAGGAATTTTGAAAGCAAACCGTATAGCATCCTGTTCTTAACTGTACCGCTCCCGGCAACCCGGATTTCCTCCGTTCCGTCGGGGATCATTAATCTTCTTTTTGTCTGATATTTAAAAAGGGAAGGATGAAAAGACTTACTAGCAAAGCGATTCCTAAAATAATAAAACCTAATGAGAATTTTCCCTGTTCTGCGAGATTTCCCATTATGATTGGATAGACACCGCTTCCTAAGAGAAATGCAATGGGAATGGCTATAGAAATGGCTATATTACGAGAATACCTCGGTCCGGTTTGAGAAACAACCGACATATTCAGCGGGAAAAAAGCCATAATCAACATAGGCTGCATAAAAACAGAGAGTATTAGCAGAAATCCTTCTGATACACCTAATAGAATTGTGAAGACAGCGGAAAAAATACAGAGAATAAGAGCAAGCTTAGCAATACCAAACTTATCTCCTAAGTATCCGGATATTAAAACGACAGCAAGACCGGATATTCTGGAAAGTCCAATAAGACGGTTTACTAAAGAAAGTTCCAGATTTCGCTCGGTATTTAAAAAGGTAGGAAGAATAGAAAAAATACCTTGGGATGCTGCAACGGATAAGACCATCAAACAAACAGCCGCCCAAAAAGAAGGTTCCCTGACAATGGGTAGAATATTCCTTGCTTTTGGGGGTTCACCGGAAAACTTGCCGGCTTTACTGAAGGTGAAAAATATACCCGCCATAATATAACAGGAGAGTCCGGAAAGGAGTAAAAGTGATCTCCAATTGAGTGGACCCAGCAGGATACCGGCGATAAAGGGTGCAAAGAAAAAAGCGAAATTCGGTCCCAGCTCATGAATGGCAATTGCAGTACCGCTTTGTTTCCGGGGAACGAGTCCTGTAACTGAGGAAAGACCGGAAGGGGGATATAATCCGGTGGAAAGACCGCAGAAAGTGAGTGCCGCATAAATTAGAAAGGGGGTGCGGAAAAAAGATATTGCTGCTATGGAAGTTCCTACACCTAACAGGGCAATAAGAATCGTATACCTGTGGGTAATCCGTTTAGAAACAAATCCGGAGAGCAGGATGGATACGGTATACCCCAAAGATATAAACAGAAAAAAACGGGTTGCTTCAGCCTTAGAAAGGACCAAATCCTCCCGGATGGGCTCCAGGAGGGGAGCAAAGAGAAGTCTGGGAAACATGATAAAGAACACGACCAGGGAGAGGATGAGAAGCTGCCGCAGTGCAGGTGCTTTCAGACGTTCCAACAGTTCCTTCTTTCATTCATGGCTATATCCTTACAATCTGCAGTACACCGTCATTCGTCAGGAGAACGAGTTTATTCCCGCCTAATGAAGCCGAATCAAGAATGGTGCAGGAATACTTATCCTGTACCATCAAAGAATGATCTACACGGTAGATACTTTTTTTGGTGACATATATACGGTCTGAAATATTATCATAAATACCGATAACTGGAAAATCCAAAGACAATCTGTTTAGAGGATCACCACTTTCTATCCCGAAGTCCGCGGTAAATCCTGCTGCGTCTCCTAAGGAGATAACAGAATTACCCTCGGTATTACGGCAGAGGGCCGCACAGGATACAGCAGACCAACCTTCCTGTTTCCAGACAAATTCATCAGTTTCCGGTGATATCAGTCCAAATCCGTTTTCCGCCGCAGCTAAAAGCATATTGGCAGTATCTATTTTCACCCAGCGGAACAGCCGTGTTCTTCCGTTCACAAAGGGGATGACCCTCTGAATATTACGGAACATCCGCTGTCTGTCCCCTCCGAGTTCGTAGTAGTCTCCGCTCGATGAAAATCCCTCAAGCCCCCGGTACCGGCTTATTCCGTGGTTCCATCCGGTTCTTGTCCAAATATCCAATGAGTGTCCGGACCCTGGAGGTCCTGTCAGAACATCTGTTACCCAACTGCCGTCTACAAAGCTGTGTCCTAACGGCTGAAAATCAGTGTCCAGGTATAGGAGTGCCCCGTACCCTCCAGCCGCGATTGCCCCCTGTCCGTCTGAGCTCCGCTGCCAAAGGGCAAAGGAGAAGGGGGTATGCATCCAGCCGATAAGCGTTTCTCCAAGGGATTCAAATGCATCAGACAGGTTCGAGGAATGAATAACGTTACCCTCCGGAGACAGGACAAGCATTTCTCCTCCCGCCATGCCTAAACATATCGATTTTATTCCGTTTCCGGAAAGGTCAAGACATTCAGCGGCATAAACAATTCCTGGAAGATCATACCTCAGAAAGATGTTTCCTTTTTTATCCAGGATAGTGAGTGCGGGAGAATCATCGACAATAAGCACAAAAAAACCGCTGTCTTGAAAAAGCTCAGTAGAAAACATATGACGGACAGGGGGAGCAGTTACACCGCCGTAAACCTCTACTTCCTGGAGGACGAGGGGCCTTCCTTCACGGTTTACCGTGATGTTTATCTCTTTTACAGGGTTGCCGGTAGTATACCGGCTGGTTTCAAGCACATCGGTATATCCCCGGTACCGCAGGGACGGGGTATCACTTTTGCCTTTCCACTCTGCTTCTTTTTTGTTTCCAGAACTATCTTGAGTTATAACGGAAATGTTTTCCGGAAGCGGGTGATATGTTCTGAGAAGGGGACCGTTTTTACTGTCACCGAGTATGCGGATGTCAGAGACCTGTTTTTCCGTTAAAAGGTCAATTTTAATATTATACTTATGATGATCTTCCGGCCACTGCCGCCAGGTTTCACGGAATTCGTTCGGAACCGTATCAATAAGCTGCTCAGGCAATCCGTCGGCGGGGGGCGGGTTCGTGTAAACAGTAAGTTCCCGAATTCGGTAAGGTATTTTTTTAAGGGGATCACAACGGTATAGGGGTGCCGGAGGATTTTCTGCCGTTGCAGATTCTGCTGATGACAGCTTCCGGGAATCAAGCTCCCGTAAGCCCTCTCTGATAAGGCGGGATATGACGCGGGAGTCCCGGGACGGTAATTTTTTGGTGACAATCCTGCCGGGGGCAATCTTTTCTTCAATTTTATTGCCGGAAACAGTTATTATTACGGCAGCGGGAGTATCTGCAGCGGCGTCCGTATTTATCCTGATCCAGCTGTCTTTTAATGATACATATACGGCCAAAGGATTGCTGCTTTCCGCCATAAGATTGCCGCTTTTAAAAGAGGTGCATCCGCCGATGGAGATAGATTCTTCATCAATAAAAATTCCCTCACCATGAAAAACCATACCTGGAAAAATATTCCCTGATTTAAATCCGCACCATCCCCGGTAATTTTCCGGTCCAATGATCAGGGAACCCTGAGAAAAAGTTTTAATCGAATATTCTTCCTGTTTGTCTCTGAGATCTGCGTAAAAGAGATTTACATAATCAACTGATTCTCCTTTTTGTAAAAATTTCTGTTTAAATTGATGCAGTACAAAAGGATTTGCGGCTCCCAATTCACGTTCCTCTTCATTTAATAATGCTGCGTTATCGTCCCAGGTTAGTCTAAAACGGTAATTCCCCTGATCAGTTCGCCAGGTTTTGTTTTTCAACACAGCGAAAATCGGTGTGCGCCAAGTGCAGACACAGTTAACAGGACCCTCCGCCAATGCTTCCACAATATCGGCTGTGATAAAAAGACCATTTCCGCGTTTTAGATAAAACAGCTTTCTCTTCCAGTTTGTCCCATAGTAAGGGGAGAGTGATGTGGAAGAGAAAGCTGCTGTGCTGTTTTCTGTGAGGGAACAGTATTGTGCAAAAGGGGGAACGGGTTCCGTATTGCAGCCGTTACTCACCATTATTCCGTTTTTAAAGCAGGGGGAATGCTGACGGGTATTCTGCAGCAGAAAAATATGTCCTCCTTGACTGAATCTGATGATGCAATTAGCCGCCTGCATATGACCCTGCCAACGGAATCCTCCCTGGTACCCCTGAAGCAGCAGATACGGATCGGTGTAGTTAAATCCGCGGCGGTATACGATCTTATCAAAGCAGCCCTTCCGGTTTTGGTTATGCCTTGCGATGCCTGCAGCGTAAAGCCATGTTTCAGGAGCATCGGTGAAATGCCCAAGGGGTTCTATGTGCTCAGGAGGATTACTGCAAAGGGAAATCTGATACGGAGCGGGAGAGAACATGTGAAGACCGGACATCCCACGGGGTTTTTCACTTCTTATTTCAGGTCCTGAATCAAATTTATGCATGAAAATAGGAGAGAAGGCCCAAAATCCTCCCCGTGCCGGAGGGTCCAATTTGGGAAAGTTTTTAAGCAGCCATTTGAGTTCACCTTCCTTATACCAGAAAGCAGAAGCCGCAACAGGTGTAAGGGATTCCTGCTGCAGATACATGCCGCTTAAAAGGGATTCCGCGTACCCGCCGGGACCTGCGGCTGTGTTCATGTTATCATGGAGTGCAATTGCCCGTTTCGCAGTCCGCAGAGCCTGGCCGGAACGGAAGAACTCATACCGCTCCTCCGCGAGGGCATACCAGAAAAGCGTACCGATGGTGTTCAGTGTGGTCTCATCATCCTGATCATCATGACCTGCCGAAGCAAGCGCGTCAAGGAAGATTTGACATTCCCGGATCCAGCGGTCCGTGATCTTTACTACGTTATCGTTTGGATTGCTCTGCTCCCTGAGATACCGGGAAATAAGAAGAAACTCATGTGTTCCTTTTGCATGGTGTCTGTGTCCCAAAGGCAGGCTTCCATCTTTTTTACGCCACCAGGCATCTTCCGAACCCAGCTGCATTCCAAGAAGCAGCTGATCAGTTCGATGAATTTCTTCAGATGACAGAAATCCCCCTGCAATAAGCCAGGGAAGACCGCGTATAACCCGCTCCATTCTGTAATGCCTGTCCCCGTAACTGGTATCCATCCTGGCATTTACGCGGCGCAGACATTCCGCACCGTATTCTCCGAATTTCCGGTCTCCTGTCCAAGCAAAGTTGACGGCGTAACTGCCGGAAGAGATGAGGAGGCTGTCGATATCCCCGGGGAAAGGAGCATTGAGCGGGGTCTCCGCCCAGGAGTGCAGCCTTTCCGCGAGTTCTTCTTCCAGACTGACCTCCAAGGTAAACGGTATAACGGATCCGCAGTTTTGAATTAAAGTGATCAGTCTTTCTCCGGCAGTTAGTATTCCGTCTTCATTGCTCCCCCCTGCAAGAATCATGTCGTAACCGGTCCCGAGAGGATTTACCATGGTTCGTATAACCCATCCGCCGTTTCCAGGATAAAGAGCATCAGCAGCACAGTAATACCGTGCGTATGGAGTCAGTAAAGCCCTGTTGGTATTAATATTCCCCAGCAGGATAAGATGCCGATTCCGGTATTCGGAGGGTAAAACTGAATCCCTTGCGGGGAGAACAGTATCGTGCTGAATTGCTGGAACTTGTCCCTTACCGTTTATAATACTACTGAGCATTCGGCTAATTTTAAGTGCTGTCTCTTTCAATGCGGGGTACTGACCGGGAAACACCACTGCCGCGTCATCAGCACTATTAATGTTGGTACCGTTCCACGGTTTTCTCCGATTCATATTGAAATGATCAGTCATGTTTATTTCCTTCTATCTTTTATAATTTTTGCCGAAGGGGACCCGTGAATCCTCGAAATAGTTATCGCCGATTATACTGGGTTTGGAAATTTCAAGAATAAGGGAGTCTTCCATTGCCTTAAAGGTGTGATAAGTGCCTTGATCCACCCGTAATGAACTTCCGTTCTTCATTATTATCTTGTCTCCTCCGTAATCCATTTCGATGCCGCCTTTTATTATAAAAAAGGTTTCCAGTTTTTCGTCATGATAATGATTAGGACAGCGTTGACCTTTAAATAGAAAAAGGAGCTTTCCGCAGTAACCGGCTTCTATCTCGTTTGCGATCCAAAACTCAGATTCTCCTGTGGTGTAAAAATCACCCATGCCGAAATCGAGAACCAATGGTTCGGATGACGGAAGACCTATTCCCCATTCTTGGACTATACTTCTTATCCTCATTGATATTTTCCCGCTATCCTTTTTATTAACACAGAGACTTAATCCCTTTTCATATTCATCATTTTTCTCTATCATACCGGGATATTATAATGCTTTAACAGTAACTTCAATGATGATGAATAGCAGTATCGTCAGAAATGATGAAAATACGTGTTCATTTGGGGATGCTTCAGGGTAACGGAAATCTGGGTTCCCTTACTGGAACCATTCGGGCATGACATTGATGAAGCGGTAGGCACATCCATCGATGATGCTGTAGATGAAATATTAGAATCTCTGAGGATGTTTTAATTATTTTTATCAGTTTTTAAGCTTATTCCAAGAAAAGTACTAAGGTCTTCTACGGGCAAAGAAAAGGAAAAAAGGTTTTTCTCCGGGTCGTATTGTTCGGCTGTAATACAGCCTTTACTGTCAGTGTAAAAACCTTCCGCTGAGTGGAGAATGACCCGCAGCTTCTTCCGGGGAGATTCGTAACCTCCGCTGATTATTTCGACGGAAAAACGGACTCCCTCTTCTTCACGGGAGAAACCAATAGCGGTTTCGTTGTATTCACCATTTTTGTATCTATAACTGTACCCGTCGTCTTCGTATAGAACAAATTTCCCCTTTTGATCGCCGGGATAAAGATGAATGATATAGTAATCTTCAATCATATTTTCTCCGGCATAATTTTGCGGGGAAATTTCCGGTATGACGGATGAAGCCAATACGTACAGGGGCATTTTTTCTAACGGTGCATCCGCAAGGATAAACTGTTTACCTTCATAATACTCATCTGTCCAGAAGTCGTAAGCGCCCCCTTCCGGAATATAGACACTCCGTTTTTGTATTCCCGGCCGGTATACCGGAGCTGCCATTAAAGATTTTCCGAAAAGAAACTGATCATCCAGGGTATTGGTTATCTTGTCATTCTGGAAATCCAACACCAGGGGACGCATTACGGGAAGTCCGGTCCTGCAGGCATCACGGAACTCCGAATAAATATAGGGCATAAGACGGTAGCGCAGCCGGATGAAGTACCGGCAGATGTTTTCGATCTCATTTCCGAAGGCCCACGGCTCCTGAGTCTTGGTCCCGGAAGCAGAGTGGGACCGGCAGAAGGGGGTAAAGACTCCTGCCTGCATCCATCTGGCAAAGAGTTCCCCGGAAGCATTCCCAGCAAAACCGCCGATGTCTCCCCCCACAAAGGGAATGCCTGAAAGACCGATATTTATATGCATGGGTATGGAATCCGCAATATGCTCCCACCAGGAGTGATTGTCTCCGCTCCAGACTGCTGCGTATTTTTGCACCCCGGCATAAGCTGATCTGGTTAAAATGAAAGGTCTATGGGTACTGAAATCTTTGAATGCCATTCGGGCAGCTTTGTTCATACATAATCCGTAAGCATTATGATACCGGTCGAAGGAGCCGGGGTGACCGTCATTTTCAAGTATTACGTCACCGTCCACGGTATTCACAGTGCGGTCATAAGTATTTTTCATGACGGCTTCCGCGGGAGCTGCATCAGAAGGTTCGTTCATGTCGTTCCAGATTCCCGCAACACCCACGGCAAAATGATTCCTGTGGTTTTCCGCCCACCAGGCCCTTACTTCCCTGCGGGTAAAATCAGGGAAAGCCACTCCTCCGGGCCAGACTTTTCCGGTATATACTTCCCCGGTACTCCTCCGGCAGAACAGATCTCTTCTGACACCGTTCAGATAAACCGGGAAGGTTGTGTCTTTTTTAATACCCGGGTCAATTATGGTCACTACCTTGAATCCCATGTCTGAAAGTTTTTTAATCATACCCTTTGGATCGGGAAACCGTTCAGGATCCCAAGTAAATACTCTGAATCCCTTCATATAATCGATGTCGAGGTAAATAACATCACAGGGGATCTCCTTTTCCCGCATTTTATTTGCAATGGAGAGGACTGTTTCCTCCGGGAAGTAACTCCATCTGCATTGCTGATATCCCAAAGACCAGAGGGGCGGTAGTTCCATCCGCCCCGTGAGTTCTGTATAGGCGGTTACCACCTCTGAAATCGCAGGTCCTGGAAAAAAGTAAAGGTCGCATTCATCATCGTAAATGTCTACAACTTCAGCATCGGGAAGGGAAAATCCGAAATCAAAGAAGGACCGGCAGCTCCGATCGGTAAAAAAACCGTGGGCCCGTTCTCCGTCAAAGGAGATATAAAAAGGGATAGTCTTATAGAGCGGGTCCGTATCCGGCGCATGATGCGGGTCGTCGGTATTCCACATCTGGTAGCGCCTTCCCCGTTTATCGAGAAAGCCGGTTTTTTCACCCAGCCCGTATATGTGTGCATCGGGAGACAGGCGGCGGACAAACCGTATACCCCATTCTGTTTTAACAAATGCTCCCGCTGTATCCGCCGCAACCGCTTTACCTGTTGGATCAAAGTAAGTGATGCCGCCGTTCAGCTTGTCTACTTCCAGCACGGTAGGTCCGGATCTGATGGTAAAGGAGGACGTATTTTCAGTAAGTTCGTAAGGAGAACATTCCGGTTCCTCTTCCACCGCAAAGGAAGGGAGGTTTTCAAATTCATCTCTGACGGAGCAGGTGATTCTGAAAATTCCTCCCGGAATAGGCCTGAATCGAACCGTACCATTTTCAAAGAAGAAGGTTGCCGATTCTCTGCCTTGGGATGTACGGGTGTGTTCTCCGAGGGATAAGGAACCCCTTGGGGTGTTTTCAGGATACAGATTCATGATATCCCTCTAATAAATCAAGAGAATGGATTTGATTTCGAAAGGGGTAAAATGCAGCTCAAGCTGATCTCCTTCCTCTGCAAGCTCTTTTTGTGCATCCTCCATTAGATCGGTTTCGTATGCTTCCTTCCACTTATCCGCTGCATGGAGGATAACATCAGAATCCGTACCCATGGTTTCGTACAGCCTGAGTACAATTCCGGAGCCGTCTTCGGCTTTTTTTACAGACTCAAGTTTAACCCTTTCTCCAGTTATCCTGAAATAGCTCTTTACCTGTTCCCGCGGGATTTCCCGGGATGGAACGGAATGAACCGGTGAGTTAAGCTCATGGGCTTTCTGGAGCACATCTGAGTCTGTAAGGTCTCCAGTATGGGGATAATACGCGAAGACAAACTCATGTTCTCCCATATCAGCTTCAGGATCCGGATATTTGGTACTCCTTAGGAGGGTCAGATCCATAATACCGTTTCTCACGTAATGGCCGTATTTGCAGTCATTGAGAATTGCAAATCCGTGATCCGGCTGGGATATATCCGCAAAGCGGTGTCCGGGAACTTCAAAAAGGGCCTGATCCCAGGAGGTGTTTGTATGGGTGTTCCTTTTGATTATTCCGTACTGAATCTCGTAGGAAGCCTGGTGGGCCTGTACGGCGGGTTCCGACTGTACCCTGAGCATCCTCCGTTCTTCCTTCCAGTTTACGTTGTTGGAAATCAGAATCATACGGGAGTCCGCTTCCAGCCTGATACGCTGTTCCAGGTCGGATTTTCCAAAGGTAAAACGCTGAGTCACTTCCGCTCCGTAAGCTCCGCTGTAATTAACCTCACGGTACTCGAGTTTTGCCTGCTCAGGGGTCGTTTCCCGGTAAAAGCCGTTTATGTCCCAGGCTTCCCATCGGTTAGGATAGTCTTCCCAGAGAAGAAGCATGTTAGCCGGACCACTTAAGTATTCCCGGTCGTTTTCTTTATCATAAATGGAGGTGATCGTACCGTCTTTCCCGAAGGTCACCTTCAGAAAGCGGTTCTCCATACTATCTCTGTCGGCAATTACTTCTCCGGGAAGCCCGGATTTTTCATCATCTTCCGGAGAATATTTTTCTAAGGTAAGGGTATTATATCCCATTGCAGGAACCGGAATCTGTACAATTAAGCTGTTCTCCGTTTTCTGTAATGCATGACGGTTACCGTAGCCGTCAACCGCTAAAGCTTCGAATCCCGGGTCCGGCAGAGTAACGGTTGCAATCCTGTCCCAGCTAAGGGTGTTATAAATGATATAGTTATTCCGGTCTGCAGCTTTTTCCCGGGGTTCAATGACCGCCTTCAAAGTATCCTCTAAAAGACAGAGATTATCTTCTGAAAGTTTGTGAGCGTCATCGTACACCAGCTTAATAGAGGAGCCCGGGAGTATATCATGAAATTGATTAAGAAGAGTATCTTCCCATACCTGCCGCAGAGTTTCCTGAGGATACTTCTCAAGGAACACACCCAGTATTTCGATGTCCCGCAGGAGGAGTTCCAGCCTGCGGTTGTATTTCTTCATCTTAGCTTGGGTGGTATAGGTTCCCCGATGGAGTTCCAGATAGAGTTCCCCGGACCATCCGGGAAGGGCCTGGAGACCGGAATCACTAATTTTCTTAAAAAAATTCTCTGCAAAATCGAACCGGATTTTCGGGCATCCTTCAGTATTTTGTGCACGTATCCCCATTTCTATCTGATGTCTGGACGGACCGCCGCCGCCGTCTCCGACACCAAAAAGGTTGAGGAAATCATCCTGAACATCGGATTGAGCGAATCGTCTCTCCGAAGCAATCAGGTCCTTAGGATAATTCCCCAGGTTGTAATTATTAGTGGGGAGAAAATGGGTGAGAATCGGGGTGCCGTCTATCCCGTACCAGTGAAATGTATGATAGGGAAACAGGTTTGTCTCGTTCCAGCTTATCTTCTGGGTTACGAAATAATCGATACCGCTTTTTTTAAGAATCTGGGGCAGGGCAGGGGAATACCCGAACACATCCGGCAGCCAAAGGTTTTTTACATCTTTACCGAATTCCTCCCGAAAAAATCTTTTTCCGTAAAGACATTGCCGAACTAAGGCCTCTCCACCGGCAAGGTTCATATCAGGTTCGACCCACATTCCTCCCTGGCATTCAAATTTCCCTTTTTCCACAGCCTCCTTTATACGGGAATATAAACCCGGGTAATCCTGTTTAATCCATTTAAAGAGCTGAGGCTGGGAAGCACCGAATTTGTACTCATCGTATTCTTCCATCAGTCTGAGAGCCGTCGCGAATGTTCTGCCTCCTTTCCTCCGTGTTTCCCGTACGGGCCAAAGCCAGCCTAAATCAAGATGAGCATGACCGATGGACCAGACATTCATTGAGCTTGCATTTGCGGGTTTTGCCAAAAGATCCCGGGTAATCTTAAGACATTGCTCCAGTCCTTTTCCCTCGGCCCATAAGTTGGCAGTTTGATTAAGTCCCGTCAGAATCTTTCTTCCTCTGGGATCCTCGGGTTCCAGAGAAACAGCCAAACTCATGAGAAACTCTATATCCATAGAGAGCTTCCATATTTTGGGGTAATAAACTGCAAGTTCCGCCTGCTTGAGATAGAAGTTATCCTTTCTGCTTACCAGTGTTTCATTCTCAAGTCCGAAAAGTCCATTCGCCGCCGCTTCCACCAGCAAATCAACTTTCTCACCTCCGGAAGCGCTTTGGAAAAGGGGAACTCGCCGCTTGCGTATCTGCCGGTTCCCCTCCCGGTCGTAGGTCAGGCCCAGAACGGGTTCACCGTTATCAAAGACACAGGCTTCTCCGTCCACATCGATCAATGCCATTACTTGCTTACCATTAAACTCCGCGGGAACCGTACCGGTAAAACGGAACCACCCGCTCCCCCAGATTTCACCCCACTTTTCTCCCGCTTTAATGGATTTATATTTTTCCTTTAGGGCGGTCTCGTAGGGAATCGGATTTTCCGGGTTATATATATATGAAGCCTGTAAAGGCAATTTTTCTCCATATCGTGCCGATTCAACACGTTTCTGAAATTTGTTAAGACGTTCTAGTACTATTCTTCGATCAGCTGATATCATTGTCAAATCCTCCGTGAAAATGATTATGAAGATTTAGTTAAGCTATGGCAAGGGTGATGGGTTGGAATACGGTTAGAATTGCTAATTCTGGAGGAGAAATCCTATGATTCTGTCCCTAACGGCATCGCGTATAATCGGAAATGATAAATGAAGAATTCTTCTATTTTCAGAGGTCCGGATGACTTCGCCAATCACTTTAATAGGTTCTTCGGTTTCAATATACACCTCGACATCATCTCCTTTTTTAAACTCACCGTCAGGATTTTCGATGCTGCAGCCTCCTCCGCTCAAATCGATAAGACGTGTTTTTGTATAGGGTCCGCTTGTCCCTCCCAGGCGAACCTTCACTTCCCGATTCAAATCCTTCCGGAAATATTTTCTCTGCTGGGCAAACCCTTTGATTTCACGATGTTCCAGCAAGATAGTACCGGGTTCAATCGATTTTATAACGGTAGCGAACCGGTAAATCCCTTCGTCCCGTCTAATTTCGATTGAAACGGGAGTACCCGCTCCCGGCAAAAAATCACCGTCCATTCTTTTAACACTGAAACCATACGGTGTGTTTGCAGATATCACCGCCGGAAAAGAGGAAAATCCTTCCGGGTTTACTTTCATCTCTCTTTTAGGATCGATTTCAGCGGTGTTGTAGAGCTGCCGTCCCTCAATTTCCGGAACAAAACCCAATGCAAACCGGAGCCGATTGACTTTTTCCATAGGAAACTCTTTGGGTCCCAATTTGTTAAAGAGTTTTCGTTCGCAGCCTTTAAAAAAGACGCTGTCCGTCAATACTTGAAGCACAGCGTCTTTACGGGCATTTTGATCAGCTAACTGCTTTATAACATCCTCGAGTTCAGGATCAATTTTTCTGCGTGTTTTTATTTTATCAATCTGTGCTGTTCTTTCCTCTTTTTCTCTTTTTTTATTAATTATGTTTCTTAAGACAAAGGGAACGGTAATCAGAAAAATAAGGCCTAAAATGATAAGGCCCCAAATCAATATATCCCCTGTTGTTTCTCTAAATTGTTTTGAGAATCTGCCTGCAGCGGAAGTTTGTAGTAGTATCCACATATCTATACTTATACCATGAATTTAAATATTTTATAAGACTTTTTTTAGTCAAGGTTCATGAAGGATTAACTGCTTTAAGTTTTTTAAATAGATGCAATAAGAAATTTCTATTGTCTTCCCGGATGTAATGCAGATCGCCACCCATCCGATAAAATGTTTTAAAGAACCGAAGATAGTAGTCGGGATGATTCTCCGGCGGTTCACCTTTGGTTTTCCAGTCCCACGATGATTCTGAAAGATCAACAACAAAGATTGAAAAATCTTCTATTTTTCGGTTCTCTTTTTCCGCAAGGTTCCGTCCCATGGAGAGAGATTTCTCAAAGATCATGGGAGACATCACCGCTGAACCTATGGAAAGGTATACACCCCCTTCCAGCGAAGAAACGGCATGAGCAAATGTCAGGAAATCCCGTTCGGCGGTTCTTCCAATGGCGGCACCGGAATTTGCGGGATGGGTATAAATAATATCATGTCCGAACATTGGATGGGCGGTAAAGGGAATCCCTAAAGAATACGCGGCCCCCTGCAAACCGTATTTGCTGTAGGGATGTTCCACCTTCATAAAACCTGACGGGATATGCAGCTCCTGAATCAGATTAAGTAAATCCAATGCGGCAGCAGCAAACTCAGGACGGCAGGAAATGTGTTTTCTCACTTCCTCCTTGAGTATTTCCGGTTCCGGTATATCAAGACCGTCTTTTGTTACCATTTTACCCACGGATTCTCCGTAACCGATTCCTTCATACGCGCCGACAGCGATGGCCAAGTTGATGAAGAATCCGGTTTCCTGCCAAATACCGAAACGGCCATGTCTTGCATTTTCCCGTACATCCTCGCTGCTTTTACCCTGATAGGCAAACTCCCAATCGTGTATGATCCCCGCGCCGTTGGTTGCAAGATGGGTAAACCAATTATTCCGGATAAAATGAATAAGAAGGGGAGCAAGTCCGTTCTTAATGGCATGTGCCCCAAATGAGCATACCACCGGCCGGTATTCTTTTCGCGCAGTCAGCACTGCATCAGCTGCACGGCGGATTGTTTCTTCATTTGTTCCAGAAAGAGGTTCAGCGGGAGATTCAGGGGTAACCGCTTTTTCTTCTATTGAAACACGGTTTTCGCGTTCTGAGAGTGGAAAGAAGGTGATTTTTTTCCGGTCTAATCTGTTATGACCCTGAGTCAATTTTTTCAGCCCTTTGCTGACCCTTTTTTTACGCGGTCAATTATCTTTATCATCCGTCTGCCGTACTCCACATAATTCCGGTATTTTTCATCCGCTTCCGCCTTGATCGATTCATCGTGGTGTACAACAGCTATATGCGGTTCGATTGAAATACCGCCGTCATATCCGCTGTTAAGAAGGTCCGCGACTATTTTTTCTACATCCCCGTTACCTTCTCCGGGAAAGGTAAAAACAGTTTTTGGCGTCTCCGGTTTATCGGGGTTGAAGGTTACATATCCGTCTTTAATATGGATGTATGCGATGTGCTCTTTAACGTGACGGTAAAAATCCCAGGATGACTGCTTCGGCCATGGTCTCGGTTTCGACCGGTCAGCAGAGAAAACCGGGTTTCCCGTATCAAAAACCAGCTTGAGTCCCTCGACATTTTCTATAAGTCTGAGGGTGTACTGCCATCCCATACCGCCGTAATTCATGCAGTTTTCATGTACCGGCTGAATGCCCTCATCAAGAAACATGGAGGTCAGGATGTTCAGCCTACGAAAGCGTTCAGTCTCCATCTGATCTTCCGAATCCCGGTCCTCCAAAACGGCAAAACTCATGATACGGATGAGTTTTGTGCCCAAACGTTTCATACGGGGTAGTGCACGCTTTGTCTCCTCCAGGGAAGAATCCATCGGTTCTGTAATTTGTTTTCCCCAATTTGCAATGGCGGAACCGAAGCAGTTTACATGAATCCCCGCGCCTTCCAGTTTTCCCGCAACCGCGTCAAAGGTTTTGTCGTCAATATCGTGGATGTTTTTATCACCCACTTTACGGGCCTCTATATTGGACCATCCGAGCTCTTTTGTTGCCCGTATCTGATCATCTATGCTTTCTCCCGCCTCATCGGCGAATCCGGTAAGATACATAAAAACTCCTATGTTTTAGTTATTCCGTCTCGTAACGTTTGAGCGCGGCAAGCTCTCTAGGTAAGTGCAGATTCGCAGCTTCCCAATTGATCCATTCACCGGAAATATAACCTTCGTATCCGTTATCCCGCAGTAATTGAACCGCAGTTTTGTGGTCATATTTCCCCTTGCCGATGGGCACTAGATTGATCTTATCACCCAGTTCTCCGGCATCGTGAACGTGTACGTGCCGGATCCAAGGTTTTAATATATGAAACGACTCTTCCATTCCCGCTTTACCGGTGCGGACAGGATGCATGATGTCCCAATTTGCAGCAGCCATTGGGTGATCAAGCCGTTTAAGTACTTCCGCTACATCCTTCGGGTCACACCAGTCATCATGGGTTTCCATACAGAGGGCTACGTTCTTCTGCTCAGCATTAGCTAAAACTTCACGGTAAACATCACATACGGCATCAACCGCCGCTTCCCTGCTCATCCCCTCCGGGATTGGACCGCCGAAAATACGCAGCGCAGGAACACCCAAATCACCGCATAAATCGATAAAGGCAAAGGCATCACTCACTGTTTGAGCACGATTCGGTACATCAGCAAAACGAAGAGAGGTGGCGATGCATCCAATGGGAACACCTTTCTCTGCAGAAAGGGTTTTTATATCTTTCCGTTTTTCAGGAGATGCATCGGTTTCCACACCATGAGCGTGATTCGCCTGGGCCCGGGGTTCGAAGCCGTCATACCCGTACTCCTTTACCGCGTCCAGGCACTCTTCCAGTGAAAACTCCGGTGTGGAAAAACTCATGAATGAATATTTCATACCTTAGCCTTCCCCCCCGGCAGCCTTTGCAGCCTTGACTACATCATCAGCCACTTTACCGGCGATGGAGCTGTAGTGGCTGAATTCCATTTCGAAACTCCCTGTTCCGGAGGTAATAGATTTTAGATCGATGGCGTATCGAAGCATCTCTGACTGCGGAACCTGAGCTTTAATCTCCATTATACCGCCGCCAATGGGCTCCTGTCCCATCACTTTACCCCGTTTAGAACTCAAATCCGATAAAACGTCTCCGAGGTACTGCTCATCAACAAAAACACTCAGATTCATAACGGGCTCTAAAAGTACAGGACCCGCTTTGGACATTGCATCATTTAGCGCACCTCTGGAAGCTAACTTAAAAGCCATTTCCGAGGAATCAACGGGGTGCTCTTTCCCGTCAACAAGCGCTACGGCCACATCCACAACGGGATAACCGGCAACGATACCCTCCTCCATCGCCTCGTGCAGTCCTTTTTCGATACCGGGGATATATCCTTTGGATATTGCCATTCCCCTAATCTGATTTTCGAAACTGTAGTATTCTCCGCGGGGAATAGGATTGATGTTGATGGATACTTCACCGAACTGCCCGTGTCCCCCGGTCTGCTTCTTATGCCTGTAGGTAGCACTGGACGGTTTCGTAATGGTTTCCCGGTAGGCAACCTTGGGAATACGGGTTTCTACATCTATTTTTTGACTTTCCTTGATTTTATCCAGGATCATGTTGATCTGCTGCTCTCCCATTCCGGATATGACGGTTTCCTTTGTTTCTGGATTAAAATTAATCTGAAATGTCATATCTTCCTCGGCAACACGGTGTAATTGCTGGGCTAATTTGTCTTCATCTTTTTTGCTGGCTGCACTGATTGCAACAGCATAAACGGGCTGGGGCAGTTTGAGGGATTCCAATGCTATTATCCGGTCAGGACTGCAGAGGGTTTCGTTGGTGGAACCGGCTGGTAATTTCGATATAATACCGATATCTCCAGCGGGAAGTTCATCAGTTTCATTCACCTTTTTACCTAATGCAGTATATACTTTTCCAGCTTTCTCCTTTTTATTTTCTCCGGCATGAAAGAGCTCTATATCTCCCGTGAGTTTTCCTGACGCCACTTTTATATAGGAGAGTTTGCCTGAAAACTGGTCAATACTGGTTTTGAAAATAAAGCCTGAAAAGGGATCGTTAACCGTAATAGGTATTTCGATTTCTTCATCTTCCTGGTTTTTTCCCTTTTCAAAACAGCCGTCAGGCGAGGGGCTTGCCTTGGCAATAAAATTGAGAAGAGGTTTTATGCCCGCCCCAATAAGAGAGGATCCGCAGAAAAGCGGTGCAATTTTGGCATCTTTATAGCCTTTAACGAGTCCGGTAATAATTTCTTCCGGAGACAGGGTTTCCTCTTCGAGGAACTTCTCCACCAGTTCATCATCTCCCTCAGCAGCTAGCTCCATTATGCTGGCGGAATATTCTTCCACCATATCTTTATACTCATCCGGAATATCCACCGCTTTTTCTTTTGTGTTTTCATCCGGAATCGGATAAGCTTTTTTTTCGAGCAAATCAATAACCCCTTTAAAGTCTGTTCCGTCTCCCATGGGAATAGTTAAAGGAACAAAATTGGCGTCAAACTTATCGTTCAGATCGTCTATGGCTTTTTTAAAATCAGAACGTTCGACATCCATCTTATTCAAAAAAACCAAACGGGGTTTATTGCGTTCCTCCAACCGTCTCCAAAGCTTAATTGTTTCTATCTGAACTCCTGCCCGGGCATCCACCAACATAATAGCTGATTCCCCGACCCGGAAAGCCGCTACAACCTCTCCTACGAAATCGGATGCTCCAGGTGTATCGAGAATGTTGATTTTACTGTTCTGCCATTCGACTGTAGAAAGACTCAAGTGTACAGATATTTTCTGATCTATCTCTTCCGGAGTATTGTCGCTGACGGTTTTCCCCGATTCTACCGTTTCAGGTTTTGGTATGGCTCCCCCTTCAAAGAGGATTCGTTCTACAAAAGTCGTTTTACCGGTGGCGCCGTGACCTGCCACTGCGATATTTCTGATTTGATCCGTGGTGAAACCCATGTGTAACTCCCTGCTGGTTTTTGCATTTTTTGCCGGTTTTCCGCCGTGTTTCAGGCGGTTTAGACATTACACTATAAAAGTTTCCCGCTCTTGGTGTCAAGATACCGAATTGCCTCATAACAGAAAACACGCAAAAGGTCTGGACAGCAACTCGCTGTCCAGGCCTTTTGCGTGTTTTTAAAGATAGTATGATGCCGGCTATCATTGGATTACTGGGCGGCACCCACAGCAGAAGCAGCTTCGTTTGAACCCTCAAGACTTTTCGCCTCCGATTCGGGATAGGTGCTCACCGTTTCAGCCAAATCATCGTCCTCTTGGAACATACGGTGGCCGCCGACCGGCATCAAGACGCTGTTGGACTCGTCGCCGACCTTATCGGTCAAAATAATACCCATCTGGAAGCTCTGGATCCCGGAACTGGAGACGGTACCGGTGTAGACCGCTACCTGGGTGTATTCAACCCCTTGCGACACACCGCTGAACTCGATGAAGAGGGAAAACTTAGAACCGTTTCCGGATATAAACGCTCCCGCGCCAGTCGCTACGTCGGATACAAATTCGGCGGTGTAGTCGACCGTTATTTCGCCGTCTGACTGATTGTAGAAATTGAAATAGCAGGGCGAAATCTCATATCCCACGTGGTAGATGTCGGTGGAATCGTATTCGGTGATGAGATCATCGGCATAGTAGGCGCCCTCAATGTTCGGCGGGTTGGTTCCGCCGTGGACATCCAGCGTCTTTTAATGCTTCTATGGTTATATTTTCCGATGAAGCATTGCGGATACCCAATTATCCGGAAGTTATTCTGATTTTTTTGCGAAATGAGAAAATTCCATAGCGAAATTTCCTCTTCCCTGAGTGATGCTCCTGAGGGCAGTGGAATAACCGAACATTTTTGCCATGGGAACCTGGGCATGGATATGTTCGGAACTCGGCCTGGAATCGAGGCTTTGTACGACTCCGCTCCGCCCGGTCAAACGATTAATAACCTCTCCTAAAAACTCTTTTGGACAGAACACATCTACAACCATGATGGGCTCTAAGAGTATCGGTGAAGCCTTACGGGCAGCGTTGTCGAATCCCATGGCCGCGGCGGCTTCAAAGGCAAGCTCCGTTGAGGTGACGGGATTGTATTCTAAGTCCTTCAGTACAACACCTACGTCGATAACGGGATATCCCCATTCAATACCGGAATTAAATCCCCCTTCGATTCCCCTTCTAACTGCTTCAATAATCTGTTTAGGAACATCCTTCTTTGTTATTTCAGAGGTGAAAGTGTTTCCGGCCCCCCGCTCTAACGGTCTGACTTCCAGAGTAATGTCCGCATCATTTTCCTTTCCGCCTAGAAGTCTGTGATACGTTTCATTATGGGTTATCGTAGCTGCTACTGATTCACGATAGGTGACCTGTGGTTTTCCAACCTTAGCATCTACCTTGAAATCCTCAATTACCCGGGTAACAAGAACATCAATATGGAGTTCCCCCATACCGGAAATAATCAGCTCTCCGGTTTCGGTGTCCTCCTTTGCAGTAAAGGTCGGATCTTCCTTTGCTAGAATTTCCAACACTTCCTGGAGTCTTTTACGCTCTGAAAGAGTTCTCGGTTCTATGGATACGGAAATTACCGGTTCGGGAAAATGCATCTGCTCTAAAAGGACCGGATATCCTTCACTGCCGATACTGTCTCCGGTTTGGGCAAACTTAAAACCGATAACAACGGCGATGTCTCCCGCTGCTACTTTATCGATCTGTTCGGACCTGTTTGCATGCATTTTAAGAAGCCGGTTTACCCGTTCCTTCTTTTTTTTGTTGATGTTGTAGACAGCACTTCCGGCCTTGATAATACCGGAATATACTCTGATATAACTAAAAGATCCCGCTTCCCGGTCGGACTGGATCTTGAAAACCAGGGCCAGAGGGTTTCCCTCCGGATCGGAAGGTATATCTATCTCTTCCCCTTTCTTTACATGCATACCCCGCATAGGCGGAAGATCTGCAGGAGCGGGAAGGAAATCTATTATAGCATCCAATAAGGGCTGAACACCCATGTTTCTAAGAGAAGCGCCGCAAAAAACCGGAGTAATGGTTCTCCGCAGCGTCTGCTCCCGGATAACTTCTTTGAGAAGTGAGACCGGAATATCCGCTCCGTCTAAAAACAATTCGGTTAATTTATCGGAGTAGGCGGAGAGCTCATCGATCATCCGCTCCTGCCATTCTAAAGCATAATCACGATGCTGATCAGACAGCGGTTTTGTCTCCATGTTAGAACCAAAGGTATCGGGATCCCAGTAAATCTCTTCCATTTTTATCAGGTCGATTACCCCTTCGAACTCCGATTCTCTTCCTAAAGGGATTTGAAGGGGTAACGGTACTGTTCCTAATTTTTTTTCCATTTCTTCTATTACGGAAAAGAAGTCAGCTCCAATGCGGTCCATTTTATTTATATAAGCCATCCGCGGAATATGATAAGTATCGGACTGATGCCAAACTGTTTCAGACTGAGGTTCTACGCCACCAACAGCACAGAAAATAGCCACAGCGCCGTCTAAAACCCGCAGTGATCGTTCCACCTCTGCGGTGAAATCCACATGTCCCGGCGTATCTATTATGTTAATCTGATGGTCTTTCCAAAACAGGGTTGTTGCGGCTGAGGTGATGGTAATTCCCCGGTTCTGTTCTTGGGTCATCCAGTCCATGACGGCATCGCCATGGTCGACTTCTCCAAGACGATGGCTTTTACCGGAATAGAACAAGATCCTTTCGGTGGTGGTTGTTTTTCCGGCATCAATATGTGCCATTATACCTATATTTCTTTTTTTCTCGCTCGCCATATATTCTCCGCAGTGGATTTAAGAAATACGTATGGAAGCCTTTGGGGATTTCCCTGGGATGATTCAGTTTCACCTGAAACCTGAATTCTATTGGGCGGTACTGGACTTGAACCAGTGACTTCCTGCTTGTAAGGCAGGCGCTCTCCCAACTGAGCTAACCGCCCAGGCGGATATCAAACTACCACCAGTAACGTATTCTGTCAATACTCTTACCTATAATCAGCAATTCTGAATTTGCAATTTAGAATTGCCTGTAATTAATAAAGCAATTTCAGCTCAATCCTTTTCAAAGACTAGTTCCACCGTGGTGCCTCGGCCAACTGTGCTCCCAACCCTGACATCTCCGTTATATTTCCTCATTGTTTCTATGACATAAACCATTCCGAATCCGTTTCCTTCCTCTTTTGTAGTTTTACCAACCTGAAAAAATGATGATTCCATACAGGAAACCGGTTTGCTGTGTCCAAATCCCTTTATTCCCATACCATTATCCTGGATCGATAAAATACTATGATTATCTGTTTGTTTTGCAAAAATAATAATTTTTCCGGATCCATTAGTTTTTTTTATTGCATCCCAGGAATTACTGATAATGTTTTCTATAATTTGGGATATGTCTGAGATACTGGCAAAGACAGTCAAGTCCCTTTCGATATCGATCTCAACATCAGCTCCCTTTTTAAAATCACGTTCGACTTGAAACCCTTCCACAATCGAACAAACTAAAAGATGAATATCAATAGGAGTTTTTTCCCGCAGCGTGTCCGCTTTAATTGCCAGTAAAATTCTATTAATGCGGGCATTGAGGCGAGCAACTGCATTCTGCAAGCCATGCAGTTGGTTTTTAAATATTTCCTCCTCCCCCAGCATATAAATATTTGCTGTTATGAGGGATATATCATTTTTAAGGTTATGGACAAGTCCGCCTACATTAGTAGCAATCCTTCCCATTTTCCTGTTGCGGTTTATTTCATGTTTTAATCTGGCTTCTCTCCTTTTTCTTTCAGATTCTAATTCTTCAAAAATCACCCATAAAAAAGATAGGAAGATTACTATCATGGAAAGGACAGTCATTTGATCAGTTAAATCTCTCTGATACAATAAAAAAGGGGGTAATATTATAACAAAAAACGAAAAAAGAAAGGCAGCTATTGATTTGGTAAAAAAATATTTCCGTAAAAGACCGTATTTAAATGATAAGATATAACCCATGATTAATAGTAACGGCCCAAAGTAGTTTGATTCCTGATTTGAAAAAACAAGAGGCGCTAAACTAAAAAAGAGAAATATCTGAAGATAACGGAGAAGCTTACTGATGCGGATTGAGGTCAGTAAAAAGCATACACCTGCGATTACAGTTGAACCTACCTTGACGGAAAAAACAGCACGGAATATGCCGATATGCTTTGTGGTATAGATGGTGAAGAAGAAGAAAAGAGCGATGATAAAACAACCAGAGGCTACTATTATCCCGATCTTCCGCTGCAGGTCAAATTGCTTCATTTGCTAGAATCCGAAATTATTGGAATAGTCCCCCTTTGAATAAAATGATTTTTTACCTGCCGATTTGTACTTGCTTATCCATGAAGTATAAATTTTTTTACATGATTTTTCTATGGTGTTTGTAAAAAACCTGTATTGAATAACCGGGTATAAATAAAACTACCAGCGGCTCGGATGAAATTGCTTGGAATAAGCTGTTTTTATTGAAGATGCTCAGGATATTTGTTACTCTTCCTTGACCTGATTTTGATAAAACGGAGGCTGTACCATTGCATAAATTAAAATTTGAGGATACTGCGAATGACTTTATTTCGTTTTTAGATAGATGTCTCACAGCGTTTCATACCGGAGCCGAAATTAAACGGCGGCTCCTTAATGCCGGCTTTAAGGAGCTTTCCGAATCCGATTCCTGGGATTTGGAAGCCGGGGGGGCTTATTTTATGGGGAGGAACGGTTCCGGTATCGCCGCTTTCCGCATGGGAAGCAGTCCGGTGACGGAGGAGGGGTTCAGGATCATCTGCGCTCATACCGACAGCCCCGCCCTTAAAATAAAAACTGAAGCGGAATCGAAGAAATCGGGGTATTCCGTGGTTCCTGTTGAGGTTTATGGAGGCCCTATCATTTCCACATGGCTTGACCGGCCGCTAATCATCGCCGGAAAGGTCTATTTTCGAGGAAAAAACGGGACCGAGTCCGCTCTTATCCGGACAGAAAATCCGACGGCCATCATTCCTAATCCAGCTATCCACATAAACAGGGAACTGAATAAGGGGTTCCAGTACAACGCCCAGAACCACCTTCAGGCGGTGTTGTCTTTAGAAGGGGAAAATGTCCTCAAGGGTCTGCTTGCAGAAAATGCAGGGACCGATCCGGATTCAATCCTCTCTGCTGATATTTTTCTGGCCGACGCTGAGAGGGGCGAAATTTTCGGCATAGACCGGAACCTGGTAAGTTCCGGCAGAATAGACAACATGGGCGGCTGTCATGCGGTCCTTACCGCAATTACGGAAGCGGAATCCGCAAAACCTACCGCGGTATGCGGCCTTTTCGACAACGAGGAGATCGGCAGCAATACTCCTCCCGGAGCCAATTCCAACTTCCTTGTATCCATCCTGGAACGGATTGCCTTTTCAAAAGAAAACTCAAGGGAGGCGGTCTACCGGGCATACGCAAAATCGGTGATCGTCTCCAACGATGCCGCCCACGCTGTGCATCCCAGCTTTGCTGACAAGCATGATCCGGCCTATGTACCTGCCATAAACGGAGGTCCCGTTATCAAGGCAAATGCCCGAAAAAGTTACGCCACCACTGCCGAAACAGAAGCTTTTTTCTCAGAAGCCTGCCGGAAGGCGGAGGTCCCCTGTCAGAAAATTATCGGTAAATCCGATGCTCCCTCGGGAGGCACCATCGGTCCGGTCTGCTCCTCAGCAACAGGTATCCCCGCTGTAGACGTGGGCATTCCCATTCTGGCTATGCACAGCATCCGGGAAACCGCCGGTGTTAAGGACCCCCGCTACATGATCGAAGCAATGAAGGCGGTTTACAATGGCTGATACAGGTCATCTTCTTTTGGGGATTGACACCGGCGGCACCTACACTGATTCGGTCCTGTTCAGTCCGGACTCAGGTGTCCGTGCTGCAAGTAAGGCGGTAACTACCCGCCGTGATTTAAGT
>CAZUAE010000041.1:0-24917 GCA_964618265.1 uncultured Spirochaetales bacterium | reverse complement strand
ACGTAACCATTACGAACCGCGGCGGCGGAGCCGGGACGGAAGTAGACGCGGATATGATCATCGGAGAGATCACCTGTGATGAGACCGCGGATACCGTTACCCTTGATGCAGGGGGAGCAGTCTATGATGATGCTAATGACGGAATCCTTGACATAGAGGCGTTCGTGTTAGACATCACCGCTCTAAACGGGACCATCGGGGTAACAAACGGTACCCTGGATATCACCGTAACGAACCGCCTGGACACCGATACCACCGGAGGCGGCGGAGATGTATCCCTGGAAAGCGGCGCGGATATTCCGGTTGGGACCATGAGCGCGGGCGCCGGCACTATCACCCTAATCACTGCAGGAGCAGTAAACGACCACGCCGCTGACACGGTAACCGATGTGTCGGCAGGAACATTTGCCGTCGAGGCGGAAAACGGTATCGGCAGCACCAGGGAACTGGAGACTGATGTCGATTTTCTGGATCTCCTCAACAACGACACCGGAGATATCGTTATTACCGAGAATGACGGGGTAACCGTTACCCGGATGAGACAGGATTCCGGCGCATCGGTCCCGGGAACAGTAGATCTTACAGCCGGCGGAGATATTAGTATTGATGATGTTCATACGTTAAACGCGACCACTACCGCGGTGCAAATCGTGTCCAACACTGGAGCTATCATTGATAACGACGGAGGAGACCCGCCGGGGGATACCGACATCGTCACCGGCGACCCCGGCCGTGTAATCCTCCGGGCGGCCACCGGAATCGGAGACGGTGACGCAATTGATGTTAATACCGTTTCCCTGGATGTAATAAATTCCGCCTCCGGAACAGTTCAAATTAATGAATCCGGCGGCTTGAGTATCTTCCGTGCGCAGAACAATACTCCCGGCGATGCGGATCCCGCAACCGGTACGATTTCTATAATTGATTCCGGACCCGGAGACCTTACCGTAGACCCCGCCGGCTCCGGAGTCTCCACCGTTGACGGTAACATTACGCTGGAAAATCAAGACGGAGCCCTCCTCGTAGAAAACACCGTCTCCGCGGGAGGCACCGGCGGCGCTGACCTCTCTACAACCGGAGCGGGTACAAACATCACCGTTGACGCCGCAGTTGCCGGAGGAGCCGGAGGGGCGGCGGTTGACGCAGGCGGCGCCGGCAACAACATCGACGTAAACGCGGACGTGTCCTCCGCAGGCGGACCGGTCACATTCAGCACAGCCGATCAAGTCCTGCTCAGTGCCGATATAACCGCGGGAGACGGTTCGGTTGACTTCAACATTCCCCTCACCTTAGACGGGGACGCGGTAATCGACACGGCGGACGGCGGTTCAGGAGGTCCGGTAACATTTGCCGGAACAGTAAACGGTACGCAAAACCTAAGCCTGACCGCGGGTACCGGGGATGTGGACTTTCAGGGACTGATCGGAGGAACAACACCCCTGGCAAGTCTGTCGGTTTCGGGGAACAATGTCGACTTCGTCGGCATTGGAAGCGGCGGAGACGGAGTAAACGGAACGGTCTCGGTTACCGGTTCCGGACGGATTAACCTGAACGGGCTGGAATACATTACCGGCGACTCCCAGTCTTATATCGCGGGAAGCGGCGGGGCACAGCTCAATGTGAACGACGGGGGAAGCTTAGATGCCGGAGCAGGAAGCTTCACCTTCCGTGACGTCTACGTTATCCTGCCCGTGCCGGCTGCTATAACTCTTTTTAGCGACATCAGCTGCCGGCACTTCCGGTTCTTCGAGGGGACCTTAAACCTGAACGGGCACGATATATCCGCGACCGCCTACGGGGGAGGAGATTTTGCGGTATTCGGAGCTGGTTACGACGCGGATGATCCGGACCGGGATTCCGGGGTGACCGATGAGTTCGAGTACCCCGACATGGGGAGCCTCCCGGCGTGGGTCCAGGCCTTGTATCCGGGGTTGCTGCCTTATTCCGCTTCATTTACCGACGGAAGCACATTCGACCTGTCTAACAGCACCATCACCGTAGGAGGGAACTTCTATGTTAACGGCACAGACCTTAGAGGCGGAGCCGCAGGCGCGGACGACACCTGGTCGCTTGTTGTGCAGGACAACTCCTCGGCGGATTACCTGGCCGATCCCGCATATCCCTGGGGAGAACCGTATTCCGTGGCGCTGAACCTTACCGTGGATTACTCGGATGCTTCCGGCGGATATGTCGGGGCGGCCGAATCCGAAGGAAGCAGCGGCATCAGGCACAACCGGGTTACCGACGGAGGCGGGAATACCGGGAATTGGGATTTCACCGCCCCCTATATCGCTTCAGCGGAGACGAGTTACGATAACGTCATTAAAGTCACCTTTAACGAACCGGTGGAAAACTCGGGCAATCAAATTTCGTCAGTGGTTGCCTCGGTTACCACCGATTCGGGAACGGTACCCTTTACCGGGGCATTTACCAATACCGCCTGTACCAGTTCAACGGACGGAGCGGGAGACCTTGCGGTAATATATCTGCAGACCGCAAATACCACCTGGAATACCGATGCCACGGGGGCCTCTGCCGGGGACTCAACCTCTCCCGGGATCAGTACGAACCGTTCAGGGGAAAACCGCAATGTTCTCCCCAACATTTCCATGCTCAAAGGGCTGTTTGCCGATGCCGCGGCAAAAAATTTAAGCAGGAACTACGGTACATCGGCACCTCATCCTGATGTTCCCCGTTACAATGGAACCGCAGACAGATGCCGGCCGGTGCTTATTGCTGTAGAAACAGGCAGGGACCTGCACGACCCGGATGCCGATAAACCCTACGATGCTCACAACTTCTGGCGGCTCCGTTATTCAGAGGCGGTTACGTTTGGAGACGCAGGGGTTGATGCCGAAAATGTCCGGGCCGGTACAACCTTCGATTCAGCTTCCGAACATGGAGGGCATGCCCTCCAGAACGGGACTGAAGTAGAGGTAGTAGGCTATTTCAGCTACACCGGAACTTTCTCCACCGGATCAAAGGACGCTGAGACCGGAGTAAATTCCCTTTACCGCACCTCCCCTTCCAACCTTCACGGTGATCACGGCATCGCTATATATGCCGCAGGCTGGAGCGAAGGCACCGGCGAAAGCCGGAGCTGGCCGGGATACATTACGGATCGAACATTACCCTCCGGGACGGTTACGGTTCCTTCCAACGACTATCTGGTGGACAATTCCGGTAACTCGGTGGAGCCCTCAGCGGATCCTTATGCAAAGCCGGATGTTTCTATAGAGAATGCCGCTCCCGGCGAGTTCGATTGGGATATAAATCCGCCCGCCGTTGCCCAGTTCAAACCCGAAGGAGCAGAGTCTCCCTATTGGGAAATCGTCACTGTCGATATCAGCCGGAACTTTGTCCTGGACCGGTTTGATTTTAATATTCTTGACAATTCAGCGTACAATGAAGTTTGGGATTCCTACGCCATGCACCCCTGGTCCGAACAGAACGAGGGGGTGCGGGATACATCCATCAATCCCCTGGGATTTAAATTCAACGAAGTAGCGGTGGAACCGATTTTATTGGATAATCCCCAGGTATTAACCCGGGTAGAAAATGCCTTATTCTACCCCCCTGACGGTCTTGCCATCAGTGTTCAGGATGATACCTATTTCTCTATCGCCTTCGATGAACGGGTGGAATGGAGTATCACCACCGACATGTGGGCCGCCTACGACAGCAGTGTCGGCGGCGTGACGGACTTGGCGGGAAACCTGCTGCCTAGTTTTACGGAACCCTACCTGGCCATAGAACGGACACCTCCGAGGGTAAACATATCCATAGGAATTGTGGGCTCCAGACGCATATACGTCAACTTCAGTAAACCTGTTGTCATCGAAGGATTCGAGGATATAACCAGCGATCAATTCGTATATGCAGGGGACAATTCGTTTACGAGTATCGAGATACTGGAAAAGGACGCCGACGGTGTTGGAACGCTGGAAGCTTTTTTCTCCCTGGAAAAGCCTTTAACTGTAGAAGCAGCCGTTTCTGACTACTTTTATCCTGAAGCTGAAGCAGTATTTGATGAGCTGGGGAATCCCATGCTGGAAACGGTGACCCATAGGATAACTGATATCGGTGTTGGGATTGCTGACCCGTTATGGGCAATCGACAGCATACACCGGGAACCGGAAGAGGGCGGTATCGGAGGGACACTCACTGAATTCGACGGTACCGAAAGTCTTCAGGACCAAAACATCCTCGTTCGGACAGAGTCCCATCACACCGGAAATCTTCCGCTTAATCTTATTTATGATGTCAATCCGGACCCTGCCGCACTGCGGAAAGAATTTTGGCTTCCCGAGAGAATTCCAGGGTTTCTTTCGACCCCGAATTCAGAGACCCGTTCTTTAACACCGTTAAGAATCACCAGCGATTATCAGGACTTTATCCTTCCTTCGACAGATGAGGAGATTGTTCCGGGTGAAACTATAGAATTCCTCTTAAGATACGGGGATCTATACTGCGCCAGGGTGGAAGATCCGGACGATCCGAGAACAGTGAAACCATGGCTGATTCCTATCCGTGACATCCGGCGGCAGCGGGGCGGTGTGACAATTCTTAATAATCTTATCAATCCTCTTCAAGGAGAAAAAACCGCTATAAACTATACCCTTCCGTCGGAAGGAAACGTTACAATACGGATATTCAGTCTTGAGGGAAACATTGTGGATGTTCTTTTTTCGGGACTTCAGGGACAGGGCAACTATACGTTCACTTGGGACGGCCGGAACGCCGGAGGAAATATAGTTGCCCGGGGGCTCTATTTTATCAGAGTGGAAGGTCCCGGGGTTGATGAATACCGGAAGGTGATGGTCATTAAATAAATGAAACAATCGGTGTATTAATCTGAAAAACCTTCCGGGTGATAGGTGAGGGAGGGAGCTGCCACAAGAATGCTTCCGATGTCCCTGAAGGTACTGCTGTTAGGTGAAATTGATATTTCCAGCGCCGGTTCCGGCAATGGTTCTTCCGCGGATTCTGATTGTTCCGGGAGATTAAACTGCAGAACCTTTGGTGTTTCGAAGTTGATTTCCGTCCATTCATCCCTTGTCCAGCCCAGCTCTTCGGAGAAGAAGGTCTGAAACTGCGTAATGTCTTCTCCCCGGGAGAGCTGTAGAGAGACCGATACGCTTCTCGCGTCGAAACGGTTGCTCACGCCGGGGGTGATGTTGCCCGCGGGTTCAAGCTTAACATAGAAAGTGAAACGGTAGTGCCCGTCGATAAGGTTGGGACGGAGTTCCTCCGGATCGGTAAGGGGCACCGATAGAACGATATTCTGTTCGATATCGGTCCGTCCCACTCTTATGTTATCCATGTAACCCTCCTGCGCGTTGTTTCCCTCATTCGGTAAACCGATGGAAAAGTAGTCGTATCCCTGAATGGAGGTAAAACGGGCATCTCCCTCCTCAGGTGGCGGGAAGGGAGTGACCTCCCAGGAGGTGTCTATGCCGATGGACCATTCCCGTTTGGTAATGGTCAGGTTTGTATAGGTGAACAGGTTCGGGAACTGGCAGCTGGAATCGAATTGAATGAAGTACTGGGAGCTCGGTACAAATCCGTCTCGGAGCCCGGTGGCAGGATCTTTAAAATCGTATGCGCTCCACTGCAGTCCGTTCAGTTTAAAATGGAGTACCTTTCCTTCCATCGGATCTCCTGCGTCCGGTTTCAATACCGTGGTTGTTTCAAATATAAGGCCGGAATCAATTGGTCCGTTCAGTTCCCAGCCGGCAGGGGCTTCACCAGTCTCTGTTTGGGTAAAATCACCGTTCTGGAACAGGTTGACCAGCTCCAGGCGGTGATAATCGCTTTTTCCCGCGGGAAGTCCGGATGTTGAGCCTGCTTCAGCAAGACTCAGCTCTTCGAACCGGAGATAATCGAAGGAGGGAGCTGCTTCCCCGTAGGAGATCTGCCAATCTCCGGAAGAAAACCCGGAGTATTCGATCAGATTTAGACCGCGGTACTCCGAAAACGGATCCTCCACGGTGGGGCAGGATGTCATGAGAAGAAAGATGCCGCCCATAATAAGGAGGTGTGTTAGTAGTATCCCGCGGTTCTTCAAAAATCTCTCTCCGGTTCCATGTTTTTCCGCAGCCCTTGACTGCATCTATAATAATAACGCAAATATAAAACAATTTCTATTAAAACTGTCAAACGACCAGCAATTCCCGCCGGGTTGGTTTTTCCGCTGTGCCGGTGTACCATCGACCCATGATCTCCGCCATTATCCCTGTATACAACCGTCCCGCTCTTTTAAAAGAAGCCTACAATTCCTGTATCGGTCAAAATTACTCCGATTTAGAGATTATTATTGCGGATGACGGCTCCGCGGATGAAACCTTCCGCGTTGCCAAGGAGCTTGCCGCGGGCGCAAATGATGCAGGTTACCCTAAGATTGTCCTCATCCGATCCGATCATACCGGTAAACCCGGCCTTCTCAGAAACATCAGTGTCGATACCTCCCGCGGTGACTATATAGCTTTCCTGGACTCCGACGACCTGTGGCTGCCGGGCAAACTCCAAAGGCAGACCGCCTTTTTCCGTGAACACCCGGAAATTCGGATATGTCATACCCGCGAGCGGTGGTTACGGGGAGAAAAAGAGATTTCCCAGAAGTCTCAAACCCACATCCGGGAAGGCAACCTTTTCCCCGACAGCCTTAAAAAATGCATCATCGGCCCTTCCACCGTGATGATGCACCGCTCCTTGTATAAAGAAAGCGGAGGTTTCCGGGAGGATATCGCGGTAGCGGAGGATTACGAGTTCTGGCTGAGGATCACCTGCAGGGAACCTGTGGGATACATCCCGGAAGCCCTGACGGTAAAACGGGCCGGCGGCTGGGAACAGCTTTCGGCATCGGGACCTATCGAATACTTCCGCATCGAGGCCCTTAAAAAACTGATAACTCAGAATATCCTCCCCGCGGATTGTCAAGCCGGGGCTGAAAAAGAATTGGTCCGGAAGTGCCTTATCTATGCCCGGGGCTGCAGAAAAAGGGGAAAAAAGGAAGAAGCTTCGCAGTACGAGGAGCTGGCGGCGGTGTTCCGAATCTGATTTTCTCTTTCGAAATTATCATTTTTCAGAGCCTCAAAATATTTGCCGTTTTTGTCTTGATTCAGGAGCTGTGCAGGACGGCATCCTTTAAAACCGACTGATATTCCGGAATGGTGCCGCAGTACGCCGCCAAAGCCTTGAGAAACCCCTCCGGTGTGCCCGTATCATACCGCGCGCCATCGATACGCTTGTATACTACTCCGTTCCGCTCCATCTGTCTGTTGAGGGGGTAGACGTGGTAATATTCGCCTTCTCCCTCACGTTGGTGTATCCGCCACCCTTCTTCAAGAAAATCAAAATAATCCGGGGTATAGAGATACCTGCCTATGGAAGCTTCATTCGACGGCTCGCTCCCCCTAGGCGGTTTTTCCACCAAATCCTTTACGTGAAGACCGTCTTCGGCTATGTCAACCGCGGCATAGGCATGTATATTCACAGGGTCGTGAATGGTTGCCAGGACTGAACATGAGGTCTTTTCCCACATGGTGATAAGCTGCTGCGCCAGGGGAGGCGTACCGAAGTGGATATCGTCGGGATAAGCAACCACCACAGGTTCGTTCCCGATATACGGCTTCGCCTGAAGCAGCGCGTGACCGGTGCCCCGCATCTCCTGCTGCCGGATGAATACGAAATCAGCTTCAGGCGGCCGGATCTTTTCGAGCTTTTCGTGTTTCTCCTCCCGTTTGAAAACCGATTCCAGCTCTGCTTCCCGGTCAAAATAATCCTCTAAAGCTTTCTTCCTCCGGGATGTAATTACGATAATGTCCCGGATTCCAGAAGCGGTGAACTCCTCCGTGATAAATGATATAGCCGGTTTATTTACCAGGGGAAGCATTTCTTTCGGTATGGTTTTGGTAACCGGCAGAAACCGTGTTCCGTATCCTGCCGCGACTATAATTCCTTTCATGTGCTCTGTCTCCTTATAAGCTGATGCAAAAATTGTTTTTGGGCGCTTAGAGGGAATCTATATAATCCCGCAAGGCTGTACGGGCAGACTCCTCTGCCGACCTGGCTGATTTAAGCCGGTTTTCGAGTTCTTCGATTTTGTCCTCCTGCTCCGTGAGTGTCTCAAGATACCGGCGGTACAGATTCGAGGTGCTGTCGATGGCCTGGATGTTCTTCCGTATCCGTTCCTGGTCCCGGTAAATCGATGAAAGTTCCTCCTCGATCTCCCGGCGGGCTGCTTCCTTTTCGGAAAGATCGTGCTTGAGTTCCCGGAGCCGCTGTAATTCTTCTTCCGTCTTATCGTCCAGTTTAGGTTGAGAAAGATAGTAACCGATTTGATCCTCCCCTAAATTGATCAGGGCTATTTCCCTGCCGGTGGTGCGTTTAAGAGGAACAGAAAACTCAACCGGATCATCCGGCTGTATCCGGATGCTGAACCGGTAGGATTCTCCGGTTTCCGAAAGAGGTTCTATTCCCGGTTCCAAATTCCATCCGCTCCGTTTGGGATGAAGAATGATGAGTTCTGCGGGATCGGCGGCGATACGGTTTATCCTGTAGCGGGTTTCAAGCCGCTGCATCCGTTCAATGGTCAGGAACCCCCCGGTTATTTTGATACTGACGGTCTTTTCCGGATAGGTGTCGGAAGTGACGTAAATTCCCGTTGCCAGGTCCACAGCGTAGCTGGCATACCGCTCCTCATCCGGAAGGAGTTCCGGCAGAAGGGCATCCCCGGCGTAGTTTGCCCCTTCGAAGAGGGTGACCGGACCCGCCGGGAGCTGCAGACCGGTAGAATTGAGGATGCGTACCCCTTTAAGGGGCCGGTCCGGCAGTGCCGATTGGTCGTAAATGGAGATCTCCTCGGTGCCGATGGTGCCGGATACGATGGGAACCATGGCGGCGCTCCTTCGGGAGATGCTGACGGGGGTTGCGATTGTGTATACCGATCCGGTGCCTGGCAGGGCCGCGCTTTCTACGCCAGAGGAAAGATTTAGTCCGGGAGCTTCCTCGGCCTGTTCCCTGAGGGTGAAGCTGTCCGCCGCGTCCTCCGCCAAACCGCTGCCTAGTCCTTCAGACTTGAAAGCCGGTTCCCGGTACGATTCGGCCGCCGGCGGCATAGCCCGGCCGTACTCCCGGGGAGCGGCACTGACACCGGCGGGCGGGGTAATGACCGGCCGTGAGGTATAGACGGGAGAGTAAAGGTCCATCACAAAGGAAACAGGCATCTCTGATACCAGCTGGAGCGTTACATCCCTCCAGTCCAGCTCACCGGTATTTTCGATAATGGACCACCCCTGAATCTGAGCTTCCTCCGTGCCGTTTTCGTCCAGAACGATCCTGTAGCTGGTTTTCCAGACCGGAACCTCCCGGATGTATCCGACGCGGACCCGGCGGTTTCCCTGTCCGCTGAACCTCAAGGTAACGGACTTCCGGTCCTCCTGACGGTGTTCGGCGATAACCGAAAGGGCTGCGTCTATCTCCTCCTGAAGCTCGCCGTCGGTAAAGGTGATTGACCTAATCTCTTCTATGGACCGCTGTTCTATTCCCTCTGCTGTCATAAGGTTGATAAATGCAGCTTTACGGGTACCGTTTTCTCCCGCCATGTCCCGATACTCGATGCTGAGAATCGTTCCCCGGACGGCCGCTGGACCCAAAATAATCACTTCTTCCCCCCGGGTGCGCCCGAGGATTTCCGCCAAAGAGGGATTGTCCGACAGGTCAAGGGAGAAACTGTTAAGAATTCGAGAAAGCGGGTCCTGGGAAGGATAACTCACCGTTTCCACCAGTCCGCCGTCAAAATCCTGAATAACTAAACTTTTTAAAACGTCATTTATGTCCTTTCTGGAAAATGTCAGAGTGATCTCTTCCGTTCCAGAGACGGTACCGTCGTGCTGGAAATAACCCACGCCGCTGGTAAACATACTTACCCGGGTTATGGGAAGAGGTGATGGTTCCCCGTTATTTCCGCCGTTTCCCGTAGATTCCTGCGCGACTCCCATCGCGGAAAGGGAGAACAGGGAAAACAGCGCAAAGGCGCCGGCCAGAATGAACTGTGCTGCTTTTATCATTCCTTTTCCTCCTGGAACTGCAACCTGCAACTATATACCGGATATAGTATCAGGAAACAGTTGATGATTCTACATTTAGCCGTTATATTCATACTGCATGAAGAAGATACTCCTATCCCTTATCTGCTCTGTATTTTTCCTCTCCTGCACGGTAAATCAGACAATTCTGGTAAAAGAAGACGGAAGCGGCAGCTCAAAAGTGAGTGTTGAGCTGCATCCTGTGATGACGGCATACCTCACAGACCTTACCGCGATGCTTGGAGATGAACCGGACCCTGAGAAAGTTGAAATTTTCGAGCCGGAAGCGATGGAATACGCCTTCAGTTATTATGAAGACATGAACCTGACGGATGTACGTGTCCCGGACAAAGATACCATGGTGCTTACTGTAAAGTTCGACGATATCGGAACGATCCTGTCCGCCCGGGAAGAGGATTTCGGCAGGCTGTTTTCTTTCGAAAGCGGGGAAGGGGTAAAAAAAATCGATATTCTGGTGGATCAATCTACAATCAGACATATCCTGTCTTTTTCACCTGCCGGACAGACCATGGCGGATACTCTCCTGCCTCCCGCGGATTACTCCTTTACCAGGGAAGAATATATCGATTATCTGGAATGGCCTCTGGAGGAGTATCTGGAGGGAAAAGAGCTGGCGAAAATTTTGGAAAACTCCATTATAAGCTTGGAGATGACTGTAGATGGAGAGATAATCGATGTTTCCGGGGGGGAAGCTGCGGGAAATACTATCAAATTCACTATGCCGGTATTAAAGCCCCTGATTTCAGAGACCCCTGTAACCTATTCAATCACCTTCCGCTGATCCTTCACCCGGAGGAAAGAGGAATCTTAACCAGCAAATCCCGGTCAATACCAGTATTGATTTTGGGGAGGGCATGTGTCTTTCTTGCAACTGCCTGTTTACTCAAGTCATGCTTGGAATTCTCATTTTATTCGATTATTTTACGGCATTTTTTAGAAATCACGCCTCTTTCTGTTGCCTAACGGTATAAAATGAGAATTCCTCTATCTCAACGCGGCAATTTCACCGGCCCATTTTTCCTGATCCGGAGTTTCCAGGATAAGGGGGATGCCGTCGAATCGCCTGTCTCTAATAATAAACTTGAATACTTTTTCCCCCAAAAGCCCCTCCCCTATGGAACTATGCCGGTCGACCTTCCGGGCAAACTCTGTTTTCGCGTCGTTTAAATGGACTCCCATAAGTTTGCTGAAGCCAACTGCCGTGTCGAATTCCGCCATCGTTTCTTCATACTTGGTTTTGGTACGCAAGTCGTAACCCGCGGCATGCAGGTGGCAGGTATCAAGGCACACCCCGACCCGGTTCGGATCATCGGAAAGCTCGATAAGCCGTGCCAAATGGTCAAATCGGTATCCCACGGAACTGCCCTGACCCGCGGTGTTCTCGATTACCAGTGCTGCCTCCTGTGTCTCAGACAACGCGTAATTCATTCCCTCGGCGATAACCTTAAGGCAGTCGTCTTCGGAATATGCCTTGAGGTGCGCGCCGGGATGGAAGTTAAGCTTGTGCAATCCCAAAGACTCAACCCGTTTTATTTCGTCCACAAAGGCGTTAAGACTCAGCTTTCTTTTTTGCGGGTCCGGACTTCCCAGGTTGATAAGATAAGAATCGTGCGGCAGCACATGCTGGGGAGATATTCCTGAATCCTTTAAATTTTTTTTGAATTGATCAATAGTAGATTCGTCGTAAGGTTTCGCGAACCATCTCTTTTGGTTTTTCATAAACAGGGCAAATGCGTTTGCGCCTATGGCTGACGCATTTCCGGGAGCATTCTGGACACCTCCGGATATGGATACGTGGGCTCCGATGTATTTCATTCATTGTCCTCTCTTTCCTTATGGTATCATACCTAAAACCGCGAAACAATATTTACCCATTAAACCAGATGTTGATGGGGTCAAGACTTTATGGTACGTTTTGCAGATGGAAAAACTTAAGGTGGCTATTGTATTCGGCGGACGCTCAGCGGAGCATGAGGTATCGCTTCAGTCTGCCGTAAATGTTCTTGCGGCATTAGACAGGGACAAGTATGAACCCCTCTTAATCGGTATAGACCGGGCGGGAAAGTGGTATTTAAACTCGAGCTCCTTAAAACTCATCGATTTGGAAAACCCGAAACGCATTAGAATGGACAAGGGTGATAATGAGGTTGCTCTGGTCACGGCGGGAAAGGATCACCGTCTGATGGATTTGGGGGCTAACCGGGATTTAGGCAGGATTGATGTGATGTTTCCGGTGCTCCATGGACCTTATGGTGAGGACGGATCCATTCAGGGACTCGCAAAGCTTGCGGACATACCGTGTGTGGGAGCGGGAATCTTAGGTTCCGCTGTAGGTATGGACAAAGTGGTTATGAAGCGGCTCCTCAGGGAAGCAGGGCTTCCCGTTCCCTCCTTTCTCTTCTTTAAAAGGCATTCCCGTTGTGATATATCCTATGAAGATACCGCGGCGGTTCTCGGGTCTGATCTTTTTGTAAAACCCGCAAACTTAGGTTCTTCCGTGGGGATATCCCATGTTACCGGAGAAGGGAATTTTAATGACGCTGTTGCTGAAGCGTTTTCCTACGATACTAAAATCATCATAGAAGAGGCGGTCAAGGGCAGGGAGATCGAGTGCTCTGTTTTAGGCAGCCACGATCCCATTGCGTCCCTTCCGGGAGAGGTGATTACCCGGGACGGGTTTTACTCGTACGAGGCAAAGTATATCGATGAAAACGGCGCGGTTTTGAAGATCCCCGCGAAGCTTGATGAACCGCAGATCAAGCGGATTCAGGAATTAGCTATAAAAAGTTTTATTTCATTATCCTGTTCCGGAATGGCCCGGGTTGATATGTTTATCCGGGAGGATGATCAGGCAATTATCATCAATGAAATAAATACGATTCCGGGGTTTACCCGGATAAGCATGTACCCCAAACTATGGGAAGTTTCCGGAATACCCAATACCGTGTTAGTTGACCGGCTCATTAATCTGGCGGTATCCCGTTACAAAGAGGAAAGCGGACTGCGGGATACCCCCTGAAGGCGTTTCTATATTGACCGCACAATTCCCGCGATTCCTTTTATAACATGAACTGCCGCAGAAATTGCCGTGGCCGCGAGGGAAATTATAAAGAGCACCCGTAATACCGTTTCCAGCCATCCGATACCGAGTTCCTCGAAATCAAAAGGAAAAAAAGAAAGCATAAAAATAAGCACAATAAAACCAAATACAGAAAAGAGCGCCTGGGTAAACTCGTGCAGGAATTTTGGATGATAGAAGATCAGCATCAAATTCCCCACCATCTGTACGATTATTGCGATGTTCAGTACCCGCAGTACAGTAAAATAGTTGCTGTTTAGAAAAGCTGCGTTCCAATCGGGGATTTTGTTTACAACAAAGAAAAGAATAGCATGGGCTATCACAGCGCCCGCGTATTCGCCGGTTCTCCGCCGTTTATTCTCTACTTTTTGTTCCACTTGCCATCCTCCAGATCTTCTTTAACCCACTCCGGGAGAAATGTCAAGTTCGCGATACTACTCCCAGCTATTCTAAATTTGCAATTTAGAATAGGCTTTTTACCTATGTAAAGCCTGGAATTCTCATTTTATTCAATTATTTTACGGCTTTTCTTGAGAATCATGCCTCTTTCCGTTGCCTAAAGGTATAAAATGAGAATTCCTGTACTACTCCTGCTACTCCTGGTTTTCTAGAATTGTAACCGTCTTAATGATAACGGGTTCCGCGGGTTTGCTCTGTTCATCTGTATCTACAGAGCCGATCTTTTTCACAACATCAAAACCCGTAAGTACTTTACCGAATACGGTATGCTTTCCGGTAAGCCACGGGGTATCTTCCAGCGTGATAAAAAACTGAGAGCCGTTGGTGTCCGGTCCTGAGTTAGCCATGGCAATGACCCCCTTTGTGGGGGGATACGATGGAAGTCCTTCGGTGAAGCTGAAGCCTTGAAACTCCAGCACTTCCTTTAGGGTTAGGGCCATGACCCGTTCCTGCACCTCTTCTATCCTCTTGTTGTACTCTTCCTGAGTTTTTATACCCAGTTCCTGAATAACCGGTCCCATGATGTACCTGCTGAGCTGTTCCTGGGTCCGTATTCCGAGCCACGGGTGGGGTCTTCCTTCCCCGTCTACGGCTTTTATGGAGTCGAGTCCCAAAGCTTCGGCACTTATCTCATCAGAAAACCGGTATCCCGGCCAGCCCGTGCCGTCGCCTAGAGGGCATCCGCCCTGAATCATGAACCCTTCAATTACCCGGTGAAATGTAAGCCCGTCGTAGAAGGGTTCCGAAGTCTCTTCACCTGTTTCCGGATCCCGGTAGGTTTTGGTTCCTTCCGCTAACTGTATAAAGTTTTCAACCGTTTCCGGAGCGGCATGGGCAAAAAGCTCGAGTTTGATTTCACCCATAGATGTATTTATTACACAAACCGGATTAGACGTTTTCTCTTTAAGAGTATCCGCTCCGGCGGAAACGGTGAAACAAAACGATAAAAGCAATATGAGAATCGGTAAACTATTTTTCTTTTTCATAGGGTTGGCATTGTAATATATGACAGAATAAATGAAAACCCGTTTTTATACCCCCTTTTATCTTAGAATTGCTGTATTCTCCACGATTCCGTATTAATTTTGTATCTTCATAGTATGAAGAAAAAAAAGACAAAGAACGGCACGGAAATTCCTGTAATCGGACTTGGAACTTATGGTATCGGCGGCGGCAGTATGGCTGACCCCTCCACCGACGAAGAGCATGTAAAGGTTCTTCGGAAGGCCTTTGAATTAGGGTATACCCATTTAGATACCGCGGAGGTTTACGCCTCCGGTCATTCCGAAGAGGTCATTGGTATGGCCTTAGAGGAAATCGATAGGGAATCCCTCTTTATAACCACAAAGGTGGACCCCTCAAATCTCGAGATTAAGGATTTTAAGAAATCCTTAAGGGGGAGTCTCAACCGTCTGAAAACCGGGTATATCGATCTTTACCTTATTCATTGGCCGTCGGATTCTCTTCCTGTGGAAAAATGGTTTGACGGGATGAATTGGGCGTACGATGAAGGTTTGATACGGCATGCAGGGGTCAGCAATTTTAATGTTGATCAGCTTGAGGCGGCGGCGGAGTACTGTAATCATCCTATAGTAACCAATCAGGTTCCTTACGGCCTGCAGGACCGGAAATATGTTACGAACGGGGTGCTCGAATATTGTCAGGAAAAGGGAATTCTCCTTACGGCTTACTCCCCTGTAAAAAAAGGAAGCTTGGAAAATACCGCGGTTAAGGAAATATCTGATAAGCACGGGATCACTCCGGCCCAAACAGCTTTGGCCTGGTTGATTCAACAGCCCGCGGTTATTACCATTCCGAAAGCGGCGGATATAGGGCACTTAAAGGAAAACATAGCCGCGGCGGATGTTGTTTTAGATGATGATGATACGCGGCAGCTCGATGGTATAAGCAGCTGATACTAACCATTAATAACGTTTACCGGAGCTCCTTGGAGAAACCTCCGGAGGTTATCCGCTGCTATACCGATTATCCTCTGCCTTGCCTCCTTCGTTGTCCAGGCTAAGTGGGGGGTAATCACGCAGCGGGGCGCTTCAAAGAGAGGATGCAGCGGCGGCGGCGGTTCTTCCTTAAGTACGTCCAGACCCGCTCCGGCAATCTGCCGTTCCGTAAGGGCATTTTTTAGGGCGTCCTCGTCTATGAGGGCTCCTCTGCCGGTATTTATAAGATAAGCGGTTTGTTTCATCAGCCGGAAGGCCCCGGCATCCAGCATATTTTCGGTTTCCGGAGTCAGGGGGCAGTGGAGACTCACAACATCGGACTCCCGAAACAAGGTTGCCTTATCTACCCATCTGAATCCTTCATAGGGGGGCGGATTCTTCGGACGGGGAACCGATACGATTATTTTCATTCCCATGGCATCACCAATCTTGGCAGCGGCCCGGCCTATCTTTCCGAAACCGATTATCCCTAACGTTTTCCCGGATAGTTCGATCTGCGGTGTCAGCTGAAAGGTGAAATCAGGTCCGTCAGCCCATCGGCCCTCCTTTACCGCTCTGCTGTGGGTTTCCGGAGCCCGTATAAGTGAAAAGAGCAGGGCAAACGCATGCTGTGCCACAGAAAAAGTACTGTACCCGGGTATGTTGGTAACAGTGATTCTATGGTTCCGGGCTGCTTTAACAGAAACATTGTCGTATCCCGTTGCCAAAATCCCGACATACGTAAGGCTTTCAGCTTCTTCTAACAGGTCCTTGGTAAGGTTGATTTTGTTTACCAGTGCCGCATGAGCGTCCTTCAAAAGCTTCGGAACTTCTGCTGCATCACACCGGTCGTGGACTTCCAGTTCACCGAACTTTTTAAACGCATCCCACGAAAGATCTCCCGGATTGACTGTATAACCGTCTAATATAACCGTCTTGAACACGTTTGCCTCCTGCTGCTCTAGAAACGGGGAGTTCTGATACCGATACTGCCGCCGCACTCCCATCGCGTATCTTTATAATTTTCCAGATACATTACTTCTAAGGTTATGTTTAAAAAAACTTTGTCTAAAGTCCCGTTTTCCGGGATAGGCAGTTTGTATTCCCGCCATCTTGCCCAGCGGCCAATTCTGGAAGGCTCATCCTGGGTATGGATTGTTTTTTCCCCAGCGTGAGTTACCGCGGTGATGGATACCTGCCTGATAAAGGCGGCAAAGTCACCTTCTTTATAGGTGAAGCAGACATAGGAAGGGGTTTTCGGTTCAATCTGATGAGTTATATCGAAGGTGTATTCCGTCTTCAACTCTTGTGTAAAGTCATTCCTGTTCCATGTTCCGATCTGTTTCTCCCGGCTTTCTTTGCGGGGATCCGGGGAGCCTGTGACCGTAGTGTACGTTTTCCAGAGATGGTCCGTTAAACGGAAGAGGACATTTGCGGTATCCCGGTGCCGGATCATATCGGTATAGGGCTCTGCTCCGTAAAGCCGCTTCTGTACCCGTGTGCCCCATCGGTCCACCGCCCGGGAGAGTCTCGCGGCCGAATCATCCATCCGTATCAGGATTTCACCGCATCTCCCCGGTGCTCCGGTAAAACCCTCTGAGTGCCGCAGATCATCGATGGAAAGCAGAATTTCCAAACCGGCTTGGAGAGCTTCCGATTCATCCCTCATATCGGGAACTCCGGCTTGCCGGGCAATATCCGCGGATTTTATGCTTTTTTCCAGTGCTTCTTCTATTGTTTCCCGTTTATACCGGATACCGGAACGGGAAAAGCGGTGATCATCTGCCTTATTATCGGAGAGGGAATGTGAGAGATCGTAGGAGTAGATAAGCCTCAGAAGCAGATTGCTTTCTGCAAACCACCAGCCGGCATCACCGGCAAGCTGCGCCCATCGGGTAAAGAGTTCAGGATCAATTCCTTTATAAGCTGCATATGCCCTGCAGAATTCTTCGGGGGTTCTCCCCTCCGGGTTCCAGCACCATTCCGCCATGGCCATCACGTTAAACTCATGATGAGCATTTGTTGGTACCGCGTAGCCCGTTACGTTATCGAGCTGTTTTTGAGCAAACTCCCGGCAGCGGTCATGAATAAACCCGGCTCCGGTAAAGGGAAATACCGTTCTCCAGCTGTGGGTGATTTGGGGGTACACCCCGAGCCAGTTCCCCGATTCTGAATAATCCGCAAGGAGGGGATAGATCATGGGATCATGGCTGGAATCGTAGGTGCGGCCTCCGTCATAATAGGTTATTTGCGTTTCCGGCGCGGCTGTTTCCAGGATTTTCCGGTTGTAATGATAACTCCCCTGAGACAGGAGAAGCCGCAGCGATACGCCGGGATGTTTCTCCTTTACCGGTTTGAATGCCCGTTCCACAAGCCGGGTTTCCAACACATATGGTTCTTTTCCGCGGCAGTTTTCGCAGAAACAGGGAGTCCTGTCCTCGGAAAGCCGTATTTCGACGGCGGGAATGTTCCCTGTTTCTGCAATCGCTTCGAGCCATCGTTGGACCATCTTTTCCGTGGCGGGACTGGACATGCAGAGACCCGGAACATATTCGGGAGGCAGCGGTTTGGATGGATCCGGTGTATTGGTTACCTCGTCGTTGCTGAGAAAACCGGCATGCCGGGCCATTAGCTCCATGTGGCGTAAGTACGGAACCAATTCAAGACCGTTCCGGTTTATTTCTTCCCGCTTTTCTCTTCTTAAGCCCACCTGAGGGTCCATGGTGCCTTTGATATCCGCATACACGGCTACTTCGGAGAGCTTCCATTGCCCCATCCAGCCGGTACACTCAGCGGTGTTTCCCCCCCACTGGGCCCGGCCGGCTATGGCCGGCCAGTCCAGAACCCGCAGCGCCGGAACATGGACAACGTCAGCACTGCTCGTTCCATCCGGAGAGCCGGTATTCTTTTCAAGACAAGCAGAGAGGGTCTGCGCACCGAAAAGCAGACCAGTTGTTTCCAAAGCTGAAACAGAAAGGGAAACGAAGTTTCCGTTCCGGAATTCCGGCAGAATCATATATGCTTGATCCCGGTTCCGAAGACCCGTCAATTTTTCAGCAGCCTTCCGCTCCTCTTCTGTTTCCGGCTTCAACGTTAACCGTATTTCAAAAGCTCCTGTGTTCCCTTCAGCGGGAATGGTTTTCTCCGCGAAAGGTGAAAGGAGGCTAAGCGCTTTTGCCGCAAAGGGATGGTGTGTATCGATATCCGGACCCGTTACAAGGGTGATATCCTTCCGGTCCATCCTATGCCATTCGGTAATTTCAATCTCCCGGGGGAGGGGAATCAGTTTTGTCTTAATTTTTTCATTCATTGATAGAATCTTATCAGATTAGCTGAATGTATGCACACCGAATTCCCGGTGCTATCCGATGTTGGTCAGCTTCCGGTAAAGGCCGTCTTCGGAGATCAATTCATCGTGAGTGCCTGTTTCCTTTATCTCGCCGTATTCGAGAACAATAATCCGGTTTGCCTTTCGAACCGTGGAAAGCCGGTGGGCAATAATGATGGTGGTCCGTCCCTCCATCAGCCGTTCCAAAGCTTCCTGAATGAGGGCTTCCGTTTCGGTATCCACGCTGGATGTAGCTTCGTCCAGGATTAAGATGGGAGCATCCTTTAGAATAGCCCGGGCAATGGAGATGCGCTGCTTCTGCCCTCCCGAGAGCTTTACCCCCCTTTCCCCTATCATTGTGTCATAACCCTCAGGGAATTCCTGAATAAACTCGTGGGCGTTCGCTGCTTTGGAAGCCTCAAGCATTTCTTCTTCAGAAGCGTTTTCCTTGCCGAACAGGATATTCTCTCTAAGGGTGCCGTTAAACAAAAACACATCCTGCAGAACAATACTGATGTTCTTCCGCAGACTGTCCAGACTCAACTCCCGGACATCTTTACCGTCAATATAGATTGTCCCCTTCGTAACATCGTAAAACCGGGGGATTAAACTAACCATTGTTGATTTTCCTACACCCGTGGGGCCCACTAAAGCAACCGTGCTGCGGGGAGGAATTTCTACATTTATTTCCTTTAATACTTCATCTCCCCGGGAATAGCGGAAACTCACATTCCGAAACTCTATTCTTCCATCTGTCTTTTCCGGGAGCTTCTCCGCATGGTGAGGATTTTGAATGTCCGGTTCCTCCTCAAGAAGGTGCCGTACCCTTTCCGCTCCCACTACCGCTTCCTGAGTATGTTCCCAGGCGGCGCTTAAAACGCGGACGGGAGCGTAAAACATTTCCAGATACAGGAAGAACGCGAAAAGATCTTCTATTGGAAGGGTCTCCTGAAAGGCCATTCGCCCTCCGAAATAAAGAACAATGACGGTACCAAGACTCGAAGTAAATTCGATGAATGGTGAGAATGTGGCCATGAGTTTTAAGGCGTTCAGGTTTGAGTTCCGGTATTTTTTTATCCGTTTCCAAATATTCCGGGATTCGGTATGCTCCCGGTTAAATGCCTGAATCTCCCGGATTCCGGAAAAGTTGTCCTGCAGGCTTGCGTTGAGTTCCGCCAGATCTTCCTGCCGGACCCTGAAGGCGGGACGGACGTGCTTTGCGAAGGACCGTATGGCTATGAATACCAGGGGCATGGGGATAAGGGTTAGGAGCATCAGCTTTGTGTTGATGATGAGGAGGAGCGTGCTCACACCCAGAAGCATCAGCACATTTACCAAGGTGTCCGGCAGAGCGTGGGAGATAAGGTGCTCGAACTTATCCGTATCGTTTACCGCCCGGGACATGAGTTCTCCTGTTTTCCGGTCTTCGTAGAAGCGGAGGCTCTGGCTCTGCAGATGGTTGTACACATCCCTCCTGGCATCCGCGACCACTCCCCAGCCGGCTTTGTGGGAAAGGTAACTGGAGGAAAACCGTAAAAACCCCCGCAGAATATATAAAACGAGGAGAGCCCCCGCCAGAAACGTGATAGTGTTAATGGAGGCTTTACCCCGGGCGGTGGATTTTACCGTTGCGATGAGTTCCCGCATCACCACGGGACCGGATAGTTGAACGCTTACTAAAAGTACTGTACACCCGATAGCCAAGGTCAATAGTTTCCAATATTTCTTCGCGTAAGCTGTAATAAAATTTATGTTGTCCATTGGATTTTGTTTTATGATATTTTATGTTGATTAATCAAGGAGCTGCCTTAAAAGCTGAGCAATCTAAATTTGCAATTTAGAAGTGCCGTCTTACTCATGTCATGCTTGGAATTCTCATTTTATTCGCTTATTTTACAGCATTTTTTAGAAATCACGCCTCTTTCTGTTGCCCAAAGGTATAAAATGAGAATTCCTCTTATCCGCTCTCTTCAAAAAAGTTCTTAAAATAGATATGATGCGGTTTGAATCATGAAAAAAGACAGATATTATATTATCAATCCGGCTGAATACCCCCTCCGGAAACTTAAAATATACCTGTTACCCGCATCAGAAGATCCTGGACATTTCGGGATGATGTTTCCTAAGGGGATCACAAAGGGAACGCCCGCATCCGGCAAATGGAAAATCGGGATTGCGGGTTTTCCCGGAATCGAAGGTGCGTTGGAAGCGGAAGTACGGGAGAGGGTGCATGAGAAACTTGAAGCGGAAATAGCCTCCGGGGCGGGCCGGAAGGATATGCTTTTTTCAACGGGGGTCATCCTTACTGTTCTGAGTATAGTAAACTGGGTACTGCCGGACCCTCTGATAATTGTGGACGAAGTCTTTATGACTGCCTCAGGAATTATTCTTTCAATTTTAGGCTGGCGGGGACGCAGGAATAAGGATCTTCACCAGGAGAAATTGACCGATCTCGAGATGCAGCTTCGGGAGGTTGATGTGGAAGAGAATCCTACACTTTCCCTGCTGTATCAAGCGGTAAAGGAACGGGAATCCTCAGAGAAATCCTCCGGTTTTGCTGGTGATATCGAAGCGGAAACTGAATGGATGGTTAGACTTTTTGATTTTGGGTCCCTGGTTTCCGAAGGGAAAACCGATCCGGCGGAGTTAGAAGAAATTTCAAATATTATAAGCCGGTTTCTTCCCCTAAAAGAGCTGGCGCGGCTGGAAAAAAAGACGGGGGGTTCGGGAAAAAGGTACAAGAACCGAATAAGAAAAGTGTCTGAACGCCACGGGATTTCTGATGGAGTCATAGATGTTTACCTGGAATTCTATAAGGGAATAACCCGCTATTTTTCGGAGAGAAACCTTGGAAGAGGCGATTAGTGTCGGCCGTTTAGAAATGAGCAGCCGGGAATTGGATATATTTGAATCGGCATCTCCCTTTCCATCCGGGTTACTACGGAATGGACTCTATCCTCCTCTCCCTGTTTCAAAGGAGGGAGAAAAAAATATTCTTGTATGGGGCTGGACCCTTTTGAAGGCAGCGCGTAAAACAGGGATTGAAAAGCTGCGGGTTAAATGTCTGGATCTCGGTCCTATGGAGCGGCTCCGTACTGCTTTGCTTCTTGAGAATAGACGGGATAATTACTCCTTTAAGGAAAAGTCCCGTATGCTGAACTTTCTAATCCAATATGATATTCCTAAAGCTGACCGTGAAGAGTTGTCCAGTCTCGTATCATCCAAGGGATCTTTTATACCCCGGACCGAAATGTACCGAAACCTCTCCGGTAAAGAAAAACGATGGGTAGATTCGGAATTGCTGGACCTTAAAACGGCTGGAGTTTTATCCCGAATACCGGACGGAGCTTTAGATGTCCTTGAGTCTTATATCGCTCCCTTCTCCTTCAGTAACAGGCGGAGGATTACGGAGGCTGTTTCTGAAATTTGTGTTCGGGACGGGCTGTCCCGTGAGGATGCTTCGGAGTTGATCCAGCACACCTTTCAGACTACAGACCCTCTGAAGACAGTCATGAAGTCCCGGTTCCCCAAGCTGTCGGAGATGGAGAAGACAGTAACAGCTTTCCGTGAAGATCACCTCCGCGGAACGGGTGTTGCCTTGGAACCGCCGCGGTATTTTGAGGGCGATTCCATTCAGATAACATTCACATTTGCAAGCACTAAAGAGTACCTTGAACGTCTGCGGTCTTTAGAAAAAATATCGGATAAAATTGATGATTGCCTCGGCCTATTATAACAGGATGATTTCAAAAATATACATAACCCGAGACGCGGAGGAATATCCCGCTGCTAAAAAGGGGCGGGACTTTTTCCGAAATAAGCCTGTCATCACAATTAATACCCGGGAGGAGATACCCCGGGAAGACCTTTCCTTCAGGACACTGCTTATTACAAAATCCCGCGGTAAGGTACTCGGCCGGTGTCCGGGAAGCAAAGGGCACCGTTGCTGTAACTATCTTACTTTGGACCTCTACATCGGCTGCGGGATAGGATGCACCTACTGCGCCATGCGCGGGTACTTAAACTTTGCTCCGCAAATCGTTCAGGCGGATACCGAAACAGGAATTAGAGCGCTTAAGGAAACGGCTAAACTGAACCCGAACCGGACCATCAGGGCGGGAACGGGAGAGGTTGGAGATTCTCTCCTCTTTGATCCTGTCTTCCGGCTTACCCGGGACTATATCGAAAGCGCCGCAGACCTCTCCAATGTGTACTTTGAGACTAAGAGTAAAACCCATTTTGTGGATCATCTGCTCTCCATTCCTAAAAAAGGTAATGCTGTCTTAGGATTTTCTCTTAATCCGCAAAGGATCATCGAGGTTGAGGAGGGGCTTTCCAGCAGCCTGCGGGAGCGGCTTAGAGCTGCTCTGAAAAGCGCCCGGGCAGGATATCTGGTGTCATTCCATTTTGATCCCGTTATCGGGGTCAAAAACTGGAAAACGGAATATGACCGGGTCATAAAAGAGTTAGATCAGCTCAAACTTCCCCCTGGTAAGATAGCTTGGATCAGCCTTGGGACCTTCCGGTATACAAAAAAGCTCAAAGAGGTGATGAATGACCGGCCGTATCTCATGCAGGAGTTTGTTCCTTGTTTGGACGGGAAATTCCGGTATTTACAGAAGATTCGAGTAGATATGTACCGATATTTAATAGAAGAACTATCCAAGGTGACGGACGCGCCGGTTTATCTATGCATGGAGAGTGATGTTGTGTGGAATAAACTATTCGGAGCCGGCCCTGGAAAAATACCCCGTTTGAGTGATATATTTACTCCAGAGGGATCCGGAATAGTTCTTCCGGAGAGAAGTGAAGAGGAGGCTTGAGGATGAGACATTTTCTGTTGGTAATTCTATCTTTTTTCCTGGCGGGTTTCTGTTTTGCCGAAGATTCGATTGGAGAGTTAAGCTACTTAGAGGGCGGACTGAAGGTTGTCCGGAACGGTAATACGTTAAGGAGGGGAGTAACTTTCGGATTCGGAGTGGAGCAGCTTGATCAGTTTACTACTTCCTCCGACGGTTACGCTGAAGTAGAAGTTTATCCTTCCACGGGGGTGTCGGGAACTGTTAAAATTCAGCCTAATACCAGTTTCTACTTTGATCTGTCTAACCTGCGGGAGGGAAAAGGGGGAACCCTTGAACTTTTAACCGGTTCGGTAGGGCTCTCCGTCAAAAAACTTGCCGGACGGTCCAGGATGGATATACGGACCCGGGGCACGGTAATGGGGGTCCGGGGTACAACGTTCCAGGTAATAATTGCAGTAAATGGAGACATCCTCGTTACCTGTGAAGAAGGAAGAGTGGAATGCCGGGATGATTCCGGCAGTGTCCTTTACGCTGCTCCCGGACGGGTGGTGGAACGGACCGAAGATGCGGTTTTTAGAAATATACCCATAACGGTCTCAAGTCTCAGCGAGTTCAGAAAGAATTGGAATGCCGAGAAAATCGAAGCCTTTAAGGCTAATGCCGGACGGGTTTTAAAGTATTACTCGGAACGGTACCTGGAATTACGGGATCAATTTATCGAAGGGTATCAGAACCTGCTTACCCGCAGGGATGTCATCGACAAATGGATTCGGGAAGACCGGGAGGGACGGACCGGGGGAACCGCGGAGATGATGCAGGAGAAAAAGGCTCTCTTTGACAAGTTAGCAAACGTCCGGAAGGTTCTCTTTATCTTTGAAAAGATATACTACCGGGTGGAGGAGCTCTATGAGTATTATCAGGAAGGATACGGGAGAGGGCTGATCCGTCCGGGATTGACTGCCGCTGGTTTTTATAAAATGGTAGAGCGGGACCGCGGAGTTCTTCAGGAGTATATGTCCAGCCTCAGGTATATTATGAAGTTATACGCCCTGAGAAACGGGGGAGAACTTCCCTTCGATTCCTTTACCGAATTTGCCGATGAAGATGATTTTTTCGGAGACGGTTCCTTTTAATCGGTTGGCAGCGGACCTCTTTCTGCTGCCTAAAGGTTATAAAATAAAGGTAATAAAATGAGAATTCCTC
>CAZUAE010000040.1:0-26461 GCA_964618265.1 uncultured Spirochaetales bacterium | reverse complement strand
TCACCAATGATCATTTTATTAGATCATATGATGATATTGATACCATGTGGTAAAAGGGCCAGCAATTTCCGGTGATCACACTCGCGTTAAAATTTATATATTATAAATAATTATGGCCTCTTCTAAATCACACGAGGTGTTGACCGGGAATTGCTGTAAAACGGCGCCCGGTAATATAATTCAAGCTGTAGAGGACATATCTTCCTTCATGTTCCCTCACGGTGTCGAATATCCCGGTACTGTGGATAAGGTAAAGCGCTCCCTGTTCATCCCGGACGAGCCTGCTTCCCGCTGATCCTGCATACCGCAGTAGAAGCACATCTTCCCTCGGAAACCGTGAGGCTTCCCGGGGAAGTCCATGGGCCTGCACTGGTGATGGTTTGCCTGATTTTTTTATGCTGCTTCAGCTCGGACTCTCATAGCCGCAATCAGTTCCCGCTGTAGGTCGCCGCCGCCGGCGCGTTCTGGATAAGGAGAGCTGCCTGAAAGTAATCGGTGGTTACTCCGTCAAGTTTATCACTGTTATATATAAAATACACCGCTTCGCTGAAGGGAGAACCTGGAAGGTTCAGAGGTATAAGGGCGTAATTATCGGAAATCCGCTGTCCTAAATAGGCACCGGGAGAATCCCGGAGGTATTTAGCTTTGTCCGATTTCCGGTCCCGGTAATAGCAGTTATTATAAAAGATCATGGTAGAAAGGACTTCACCGGTAAAAGGTCCGTCCGGTGCGTTGAGCATTCCGGCAATGGTTTCTTCTTCTCCTAACGGCTGCTGGTGGACGGTAGGAGGAGTAGATAGAATCGAGGGCGGTGTAGAGTCCTTCAGTTTCAGTGTCGGAAAGCCCCGACAGAATAGAAGTTTCCTGGATAGGCAGGGGGACAGTGTTTTCTTCGATATAGTCATCCGCCCGGCCGCTCTGGGGTAGATTGATGGATGAACAGGATACCGCGAAAAACATGACTGCTGTTAAGATGGTAAAAATAATACTTGTTTTACTTTTCATGGACGGAAAGCATATATTTCCAGAAATGTTTGGTCAATACGTATTGCATGCATGAAATGATCAAATTTTATCAGATATTGTCATTGTAGGAGCTCCGATACGGAGGTTACAATCACCTATCAGTATCAAATATGGGAAGGGACATATTGGCAAAAAAACTATCTGGAATACGGATAAAAAGCAACATTGAACTTTTCCTTCTGACAGCGCCGGCCCTAATTGTTGTTATTGTTTACTACTACCTTCCCATGTTCGGTATCGTTATTGCTTTCAAAGACTATAAACCGATGATGGGAATTCTCGGCAGCCCCTGGAACGGCTTTAAGAATTTTGAGTTTTTCTTTCGGTCATCTCAGGCTTGGCTCTCCGTAAGAAACACTCTGCTCTATAATGTCGCGTTTATTGTGCTCACTGCTGTTGTAGCAGTTACATTCGCGATCATGCTGTATGAGCTAAAATCGAAACTGGCCGTAAAATTTTATCAGACCATTTTCTTTTTTCCTTACTTCCTGTCCTGGGTCGTCGTGGCCATAATGCTCTACACGTTCCTTAACGAAGAGTTAGGGATTCTAAACCGACTGCTTACCAGTATCGGTTTCGAGAGGGCGCGGTGGTATACTGAACCGGGCTACTGGCCCTTTATTTTGACCTTTATGGCCCTTTGGAAGCGGGTAGGATATTCAATGATTATTTACTATGCCGCACTCATGGGGATTGATCCTCAGCTCTACGAGTCAGCTACCATTGACGGAGCGAATAAATGGCAGTGTACCTTTAAAATTACTCTTCCCATGCTCGCCTCTGTGATCGTAATCCTGATGATCTTGAGTATCGGGCAAATTTTCTATGCCGATTTCGGACTGTTTTACCAGCTGCCGTTACAGAGCGGAATGCTTTTTTCAACAACAGATGTCATCAACTACTTTACCTACCGGGCTCTAATCGAGGTGCAGGATTACGGCATGGCCGCGGCAGTGGGATTCTTTCAGTCAATTATGGGGTTTGTTATGATTCTCGCAGCCAATTGGACTGCCCGGCGAATCTCCCAGGGTGAACACGGCTTATTTTAAGGAGTGCGTAAAAATGGTGGAGTCACATAAATCTTACATTACCAACAGAATCGTATTTAACTCGGTATTAGCGTTTTTTGCGCTGCTCTGCGTCATACCGATCATTTCGGTTGTGTCGATCTCATTCAGCAGCGGAACCAATCTGCATCTTGAAGGATTTACCCTGCTTCCCAAAGATGTCGATCTAACAGCTTATAAATACATATTCAAGAAACCGTATCAGCTCATTAACGCGTATATTATATCGATTGAGGTTACCGTCCTGGGAACGGTTATTGGTGTTTCCCTTATGGCGCTTCTTGCCTATCCCCTCTCCCGGAAAGATTTTCGTCTTGGAGGTATAATCACCTTTATTGTTTTCTTCACCATGCTTTTTCGGGGGGGATTGGTACCTACCTACATTTTGGTAACACGTATTTTGCGGCTTCGGAATACAATATGGGCACAGATACTGCCCCTGCTTGTTACCGGCTGGCACGTATTTCTACTAAGAACTTATTTTAAAACAGTTCCGTTCGAACTTATTGAAGCAAGCAAAATAGAAGGGGCCAGTGAATTCAGGATCTTTATAAAAGTTATCGCGCCGCTCACGAAACCGGGTATCGCCACGGTCAGTCTGCTCCTGTGTCTTGCCTACTGGAATTCCTGGTTTCCTGCTCTTCTTTATATCGATGATTCGACTAAAGTTCCCCTGCAGTTCTGGATGATGCGGGTAATGGACAACATCAATTTTCTCCTGTCCCTGGATACAATAAGTGTGGATTTCGGGCTTGAGGACATCCCGACGGAATCCGCAAGAATGGCGATGGCAGTACTTGCCGCAGGTCCAATGCTTTTTATCTTTCCGTTTTTTCAGAAGTATTTTGCCCGGGGGATCCGGATAGGAGCTATCAAAGGTTAAAACCGTGCCGCGGGCACGGAAAAATTATAGGAGGTTTTTATGAAGAAAAGACTACTCTTAATGGGTTTTCTTATCTGCCTGGTAATTCCGTTTATATGGGCAGGAGGAGAGGGTGAATCGGCAAGCGGTGAGGAAAAGACCGCTACCCTGGTTTGGTATCTGCCGGGCGGTGCCAACTATCCCTATGATCCGCAAGCGGAAAAAGCGGTCTACGAAAAAGCCAGTGAAATGACAAAGGAAGCGTTCAACGCTGAGCTGGATGTGCGGGTTCTCGGTACATTCTCCGACTACAATAAAAAGATGCCTGTGATAATGGCTTCCGGGGAAGAATTCGACCTTGCCTGGGCGGCCAACTGGTCAAATGACTTTTATAAAGCGGCTCATGACGGGATGTTCGCGCCCCTTCAGGATCTTCTCCCCGAATACGCGCCTACCGCGTATGAGAACAATCTTGCCGCGGCCCCTGATCTAACGGTGAACGGTAATTTGTACGGAGTAACCTGTCAGGCCGTGATTGCGAAAGGAACCAGGATCAGTGCGAGAAAAGACCTGATCGATCGGTTTGGATGGGAACCTCAAAATGTGGATGATCCTAAGGAACTCGAACCCATGCTAAGCGATGTGGCGGAAAATGAACCTTCAATGTACACGATAAGCACCCGAAAAGGGATTATGTTCTGGCTTGCCGGAGCAATGAAATATGCTGATGTGGGAGTGTTGAATGCCCTTCTTGCGGTTAAGTATGATGATTCGGAAATGAAAGTAGTAAACCGTTATGACCAGGAGGACTTTAAACAGGTTCTCGGGTATCTTCGGGACTGGTATCAGAACGGACTTATACCCGCAGACGCGGTGACCATGAAAGAGGATCAAAAAAAGACTCTGGAAACAAACGGTAAAGCCGGTATAATCCTGCATAATTCATATGATCCAACCATTCCCCTGGAGGTAAGAGGCGGACACGATTATCACAATTTCCTGATGGGGGACTCATACATCATGCCCGGGATAGCAGTCAGCACAGTACAGACAATCGGGTACAATTCGAAAAATAAGGAAAAAGCAGCCCAGCTCCTCGAGCTGATCGCCACGGACAGTGATTTTTACAATCTTATCTCTTTTGGTATTGAGGGTGAAAATTACGAGAAACTGGAACCGAACAGAATTAAGTTCAAGCCGGACGGCGGCTATTCACAGCGGAGCGGCTGGATTTACGGTCTCCAGTGGTACGGTTATCTCCTAGAACATGATCCTCCGAACAGGGATGAAGCCTGGAAGGAATGGAACGGCAGCGCCTACGCTCCCTATATCCTTGGATTTGTGGCAGATCAGGACCCGGTCAAAACACAGATTGCCGGCTGTTCTTCCGTCGCGCAGCAGTACCGCATGCCGATCGATGTCGGCGCTGTCGGTCCTGATGTCCTGGAAAAGTTTAACAACGAATTGAAGAAAGCAGGCATCGACGAAATCATAGCTGAACTGCAATCTCAAATCGATGCCTGGGCGGAATCGAAGTAAATTGGCCTTGCTCCGATAACGCGTTATTGCCGGCTGCAGAATCTGCGGCCGGCAGGTTTTTAGTATATAATAGATCCGGAAAGTGATGAAACACATAAGACTCAAGTTTTTACGGATTTACCTTATTGCCGCGTGCGTCCCGATTTTCTTTTCCGCGTTAGTGAATTACGGTATATTCCAGAGCTCTTTAGAGACCGGAATCCGGAAGCTCACAGCAAACTCCCTCAAACAGATAAGCGGCAATGTTGAAAAAAAGCTTGAAAATGTTCAGATCTATATGGATTTTATATGGAAATCTCCTCAGATCACCGCGCTTTTACGGAACACCGATTTCTCTGCGAGGAACATCGATACATATCATTCAGTAATGACGCACATAGACGATATCCTTGATATCCTGATTATGGAGCGGCATAAAATTGAGTTGATCGTCTATTATACAGAAGACAGGGGGCACTATGCTCATGACTGGTTTTTCGAAGATCTGCATGGTTACTTTGATGATCCGGGAATTTTCAGACAGCTTAAAGAAGCCCGGGGAAAAATCCTTTGGATGGGAGAACAGCCGAATCCGAGAGATGAGAATGTTCTGTTTGAGACTTCCTATGTCCTGGGAAAAATGCTTAAAGATGTGAGTTACAAAAATGATTATGACGAGTACGGATATCTTTTCTTTTTTCTACGGAAGGATTTTTTTGATGATATTCTTACCAGTTCCGACGATTCCGTTGTTTTGCTTGAGTCTCCCGCCGGAACTGTTCCGGATGACTACGGTCATCTTATGTCGACGCTTCGTGAAATGGATGAAGGACAGGTAAATGTTGACGGTAAAAAATTTTATGCTGAGCAAACCTCGTTCCTGAATGGAAACTGGAATGTTTATAAACTAATTCCTTATAAATCGTATATGCAAAAAACCTACTTCGTTGGTCTGGTGGTTTTGGTAACCCTCTTTTCGCTGATCCTTCTTGAGATGATGCTTTCCATTTACGTCACCAGAAGAATTACCCGGCCTATTCTCAAGTTGTACGCGGGGATGAAAAAGGTAGGCGAGAATAACCTTAAGGTCAAGGTGGAAGCGGATTCCGATGATGAAATAGGAAGGATCTGTAAAACATTTAACGCCATGGTGGATGATCTGAATCGGCTTTTTAAACTGGCCGTTCATGAAGAACGGGAGAAACAGCGGGCAAAAATTACGGCTTTACAGTATCAAATTAACCCCCACTTCCTTTACAACACCTTAGCAGCTATCCGGCTGTCTGCAATAGAAGAAAGAGCGGACAAATCATCGGAGATGCTTCTGCACCTGTCCCGTGTTCTCAGAAAGACTGTGTCCCGGGATTCTCATCTCGTTTCTTTCAGTGATGAGCGTGATGTACTGATGGATTTCATTGAACTGATCAAGCATCGGTATTTAGACGCCATTAACTTTACTGTCGGCCTTCCTGATGAAATTCTTCGCTATAGTGTTCCTTCCCTCTTCCTTCAGCCCCTGGTAGAGAACGCGATTAACCATGGTCTTCATGAAAAGATCAACCGGGGAGATTATGCTGTTATCACAATAAACGGCATCCTTAAGGAAGACAAATTAGTTATTACCGTATTTGATAACGGTGTCGGGATGACCGAGGAAAATATCGGTCAAGTACTTTCAGGTACGGTAAAATCCGGTTCTCACATTGGGATCCGGAATATATCCGAAAGGATACAGTATAACTTTGGGGAAGATTCGGGCATTCATATTAAAAGCGAACCCGGACGTTACACGGAAATTGAGATATGTATCACCGCGGTTCCTTATAAAGAAGGCGTCTATGTACAGAGTGATGATAGTTGATGATGAACCCTACATCAGGAAAGGGCTCAAGAACATACTGAATTGGGAGCAAACCGGTTTCCGCATCACCTCAGAGGCCCACGACGGCAGTGATGCTTTTGAAAAATTGAATGACCGGTCTGTCGATGTTATCATCACCGATATCAGAATGCCCAACATCGATGGGATCGCTCTGATTAAGAAAGTTTCAGATACTTATCCCGGAATTAAATTTATCGTCTTGAGCGCTTATGACGATTTCAGATATGTAAAGGAGGCGTTCAAACTCGGTGTGACCGATTATGTATTGAAGTCGGAGATGACGGGAGAGCAGTTCCGCAGGATGCTCACCGAATTTGAACAGGATTTCAGGATGGATCGGCTTCGCGCTCAAGCTGTCCGGGAAAATATTTTCAGACGGTATGTTCAGAATGGAGCGAACGTATCAAAGGAAGATGACCAATTTCTCCGGGGGACCGGTTTCCTTTCCGGAAGGGTAAAGATCGGAGTTATGGCGGTCAAGATCTGCACGAATGAAGAAATCAACTCCCAGGATATATTATCTCTTTTTTATAAAATTGGTGATGAAGGAGAGCACAAAAAAAGAACGTGTTTATATTTTAAAGAATGTTTTCTGATTTTTCATAATTTCGCGCAGGAAGCAGAATGGAATACAGCGGATAGGATTTTTACCGGATATTTTAAAACCGCGGCGGAGAAAATTGATTCAGAGTATAAAAAAGAAATAATCGGGGGCTGGAGTCTGAATGAGTCCGAGGAGCTGACGCTGCGTGCTCCTGTACAAAAAGCTATCGAGGGGATGGAAAATTATTTTGTTAAAGGACGGGGTAAGCTTTTTTCATACAAACAATTAACGGCCGCTTATCCGGGAAGATCCGTTAACATTCAGGAGCGCCTTAATAAATTAAAGGAACTGTTAAAGGAACAGAAAGTTTCACAGGACCGCTTTGGCGAATTCGCGGTATCCGGTATAGCTTATTCAGATGTCCTTCCAGCGGTAAGACGAAATCTCTTCTCCTCCTATCTGGATCTTATCGAGGGATATATTAATCAATCCCGATTTCTAGGGTTTGAAAAAATTGGTAAGGAAATCAGGGACTTTCGGTCGAAAAGTGAGCAGTTTGGAACAGCCGCCGATTACGATAAATTCCTGCGGGATCTTTTTCTTCAGCTAGATCAAGGTGTCAGCGGAAAAAGCCTTTTGGTTAAGAAGGCGGTTAGCTTTCTTCATAACAATTTCTGCAGGCAAATTTCCGTCGATGATATCGCAAGGGAGGCCGGAGTTACCGCCAATCATCTGACTAGAATATTTTCAGCAGAAACAGGATACTCGCCTATTCAGTATCTCCGGGAGCTTCGTCTAAACCGTGCCGTTTCTCTCCTGCAAAATACTGATATGAAAATTGCAAATGTTGCCCAGTCCGTGGGATATGAAAACGTGGAACATTTCAGCAGGGTGTTTAAGAGAAAGTACGGTATAAGTCCTAAGCGCTATAGTACCTAGGGTATACAGTCCATTACATTTCAATAATCTTCTATTATATGCATTCCTATGTTAGAATAACCCCCAAGAAAACAGAACGGACGGTAGAACCTATGACCCTGGTTTTTAAATGGCGGAGCTGGTATCTATTCGCCTTCTGTAAACTGCGGATGGATTTTCGTCTCTTCAAGATCAGCCGGATACGGGATCCTGAAATTCTCGCGAAAGCTTTTATCCCCCGGATGGCCGATCTGGATTCTTGTCTGCGGGGTATTAACACTAAAGCCGGCATTAAGACCGTTTCACTGCTCCTTAAGTTTGATTCCAGGACTGCTTCAGTGGCTGCGGATGTTTTCGCTGACGATGTTCATGAACGGTTTGATGACGGGACCCTGATTGTAAAGACCGAAATGCCCGAAGACGGCTGGCTCTATGGTTTCCTCTTAAGTTTCGGCAGCTTTCTGGAAGTGCTGGAACCTGCCAGCTTAAGAAAAGTTTTAAAAGAGGAAGGGGACAAAATTTCCGCCATTTATTCGATCCCTGTCCCTACCAGCTGAATGGCCGGCTTAGATCGATAACCCGTTCAGCCGGTTTATACCACCCCTGGGGAGCATAATCCGACGTATGCAGATAACACTCAACGGTTACCTTATCCGATCCGGGGGTAAATGTAAGCCGGCGGCTTATGGGAAGGGTTGTTTTCCAGGCATGGTATTTGGATAAAGCCGCGGCATTGACAAACCAAGCATCCCATTTTTTTTCAATATGGCTGCGCCCTCCGGTGGTATCATCGGGATTGGTGTGGGTATGTCCTCCCAGCCAGATATCAAGCAGTCCGGGATTCTCCGCAAGATATTTCTCAAAATCTCCGGTGTTCGGCCGTCCCCCCACAAAATAGAGGTATGAGGCTCCTTCCGGTCCGCCGTCAGGAAAATATCCATGATAATGGCCGATCCACGATTCGTTCTCCTTCCGGAAACCTTCCCACGGTCCGGACGCGACGGTTGTCTCCCTGAGCATATGATGATGCGCCGCGATATTTATACTGTCCTTGTTTTCCTGAAGCTGGTCTTTCCACCAACGGAAGGTCTCGTCGGAAACTGCTCCGGCCGGATATCCTCCCCGTTCTCCCCTTCCCACGGGTGGACCGCCGTCATTCCGGTCACCCATAAGCAGGAACCGGATGTTTCCCGCCTGAAACCAGTACCGTGCCCAATTACCGTGAATTGGAAAGGTACGGCGGGCCGTGTTTACCCCGCTGTAAGGCGTATACAGTCCTTCCGGGTCCAGCCACTTCCGGAACCACCACTGCGTTTTTTCTCCCGGCCCCGACGCGTCGTGGTTTCCCAATAGATCATACACGTCCTCTCTTTTATGTTTCCGCAAAGCTTTATATTGGCGGACAACCTCCCGTCCTTCATCATCCTCGGGAAAACCTTGATTTCCGGAAAAATCACCCAAGTTTATAGCCGCGTCCCACTCGAATGCCGGCCCGCCTTCGTCACCGCCGAACTCCGACTGCCGGATTGCTTCGGCTAGGCTCTCCCGGCCCCGTTTAAGGTCGGTTCCAACGTGGGAACAACCGAATACCCAAAGGCGGAATGGTTTCAAGTTCGATTCTGCTTTTTTCATTATGCTTCCCTCTGCTGATATAATATTACAGGTTTATTATACAGACGAACTGTTGACCCTTCCAGGGAATTCCAACTCAAACCTGAATCATGTATGGTATTTTTCATTAAAATTAAAAAAAAATTCTAATTACGACATACAGGTGTCGCGGTACCATTGGTAAACTTCGAAAAACAATAAACGGAGGATTTTTATGAAAATCAAAAAGAGAAAACCGAAAAACACGCTTGCCGTGAACGCGGTATGTTCTGTTGAAGAACTGCCGACGGTCCTCGGCGAATCCTACGGACAGATAATGCAGTTCATGAAGGAAAAAAATACTTTTCCGACGGGTGCTCCCTTTGTCATCTACAAAAATGATGACATGCAGGCGCTGGACTTGGAAATCGGATTCCCGGTGATGAAAAGAGTCGACGGGAACGGCGAAGTGAAGGCGGGTCTTTTTCCGGGCGGGGTATGCGCGGTTGCGCGGCACAGAGGACCTTACAGCACAATCGAAAAAACCTATAAGAACCTGACCGCCTTCATTAAAGAAAAGGGAAAGAACCCTTCGGGAATCTGCTATGAAGTCTATCTGAATGATCCGCTCCAGGAGGGTGCGGTCGGGTCATCCCAGTCTCCGGCAGCTCCTGTTATTGGAGACAGAATATACAGAAACAATGAGGTATCGGTCATTTTTATATCCCGTTTCTTACTTACGAAAAAGTCCCCCAAAGCGCCGTGTCCGCGGACATGCCGGTCCACAAAGGTTTCATTTCCAAGGTTACCTGGTTCCGGATAAGTTCCCCGCGTTCTAAGGCTGCCGTAATCGGTTCTGTAGCATTCGAGTGTTTCTATTATATTTTCTGCAGTCCCGTTTAACCAGATTGAGTATAAATCCGGGTTTGCTATCTCTTATCTGGATAATGTATTGATATCCGGAGCATAAAAAACATAGAAAATATTTATACCTTCGGGCAGTTTTTAAAACTTTGTGCCGGACGGAGCGGTCAAGTCCTCAACTATTCCTCTCTCCCGGAATAATCAAACATCTTTAACCTCTTCTATGTACCGATCCGATAGAGGAGTTGCGGATTATACCAGGTTCCGGATACACTGACTATCATGACTAACAAAGAACGGTTTTTAAATGCCATGACAGACGAAAAAGTGGACAGAGTTCCGGTCTGGCTAAGAGAAGGGTTCGAAAGACTCGGCAGCACGCCTGATAAAAATGATTTTATGACAGGCTGGAAGGCTGACCGGGAATACCTGGAGCTGTACGAGTATATGTATCCTCATATCACGTTTGTTGAACGGTGGCAGGCTTCCGGATTTAACCGGTTTCTCATGATTCCGGAACGGTATATCCATGTGAAGGAGCGTATGATTTCCAAGGATGTCATGCGGATCGAGGGAACCATAAAGACCCGGAAAAATGATCTTACCTTTCTCGGTGAGGTTAGACGGGGAAACAAGACTTCATGGCGGCTGAAAGAACCGGCGGAGACTATGGATGACCTGGTCTCAATAATTGAGATGCCGTTTGAAATTGATACTGAAAGCGTAGAGAAATGCATTACCGAAAGTTACGGGAAAGTGCACCGGGATACGCGGGATAACGGTGTTTTGAATCTGTTTATTTCTTCACCTATCGTAACCATCTCCGGGAGTCTGCCGTTTGAAACATTCCTCGAGCTCTCTATTACCGAGAAAGATATGATGCACCAGCTTCTTAAAGAAATTACCCGGAGAAATCTTCTCCTTATCGACGCGCATTTTAAAAACAGGAATCTTGATACCATTGTCATTCTCGGAGGTTCCGAGCAGTGCACTCCGCCCATGATGTCCCCGGAATCTTTTGTCGAGTATGTCGTTCCCTATGACAAACCGATCGTAAAACGGCTCAAGGAGTACGGGATACCGGTTCAATGCCACTGTCACGGACGGATAAAACATGCCCTGCCCGGGATGATAGAAATCGGATACGATTCAACCGATCCTGTGGAACCGCCGCCCGCGGGTGATGTAACCTATTCTGAGGCAAGGGAGTTGGCCGACGGAAAAATCACCCTCTTGGGAAATTTGGAATGGGATGAACTTGAGTGCTCGGAACCCGGGCATATTAAAAAAAGGGTAAGGAATATACTTGAGACAGGTACGGACCGGCTTATTTTGTCTGCTTCCGCGGGTCCGATAAGTAAAATCAGTTCCAAACTCGTGGATAATTATAGAGCATGGATCGATACGGTGAATGAATTTTATGACAGCGACCGGGTAAAATCCAAATAACTTCGGAATGTATCGTATTCTACTTTCGGCGATATGGAATGATCGGAGTGGAACATATACCGTCCCCCGTTCCGGATAACCGGGAGAACCTTCTCCCGGATCTCTTTTTCGATAAGCGAAGTATCGTTGCTCTCTAAAGACCTGATATCCATATTCCCGAAATAGACAAGGTTATTACCGAATTTTTTAAAGAGGGACGGCATATCCATTCCTGCTTTGTATTCGATCCCTTCGAGACAGTCCAAACCCGCATCTATCAGCATAGGCAAAAACGGTTCAATGTAGCCGCAGGAATGGAGAATGATTTTCAAGCCTTTCCCATGGAGATAGTCAAAAAGGCGGATATATCCGGGGAGCATGATATCTTCAAACATCGCGGGGGACATGAACGGCTTTTCTTTAAAACCCAGATCGTCAGCGATCCAGGTGCTCTGGGGAAGTCCTTCCTGCTTAAACAGGACTTCCCAGTGTCTGATATTAAATTCGGTGTAGGTCATCACCATGTCCTTAGCCCAGTCCGGATCAAGAGCCATACCGAAGAGCAGGTTTTCGTGTCCCGTGAGCCGCTGCATGAGCTCGAAAGGACCGAACGCGTCATTAGAAAAGTGTAAACCCCGGGCAAGGGAGATTTTCCGTTTTTGACGGTATTTCACAAAGGGAATTCGTGTTTCATCCAGGGAAGACAGAGCCGGCTTCGCGAACTCATCCCAGGTTTTCCGGTCTTTCACCTTAAAATCTATGTGTTCGGGAGTGCTGGCGTGATGTTTATGTGTCCGGAGCACCGCGCCGTTTCCATCTTCTCGTAGTACGGTATCTTCGGTTTCTTCCAGCAGTACCGGCCGCGCCTTGTGGTCAACATAAAAGCTTATAATCCCGATCCGATCCATGTCCAGATCAAAATGTTCTACAGGAGTTTCTCCTTCTTTTAACTGGTCTTCCTCCGTCCACTTCCTTATCGTATCGTCCCAGAAATCTTCACCGGCGGGTATCTGATCCATTTTTTCACCGGAAAAGGTACGGGCGACCCTTTCATATCCAGTCATGTGTGTTCTCCTATTTGTCTGCCTGTTTATAAGATGACATATTACTGTATCCTGTGTAAACTCATGACAAGTAAAATAAAGAGGTAAATGATGACACGGAGTTATCGATCCGCCCCTTGCCATGAGCCGAAAAGAACTCGAGAATTTTCTCCTAGTCCGGGCCGGGTCCGGGAATTTTCCGGACGGTTCCGTAACTGTACGGAACGAAATGCCCTCTTTTTTGAATATATGGCGACTGCCCTTTGCTCCTTTCCTGCTGTTGTAAATGAACACATCAGAATCGCTGTCTGTATGGGAGAAAAATGCAACTACCCATAAAGGTCCCCGGGGTCTATTTCTGAAAATCCTGGAGGTCCCCCGCGTACGGAGGAAGCTCGAACCTGCAGGGAGATTCCACAATACGGGGGTCTTTTTGGTCCCGCAGTATCGTGAGGAGTTTCACCTTAAGTTCTTTTTTTATATTGCCATATCCGGAATCATCAGCTGCGTTGTGCATGCAGTGTCTGTCCTTCTGTAAATCGTAGAGTTCTTCATACGGCCGTTTCCCGAAACCCAGGGCAAAAAGCGGCCGCACATCTTCTCTTTTCCGGTTGTGGATCATCCATGCTTTGGTCGGGCTTGCGTCCATATCACGGTATGCTGTCCAGGTTTTCCACTGGAGTTCCTCATACGGGGGCGGCAGGCGCTCGGGATCTTCGAGTTCTTTCGGATCTCCCATGGGCCAGCGGTGAGGCGCAAAGTTTATTATGTAGAGGAAGTCTTTTGTACGAATGGATCGCTGCGGGTAGGGGAGATTCCCATCCCGGGCGCTGGCTACATGACGTTCCCGTCCGGTCACGACGTAACTGCGCCGGGGTTCGATTAGTCCGCTCTTTTCACTTTTCAGGATCGGCAGCAAGCTGCTTGCCGTCATGGAATCTGGAATGGGAACGCCGGCGGCTTCCATGAAAGTGGGGGCTAAATCCATCAGATTCACAAAATCATCCGCGATTCTCCCAGGTTTAATATGACCTGGCCACCGCATAGCCAGCGCGATTTCGGTACCGATATCGTATAGATTACATTTTCCCCGGGGTATACCGGGGATTCCATGATCCCCGCTTACGACCAGGAGGGTATTATCCAGTTCGCCTTCCTCTTCGAGACGGTCGAGTATTACCCCGAGACCGGCATCAACGGCTTGACATTCCCCTAAGTAATCACAGAAATCTTCCCGGACTTCTGCGGCGTCCGGAAGGAACGGGGGTATCCTGCCTTTAAAATCATCGGGATTCAATCCCCAGAGGTTTTTTCCGGAACCCGGTTCCCAGGTTCGGTGCGTGTTTGTAGGTCCCCACCAGTAACAGAACGGTTTTCCCTCCGGCCGGGAGTCAAGAAATGAGTCGAAGTTCTTCCGCGCTTCGTCCAATAATTCCTGTTTAGCCGCGGCAATGCCGATCTCCTTTGCCCGTTCCGTTGCATGGTGTGAAAAACGGTTAAAGTTATTTCCTGCTCCCATGTAGGCGGTCCGCTCTCCGCCGTACGGGGCGTTATGTGATTTTCCCGGAGACCAGACTTTGTAGGTGTACCCGATATGGCAGCCAGCCTTTTCGAGTTCCAGCGGATAGGTAGGAATGTTTTCATCCCAGACAGCCCCCTGGAGAATAGCCCCCAAACCGGTCTGCCAGAAATATTGACCCGACAGAATGGAACTCCGGCAGGGGGTACACGTAGGCGCCGGAACGAATGCGTTTGTAAAAAGAACACCTTCCCGGACGATTCTGTCGAAGTTAGGGGTCGAAATAAGATGGTTTAAAGAATTGGGCCCTTCGTGTCGGGCATATGATCCGGCGTATCGTCCCCAATCATCTGCAAATGCAAAAACAATATTCATATCAAACATCCTTTATCCGTACCTTAATGCAGGGGTTGAATATTCCTCAGATTGAATTCTGTCCAACCCAGGGCGCGTACTCCCTGGCTGCTCATCATCAGCGCTTCTCTTTTACTCGGTTTCGGAAGTTTCTGATTCCGAAGCGATCCGTCGGAAAGCAAATCGGGATGCCGGTCCTCCTCCAGTTGTTTTACAAAGAGATCCCGGTATGTATCCAGAAGTTTTGTATCCCCGGTAACTGTTTCAGGATTCCTTACCGCGACCGCATACTTGTCTTCCACATCGTTCACGTCGAAGAGCATTTCGGTCCCGTCATCGGTAAAGTAGATGTATTTATACAGGGAGTCCCGGAACATGTGGGTGTCGTCGGTATGACCATGGATGGAGTTCTTTATCTTTTTAACCTCTCCGGTGAGTATGGGAATTATACTTTTACCGTCTATATCCGCCGGGATTGGAGCTTCTGCCGCTCTGCAGATCGTCGGAAGGAGATCAGCAAGTTCAACAAGGGCATTCGTAGATGTTCCTAACTGCTCCCTGATCCCCGGTTCGTTTCTCCAGGTTTGCGGGGGGCTGATGATAAAGGGTAGCCGAGAGGAGGCGTTCATGAAGCTGTTTTTCTTTCCGGCGCCGTGATCACCAAGAAACTCGCCGTGGTCGGAGGTATAGATTATGAGGGTGTTGTCCATATCTCCGAGATACTGGAGTGTTCCCAGAAGCCGTCCTATCTGGTGGTCCATATGGGAAATCATACCGTAATACACGGACCGCGCTTTTCTAAGCTGGGCAGGCGGCATTTTGTCCGGTTTCATCATTCCCTGTTTAATAAGATGGGTTCGGGGACACAGTGTCCTGTCTTTAGACCATTCAGATTCTACCGGATCGGGGATTGGGCAGTTATCGTACATGCTGTAATACGGCTCGTGAATAATCAGCGGTGGGTGCGGGTCCTGGTAGGAAACCCAGAGGAAGAAGGGTATATCTCTGTCTCTAAGTTGAAGGAACTCAACAGCACGTTCGGTAGCCCATCCGGAAAGCTGGAGTTCCGGAGGTATGTCCGACAATCCCGGGGTAAGCTCGTTGAATCCTATCCCGAATTGACCTACCGGTTTTTTAAGCTTTTGGTGGTGTTCCTTCCGCATAAGAGCCTGCCAGATAACACTTTCGAACCCGCCCCGGAAGTATGGTTCGGTGTGCCAGTGGGTTTTCCCGATAAGCTGGGTCTGGTATCCTGCCCGGGTCACGAGGCTTCCGAGAAAATCCTCCCGGTTTCTCTTGACCCGCTCATGTTCCGCGTATGAGGTTATGCCGTTCGTATACGCCCTTCTTCCGGTGATCATGGTGGTGCGTGCCGGTATACAGACGGGGCAGTCTGAATAAGCTGCATCAAAATGGAGTCCTTCGTATGCGAGCTGGTCTAAGTGGGGAGTATGAACTACAGGATGACCGTAGCAGCTTAAAGAATCCGCTCTGTGCTGATCTGATGTAATTAGTAATATATTCGGTCTGTTCATTATAATCTCCATGTACTGTTGTTCCCTAGATACCGGATGAGCAGATCTTTCAGGCAAACAGCAACAGGCTTACCGCCATAACTGCCATTCCCGCCACGAGTCCGCCGATTGCGGTATGGTGTTCTCCATACTCCTCCGCCGTTGGAAGGAGCTCGTCCAGGGAGATGTACACCATGATGCCCGCTACTCCCGCAAAGATAAGTCCGAAAGTCGCATCGGTAAATATATTTCTCAAGACAAAATATCCTATGACTGCACCGACAGGTTCAGATAATCCGGACATAAAAGACAGCCAGAATGCCCGTTTTCTGCTCTTGGTAGCATAGTAGATAGGCGCGGAAACGGCTATTCCTTCAGGTATATTATGGATGGCAATTGCAGCTGCAATACTGATTCCCAGGGCCGGATCGGTCAATGCGCTCATAAAGGTGGCAAGCCCTTCAGGAAAGTTATGGATACCAATCGCCAAAGCGGAGAACATACCCATCCTTAAAAGGTTTTTGTTATTTTTTTTTGCACCTTGCTGTGTTCGATTGATGTTACTTATCTCATGGGGGTTTTCCGCGCTGGGTATAAGCTTATCTATTAAGGCGATTATCCCGATACCGATAAAGAATGCCAGCACGGTTAGCCAGTATCCTGTCTTTCCTTCATAATAGGCAGTAAGGGAATCCTTGGCTTTAAAAAAGATCTCTACTAATGACACATAGATCATTACCCCGGCGGAAAAACCAAGAGAACCGGCCAAAAATTTAGGGTTGAATTTCTTCGAAAAGAAAGACATTAAACTGCCCACACCGGTGGATAGACCGGCGAAGACAGTCAATCCCAAAGCGAACAGTACGTTTCCTGATTCCATATTGCTTCCTTCCCTATTCTCTATCTGGGTTTCTCCCTTTACGGGAGAATCTGAATGAAAAGATATTCTATCTTTTTTTAACTCAATCTGACAAGCTAATTATATGAACTCTGTTAGATTGACATGATACCGTCTGAAGTTCAAACTAGTTCCAATAGACTACGAGGATGAAGAGATGAATACTAATAATCTGCTTTTACATATTCCCTTTACCGACCAGCTCAATGCTGCATACTCTGCAGGTGACGGTAATTGTGTAATACCTGAAGATACCGTTGAAATCCCGGTGCTGACCAGACACGACGGCGTACGTTCAGGAGTAAGATTAATAAGGGATATATATCTTTGCTATCCCATTGAAAATAATTTTAACCGGAATACCGGAACGGTAATGATGTGGTTCAAGCCGGAATTTGACGCAGATTGTTTTGACAATATCGTCAGCAGAGAAAGTGTTGAGAAAAGGGGAGTAATCCTCTGGGACATCTGTATAGAAGAGGGAAGTGCGGTTCCTAAAGATCCGTCTCAAAGGTTTTCGATTGTATATCCCTATCCCGCGGCGACTAAAGAAAGAGGAGAAGGGGCGGTTAACAGATGGCGTTTCTGCATCTCCACCAATAGACATCTGTATGAGATTGGTACGGTAAAAAGAAGAAAAGGAATAAGAACAAGGCAATCTGTTTTTAGCACAAAACAGAGTTTCAAAAGGGGCAGCTGGCTGCATCTTGCATTCGCGTGGAATTCCCAAAAAGCTTACATCTGTATAAACGGCGTAGTTGATAAGGAACAGGAATTACCCGAAGGGGTTCCCGACAAAAAATTTCCGGAGTATATGACCATTGGCGCCGAACATACCTGGATGAATTACAGTGCCGGGGGTACTATTTCTGATTTCCGCATATACGATGGAATACTAACCGAGTCGGAAGTAAAAAAAATAATGGCAGAATCGTAGGCGGTATATTGAAACAGCATGCAGTCGATTAAACAACAAAGCACTATTTACACGGAAGAGAAAATTGCATCCGCGAGAATAAATGTTACCAAACACGCATGGGCTGAAAAACTGAAGGAGGAAGCGGTAGAAAAAGCTGAAAAATACCTTGCTAATGGAGAGGATTTTTTGTGGAACCTGGTTACCCCGCAAACCATCCCCCGATGCACGGTGGCAAGCAACACGGAAGGATGCCCGAACTGCGGGTCTGAAATGGAAAAAAAGCACGGGATCTACGGATGGACGGCTGATCCTCAGCGGAAACCATGGAAAGTTACCTGTCCTGACTGCAGCAGTGTTTTCCCTTCTAATGATTTTGAAGCTTATTATGAAAGCGGGAAAGACAGACACGGTGTGTTCAGACCCGAACTGGCGGACAGAGGTTTTTTAAAAAATGTTCTTTATGCGAATCAGCCTGTAGACTGGGGTGTTGATGACGGCTACGGCTGGATCGATGAAAACGGATACAGATGGGTCTTTATCGCCTATTATAACAACTGGGGTATATGGGAATATCATAAAAATGAAAGATTGGCTAAAGCCTCCGCTGGTTTTATTTCCCATGCATTAGAAGCTTTTCGGGATGCTTTTCTGTATGAAGGTTCTTTAAAATATGCCCGGGCCGGACTGATTCTTTTGGATAGAATCGCGGATTTTTATCCCGGCATGGATATTTCGGTCTATCCGCATAGCAAAGGCTATTACCACCGCTGCGGAGGCGTCGACCTGGGAAAAATAACAGGGTGTATATCTGAGCCTATACTGATACGTATATTTATGGATTCTTACGATGCCTTTTTTCCGGCCGTTGATAAATGTAATGTTGTTCAATTTTTAAAGAAAAAAGCAGAAAAATACAGCTTAGGTGATATGAAGTCGTATGCTTCGGGGATTAAGAAAAACATCGAAGACAATATTATCCTACAGGTGTTTCCGGCGTTGGTAAACGGAGAGATACGGGGCAATACCGGTATGTATCAAGGTGCTCTGGCACTCGCGGCAGTTGTAATGGATGATCCGGAATATTCTGATAAATGGCTTGAGTGGAATTTTAGGCAAGGTGAAAGGGTCGTTGCCGGCGGCAACAAAAACACCGCGGTCACGGGCGGAAACATCAAAGTCCTGCTTATCGATGATGTCGGCAGAGACGGTCTCGGCAATGAGGTTTCTCCAAGCTACAACCGGATCTGGCTCAAGGAGATTATCGGTTTGTGTAAGACACTCCGGAATGCGGAACCTAAATGGCATCTGCACACACATCCCAAGGTAAAAAAAATGTTTCATGCGTTTTATAAGTTCATTATCAGCGGGAAATATATGCCTTCCATCGGAGATAATGAAAAGACGGGTAATCCCAGTGTGGGAGAATCGAATGTTACGGCCATAGAGGACTATCTCTTCGGATTTGAATTATACAGGACTCCTGTTCTGGCGCAAACCGTCTACTTTCTTAATGGTAATACCGTTAACGGAATACATGGGGATATTTTTTCTGAAAACCCGGAAAAAGTGAAACGGGATATTGAAGATGTAGTTAAAGAACACGGAACGCTTAACCTGCAGAGCAGAATTCTGCCTGATTTCGGTCTTGCGGTGCTCAAAGACGGTCTTCACAGAAAAGAGAGAGATTTATGGCTCTATTTCGGCAGAAACAATACAGCCCATGCGCATCATGATGTCCTTAACCTTGGACTGTATTCCTTTGGAATTGATATGTCGCCGGATTTGGGAAATCCTGAGATCAAGATCTATTATTATAAAAAGAGGTTTGAGTGGACAAACAATACGGTAAGTCATAATACTGTGGTTGTTGATAAGGCTAAACAGTCACCTTCTGAAGGAGGCAGTCCACTCCTTTTTGACAGGACTGAAAAGGTAAAATTGATCGAAGCTGAAGCTCCGGATGTATATCCTCAAGTTGGAATATACAGGAGGACAACAGCATTTGTAAATATAGACGATGAAAACTCATACGGGGTGGATTTTTTCAGGGTTGCCGGCGGGAATGAGCATCACTTCAGCTTTCATGGAGCAGAAGGGAACATAACACCCCGTGGGCTGGATATGATCAAACAGCCTGCCGGTACCTATGCGGGAAAGGACATTGAGTTCGGTAACCCTGTTAATTCCCGGGACCTGAAGGCTTTTTTATACGAGGGAAGCGGTTTTCACTATCTTTACGACGTAGCGAAGGATAAAAATCCTCCGGAAAGCTTCAGTTTTGACTGGGAAATTGCTGATACCTGGAATGCCCTGGATAACAGGGCGGATTGTCACCTTGAACTCACATTACTTGGAAATTTTGATGATGTTGCCGCGGCTTCAGGAGATCCCCCGCAGAACAAACCGGGTAATCCTAGGAGACTTAAATATGTCATTGCCCATAGAAAAGGGGAGGGCATAAAGAGTAATTTCGTTTCGGTTATCCAGCCTTATAAAGATAAAAGCAACATCAAATCAATAGAGAGGGTTTCTTTACATAAACTGAACAGCGATAACGGGGATGCCGATCTTCGAGGTACCAGCAGGTTTGATGTCGAAGCCGTGAGAATCGGGTTGGAGAACGGCAGGGTAGACTACGTTATCAGTTCATTAGATCCGGAAGGTCATTATATAATAGACGATACGTTTCATTTCAGGGGGACTTTCGGAGTGTATCAGGAGTTTAACGGAAAGCCCTGTTACGCGTATTTATGCGACGGTAAAATTATCGGAGACAAACGGAACACCGCGGGCCGCATAAGCGGGAAAATAGCGGCATTTACCCGGGAACTTTCGGAGAAAAACAGTATTGTTATTACATCGGATACCCCCGGGATCGTGCCGGAGGATCTTCCCGGGAGGTTTGTTTATATAAAAACCAATAATGGAAGAACCGAGGCGTACGAAATAGCAGCAGCGGTAAAAGAGGGAGAACGTATAACTTTGGATGTTGGTGACGCAACATTGATAAAAAGATGGAAGGACAAAAAAGATTTTTCTAAAGGGTATGAATGTTATATCAGCGAAGGAGATATGTTTTATATACCATTGTCCTTTGAATCCTTTTTCTGAATCAAAGAGGTAGATAACAGATGTTTAAGATATGTACCATCGGCTGCGGGAATCATTCTTCGTTGTTCCATGGACCCGCGTATAAAAAGTACCGGGAAGAAAACAGCGGTGTTGAGCTTACCGCATGCTGTGACATAGATAGGGAACGCGCGGAGGTTTATAAAAACAGATTCGGTTTTAAGAAGTGCTTTACGGATTATACCGGCATGCTTTCGTGTGAAAATCCCGATGCTGTATGTATTGTGCTGCCCTACAGAATAACAGCAGGAATAGCGGAAAAGGTGATGTCCCTGGGCTATCCCGTACATATGGAAAAGCCGCCCGGATCAACTCCCGATGAGACTTTAAAGCTGATTCAGGCCGCGGAGAGTAACGGTGTGCCTAATCAGGTTGGATTTAACAGACGGTTCACCCCGCTGGTTCAGGAATTACAAAAAATCCTGACCGGTGAATTGGGAGATCAGCAGATACACAATATACGGTATGACTTCTACCGGTGCGGTAGAAAAGATGAAGATTTTTACGCTACGGCTATTCACGGCATAGACAATGTAAGATATCTGGCCGGGTCGGAATACAAGTATGTAAAGTTCACATATCAGGAGTTTCCCGAGATTGGTAAAAGAGCGGCAAACATCTTTATGGACTGTATATTTGAATCCGGCACAACGGCCCAGCTGAATTTCTGCCCCGTCGCCGGAGTTGTTTACGAACGAGCTGCGGTTAATCTATACAATAATACTTTTTCTCTGGCCCTTCCCCTCGATCCCGCCATAGACGGCAAAGGCAGGCTGATACATATGAAAGACAAAGAAGTAATTCTTGATTTAGACGGTGCTGACCTGCCCGGTATAAATGATAAATTCGAAACCCAAGGGTTTTACCGGGAGAACAAATTATTCTTTGATACCCTGAGAGAAGGCAAAAAACCAGAAAATAATATTAAGTCTTCGCTTCAGTCCATGGAAGTTGCATATTGTATTGAAAAAAGATTGAGTGAATATTCTTTCTAAAGAACATTACCGATTCGCCTCCCGGGTACGGAAGTCGCGCTGTTTTAGCCTGTAATGCCTGCTGCTTGCGCGTAAAGACGTCCGGTCGAAAGTCTCTGGGTTGGTCCAGCTTTCTATTCCGTATTTTTCCGCCAGTTCTGTATTGATTTCGAGAAATTCCTCCATCCGATCTTCCAAACCTTTCTATGGGTATGTTGTCCAGCGTTTCTCATCAAACCATGCGGGTAATGGTTTTTTCTGTTTGTAATGGTCCAGAAGATGAAAAAAAGAATAAGGGAAAAAGGGACAAGTATACTTTACATTCGATCTTTTATTATCGCAGTTGGCTTATTTTTGGAAACACTTTATAATCGAACTGGATATGCCTAAAGGGTAAGCAATAAAGATATAGCATGACAGAAATTAAAAGAATTGTAGATAGGTATGAGAAAATACGCGGAGAACGAAACCTGCTCGCTGATAAATTCCAAAATGGCCAAAGGCCATACATGATTTTCCAGACACCAATAGGGGATATACTCAAGGACAATCGAACCCCGGAGCAGTGTTTTCAATCAAATCTTGAATGCATAAATCAATCCCTAAAGATCCCGAGTGATCATTTTCCGGTTTTAGAGCCCTGGTTCGGAACCGGTGTGTATGCTAATATGTACGGATGTGAATATGTCTTTAGAGAAGGAGAGGCTCCCGCAGTCCATTATAAGTATCACACACTCGATGAAATTAAAAAGATAGAAAAGCCTAATTGGGAGAATAGTGAGATTGCCTGTCTTGTTATGGATACTATAAGGTATTTCAAGAATAAAACAGGAGATGCCCTGCCCATTGTTTGGACGGATACACAGTCCGGAAGCGATACAGCTACGCTTGTTCTTGATGCTTCCCAGTGTTTTATAGGCTGTATGATCGAAAAAGAGACGACATGGAATTTTATGAAGGGGATAAATGATCTTATAATCGAGTTCAGTAAAGCTCAGGAGGATTTGATTGGAGATGCCTTGGTGAAACCTGGCCACATAATGCTTTCCAATAACCGGTTTTCCGGATTCTCCATCTCCGATGACAATCTTGCTGTAGCATCGCCTGCAGTAAACGAAGCCTTTAATCTTCCTCTGAACGAGGCAATTGGGGAGGCTATGGGAGGAATAGCCATCCATTCCTGCGGAGATTGGACACATACCATGCCGCTATTATCCCAAAGCGTAAGATCCTGTACCTGTATCGATTGTGCGGTTACTTTTGATGTGGATCCGAATCCTTGCAATCCCGAACTGGTACGGGATGCATTAAAAGGCACAGGCATTTATCTCCATGCAAGGATGACCGGTGAAACCGAAGAAATGAAAAAAATGGTGAAGAAGCTGGTTGATCCGGATTTAAAACTGATCATCCATCCTCTATTCTCAGATATCAATACAGCACACAAGAACTACAGCATGCTCGAGGAGATGCTTTCCGATTACTACGGATAAAGGTTACGCAGTATAGACCACCGCTTCCTCCCTCAGATATAACTAAACTGCTTGATACTCTTAACCGGCTTGTTGAGAGAGGTCATTCGATTCTTGTAATCGAACATCATTTGGATGTCATCAAGTATACCCACCATGTCATCGACCTATGTCCCGACGGATGAAGCGGTTTGCCTCGGAAGACACCTGTTTTAAAGGTAATCTCCCCGTAAGGGCGTTCGATTTATCTGATCATAGCTGGCATAACACTTTTAGTGCTGTGTGCTTTCATGCCTCAATCCTTCAGGTTATATATTTGATCACCTCAATATAAGGCATTTTCCCTTTCTAAAATTGAGCTTTTATATATCTACAGTATCCAATTCTCTATTTCTATTTTTTTAATCCTTTTAAATTCTTTTTCATTGTTTGTAACTAAACACAATCCGCGACTCAAAGCTTGAGAACCAATTAAAAGATCCATATTCCCTATTATATTTCCCCTTTTCTCTAAATCAGCTCTTATCTTTGCGTAGGTACAAGCATCATTCTGACTGAAATCCAGTATGCTAAATGGGAGAAGGAATTCCATTAACGCAATTTTATTTTTTTCCTTTTTTTGACTTTTTTCCACTCCGAGAGCCAATTCAGCAATTGTCATAGTAGATAATGCAATTTCTTCAATTCCAGTATTTTCAATACGATCCATAATTGTTCGATATTTATTATTTAGGATGTATATGCAGATGTTTGTATCTAGAAGATACTTCATCTATAATGACTCTCGTTCTTGTGGAACTTCTTGATCTCTCGAGAATACCATATCATCTGAGAATTTATCTAAAGATTCATGAAAGATCTTCCAGACTTTATCTTTTGGTATAAGCATTACCACATCGTCAATTTTCTTGATAAATACATCATCACCTGAGAATCTATATTCTTTTGGTAGTCGTATAGCCTGGCTTCGGCCATTTTTAAAGATTTTTGCGGTATCCATATCATAACCTCCTATATTGTGATATATACTACAATATATACCGCCTTGAACTTTTTTTCAATATATATAACAATGCGCATCACCCGCGCCCTCGCGGGAGCGTAGCGACGAGAAAGCGTCTGGTGCATGCGTCATGTTATGTTGAATTTCAATTTTGTTTTTAATATTTTGAAGCAGCGGTACCATTTTCACAGTAATACGCTATGTGGGTATACAAAATACTTCCGTCCCTTCTCCTGTAAAGGGTTTTATTTATGTCCCTCTTGTAGTCAAAAACGCACGCTCCTGTTTGGGTTATCTGGTCTGTAATACAGACGGTCTAGGATAGATAGGTCCGGCGCATGCCGGCTCCGTTCCCTCTGGGTTAAGTAGTACAGGTCTGGAACGAACCCTGGCTGGCCGGATTGCCGCGAATCCAGTACGCCTTTGTTGCCGGATATATATCCGCCTGTCGTGATACTGGTACATCGACTGGAATTTCCCGTCTTCACTGCCCAGGCCTGTTACTATTTCCATAATCAGTCCCATAATAGTACAGAGCAACGAAAATTGCTGCTGTTGTGATAAGCTGAATTTTCCTTCTGTTCGCTATAGAAAAGCATGATATTCGGTCCGATTTTTTTCATATTCATCTCCCGCTGATTAGAAGAGCAGCCTAAGTATAGTAAGAATGATTATATACAAAAATGTGAATAGTATGGCTGCATCTCTGACTACCCTGAATTGAGGTTTCTAAAGTTTTCGGTGAAAAAAAACCTTGCCGGATTTTATTAGATTAATTGAACATCGTACTTTTCGAATTTACTGTCGACACTCATAAGTATCAGCTTTCCGGCTCATAAAGAGCCCAGAGCAGAATGTGTGTATCAAGAAGAACCTTCATTAATCATCACCGTAAAACATTACATTGATTTCACTGTTTTCAGCATCAAAGTCATCAGGAATCGATGTTTTCCCTTTGAGTGCACCAAGCTGCCGTTTACCTTCCGGTTTGTGGGGCACAAGATCAACAAGAGGGGTGTTGTTCTTTGCAATGACCACCTTTTCTCCATGGTAAGCCATATCGATGATTTTTGATAGTTGGGATTTTGCTTCTGAAATATTGATAACCATTATATTCCTCCACCCTCAAGTGTTGGGCAAGTATACCATTGTTGGACATAAAGGTCTACTTATGTTTTCAATTTGCTGCCATTTAGAGTAGAAGATGCATTGATTTTCTACGAACAATACCGAATAAAGTGGCAGCTCATTCATTGAAGTTAGAATATGAAAAATTAACAGTATTTGATGTGGATGATGCAAACTTTAATGATTCGTCATCATCGGCATTTAACAAAAAATTTGGAGCAGTCTTGGCTGTTTTCATGGTTTTAGCGGAGACGTTCGGTTGATCGCCTCACTCTAAAACCGCGCCGATACCTCGGAAGACCTCGACGATTCATGTGGTAAGCGCCTGGGAAAATACTGCCGGACTTACCCTTTTCCAACGCCCGCCACTCCTTGCTCGTTCCGGTCAGCATCTTCTCCATCAGATCCCTTAGGATCAGTTTGATGACCGCCGGGTAGGCATCTTCTCCGGTTATTGGAACCAGCAGCGATTTCATCCCGTCGAAAAAGCGGGAGAGCTCCTGCCTATCCGGAATGCGACTGATATAATCAAGGAGAAGCCGGATTGTGGCGCATGATAATCTCCAGGCGGCTGTTAATGATCGTACTGTCGGGAAGGGATTCGAAGTAGAGGCTGTGAAAGAGCAGTGCTATTCAATTGGCCGAATTTGAAAGCTGTTGCAACTCTTTGAATTACAAAATGTAAAACTTATAGTAGGCAAATAGTAAAACAAAAAGTAATATATTAATGGAGGTCCTTATGATTACAATCAGTACTGGCCTGATCATTTAGCTACTGCAATTCCAAATAGAGGGAGAAGTGCGGCTGA
>CAZUAE010000039.1:0-26654 GCA_964618265.1 uncultured Spirochaetales bacterium | reverse complement strand
CCGCGCGCTTCGGAGGCAGGGTTGTGTTCCACGGCGGAATTGATACCCAGCATGTTCTTCCCCGGGGTAATGAAAAATCGGTTCAGGATCACGTGGACTGGACCGCTGCGGAATTCAGCCGGGCCGGGGGATACATCGCCTGCGGAAGCCAGCTTTACGGGCCGGATATTCCCACGGAAAACATTATCCGGGTGTATACCCGATTATCAGGGAGGAGTCTATGAAAATTCTCTGTACAACCTCATCATTTAATGCCCCTATCCCCCCGGAACACGAAGTGATCAAAAATCCCTACGGCCGCCGGCTTACGGAAGAGGAAGTCACGGAGCTTCTGAAGAAACATCAGCCCCAGGGGCTGATTGCCGGGGTTGAACCGCTGACCCGAAAGGCTCTGGAATCGGCCCGGGAACTCAAGGTAATTTCCCGGTGCGGAGTCGGAATGGACAACGTGGACTTGGAAGCGGCGGAAGCATTCGGGATCACCGTCCGCAACACTCCGGAAGCTCCGGTCACATCGGTGGCTGAATTGACGCTGGGACTCATGCTCTGCCTGCTGCGGAAAATCACCGCGGCCGATGCCGCCGTCCGGCAGGGCGGCTGGACGCGCCTAAAGGGAAACCTGCTCCAGGGAAAGCGGGTCGGGATAATCGGCTGCGGCAGAATCGGAAGCTCCGTTGCCGGACTGACCGCGGCTTTCGGATGTATCAATACGGGATACGATCCGTTTATTAAAAGCCGGAGGACCATCCCGCTCACCACGTTCGAAGAACTCATAACCACCAGCGATATCATCAGCCTGCATGCTCCCCTCTCTGCTCAAACCCGGAACATTATTGATTCAGAAGCGCTCCGCCGGATGAAGGACAGCGCCGTTTTGATCAACACCGCCCGGGGCGCCCTGATAGACGAGGACGCCCTTATTAAGGCGCTTGAAGAAGACCGAATCGCCGGGGCAGCGCTGGATGTGTATGCCGAGGAACCCTACTCCGGTCCCTTAGCGGACATGCCGGAGAAAACGGTCCTAACCTGCCATATAGCTTCCAGTGCCAGGGAGTCCAGGTCAGTAATGGAAAAGGAAGCAGTCTCAAATCTCCTGGAGAAACTAAATTGATAAACCCGGCTCATATGACGTATGCCCATATATCACACGAGACGCCGATTTGCCGAAGAAGATACATCATCGACATTCACCCGGGAGAACTGAACAAGAAGGCGATACAGCTGTTCGAGAGCAGAGAGATAACGGATATCTCTCCTCCAGTGCTGGCGGTGTGGTATTATGACCATTCGGGAATGTTTTCCATTTTAGCCTTGACTATTCGGGAATACATGCCATAATGGTCAGTATGAAACGGTCACTTCAGGAACAAATTCAGAAAGATCTAAAAAGAAAAATAGTAATAGTAACCGGTCCAAGACAGTCCGGGAAAACCACCCTGGCAAGAATGGTTACAGATGAGTACGATTATTTGAACTATGATTACGCGGAGCACAGATTAGCTTTCAAGGAAAAAAGCTGGGATAGAAATAAGGACACACTTATTCTGGATGAACTCCATAAAATGAAAAACTGGAAATCCTGGCTAAAAGGTGTCTATGATGTTGAAGGAATACCACCGTCATTACTGGTAACCGGAAGCGCGCGTATTGATACCTTCAGAAAAGCGGGAGATTCGCTTGCCGGGAGATATTTTCTCTATCATCTTCATCCTTTCGATGTAAAGGAAGTAAGTAATGAGATAGAACCGGAAGCAGCATTTACAAGGATCATGCGTTACGGAGGTTTTCCAGAACCATTCTTGGAAAATGATGAAAGCTTTTACCTCAGGTGGAAAAAAACACACAGCGACATTATCCTGAAGCATGATCTCGTGGATTTGGAATCGGTGAGGAATATAACTGCAATGGAAACTCTGGCGGAGCTGCTAAAAAACAGAGTAGGTTCGCCCGTTTCTTACGCGAACCTTGCCCGGGATCTGGAATGTGACGCTAAAACCGTGAAGCATTGGCTTTTACTTCTGGAAAACCTCTATGTGATCTTCGCGGTGAGACCATATCACAAAAATATCGCACGTTCAATATTGAAAGAACCCAAATACTATTTCTATGATACCGGTCAAGTGAAAAGCGGTGATGGGTGTAAGCTTGAAAATCTGACCGCCTGTGCTTTAAAAAAAGAAGCGCAGTGTATTGAAGACAGTTTGGGACTGAACATTGGGCTCCATTATCTGCGTACTAAGGAAGGTAAGGAAATTGATTTCGCGGTTGTTCCTGAGGAGGGCAGACCGTTACTTATTGAAGTAAAAACAAGTGATGATTCACCGTCAAAAGCGTTTAATCATTTTAAAAAATTTTTTAATGAATGCAGGAAAATCCAGCTGGTAAGAAAACTCTCCCGGGAAAAAACCTTTCCGGACGGAACTGAAATCCGAAATATCGTGTCATGGCTTGCCGAAATGGACATCCACCGTCTTTCCCGGGAGTAGCTGCCGAATAAGCCGGAACAGACGCGATACTTGAACGGGTGCTTAAACGGTTCGAAGATATGCTGTAAAAAGCGGACTCCCCGTGAATTTAATCGGCAAACGGATATTTGAGCAGTGACTCCATCTGTTGCTCCTGGGTAATGCTGAAATCCGATAAGGTTATTACCGTATCAATCAAAGCCAAGTGAGAGTACCCCTGCGGAAAATTTCCCAAAAGCCGTTTTGTCTTAAAATCGATGTCTTCACTGAAAAGTCCCAGATGATTCGAGTAGGTGAGTATTTTATCGAACATCTCCCTGGCCTCTTCCTTCCTGCCGATCTTATAGAGGCTTTTGATCATCCAGAAAGTGCAGACGGTGAAAGAGGAGGAGGGAAAGCCGAAATCGTCTTCGTTCTTGTACCGGTACATGAGACCGTCCCGGCAAAGTTCTTCCTTGGTCTTTAGAACGGTCGCTACGTAGCGGGGATCATGAGCATCGATAAAATCGTAGGCTTCCATCAACAGATTTGACGCGTCCATGGCACGGCTTCCGTAATACTGTGTAAAAGCGCCTGCCTCATCATTCCAGCCGGATTTGTGGATATCCTTTTTTATCTCGTCCCTTAACTTGCCCCATTCCGCGGCGTAGTAATCCTTTTTTAGAATCTCTGCAATTTTTACACCTCTGTCCATGGCTACCCAGCAGAGTACTTTTGAAAAGGTGAAATGGCGTTCCTGGCTGCGGATTTCCCAAATTCCTTTATCCGGGTTATGCCACGTTTCCGCTACCGTCCTCAATAGTGTCCGGACGATGGTCCAAAGGTCTTCACTGTTGGCAAAGGTGTGCCGGAATAGTTTGAAGTAGTGATGAATGACATCCACCAGTACACCGTAAATATCGTTCTGCTTCTGTTTGTAGGCGGCATTCCCGGTCCTTACGGGACGCGAATTTTCATAGCCGGAAAGCCAGGTAAGTTCTTTCTCGGTCAGCTCCTTCTCTCCCCGGATCCCGTACATAATCTGTACCTTGTCATCCTTAAAAGGAATAATACTTACAATAAAATTAAGGAACCGTTTAGCCGAATTGTAATGACCTATGGTAGTTAAAATCGATATGACCATGGAAGCATCCCGGATCCAGCAGAATCGGTAGTCCCAGTTTCTCACTTCTCCGATTGTTTCAGGAAGCGAAGTAGTTGCCGCCGCAAGTATGGCCCCGGACTTATGGTAGGTAAGGAGTTTTAAAACAAGCGCGCTGCGGAGGATTTCATCTTCGCATTTCGTAAACCGGATCGTACGTTCCAGCCAATTAAGCCAGTACACCTCGGTCCGGTCGTATTCCAGCCTTATGCGGTGCCAATTAAGGTCCCCCAGCTTCTGGTTATAACTTAAGAGGAACCAGTGGTCCTCCCGGATTTCCAGCTCCCGGGATTCCATCAGTACATCGGTATGAAGGTCGGTGTAGAGATACACCGATTCGTATGTTCCGTTGGTGGTGGAACTTTTTATGTAGTCGCCATGGACCCGGGTGTATGTATCATACTGACCGTACCCTAATCGGGGAATGTAGCGGAAAACCGCCCTAGGAGAACCGGATATGCGCTTCACCAGCCGGATTATTTCCGGAGGGCAGTAGTAATATCCGATATCGGTTTTATAGCGGGGCATAAAATCCAGCACTTCGAACGCATCGTTTCCGTTTATAAATTTAGTGGAAAGGATGTTTGTCCGTTCAACGTACTTTTGGGTGATGGTATAATCATCCGAAACATCGATCCTGAAACAGCCGCCTTTTTCCTCATCCAAAATTGCTGCAAAAATTGATGACGAGTTAAAGTCGGGAAGGCAGCACCAGTCTATACTCCCGCACCTATTAACCAATGCCGCGGATTTGCAGTTTCCAATTATTCCGTAATCCAGGTTATCCATTTTTACATTTCCTTAAGCCTGACATAATCAACACATTATGCCAGGCTTGGAAACAGAAAACAACCCCATCCCGAAATCCCTGTCAAGGCGAAATCTCCGTATGCTTGCGGAATTGGACGGAAATCCGGGGTTAAACATATATCTCTTTCCGCCGGTAAGCAGCAAAAGCTGTTGCGGTAAAAAGAACTATGGGGACAATAAAGTATAGAATTCTCCACAATTCTATTCCGAAATCGGGGGAAAGCACTTTTGTGTCCGCGGCGTGGAAGGGGCTTATAAAACCGATTGCACCGAGTACTTCGGAAGCCCGGGCTAAAGAATCGATAAAGTAAAAGCCAAGCACGATTCCAATTCCCGCGGCGGGGGATGTTTTTCCCCGCTTAACCAGGGTAGAAATCATCAGCCCCAAACAACCGAACAGAAGGTTCAGCAGGTACCCGTACAGTGAAAAAACAAAATACGGTCCCATATCAATCGGGTTTACCGAGACTACCTTTATGGCTATCCATCCTACTCCCATAAGACCGATATTAAGAAGCGTGACATAAACAAAATAAGCCGCGGATTTTGATGCAATAATTTCCAATCGGTTAACGGGTCTGGTGAGGAGAAACTCTGCCGTTCTCTTGCTTTCTTCCTTGGCGATGATATTCATTCCCAAAGAGATTGCGAATATAGCTCCCGAGAGAAATGCATAAAACACATGGTATGTCGAATAAACGCCAAGAGCATTCCCCCAGGATTGCGCGTCCATTCCGAATGCTTTTTTAAAACCATCGGGAAACATTTCCATCATGGCTTCCACCTGCGCCTGGTCCTCCAGCATGGCAGGTAAAGCCGCCATGGTAAAAACAACGAGACCCGTGAGAACTAAGAACCAAACAACAAACCTTGACCGGTTCCGTCTCAGTTCGAAAAATAACAGGTTCCAGTTCATGCCGCGCCTCCTTCTTCCTCGTAATAGTGCATAAAAACTTCCTCCAGAGACGGCTCTGTAATGTTTAGTTTTTTCAATTTTTTACCGGATAAAACCTTCACTAACGCGTTAATGTCACCGGAAAATAAGAGCTCCACCCCGCGTTTCCGTACTTCCCGGGAGACAACACCGTCCACTTGAATCGACTGATCAGCTTCCTCGGCCGCGAACTCGAGAGTTACCCGGTTCAAATGTTTTTGCCGGAGAGTATCGATATTTTCCTGGGCGATTATTCTTCCTTCCTTCACCACGGCTACCCGCTCGCAGATTTTCTGCACCTCCGTCAGGATATGGGAGGAAAAGAATATGGTCGTACCCTTTTTATTCTCCTCCCGGAGCATCTCGTAAAACCGTGTCTGCATCAGCGGATCCAGTCCGTTGGTAGGTTCATCAAGGATCAGCAGCTTCGGCTCATGGAGCAGACTCTGGATGATGGCTACCTTCTTTTTGTTTCCCATGGACAAATCAACAAACTTCCGTTTTGGATTTACCTCAAACCGCTCAATAAGGTCCTTCCGCCGTTCCGTGTTCACGTCCCGGTAATACCGGGCTGAATAATCGAGAAACGAGCCGACGGTCATACCGCTGTAATAATCAACTTCCGAGGGACAGTATCCGATCAGTTTCCCGATATCTTTTGTCTCTTTTCCGCAGAGCTTTCCAAAAATCCTCGCCTCACCGCGGGTAGGATACATTAATCCCAGCAGGGTACGGATGGTCGTGGATTTCCCGGCCCCGTTCGGACCGATGAAACCGAAAATCTCTCCTTCACCAATGTCCATGGAAACATCGATGATCCCCCGCTGTTTTCCGTAGTACTTCGTGAGGTTTTTTACTTCAATTGCATTCATCCTTACCTCCGGCTATTTTAATTAAGATATCTTTGATGTTTTCCGCGTCATATAACTGAAGCGAGTCTTTTGGAGCTCCCAGCAGCCGTTCCGTGGAATCCTCATATAACTCAAACTGGGCAATCAATTCATCCACATGCTCAGGGTGCCCTGGAAGCTCCAGAAATTCGGATACGATCATGTCTCCCAGTGCAATTTTAAAATGGAGCAAAAGTTCACCGATCCGGTCCGGATCAAAAACATTAAAAACTCCTTCCGCGACCCCCTGTCTGATGAATCTGGAATATATTCCTTTCCCAAGCTCAACAGACTTTTGATTCAGTTTGACCCGGAGGCGGACGTTCTCGGGACGGTATAACTCGCGGAGATAGGGAAGCATGGCTTCCAACCTGTCCGCCTTCCACATACTGGTCAAACGGTTATACCGGTTGATCTTTTCCACAGCACTCCCGCCTTCCTTTTCAACCAGGAAGGATATCTGCTCGATCACCCGCTTTGACATATCCAGGGTAGTCGCTTCAAGCAGCTCCTCCTTTGAGGAGAAATAATGGTAGAATGTCCCTTTCGCGATACCGATTTTATTGATAATCGCCTGAACACTGGTACCCGCGTACCCCTGTTCAAAAAACAGTTTTTCCGCGGTTTCGATAATTTCCCGGTACCGTTCATCGTGTGTTTTCATGGCTTTTCCTGTTTAAAAAAAAATCGATGCTGTCATTATACTTCCGTACTGATATCCACAGCGCCAACAATTTTGGCAACACTGAATAACTGCCGTCATCGCCGACCGACCGTCGGTCGGCTTCTGTAAAGAATATATACCATTCCCCTCACCGAGTCAAGGAATGATTAAAAAAAGCGGACCCTGAAGTCCGCCTTATCCATACCGGTCACCGGAAATATAATCAATCGAGAAGAGACACCAGCTCCTCAATCCGATTCTCAGCCTTCTCTTCCTGGTCTAATGCCAAGGACAGGTGTTCCTCCTGGTTGTCTGGAGGGACATCTTTCTCTTTTACCTGTCTGAGCTCCCGGGCCACATTCCGGTAGATCCCGGTAAGTTCAAAGAGCATAGGAGCCGGAAAATCGTAATCGAAGTAATCCGATGCTCCCTTTACACATCCCATCAAAGTAGTACAAACAGCAAATCCCGGTCAACTCCTTGTGTGATATAGAAGTGGCCATAATTACATATAATATATGAATTTAGATCGGGTTGACCGGGATTTGCCGCATATTTTTTTTCGCGGAAAAACGGCGATACTTCCCCTGAACGGTGTAGAATTTCTGCCTGAGCCGGTTGGCTGAGTATCCGGGTTTTACAGCCATCGTCTCGGCATTAACCTGACCGCGGAGGTTTTTTTCGATGTAGGCGATCATTTTCAGCACCAGAAGTCTGTCGTTCATTTTTCCTTCCGTTTACCGTATTATGACAAGCCTTTCATGTAGATTCTTTTTATTTTACACACTTTTTTGTATCCCGGTAAGGTATTGTTTGGAAAGTAATTAGCCGTCCCGGGCACTTTAAACAGGGCATACAGCAGGGTTTTTTTTGAAATAGATACGCGGCAAGATTCCGGCAAGTACTGGATTATTGGAGGTCCTATTGATAAAATACTTTAAAACAGGAGGACATCGATGGCCGACAACATAAACACAAAAAAAATAGAAGATGCCCACATGGCGCCTTTCTTCGTAAAACAGAATATTTCGATTGAACGGGGAGAGGGGGTTTACGTTTGGGATGAGGAAGGAATCCGGTACCTTGACTTTACTTCCGGCTGGGGAGTTACCTGCATCGGCCATGGAAATCCTGTTATAACCAACGCGTTGACCGAACAAGCCGGCAAAATCATCCAGAACCCCAACTCCGGACTCACGTATTCTCCGGCCCGGGCCCGTCTCTTAAAACTTCTGGCGGATATCCTGCCTAACGGGTTGAGCCGTGTTTTTTTCCAGAGCAGCGGGGCCGAAGCCAACGATGCAGCCATAAAGCTGGCCCGGAAAGTAACGGGACGTCTCGATGTTATCGCCGCCACCGGCAGCTTCCACGGCAGGACCATCAGCACCGCCTCAGCCACGGGACAGACAAAGCACCGGGAGAAATTCAATCCCCTTATGCCGAATTACAAATTTGTTCCTTTTAACGATATAAAAAAGATGGCGGAAGCGCTTAACAGCAGCACCGCCGCGGTAATTCTTGAACCTATTCAGGGAGAAGGAGGCGTAAAAGTTCCGGAAGACTCATACCTAAAACAAGTTTCCCGGCTGTGCAAAGAAAAAGGGGTACTCCTCATAATCGACGAGATACAGACCGGATTCTGCCGTACCGGAGAGATGTTTGCAGTCTCGGAGAGCGGTATCACACCGGATTTCATCACCATGGCCAAGGGCATTGCCGGCGGATTTCCGTTCGCGGCGTTTGCCATGACAGAAGAAGTTGCCTCGCGGGTCGAGATAGGCGACCACGGCGGTACCTACTGCGGCAATCCCCTGGGGTGTGCCGTTGCGTATACGGTCATCTCATACCTGATAAAAAACGATATCTGCTCTCACGTTAAGCTTTTAGGAGATATTCTTCTGAACCGGATGCGGGAATGGCAGATGGTGTATCCCGGTATCATATCCGAAATACGGGGGAAAGGTCTCCTTTACCTGATGGAGATGCGGAATGAGAAAACCGCCGGAAGAATCAGCGATTGGTGTCTGGAGAAAAAGCTCTTTGTCCGACAAACCCAGGGGAACGGAATACGGCTTTTTCCAGCCCTCACTATCACCGAAGAGGAGCTTCGGGAGGGACTTTGCATCATAGAAGAATGTATCCGGAGGGTATCGGGCAATTAACGGAGGGTTACAGGGATGATTAAACGTAATTTGTCGGTCTTGGTTCTCGTTCTCTGCGGATTTGTACTGAGCGCGGAAGATCTTACCGTGCTTACCTGGAACGTGGAAAGCGGCGGAAGCAACCCGCTCCTCATCGGTCAGCAGATAGGCAGGCTGGGAATGTTCGATGTCATCGCCCTTCAGGAGGTGAGTGATCAGGACTTGGACGCGTATCTGGAGGAACTTCCGCTGTCCTACGATTACATTATTTCAGAGAGCGGGAGAAGCTCCAACGATCATCTCATGATCATCTATAACTCAGCTTCACTTGAACTTTCCAGTACGATGGAACTCGACTCATATGCCGGCATTACCATCACACCTCATAACTACAAGCGTTCTCCCCTTGTCGCAGAGTTTATCCATGAAGAAACCAGTGGAACTTTTTTATTTGTAACGGTCCATTTTGACAGGTCCGATGAAGAACACCGCAGCCTGCAAGCCTTTATCTTAAGAGAGTGGGTGAAGGACCGGCGGCTTCCGGTGATCCTGGCAGGGGATTTCAATTTTGACTACAACTTCCTGGAGGAAAACCCGGGAAACCCCTCCTATAAAATATTTACCTTTGGAGATGCCGTCCGCTGGCTCAGACCGGAAAAACTGATGGACACCAACTACTCGGAAACGGCCGGTCAAGAAACATATCCGGACTCGATCCTGGACTTTATCTTTTTGGCAAACCTTCCGCATGACGGCATTTTTAGTTCCGAGATAATCGTTACCCCCGGAGATTTTCCGGATAACCAGTGTACCAGCGATCACCGGCCCGTCAGCGGGGTCATTGATTTGCCATAACTAATCCCCCGGGAGAGCAGAGCGAGTATGCATCAGGGGTAATTCTGGAAGTTGAGCAGGATGAATCCGGAAATTTTCAGCTTGTGGAAAAAGTGATTACCATAGAATTACAAAACCATTCCCTTCGCCCTTAAAAAAATCATGGGCTGGGAACCCGGATGGTTTATGAAGTACTCCGCCGGCTCTGCACATAGCTGTATTTCTGCTACAGATCCATATGCATAACCCGACGGACTTCGTCCAGGGTTTTTTGGCCGATGTCTCGGGCCGCTTCGATGCCGGACCGGAGAATCGACTTTACAAACCCGGGGTCTGCTTCGATTTCCCGTCTCCGTTGACGGATTGGCCTCAAGTACTCGTTTAGCGCTTCGGTTAATGCGCGTTTTAGCTGTCCCGCACCGCTGTCTCCGATTGACGCGGCCACATCTTCAGGCTCCTCACCCCGGCAAAGGGCGGTAAGAAGTACCAGGTTCGATACCTCCGGGCGGTTTTCCGGATCGTAGGTGATGTTCCGGTCCGGATCGGATTTAGCCTTTTTTATCAGCTTGGCGGTCTCATCTTCAGAAGCGCTCAGAAGCACCGCATTGTTTCTGCTCTTACTCATCTTTTGGGACCCGTCCAGACCCAAAATGACGGGTGCCTTGCTTAAAAGAGGCTGAGGCTCGGGGAATATGGTATCTCCCCGGGCAAACCGTTCGTTAAACCGCCGGGAGATAATACGGGTAAGCTCAAGATGTGGCAGCTGATCCTTCCCTACGGGGACAACATTGGCCTTACAGAACAGAATGTCCGCGGCCTGATGCACCGGGTAGGTATACATTCCGGCGTTTACCCGCTTCTGCCCTGCCGCCTGGATCTCCTCCTTAACGGTGGGATTTCGGTCAAGTTCAGCGTTGGTTACCAGCGTAAGAAACGGCAGAATAAGCTGGTTGAGCTCTGGCACATGGCTATGGGGAAATATGGAAAGGTTCCCGTCACCGGGGTCGAGCCCCACCGCCAGATAATCCACTGTCAGCTGAAAAACATTATCCGCGATGTTTTCGAAGGTGTCCCGGTCGGTGAGAACTTGATAATCGGCAATAACGATAAAGGTGGGAACACCCATTTTATGGAGCCGCAGCCTGTTTAGAAGCGATCCGAAAAGATGACCAATATGAAGCCTCCCGGTAGGTCTATCCCCGGTAAGCACGAGGAACTTTTCAGGCTCCTTTTCCAAAGCCGCTTCGAGCCGTTTGCTCCGTTCCAGTGTTGCTTCGAACGTTCCGTAATCCAGTTGTTCCGTAGACATTTTAAACCTTTCCTAAGATGATAGTCCGTTTACAGTAACGATTTTCATTAGTTTGTTCAATTCCCCGCGGAGCAGGAGGGCGGCAGGGCAGTATTAAACAATAGGTTTTTCGTAGATGCGGTACCGTTTTGTCTGATTCATCTGGAGCTTCTCCAGAGCATTCCGAATACGGTAATTATCTTCCAGAATATAATTAGCCTCCAGCCGTACTCCCCGCGGTTTAAGAGCCTGAAAGAGTTTTACATAGAGAAGAACATCCAATCCCATCCCCTGATACCGGGGGAGAACTGCCAATCCGAAGAGCCGGTAATTCCTCTCCCGTTTTACACCCCGCATTAAGCGAAAGAAACCGAAAGGGAAAAGCTTTCCCCCGATCTTCTGGACGGCCGGATTAATATCGGGAAAACCTAAAGCATAACCTACTACTTTATCGGCTTTCAATCTGCTGGTATCTTCTACAAACCAAACCGCGTCGCTGTCGATTATTGGTTTAAGCTTTTTAACCATATCTTCAACGATGTTCTTATCCACCGGTACATAACCCCAGTTTCCGACATAGGAGGAGTTGGAAACCCGCCAAATATTGTCCGCCTCTTCTTCAAGCCGCTTTGGGTTGAGTCTGCGCACACGGATTTCAGGATGACGGTCTAAAAGTAAACGGGCAAACCGTTCGTAACGCTCGGGCAGCCTGTAATCCTTCTCCGCGTCGGCCTCATAGACAAGCAGATCCATTATACGGTTATAATTTAAATTCTCTAAAAGAGTGTTGTAGTAAGGAGGATTATAGGGAGACATATAAACAGGAGATTCTTCAAAACCTTCTTTTAAGAAACCCCATATCTCCGCAGTAGGATGGATGGGACCCCGCACCGTCTCCATGCCCCGTTCCGCAAGCCAGCTCTCCGTTGTTTCCATTAAAGCTTCTGCCGCATCAGCATCATTTATGCATTCAAAAGCACCAAAAAAACCAACCCGGGACTTGTTAAACTCATTAAAGGCATTATCAACATAGATAAGATTTCTTCCTACCACTTCTCCATCTTTTTCAGCCAAACAGAGAAGATATTCCGCGTTATTTAAGACAGGATTGTGATGTTTATCATAGGCATTTAGTTCATCCCGCCAAATAGGGGGTACCCACTTCGGATCTGATTCGTAGAGAGACTTTGGAAAACGGGCAAATGTTTTCTTATCCTTGTTGTTCAAAACGGGGCGTACTGTTATATCCGCATTATCGTTCATTTCTACCATATAAGATAAGAAGTATTTTCCCAATGGACAAGCGGAGATTTCATCAAAACTCAACTTCAGGTGTTTTACACCATTCCCTGTACAACTCAAGCAAACGGTTTCCTAAATCCTCTACCTCCCGTAAAAACTGATCATATTCCTCCATATCTCGCTGCCCTAGAATAAACCGTGAAAGATTGGATTCCACTTCTGACTGCAGCGCCATAATCAAATTCAGTCTTTCGTCAACGAATTTCCGATTCCCTAGAGGTATTTGTACTCCCGGCTGCATGATTATTTCTTCTCCGGGAGTATTGACTGCTAGATCCTTTTTTAAAAGATACTGAAACCCCGGATACTCGGGATAACCAAAGTTTTCATACCAATCGAATAATTGTCCCGCAGGAAACGGTTTTGTTATTATATCCTCTTCATTAAGCTTCTCAGAAACAGCACCCTTTCCCTCAGTCAAGTATATGTCCCTGTAGGGCTCTAACAATTCGGCCTTCTCTCCCGAAGCAGCCCAAGCGGTCTCTTCGGGTCCTAATGCTAAGACGGCCGAAGCTTCCTCGCTGTAGAGAAAATCCAAAAGAGCTAAGGCTTCACCTACATAGTCAGACTGATTGTAAACCATCCAGCCGGTAGATACGTTACTGTATAGATTAGATGAAGCACGGGAGGTTCCTCCGGAAGGGGGGTCCGGAAGAGGGAGGGCGGATATCCATGCCTTTTTACCGTTCCATCCTCCCTCATCTGTAAGAGCCCCGTATTCCGATTTATCATACGGAAACCGCGGTCCGGTAAATCCTTTATAAGGTCCGATAAAAACTGTACCCCGCTGGTAATATTGATAGAGAGGAGTTTGGGAATCCATAAGGAGGTCAGGACTCAAAAGGCCGTCTTCATTGAGTTTTGCGAAGTAGGAGACAAAATCCCGGAACCCGTCATCCGCAGGTCCAAAAACCCAGTCGTTAACTTCGGGATCCCAATAAACTACATGGTCCCTGCTCAGGCCGGAGCCGAACCAACCCGGCCCGATATAGAGGATATCATTGAAACGTCCGCCGAAAGGAGCTGATCTTGGATATTCGAGTTTAAGAAATTTTACAGCTTCGTATATCTCATCCCAGGTAGCGGTTTTTAAATTATGAGCTGAGAACAGATCCTCACGGAAAGCCAGCACCGATGCCATGGGAAGAAAATCGGCATCGTAGGTTCCGAATGTATAGAGTTTGCCTTCGGAAGTGACCTTAGAGAGGATTCCTTTTCTAAAGGATTCGTCTTCCCGGACCAGCCCATGGAAATTCGGTGTAAGCTCAGGGAACTCCAGGATATTTGTAAAGATTTTCATGTCCTCTTCTTCGGGTATCCGGTCTTCCCAAACCAGGTCAGGGAGATTACCCTCCGGGATCATCATTCCAAAATTAACATCTCCGGGACTTGAGGGAACATTTATAAACTCCAGGTTGATGTTTGTTTTTTCTTTTATCCATTTTATACTTTCAGCATCCGGGTTGGGAGATTCCATCTTGTTTCCAAGGATTGCTTGAATGGTAATTTCATTTTCCAGCGGAAAAGAAACAGATGACGCAACAGATTCCCTCCAATCAGGATTCGTAAAGGACTTATCGTTACCCCCGCCTCCGCATCCTGCTAGTATAATCAGGACGACAGGTAAGATAACTGTTATAGCTGTTTTCTTCATTATATTCCTCTCCAAATAAGCTACGGTTACCGGAACTCCGGCATCATATTACCATGAGCTTCAAAAAGATCATCACAGAGATTACGGATCTCATCCAGATTCAACTCCGACGCTGTATGGGGATCCAAATACGCAGCCTGATAAACCAGGTCTTTCTTTCTTGTTAAAGCCGCTTCAATGGTTAGCAGCTGTACATTTACGTTAGTCATATTGAGGGCGGCGCATTGAACCGGAAGCCTGCCCGCGTAACAACCCCGGACACCATTCTTGTCCACCAGACAGGGAACCTCCACAACGGCGTCCGCCGGAAGATTGGGTATCAGCCCCGTGTTCATCACGTTTCCATGAATTTCGAAAGGCTCTCCGGTCGTTATGGCATTCATTATGGACGAACCGTATTCGTGCGTTTTTTCATGGGTAAGATTTTTATCCTCCGTGAGCTCCTTGCCCCGCTTGTCCCATTTTTCAATCTGACGGACACACCGCCTTGGGTATTCATCCAAGGGGATATTGAACTCCTCGATGAGTTCCGGATGGGTCCGCTTAATCCAGTAGGGGGTATACTCAGCGTTATGCTCTGAACTTTCAGTAACGTAATATCCGAAATGCCGCATTATTTCCAGCCGCACCATGTCGCGCAGTTTATCGGCCCCCTTCTTCCTCGCTTCCCGTACTTTTTTTGCCGCCCGCTGTTTAATTTCCGGATAGAGGTCTTTCTTCCCGTCTGCAATCTCCAAAAGCCATGCCATATGATTTATCCCGGCTATTTTCCATCTTAGATCACTAACTTCTTCCTGCATCTCCACATTCCGGAGAAGGGCTGAGGCACACACTTGTACAGAGTGACAAAGTCCGACCGACCGAACGGAAGAACCCCGAAGAATACCGCCTGTTACCATTGCCATAGGATTCGTATAGTTGAGAAGCCATACATCGGGACAGACGGATTCCATGTCCCGGGCAATATCAAGCATAACCGGTATTGTCCTCAGTCCCCGGAAAATTCCGCCGATACCAAGGGTATCAGCGATGGTCTGCCTGAGCCCGTACTTTTTCGGCAGTTCAAAATCGATCACCGTTGAAGGTTCGTATCCGCCAATTTGTACCGCGTTAACGGCAAAATCCGCGTCCCGGAGGGCTTCCCTCCGGTTCTCCACCCCAAGATGAGCAGTAATAACCGCACGCCCCTTATTTATGGAGCTATTCAGATTCTCGAGCATCCGCCGGGACTCTTCAAGGCGCTTCGGATCGATATCGTACAAAGCTATATGGGAGTCCTGAAGCGATTCAGTCAAAAGAACATCGCCGATTATGTTTTTCGCAAAGACGCTGCTGCCGGCGCCGATAAAAGTTATCTTTTTCATAAAAATACATTACCCTGTGAAACGGCAAATGTCCACCGGCAATTACAGGGACCGAGGATTTCTCATATTATACTGTTAGGCAACAGAAAGAGGCATAATTTCCCAAAAACAGCTGGACAATAAACAGATATTTTTGACATACTAATTTAAATAAGGTAAGGAGGATCCCTATGGCATTTTATAATACAGATAATTGGCCTGAAAAATCAAATTATTACCGCTTTCCCTGGTCTAATAACGATAATCCCATATCTTGGCTGGAAATAACCGATGTCTGCAACATCTACTGCAAAGGATGTTATAGAAAAAATTTGGAAGGTCACAGAGATCTGGAGGTCCTTAAGAAGGAGGTTGATTTCTTTAAACGGGTAAGAAACACCGACGGCATAAGCATCGCCGGAGGGGAACCTCTGGTTTATCCTCATATCGTAAAACTGGTTGAATACATTGCGAGTCAGGGGATAAAACCCATCATCATCTCCAACACCTATGCACTGAACAAACAGAATTGTACCGATCTATATAACGCTGGACTCAGCGGGATTACCTGTCACATCGATATGCTCCAGGACAGACCGGATGTTCCTAAGGGAAGTACCGAATTGGACATCATAAAACTCAGACAGGAAAAAGCCGACCTTCTCTACGACGTAACAAAGGGAAATATAAACGTGGTTATGAACTCTACCGTATACCATGAGAATTTCCACTTTCTACCGGATATCGTCAGATGGGCGAGGCAAAATGTACGGAAAGTTCATGGCTTGGTATTCATCTGCTACCGAGGCGTCCCCCTCAAGGAAGGGGTAACGTGGGACGTTACAGACGGCGACGGGAATGCCGTAAAAGAAAGCATCCAATACACCGAGTCTGATACTAGTCAGATCGATATCACATCGGTGGATATTTATAACCTTCTTAAGGACAATTTCGACGAAACCTATGAACCCGCCGCGTATCTGGGCGGGACCGGTCACATAAAAGACTACAAATGGTGGGCTGCGGCTCAAATTATGGAGAAAAACGGGAAAACCTACGGATGCATAGGCCCGCGGACCATGGAGTACCTGCAGACCAGAAACCACTGGAAAAAGGGAACCTACTTTGCCTATCTCCGAAAAAACAACGTTCCCCGTATAGTTCTTCAGATGACCGGCTTGATCGGTGACCGTACAATGAAAACCACCCGGCGGAAACTTTTCCGCAGGCTGCTCAATCCTGTCTCCTGGTTTAAGTCTGCGTATATCCAAACAATCGGGATAGTTCAGGCCCCCGACATGATGGACAACGGCATGCCCAGCATGTGTGAAAGCTGTCCCGATATGTGTGTCTGGGAGGATAATCTGGTAAACTCCTGCCGGCTCGATGAGTATCGGAAATACGGAAGACTCATGAATGCCATCGTCCACACCGACAAGGAAGACAAAAGGAAAACGAAAGATGCGAACATTAAAACCGAATGAGTTCTTCCGGGGGATAAAAAAAATCCTGAAGGAAAAACCCGCTCCTCCTCCAAAGCTGGCGGACAACCCCGTTTTAAAAGTTCTCTTCAGCCGCAGGTCCGTCCGTAAGTTTAAAGCCGAACCTATTCCCGGAGATGTTATGAAGGCAATTTTAGAAGCGGGAAGACTGGCTCCCAGCGGAGTAAACCTCCAGTCCTGGACTTTCGGTGTGTTTACCCGGGAAAGCTGGAATAAAAAGTTTGACCGCCCTCTTCCCTTTAACGGTGAAGGTGCTGTTATCATTATGGGTGATGCGCACCGCGTGCGGCAGGGGATTCCGGAGTTTCCCCACAAGCCGTTGGTGGAGTACACCCTGGCTGTCCTGAATGCCGGCATCGCGGCATACGCCATGAATATCGCCGCCGAGTCTTGCGGTGTATCCTCAATTATGCTTTCCGATACCGGTAAAACAGGCTTCTACGATGCGCTTTATCTCAAAGAAAAACTCTCACTACCGGACGGAGTTTTTCCACTGACAACGCTCGTTTTGGGGTACGCTAAAAAGACCCCTACAGTCATGCCTCCGCGATTCCCCTTGGAATCAATCACCTTTAATGATAATTACCGGGAAACATCTCCGGAAACGCTTGAATCCTGGCTGGAACAGATGCAGGCCGGTTACCGGGCATCTAAGATAACCAGTTCCTTTTCCGGACAGCTCCGGCACTACCGTTCCCAAATAAACAATGCCGAAGAGGACCTCAAAAAAATTATCTTCTATGGGGAAAAATGATCCTTCCCCTGCAACCATTAAATAATTGCTGTGATTGACCGGTTATCTTGCGATCCGGTGATAAGACCATGAAAATTTCGAATCTGCTTTATGATACCATTTTAAATAGCAAGACCCGGATGTGCTTCATCGAAAAATCTTGAAAATCTTTCCATAATATTGATTGCCGATCTGTTTTTCTATATTCTAAGGTAATCATGAGTGACCAACATCAATCAGACGAAATAATCAGACGGCGGGAGAAGACCGCTGAAATGAAGGATAATGGAATTATTCCCTATGCTGAACGGTTTGAGGTAAACGCCACCCCGGGAGAGGCAGCAGAAAAGGAAGAGGGAACCGCGGAAGTTAAAACCGCGGGGAGAGTTATAGCGGTACGGTACTTCGGAAAGCTGGCATTCGGCCACATCTTCGATCACACCGGAAAGGTCCAGTTTGCTCTGCAGAAAAACGAATTGGGTGAAAACTTTGCCCTCTTTAAACGTTTTGTGGACATAGGAGATTATGTGGGTATTCGGGGAGATATCTTTATCACCCGGACCGGCGAAACAACGGTAAACGTAAAGGAGTGGACCTTTCTTTCCAAAGCGCTGAAGCCGCTGCCAGAAAAATTCCACGGTTTAGCAGACCGGGAACAGATTCTGCGGAGACGCTATTTGGATCTCATTACAAATCCCGAGTCCATGGAACGGTTCAAGACAAGGACCAAGGTTATCAAAACCATCAGGAACTTCCTGGACGAAAACGATTTTATCGAGATCGATACACCGGTCCTTACCAACAAGGCAAGCGGAGCTTTGGCAACTCCCTTTACAACCCATTACGACGCGCTTGATATGGATGTATATCTCCGGATCGCTCCTGAAACTTATTTAAAAAGGGCCGTGGCAGGGGGACTGTCACGGGTTTACGAGTTTGCCCGGTGTTTCCGGAATGAGGGGATCGATCCTTCTCATCTTCCGGACTTCACCATGCTGGAATACTATGCAGCCTACTGGAATTACCGGGACAACATGGAGTTTACCGAGAACCTAATAAAACACCTTCTGAAATCCGTTAACGGCAGCCTGACAGTGCAGTACCGGGATCAGACTATCTCTTTTGAGGGAAACTGGCCCCGGAAAACCTTTCGTGAGTTAATTCTGGCTGACTCGGGAATCGATGTTGGTAAACACTCAGTTAAGGATTCCCTGGTTGCTGAAATAGCCGAAAAGGGTATTGACTTGGAACGGGATATAAAAGATCCCTCGGTAGGGTTCGGGACTCTGGTTGATCTTCTTTACAAAAAGGTTTCCCGTCCGAAGATAATCGATCCGGTATTCCTGACTTCGCATCCCATAGACATATCACCTTTGGCCCGAAGAAACGACACTGATCCCGCTCTTACCGACAGGTTTCAGCTCGTTGCCAAGGGCTGGGAAATCGTTAATGCCTACTCCGAACTTATCGATCCCATAGACCAGCGTGAACGGTTTGAGAAGCAGATGGAAGCCCGGCAGGCCGGCGACACCGAAGCCATGGAAATCGATGAAGATTTCCTGCGGTGCATGGAACACGGAATGCCCCCCATGTCGGGATGGGGAATGGGCATCGACCGCGTAGTGGCACTCCTTACCGGTGCCGACAACCTTCGGGATGTAGTTCTTTTCCCGCTTTTAAAACCCGTTTAACCGCTGTCCCCTATTCACCAACACCAAAGGTCAGGGATCTAAGCCCCGGGATATACTTACAAGCTTCTTTAAGGACATCACCGCACCTATCATGAATAGCTGAACAGTGATGGATAAAAGGTCCATGCATGAGGGTCCGCTCCCATTTCGACCAATCATTTACTTCCATCCAGCAATAATTTTCCTTTGTTTCCGGACCATCCGCGGTATGCCCTTCTCCTATTCCCAACACATAATCCTCTGTTTCGCCGTCAAAACGGCAGACGGTAAGAGGACCGTCTTTTACCTTAAAACGGATTGATTTCGGAGGGTTCCCCTTGAGAATCCAGGGAGGTTCAACGGAAATCTTTTTTACAGATGTATGCTTAAGCGATACAGGCGCTGATGCATGCCAGAGCAATACTGCGTTATCATTGTCAGGATGCCGTACGGTAAACTCAGGAAAGAATACCGGATCTTCCGAGGCGGCGGCAGATTCCAGAAGCACCGAACTCACCGCTCCGTGCACATCCGATTCAGCGGCCAAGGGATATCGTTCCTGAAGCAGGCACTCCCCCAGACCTGTGCCGGGTCCCAGATCGTCACCGATGGTGGGGAAACTTTTTATTGAAAAAGCAGACACTCCTTCGGTTTCTCCAAGTTTAAAAAGAGTATCCCGCATTGATAAACCCGCCAGTATCCCCTCATGGGTATCGAGGACCGTATAATCAAGCCACTCGTTATAAGAGTTTAGTTCATCTTCGTATTTTTTCCGGTTCGAGGCCAGGTTTGATTTCACTTCCCCTAAAAAAGCGGCCATATCTACCGGAAACACTTCTATGCCGAACTTTTTTAAAAGCTCACTCTCATTCATAATAGTGGTCCAGAAGAAATCGATCCGCACTCCAATCTGAGCAATTTTCATGTTTCTCATAGCCCTTACTACCCGGGAAACCCTTAAGAATTTATCTACTCCTTTCTTAAAAGTTTCTTCATGGGGATGACAATTTTCTATGTAGGTGAAGGGAACACCAAGCTTATAAAGAACCTTGCTGGTGGCAAACATTCCGCAGAGAGAATCCCGCAGCCGGGTACCATCCTCAGCCGGAGCCTCGTCACGGGGCCCCCAGAGCAGCACAGGAACGCGAAGTTCCTTGGCTATCATACCGGCAGCACCTTCTGTTCCAAAATTACAGTGGGGAATAAAAAGCGCATCTATATTTTTCTCTTTAAAGAAGGCGACTATCGGTCCTACATGGGTCTGCTTCCGAACCATACCGTCAGGGATAACCCCGTCCGGCAGAACGTACGATACATTCCACTCGTTTAGTTTCTCTGATATTATTTTTTTCTGCCGCAGCGCATCCTCATGAGAAAAAACAAATTTCCCAATGGGACAAACTCCTAACCGCACAGGTTTTCGCCATTTCTTGTTGCTAGCCATGTTTCCTCCTAAGATAAGGTTACAATATCATAGAAAATGCTTCTACCACCCTGCACCGCTTAGCAGTCAAGTATACTTAACAGAAGCCAGTTTATTAAAATTGAAAAATATTATAGCAGTAGTAAATATATTTGGTTATAATCTATCTATGGCAGAGTACGGAGTTTCTAAACTAAGGAATGAAATCCTCGACCGCTTAGCAGCGGCTTATTCCGAAGGGAAACTCTCTGCAGCGGATTATGAAAGCCGCGTGGACGCGGCCGGCGAGGCGGAGACAATAAAGGAATTAACAGAACTAGTAAAGGATTTGGGACCTATAACCAAAAGACCGCCGCCGGGAGTACCGGAAGTTACACAGACAGGATCTGATACTATAATTTTTAAGCTTATGGGTGACCGGGACGTACTTCCAAGGGATTTTGAAGATAATACTGCCGTTGTTATAAATATTTTAGGTGATGTCCGTATTGATCTCAGAAGCATTAGAGATAAGCGAACCATCATCATCAATTGTTATTCCCTTTTGGGAGACACAAATGTAATTCTTCCTCCGGGTTATGATTTTAAGAAGAGTCATATTAGTCTCTTAGGTGATTTCCGGTTCCGGAAAAGAGAGTATTCCGGAAATGCTTCCGGGGAAAACGGCACTGTCATTCTAAAGGGGTTTAAACTGCTTGGAGATGTTACCGTGACCCCCGGAGAGTACTACCTTGAATAATGACAAAAACAACTCCTTTAAGTACAATCCGTAATCATGACTTTTAAAGAATTCATCAGCGTTACGGAAATACGGACAAAAGTTATAAGCTTATCATCTTTCTTTATTGGGACGCTGTTTGCTGTCCATGTCTCAGGAAGCTTTTCTGTAGTCCGATTTTTTCTTATGTTAATCGCGGTGCTTGGGGTGGATATGGGCACGACAGCCCTCAACTCCTATTTCGACCATAAACGCGGAGTAGACAGCATCGCCTATACCGATGAGAAGGACAAGGTACTGGTTACCGGAACTCTTCATCCCTTCAGGGTTCTGCTTCTCGCGTTGAGTCTCTTCGGAATTGCAGCGTTATTCGGCCTCGCTTTGGCTTTCAAAACCAGTTGGGTAATAATAGCCTTCGGCACCCTCGGGATGGCAATAGGATTTCTCTATAACGGCGGGCCTTTTCCAATTTCACGGACACCCTCTGGAGAGATATTCGCGGGGGGTTTCCTCGGACCGGTCCTTATTACCACCTCTTTTTACGCTCAGAATCTCCAGATAACACTCGATTCATTTCTTGCATCTTTGCCCTCACTTTTTCTAATCGCCTCCATTTTGACGGTAAATAATACCTGTGATATTCAGGGTGATACAGCAGCGGGACGGAAAACGCTTTCAATATTACTCGGAAAAAAAAGATCGGAAATCCTCATCTATACACTTGGTTTAATTGCAGCTCTGCTCATATTTTTTCTGGCGGCAATCAATATATATCCCCGATTTGTTATCTATACCGCAATCCCCGCGGTATTTCTATCTCTTCTCCGGTACCGCCGGATGCACACAACGGGTTACTCCCACAAGACAAAAGGCCCTTCAATGATGGGAATATTATCTGTATTAATGATAATGACAGGAGCAGTTATCCTCGGTCTTTTCATCAGTATCCTATAAAATAATCCATATTCTGGAAATCTCCCGGTAATTGCATTACAGTTAATGAGAATCCCAAGTTTTACATTAGTATAAAAGCAATTAAGAATGCCTTTTGACCATGGAGGTAGTGAATAGTATGTTATATGTTATGAGTCAGGAATCGAAGAAAGCAAAAATAACCGAAACGGTTCAAATCCGACTGAAGGATGACGGACGCTTTCCCAATAATCAGAATCATCCGGTGTTAATTTACCGTCATATTTTCAGCAAACACGGAGATAACCTGCAGGATTTCTCTTCAGAGGCAGCGGCAATCGCCTTAGAACGTGTATTTAGACAAAACGATTGGGAACCGGCCTGGAGGAACGGCATTTATGATTACCATCATTACCACAGCACCGCCCATGAGGTGCTGGGTGTCTACTCCGGATCAGCAGTAATAAAAGTGGGAGGCAAAGAAGGATCTGCTATTGAGATAGCTCCGGGTGATGTCATTATCGTTCCCGCCGGAGTTTCTCATATTCTCATTTCCTCCCGGGATCATTTAGGTGTTGTAGGAGCGTATCCCATTGGACAAAAACCGGATTTATTGATGGGTGATGAATCGGATCGGCCTCAAGCGGATTATAATATCGCACAGGTGCCTGAACCGCCTACCGATCCTGTATATGGTGATTCAGGGAAACTCACAGATATATGGCCGTCATGAATGACTCAATCTGTTCGTCTTCATCCTAAAGAGGTAAAAAAGGAAAACCCGTATTATTAATCTCATTACTCTCAAACGGGGGTTGAAAGGCTTCAATTATTCCCTTATGATCCCTTCATGCACAAATCAATTGTAAAAAAGAAACTTAATGCCGGAGAACCGGTACTAGTATCAAAACTAAACTCTAACAGCCCAAACTTCACAGAAATGATGGGGATGATGGGGTATGACTGCGTGTGGCTCGGAAACGAACACATATATGCCGATGAAAGCACAATAGATCATATAATTACTGCGTGCCGTGCGAGCGGAATGGACTGCATGTTACGGAGAAACATGTCCGGTTACGAAGATCTGCTTCGCCCTTTAGAAATGGGTGTGAACGGTTTCATGATTCCCAGAATCAGGGAATTGGATTATATCAAAAAGGTGGTGGAGTATGTAAAGTTTCCACCTGTTGGCCGACGGGGACTTGACGGTGTAAATGCTGATGCGGATTTTGGTCTTATCCCGCTGGAAACATACTTAAAACGTGCCAATCAGGAAACATTCATCGTTGCACAGATAGAAGATCCGGAAGCATTAGATATCGCCGATACTATTGCCGCCATCGAAGGGATCGATGTTCTATTGGTCGGACATGGGGATCTGTCCCTTGCCATGGGAATTCCAGGAAAGTTACGGGATCCCAGGATAATCACTGCAATCGATAAAGTAGCAGAAGCATGCATAAAACACGGAAAGACCCCCGGGATTCCGGTGGCGGACGCACAGGATGCCGCAGATATGATGGAAAAGGGATACCGTTTTATCTGCTGCGGCGGTGACTACCGCTATGTCAGAAACGGTCTTCAAGGAACAAAGGATGAATTTAAATCCTTAGGTTTCACATTCCGAGATTTTCCTCACGAATTGTAAAAAGGCCGGTCTGAATCCGGGACAAGGCGGTGCACACTAAATTGCCGGCGGTTACCTGATAAAGAGCCGCTTGAAAATACCGTTCAAGCTCTTTTTTCTTTTGGATACACCGCTTATTGCCGCCCCCGAGAAAAGAGCAATATCTTCTTCCTTCCCCACAAGGAGTAAAAGGTCATCATCTTTAAGCCGGTGTTCCGGAGATACAAATTCATAATCCATATCTTTTTCCTGAGTGAGGGCTATTACGTTCAGTTTGAATTTTCTGCGTATGTCCGCTTCAATCAGGCTCTTTCCGACAAAATGCTTTGGGGTTCGAACTTCCGCGATTACCAATCCCTTACTGATGGGAAGGAAGTTAAACAAAGCCGAAGAGGCAAGAACTGGAGCAATCCGATTTGCTGCTTCACGATCAGGGTATACAACCCTGGTTGCCCCTATCAATTCTAAAATTTCACCGTGTTCATTAGTTTCTGCTTTGGCGATAATAGTTTTTATCCCGAGTTTTTTGAGGTAATTGACCACCAGGATAGAGACTTCATGCTTTTCACCTAAATCAACAATTGCTGCATCAATATCCGCGGGTACTATTTTTTTTATAGTTTCTTCTTTTATAACATCGGCAATATAAGCCGCGCTTACCCGATCTTTGTACTGCTCTATTACTTCCCTATCTTTATCAACAACCAGCACCTCTACATCTATCTGAAGAAATTCCTCTAATAATCTTATACCAAAGCTGCTTAGTCCAATAATAGCAAACTGTTTCATGACAACCTCCTACCCTATCAGCAGATTTTCAGCGGGATAATCAATAAATTTTTCTTTATATGTTTCCGGTTTCGGCATCACTATAGAAATGATTACTACTCTTCCAGTGAACATTGTAATAATGATAATAATTTTCCCAAATGAGGAGATGAATGGAGTAATTCCCTGAGAAAGACCGACCGTTCCGAACGCCGAACATACCTCAAAAATCATCTCCATGAAACTGAAATTCTTACCCGCAATAAAGCTTTCTGAAACAATAAAAAGAAAAAGGTAAATCAGAAGAAGGAACACTGCTTTTATTAAAAAATTACTCGCTTTTGACAAAGAATGGCGATTAATTTTTCTCGTCATAATGTTCACCTCACCCCCTGGGTCTATTCCCTTTATGGCAATAATAAGCACAATAAAAAAAGTTGTTACCTTTACTCCTCCCGCTATAGATCCCGGAGCCCCTCCAATAAACATAAATATTACTGTCAGGAATTGAGAAGGAAACGTCAGATTACCCTGCGCCAAACTATTGAATCCCGCTGTACGGGGAGTAACGGATTGAAAGAATGCGGAGCTGATTTTTGTTCCCAAAGGCATTCCCGCGAGAGTATTCGCTCTTTCCAGTAAGAGGAAAATAACGGTCCCGAAAATAATCAGTCCGAACGAGGTAAACAATACAACCTTGCTATGAAGAGATAACCGGTATCTCTTTCGATTTATCTTATGTATTACATCTTGAATAACTACAAACCCGATACCTCCCACCGCGATGAGAATCATCAGCGTAAGCAATATAATATGGCTTCCGTTATAGTCTTCAAAACTGTTTGGAAATAGAGAAAAGCCCGCATTACAGAATGCAGAAACGGAATGAAAAAGTGCGGAATAGAAGGGCTCCGATATACCCTCTTTGTGAAACCCAACGTAGAGGAACACGACTCCAAGGGTTTCCATAACAAATGTAAAAATCAGAATATTTCTGATTATCCTTTTCGGATCATACTCGATGGTGTCCACATAGTAGTCCTTTATAATCATACGGCTCGTTAAAGATATTTTCCGGCCCCAGTTTATAAGGTATATGGAGGTAAACGATATTATTCCCAATCCTCCGCTTTGTATGAGCACCAATATCACTATTTGACCGAACAACGAAAAATTTGCTGTATTCACAGTAATTAAACCAGTTACACAGCTGGCGGAAACTGCGGTAAAAAGGGCATCAATATATTTTATACCTCCGTCCTTAGGCCAAGATACCGGAAGAGCCAAAAATACCGAACCCACACCGATTATTGCCATAAAATAACTGAATAAGTACAATTTATTCAATGGAATCACATGTTTCACAATTACTCCAAGGCTGGAAAAGAGAAAACAGTCTATCAGAACAGTGAACCTAATCTACAGCTAAGATCCCAACACTATATTCTTTGCTGATAAGTCTTGGACAAATATCTCACGGCGGGCAATTCCCGGTCAATACCATGCTATCGTCAAGCTGGATCATGTATTATCTTTTAATAACCTATATACCATCAGTATTACAGATGATGGCGTGGGTCCTCCTCCTGACTTTTCTTTGGTAACTTGCCAAACCCTTGGTCTTCCCTTATCTTCTTTTTGGTAAAACAGCTTATTGGTGTAATAAATGCACTTAGGATAGATCTCAACATAGCCGGCAATTGCTTGAGGAGTTCTCATTTTATTCTTTTAGGCAACAGTAAAAAAAAGGCAGAGTCCGGAAAAAGCAACTTGGCAGTGTCCTACTCTCCCACCTCGAAGGCAGTACCATCGGCCACGCAGTGCTTAACTTC
>CAZUAE010000038.1:0-28189 GCA_964618265.1 uncultured Spirochaetales bacterium | reverse complement strand
TTTTTTTTCCTGTTTGCTTCAAAAGTTTCTTAGAAAAAGAATTTTAGCATTAGTACATTTGCATTCCCCGATTGTTTTTTCTATTCTATTCCTTAAGGAGAGGTAATAAATGCAACAATTAGTTAAAAACTTAATACCTATAATTATTGCAATACTAGTTTTAGCACTCATTTCCTGCGGTGGTTCAGTAAAGCCTGAAGTCGCTTGGCCAAAATCGGAAGAAGAACTCGTTAAGGGTGAGTACGGTCCTGTAGCTGGACCCGACGGCACACTTTATATCACCAAAGAAGACGGAGTGTATGCCGTGTCCCAAGATGGTAATCTGAAAATTTCGACTCAAGAGACTGGAGCATTCGATGATGATGTCCGTTTTGTTGAAGCGAACTTAGCTGTGGGGGAAGATGGTACGGTTTATGTATCAACGGGTGGTCATGGTGGACTCTTGGCTGCTCTGAGTCCCGATTTGGAACTCCTGTGGACTTTTACAATTCGAAGCTATTTAGACGGTGAGGACCCATCTAAGGTCGCAACCGATTCACCGTATGTTAAAATTTATAATCTATCCTTATCAGAAGGTGAGACAATCTATCTCGGTACTAAAGATATATCAGATAAAGACGGATACTATCAAAAAACCGGATTTGTCATTGCAGTCAACAGTGATGGATCTGTCAAATGGGATTCCATGCTTCCATTCGCTGATGTTGTCAGCGGGCCGTTAGTGGCATCTAACGGTACCATAATGATCGGCATCTCTGATCCCCTGGATTATTCTTTTGGGCAGGTAATCGCTTTGGACCCTGAGGACGGAACTGAATTATGGTACGCTGATGTTGAACCTAATCCATTATTGGCTTTAGGACCTGATGGCCGTGTGTATAATGGCGGAGGATACGGTACTGTTTACGCCTTTACCAGTGAAGGTGAAACAATATGGGAACTCCGGCTGGATGATAATATTAATATATCGGAAGTTTCCACCCCTGTGGTAGCAGCGGATGGAACGGTATATTGTGTTGCTGGTGATCTTTACTCAATAAGTTCTGAAGGGGAAATAGTATGGGAAATCGACTCAGATTCGGATAACCAGGTACTTATCGCCGGGAAAGATCTCCTTTATACCTATTCCACAAGGGGTCCTGGACCGCTCACCGCTTTCAATGCTGAAGGAGACAAGTTGTGGCAGTTTCCTGAAGAAAATGAGGAGGAATCCTCCTCTGAGAGAGGGTTTGCTTTTGTGGATACCCCCGTTTTCGGTGAAGAATCGGGACTTATCGGTTTGATTGAAGGATTTTATGACAATGCCTTAGCCCATATAACTACAGGAACAAAGGGACCTGCCCTGGAGGCATCTTGGCCTAAGCCGGGAAGAAACAACCGGAATACTGCGGCTCATGATTTGATACCTGGAGCACTGGTCCCTGAAAGGGTAGGAAAAACCCCTGTAACTGAAAACGAATCAGTCATTCCCGGCGGAACGGCTCGGGGGAACCTTGCGAGAACTGGTGAATATCCTGGAAGTCTTGGGGCTGGATCACAGCAAATCGTGTGGGACATCGAAAACAAGCTGCTGTCCGCTGCAGCGGTTACAGGTGATGACGAGAAGGTCTACTACGGCGGAATACGCCGCTGGACGGGATTTGTGACTGCGGTTGATCAAAATACCGGAGAAGAGGTTTGGCAATTTAAAGCGTCCGCCGCAAGCCCAATATCTGTAACCCAATCGGCTGTTTTCTTTGGAGTTTATGAGCATTATCTTATTGCCCTGGACAAGAGTGATGGTGCATTATTGTGGAAATATCCCGCAGGAGGGGCGGTACTCACTTCACCTGTTGTATCGGAAGGTAAGGTTGTGTTTATCGGAGAAGACGGTATTCTCAGGACGGTGAATGCTGTCACCGGAAAACTTCTCTGGGAAAAGAAAATTCCTGAGTACATCGGGGATTCATCACCGGCATTATCGGATGGAACTATTTTTATTCAGACAAATCCCCGGCAAGTGGCCGCCTTTGATTTTAAAACCGGTCAGGAAAAATGGATCTATACCGTCGATGAGAAAATCAATGATCAATACTGGTCGGAGAAAATGGTGGCCGCGGCGGAAAGTAAAGTATTCGGAATTAGTGGAGGATACGCATTTGCGTTGGATGCGGTAACCGGTGAAGAACTGTGGCTGAACGAAATTTCCGCAAGCGGTTCTCCTCTTTGTACCGGGGGTTCCCTCTTCATCACCTCCGCGAGCGGCCGAGTTTTGGTGGTAGACCCGGATGAGGGAACAGAGATAGGACGAATCGAAATTCCGGGAGGCGGTTTTGAAATAACTTCAGGGGATAAAATTATATTTGTTTCTTCCAATTCCGGAGTGTTCGGATTCCGTAAGGCAGATGGAAGCAGAGTTTTCAATAAGGCTTGGAGTGGAAAACGGATCGAACCAAAATCTGAGGTTTCCATCATCGGTGATCGGGCATATGTGATGTCCCGTTCCAACCGGACGTACAATACAAATCATACCTATTCCTTGGGAACGGAATAGAGGAACCATAACTGCCAATACTGCGCTTCCACAGGTCAACCGGACACGCGGAAGCGCTTTTTCTGGATTGACAGCAGACACCAGGTGCGGAGCAGGAATGGTCTGCTCATACCTTCAGGAAAAGGGTACGAAGTCATTGGAATAGATAATTCCCCCGGAACAATCGACAAACCTTGCGTGGAAACCGTTGCGGATAAGGTTTTTTGATGTGTTTGCCAATTATACTAATGGGTTTTATATTTAGAGTATGGCAGTACGAAAAAGAGCATTACCTCCCGGCTGGTATCCTTCATCCGCCGGAGAGGTTGAAAGACAGTTTGAAAATTGGGAAAGAGAAGCTCCCTCTGATGAAAAGGAATCGGCTTTAGCCGAAGCTGTGGCCGGAATTGTTCCGCATGCGGGTTGGTCATTTTCAGGTTATCTTGCCTACCGGGTTTTTCGACTAATCTCACGAAGTGTCGACACCTTGGTAGTGGTGGGAGGACATATGTCCAGCACTGATCCGGTAGTGGCTGCCGGTGAGGAGAATTATGAAACTCCTTTCGGGCCTGTGGAAGCTGATTCTAATCTTCTTACTTACCTTAAAGATGAGGTAAAAATTCTTCAGGATCCTATTCCCGATAACACAGTTGAGGTGCAGCTTCCTTTCGTTGCCGGGCTGTTTTCCGGCAAGAAAGCACTTTATCTCCGGGCCCCAGGTTCGGATGAAGCAGCGGAGCTGGGAAGAAAAATCGCTCAGGCAGAGAAAGACTTAGGAAAGACAATCGCGGTTATCGGCTCTACCGATCTTACCCATTATGGCCCGGACTACGGATTCACCCCGAAGGGAACCGGTCAAAAAGCGCAAAAGTGGGTCAAAGAGGAAAATGATCGGGAGATTATCGAGGCTTTCCTCAATATGAATTCCAAAAGGGTGATGGAAAAGGCACTTAAGGACAAGGCCGCCTGTTCTCCGGGCGGACCGGTTGCGGCAATAGAATTCGCCGCTAAGAAGGGTGTTTCAAAAGGTTCTTTAGTAGGCTATTCCCTCTCCTCGGACATTATGCCTCGGAATTCCTTCGTGGGTTACGCGGGAGTCGTGTTCAGATAATTTTCTATTATTCCGGCTGCTTCTTTCCGGACTTCTTTAAGCAGTTCTTCCCGGTTTTCGATTCCGGAGTATTTTTTCCGATACGCCGCTAACGGAAGCAAGGTGGTCCACACTTTCTCTGTTTCACTATTCTGATGGATTTGATTAAGGTCCGGGAGGGGCAGGCTTCTTATTTTTTCAAGATAATCTAGAAGAAATTTTCTGGACGTCTTTCCGTTTATTTCAGAATCCGGCACTTTCTTTTTTTTAATTTTACCGGAAGCTGGTATAATTTCATCACCTCGCTCTGTAATCCTCCGGACGGTATTGGTCCCGAGAGTTCCAGCAAATGTTTTGAACCGCTGATGATAATCCGACATAATCGGGGTGGTGTAAAAATTATCTTTACTCTCCGGCTCCCGCCATGCACCTTGATCCATCAGCAAGTTAAACCACATCGATTCTTCCGGTTTCACCCGGGTTTTTATCCCGGCGAAGTAGCGGTAAAGGTATGTTTCCCGGGCATAAGGTTTTCCACCGGGATATCCGAAATCGGCCCCGTAGACTATAACCTCCTCCGGAGCAAACAGTTCTGCTGCTGAAAGTGCCGTCTGTGTGATGTTTCCTCCGGAAGTATCAATCTGAAGCATGGGAACGAAGTTCCTGGAGAAGTAGTTTAGAAGAGGATGACCGCCGTTGAATAATGTGACAGTCCGGGAACGGCGGATAATAAGGGGATGAACAGCTCCGTCCGCGAAAAGCGGTACCTTCCTGGACGCTGGCTTTAGGAAGTGATGGACACTGTAGAACTGGCAGTCCATGGTAATTACCAGGCCGGGAGAGATCCCCGCGGAAAGAAGGGCAGGAAGAGACGTGTCTGTGGCAATTAAAAAGCCGTTTTGTCCCCGAGCTTTTAAACGGGATAGATTCTTTTCAAGGGTAGGCCCCGCCGCGGTAATAATGACTTCCCTGATTTTGTTTCTGTCTATCAGGGGATGGACTGTACTACTTTTGGCATGTGACACTGAAAAGTTTTTTACGATGTTTCTGAACCAGGCAAGCCCGAAATGAGATTGAACAGCGTAATCTTTCTTATGGTATGCCAATGCCTCTTCTACAGTCTTTGCCGCGCTTCTAAAAAATGATTCCGCCATTTTTACAGCTGGTCTAAGAGGAACGGTACGGAGAGTACCGTGCAGTACCGGGAGATAATTGGAAAGTACTGTGTTCCGGAGAACATCAGCGGAAGGTCCGAGGATGAATTGGATAACAGGACTGGATAAGATTTCCTGAAGATTGGTTATCTCCAGCATAGCCCGAAACACTGGAATGCTTTCAACAATTATGAGAATACCGGAAACAGACTCTTTATCTAAAAATGGTCTGATATGATAACCGCTTCCTAAACCGAAAAAAATGATAAAGCCGTCCGGTTGATACATTGATGGAAATCTGTTTCCTTCCCGCACCGGATCATAGGTGGAATGAAGTGCTTTACCCGCGACCACCGGTATGGGGTGTCCGGTTTTGCTCAAAACCATTTTTACTTCGGGAGACGGCAGGGATCCTGAGATAAGATGGTACGTTTCAGGTTTATGTTTTGCCAGTATTTTCAGATTGCTCTGAAGGTTCGTCATAACCTATCACCTTTTGTATACTTCTGAAGTTTTTCCAGGAAGGTATAACCCGTCTCCTTTAGATTATCCCGCTTTAATCTTTCTTTTTCGATGTTTCCGTTATCATTATTTCGTATAAAATCCAAATACCTGCTGCCCCCTATCAATTTCGCGAGTTTCTTGCCTTTCTGATTTTCGGAAGCTCTTCCGTTGATATAATTCCCAAAAGATGTGTTCCAATTTTTAATAACCTGTTTTATCGTAAGGCACCGTTTATCCAAAGAAGGAAGAGTTGATTTTCGGAATATGAGTCTTCTTCTGGAAGAGGGAAGCGACCTTATATCGGTTATTTCAATGGAAGGTATTCCTGCATCGGCAGGACTGGGATTCAGACGGAACACACCCTTCTTTGAATAGGCGGGTAGACCTTCAAACCATTCCCGGTAGGTTTCCAGCTGCCGTGAAAAACGCCCCGTACCCATCATTTCTTTTTGTCGGAGTTCCATAAGAGGTTTCAATCGGAATGCTTGATGGAGATAATAGGCATCAAAAGTATGAGGACGCACATGGGATAACACATCTTTTCCCGTAAAATCAAGACCGGCAAATATTATTCGTGAGTAACCAAGATATTTGAGAAGGAGCATGGCCGTTCCGGATACCGTGCCGTTGGGAGGAATAATGGGATAGCCGTGTTTCCCAAGAACATCTTCCTCATAAAAACTCCCGCTTGAAAAAAGAAAGGGGAGAAAATATTTCCACAGCCCCCGAACCCCGTATAGCGGTGTTGATAATGCTATTTCTATGTTTCGCCCGATGGCAGATTTAAAATGAAGCAGCGAGTAGTGGCCGGGATCACTGCAAATGACGGAGTCCGGAAAAAGGTCAGAATCTAAAAGAGACATGAGGGAACTGGGAAGAGCCCATAGATCAAATTTCTCCCGGTTTTCCTTGAGGACAGGAATCGAAGATTCCAGTGTGGGTCCGGATGCCGTCACTACAGCGGTGCCGCTTCGTTCAGAGGGTGTTATCCGCTCACCATAAAAGAGATAGTTAGCCACTGTATTGGCTATCCATCTTCTGCCAAAATAACCTGTAGTAACAAGATTCGCATTCATCCGGGATATCACACGATAAATAGCTCCGCGGCATCGTTCAGACGTGTCTGGAAAAACTTCAGCGGCGGGTATCCATTCCAGCATCATGAGTCCCGCTACTTCATCTTCTTCCAGGACTTTCTGAAGAAAGATATCAGGATTACTACCTGGTACCCAGACGGAAGCGGTTCCATCTGGACCTTTTAGTAGGGAATGGAGCGCAAAGGCAGCAATTTTTACTTCGGGAAATTTCTCATGAACAGCGTTCCGCAGATAACCCAGTGTGTCTCCAAGAATAATCACTGCATTTACGGATTTATCTCCCATTTTATTTTCTACAAACCGGAGTGCCTCCCGTTCCGGATTGTATGGGGAAATTATATGTTTCCCTTCAATAGTAACGGAAGGAGAGCCGTTTCGGGCAGGTTGAATAGTGATGCGGCTGTTCATTTGAAGAGTTCGATTATGGCCTCTTTTATATTTCCGTTTTTTTGAGCCGGGTTGAACTCTTCCCACCGAAGGTCGGGTTTATTTGCAAGTTCACCGAAGAGCAATTTAATGGCATTTTCCATTTGCAGTTTAAGGGCTGCGAAATCGTATGGCTTTTGTGATAATATAAGAAATCTGCGGTCCGGTAGAATGAAATTTGCATATCGGTTTCCGCAGAGCTTCTTGAGAATATCAAAAATATCTAAATAAAGTCTGTAATCATCCAGGTGGTCATTAGCCCTTTTAATCTCATCCACAATATTGGAAAATTCTATTATGCTCCCATGAAGTTCTGTTGTCCCTTCTCCCTGCAGTACCATTCCCGCGGCCTGTGGGCCTCCGGTTTTTTTTGCCGGCTTGGTGTTCCGCATTTTGTTGTGCCGTGATTCCCAAAGCAAGGGCGAACATAATTCTTCAACAACCGAAAGTATAACGCCTAAGTTTCCTTTGTATTCTTTAAACCGGTTTATATCAGAAATAAAGTACAAGCCTAAAATTATATTGTTATAATAGAAGATTGTAATGACTGTTTCTTCCATAAGAGAAAATTCCCTGCTGGAAAGATACGGTTCTAAGGCTTTAATATCACTGTTTGTTAGAAAATAGACAGGGGTATCGGTGTTTTCTGCAATGGTTCGGACAGAATCATTCGGAAATTTAAATCGGTGTACTGTGGTGGGGTCATACCCGCAGGAAGCCCATGGCTTGAAGTCGGTTCCCCGTGAATCGGGCAATAGAAACATTGCTTTTTTAACACCAAGATGATTTTTTAATATAGAAAACAGCATTCCCGGAAGTTCAATGCTCTGGGGCAGTGTTCCTATCTCTTCAAGAAGTTTTTTTATATTGATGTCTGGAACAGGACCCCGTTCTTCTTCTCCTTTTTTTTTTTGGAGATTTTCCCGATTGGGTTCATCTTCCGTTTCCCGCATATCTAAGGCTTTTTTTATAAAACTTCGGGCTGTGGATTCTTCATCCAGCGCACGGTTGAGTAAACCCATATTCCTACTCCTTTTCCAGGCCCAGCTCTTCGAAAAGGCGCTTGTAAACCTCAAAATGTTCAGATCTGGCAAACTCTTCTATTTTTTCTTCCGGCAGTGATTCAAGTAACTTGTCCATGTACTGTAACACTGACCGTATTTCGTCGGCCAAATCATCCGGCATTCGGGATGTTTCGTCTTCCACCTCTGCCGCTTCCTCAATGTACTCTTCTTCTTCTTCTTCCAAATCGAGATCAAGGTCTATCTCTTCTACTTCCTCAGTTTCTGCTTCCGCGACATCCAATTCTTCCTCTGTTTCTGCCGGCTCTAAATCTAACTCTTCTGCTTGTTCCGGTTCTATTTCAGTTTCCGGAGCTTCAAGATCCAGCGTCTCTAAGTCGGTTTTCTCTTCAGCTTCTGTATCTTCAAGATCGATTTCGATGCCTTCTTCTGCTTCTTCTCCCGGTTCTAAGTCGATATACCCAAAATCCTCTTCTTCCTGCTCTGCGGTTGCTTTTTCTTCCTCTTCTTCAATTTCTTCTTGATTCAGCTCCGCATCTAGATTATCTAGGTCAATTTTCAGATCTTCACCGTAATCTTCTTCCTGTTCGGGTTTACCGGGTTCAGCTGCTTCAGCGGGTTTAATCTCTTCTTCGGATTCCTCCTCGAGTACCGTTTCTTCTACAAATTCTTCTACAAGTTCTCCTTCAGGAATATCTTCTTCCTCTTCTTCAATTTTTTCGGTTTCTTCTTCATATTCTTCTAGTTCTATCTCTGGGGCAGTTTCTTCTTCTGCTTCTTCAGTATTTATCTCTTCGATGTCGGCGAGTTCAGCGTCGATATCCATCTCAGCTAAAGATTTTATAAAATCATCATCTTCATTTGCTGTATCTTCACTGGTTCCGGTCTTTTCTTTTTCTTCTGTTGATTCAGCTTCAGTTTCAAGAGCGGTTTCACCGGCTTCTTCTTCTAATAGCGGTTCAGTTTCTTCTCCGATTTCTTCTTCTGTCTCCAGATCCAGCGTTCCGAAATCGATTTCCGTATCTTCTTCGGGGATCTCTGTAGTTTCCAGTTCTTCTTCCATCCCCGCTTCTGGAGTAACAGGAGCTTCCGATTTTTCAGCTTCCATTTCTGGAACTGCTGGAGCTTCTGTTTCCTCTATGAGTTCAGCTTCATCTTCGGGTTCTATTTCCTCAGCTGACAGTTCCTCTTCGGCAGCCTCTAAAGATGTTTCATCTTCTAAGGGGATTATATCTTCCTGTTCCGAGAGGGTTTCCTCAGGTTCTTCTTCTCCTGCTGCGGATTCTTCTTCTGTTATTTGGTCCGGTTTTCCGGTTTCTTCGGTGAACTCCGCGGTATTTAAAATGTTGTCCAGTTCATCTCCGGTTAGGGCTATGGTTTCATCTTCGTCTTCGGCTTCACCAAAGAACCCTCCCTCTTCTTCCGGTTCCTCTTCTTCCTCCCGCTGTGGTTTTTGAGGAGCCTTAGCGCGAAGTTCCGATAGCTCCTTACGAAGTTCTGACAGCTCATTTTTTATATCTGAGAGTTCCGTTTCTATAACTGATAAGATCCGGTCTCCCGTGTCTTCAGAAGGCTTTTCAGTTTCTCTATATTTTGTTAGTTCTTTCTGTTTTCCCATTAGTTCTGCTTCTACAGCGCTAACATCATCAAAGGTATCTAAGGTTATTTCTTCATCCGTCTCCAGTTCCGGAAAATTTTCTCCGTCTTCTTCTGAGACTTCTACCTCTTCTTCTATGTTTTCTTCTATTTCTTCTACAATGAGTTCTGGTTCTGTTTCGGATTCAGCGGAAACTTCTTGTGGTGCTTCTTCCTCTTCATCTTCCATAGAATCGAGATCGATTGAATCCAAGTCCATATCGTCAAGATCGATATCTAATTCGTCTTCGGTCTCCTCTTCGGCTTCGGTCAGGTCTCGAGCTTCTTCAGGAATCTCTTCCATATCTGCTGCTGCTGTTTCTTCTTCTTCATCTTCCATAATATCCTGAACATTGAGTTCAGGAAGGTCTTCTCCGCTGTCTTCTTCAAATTCCGAAAGGTCAATTTCTTCGAGGCTTTCCGGTTTTTCTTCCCCTTCTTCTTCTGCAGCTTCAATCGGAGTTTCCTCTTTCATTTCTGCTTCTATCTCTTCCTCTTCTAAATTAGTCAAATCAATTTCTTCGGTTTCTTCTTCTGTTTCTATCTGGGACTCTTCCTGCGGTATTTCCAGGCTGACTTCATCATCTAATGAGTATTCTGCTGCCGGTTCTTCTTTTTCTTCCGGTTCAATTTCTTCTTCATCAAGATCCAGATTGATATCCAAGTCAAAATCTTCTTCAAGTTCCTCGGGACTCTCTTCTTCTCCTTCTTCCTGCATGAAACCATCAATCATTGAATCCATATCGTCAGGAAGAGAGAAATCTTCTTCAGATTCTCCCTGTTCCGCCTTTGTTTCTTCTTCAAGATTACCCAAAAGCTGCTCCTCCTCCTCGGTGAGGTGTTTATCCTCTTCCTGTAAGTCGGAAAGCTCGAAAGTACCCTCTTCCAGGTCCTCTTCAATTTCTTCGGGTCCCACTTTTACCCATACACCGTACTGATCAAGATCTTCTTCTCCATTGTCTAAATCCGGAAAATCGGGACCAGGATAATTATTTTTATCTGCAGCCATATTATTTCTCCTGAGAGGGGATTCTACGGTTAAATTATCGGCAAGTTATACTACTATTTGAGATATAACCTTAATAATAAATTTCTTCCTAGTTATAGTTTAAAGCATACTCCAAGGTGATTCCAGTTGTCAACAATTGCGTACAAATAATGCATCTGTACCATTAAGTTTGGTAAAAAAAATACCGTAACTTGTAAGTGATGAAAGGTTCACTTATAATTTCTGCCGGAGCTGTAGGCATATCCATTTTTCTGGTTCTCAACCTTTTTTTTGGATCCCAGGGGCTCTTGTCTTATTCCCGATTAAAAGAAAAAAAGGGAAAATTAACCGAAAACCTGACAGCACTCCGGGAAATTAATGATAATTTGACGGCAAAAGTACAAGCTTTACAGAAAAATTCTGATATGGTAGCCGGTCATGCCCGAAATATTGGATATATAGAAGAGGATGAATGGATAATCCAGATGGAAGGATACACTCTGCAAAAAAATTCAGTTTCTCCCGGAAGTATATTTGAGCCTATGACGGGGTCGGAAAGACAAAACAATATTACGCTCGTTAGGTCCCTTTCCGCCGCGGCGGCACTTTTATATCTATTTTTCGCGTTAGTTTTGGAACGCCGCAGGTATGGTTTTCAATAATATGATTTTAGAAAAGAATGATTCAAACATAATAAAGACAGCGGATGTGTTACACGCCGGAGGGGTGGTAATTATTCCCTGCGATACTATTTACGGGTTGGCAGGGATTGCTCCGGATACCGAAGAACGGATCCGGCAGATAAAGGGAAGGGGAGAAAACAAACCCTTTCTGGTTTTGATAAAAGATTATTCTTGGCTGTCCGGAATAACGGAAGAAAAGGTTCCTGAGGGACTTAGATCTTTTTGGCCGGGACCTCTCACTGTTATCCTTCCCAATAGAGAAGGCGGAACAACCGGAGTTAGAATTCCTAAGGATGATTTTCTCCGTAAGCTTTTAGGAGAGGTCGGGAAACCTCTCTATTCCACAAGTGTTAATCGAAGCGGATCAAAATCACTGTGGAAGATCCGTAATATAATAGAAGAATTTGATCGTGATGTTGATCTTATAATAGATGACGGTGACAAACCGGAAGCTCTTCCCTCTACGGTGGTGGATGTTTCCCGGAAACCGTTCCGTGTTCTCCGGGAAGGAGCTGTCAAGATTCCCCCTGAATTCTTAGAACCTTAACTCGTGCTGCTGAAGTATGGGTATTTTCTTTATTCGTTCATCTTTGTCCATACAGCCTTCCGGGTGTAGGAGTTATCAACGTTGATTACCTTGCCGTCGGAAACTTCTATATAGGATGTTTCCTTGACTCCTTCCAGCCGGCTGCCGTCTTCGGAGAGCTGGAAAACCCAGGTCATAGGTCTCACCTTGTTCACCAACTGCACCGCCGTTTCATAGGGAAAAACTCCCATATAAAGTTTTGGCGCATTAGGCTCGTTCTGCCGTACGATGACATTATTGCCTTGGATATCAACTTTTAATTGCATGGTATTCCAGCCGTCTATCGCGGCTTCTGCCTTTCCGTTTTTATTGATGGTAATTGATTCAAGACCTTTATCCCCTTTCCATTTCCCGGAGATGAGGGGAAAAGTCGGTGTTTCTATGGACGAAATATCCGCCGAAGGGGATGCTTCCGGTAAAAAAGTAGAAAACAGATGAGATACTTCCGCCTTTAGTTTAGAAAGAATAGCCGTGATCTTTTCCCCGGCAAGGAGCGTGCCGGCATATACATCACCGGAGTCCCCTGAAATTATCTCCAGATTAAGATAAAGTTTATCGGTGTAATAAAGATTAGCACGGATAAAATACCGGGCGGGGAGAGGATCTGCTGATAAGTCCGGGGTATATTTTCCTGCCTCGATTCTGCTGATTTTAACGCGAAGCTCATCTTTGTTATTCGGGCTTACAACACTGAATCCGTTTTCCTGCCCTATCCTAAATAAATGGGAAACAATCATTTTTTCAAGGATTTCCGTTTCTTCCGATTGCTGAATCGAATCTCCCAAGGCTACGCCTAAAAATGCCATTACCTCAGATTCATCCTGGGCACTCCCGGAAAGGGGAGTAAAGAGAAAGAGAATGAAGATATATAATAGAAGATTCTTCGTTTTCATGTTTACAGTATTTTTCTAGCTTCTAAATAATACCTTTTTTCTTCGGCTTCACCAAGGGAAAAAGCCTTTCGGGGAAGCGTCCCTTCCCGGCGTACCGTTTGAAAAAAACCATCTTTATCGATAGGGGGAAGAACGATACCGATATTACCCGTTTTTTTCGCCAGTGAGGAGACAGATTCCCAGCCGTGTAGAAAATCGATTTTAATATTTTTCTCCGCAATGTAGGTGTCCAGGATATGCTGAGCCGTGCCTGCAACCGTTGAAGAGTGCTTTCCGCAGGTAAAGACCTTTCCTCCGGCGGCGGTTAATACCCCGAAGGAGTGTTCCTTCCGGCTTTCAAGGTGTTCCGGTTCTTTCAGCGCTTCCGGTTGTATTTCGGTTGTTTTGCAGCCGAAATGTTTTCTGCAAAAGCCGCTAAAGTCATTCGGGTCCGCGTTGAAGAGAATTCTGTGAATAGGTTCAAAGGTTAGGCCGGGATCACTTATATCGATGAGTTCCGCCATTGCCCATGCCGCGGGGTGGTCGGATTCTTCATCAAGATCCTGCCGTTCTCTGATTCCGTCCCACACGGTTTTAGCCGTAGCCAGGGAGTGGTTACCGTCTCCCACCGCGAACAGGAGAGATTCAGGACCGGTGAAACCTGCCTCTCCCGCCATCCGGTCCAAAGCCCCGGTAATTGCTGCAAGGTCATCCTGGGCGGTAAAATGATATCCCTTAACGGATCCTCCTCCCAGCATAAGGCCGGTCTTATATGTTGGAGAATGGTTTTTCATAAGTAGTTCATACGTCTCTGCCAGGTATCCCTGCCTGTCGTTCATCAGAATTAAAATGTGGGGAAGCTCCAGAGGCGCACCTTCCCGGATCCGTACCCTCGGCGGAATCCGTTCTACAATTGTTTTTTCGGAAGGTCTTATGGAGCATTCTGTCCCGGGAATAAAACTGTAGCGGTCCATCCGGAATGAAAGGAGAAGCCCTTTCCGGGACTCGGCATAAGGAGTTTTCCGGTCAACCAGCATGGCCCCGGCCGGCAACTTCCGGAGGGTCCCGTTTTTAAGGTAGGTGTCCATGTTCCGTTTTATCCCGGTAATCCGTTCCGATTCCCCGGGTTCCCCTAGATATACCTCAGGAAAAATAAGGTTTAGTGTTGACGGTGCGGTTCCCGCGATAGCTTCTGCTTTTTCCCAGTATTCCGGTTCGGAAGTATACTGATCGCAGGCGATAACCGCCCATTTTTCAAGGTCGATTCCATTTCTTGGAAGGAGCATTTCCGGAAAAGCAAGTCCCAGACGCTCCATGCGTATCTTTAGATCCCGGTTTATTTCCATGATCAAAAAACTAACCCCCTTTACGGATAAAATCAAGGGCTATTGAACTTATCAAAAAACCTATCGACAGTACTTCAATAGCTTTGTATTATGTAACAAATAAGGATACAGTAAATCCCGGTCAATACCATATATGAATTGCTGAGGCGGATAAATAATGGTTAAAGATTTTTTTACCGGATTATTCGATGTACTGGAAAAGTTTTCCGGTTCCCTTATCGTTCTCGGAATTACAATTGCTGTTGCGGTCATCGTTAGATTCATACTGACTAAAGCGGCTGCAAGTTCTGAACGGATCCCCTTCCGCAGACAGCTAACCACCTTCCTGGTTGCCGCCTTGGGACTTTTTCTGTTTATTACCTTTCTCCCTATCGATAAAAGCATAAAAGAGCAGATACTGAGTATCCTGGGGATTTTGATAAGTGCCATGATTGCACTTTCTTCAACCAGTTTTGTAGGAAATGCCATGGCAGGATTCATGCTTAGGATTATCCGGGGATACAAACCGGGGGATTTCATCTGCACCGGGGAAGTATTCGGCCGGGTAACTGAACAGGGACTCTTTCATACCGAAGTACAGACGATTCAGCGGAACCTAATTACGGTACCCAATCTGTTTATGATTCAGAATCCTATCCGGGTTATCCGTGCTAGCGGTACATTTGTATCCGTAAAACTCTCTTTGAGCTATGACGTGGACCGGCAAAAAGCAGAAAATTCCCTAATAAAGGCCGCTCGGGATTCGGAACTGGAAGAACCCTTTGTTTTCATCAATGATTTATCAGACTACACCATAGAATATGAAGTTTACGGTCTACTCAAGGAAACCAAGCATTACCTTTCCGTAAGATCCAATTTCCGGAAAGCTGTATTGGACCGCCTTCATTCTGACGGTGTAGAGATATTGTCTCCGCTGTTTATCAGTGCTCGGGAGTATCCCCGGGACACCAGATTCGCGCCGTTCCGGGAAGCGGGCAGGGAGGAAGAACAGACTCAATCAAAAAAGGACAACAGCGCGGAGAAGCTTGCCTTTGATAAAGCGGAAGAGGCTGAGTCTATAGAGAAACTCAAGGAACTTAAACAGAGACTCCTAAAGGAACAGGTGGATTTCGAAAAAGGGGAAGGTGAGGAAAGTAAACCCGATAAAGAGGAAATAGAAGAAAAAAAGAAAGAGACCCAGCGTAAGACAGAACGGATTGAAAATCTTATCCGGGAACGGGAAGAGAAGCGGGATGCTGATTCTACTGCCGAAGCAGAAAATAAAAAGAATTCCGAGCAGGATAAGAAATGATGTTTCTCATCAAAATATATTCCGCGGGTTGAGTAGGTCCAGGGGATCCGGGGTCTCTTTGATTTTCCGGAGCTGCATTTTTTGTTGCTGGTGAGAACAGGCTGGGGAGCTGCAGGGTCATAGCGTTCCCGTTCGGCCTGCAGGGACGGCGCACCCGGTACTACCCGTTTTCCCTCCCTGTACGGTAAGCGGTTCTTTGCTGCGGTTGCAATCCCGCAGTACCTGTATCACTTCTTCTTCTGACTCGGGACGCCGTTCCATATTCCGCGGAATGTGTTATACTGTAAATCAACTTTACTATACAGAAAACAGAGGATACTGAAAATATATGAGATTAAAATTGATAGGCTGTGAAGTTTTTGTACGGGAGATCAGCTACTGGATTTCCCGGTCACCCCATATAATCGACGCGGAGTACACTGAAAAACAGTCCCATAACGATAGTGAACTGCTCCGGGGGGAAATTCTGGAACGCGTTAGACGTGCCGAAGAAGGTGAAATCCATTACCACGCCGTCCTTCTGGCCTTCGGCCTCTGCGGCAATTCCGTAGCGGGGATAGCATCCCGCAAAATCAAATTGGTTATTCCCCGGGCCCATGACTGCTGTACAATATTTTTGGGGTCTTCTAAGCGGTTCAAAGAGCTTTTTTCGGACAATCCATCCCGGCCTTTTACCTCGGCGGGATACATGGAACGGGACGAAAACGACTACCTCAGGGAATCCGCAAGCGGTAAATTCCTTGGGCTGGATAAAAGCTATCGCGAATATGTGGAAATGTACGGAGAGGAAAACGCGCAGTATATAATTGAAACCCTTACTCCAAAGGAGAAGACCGACGATACCGTATTCTACATTGATACTCCTGAAACATCCCATCTAGGGTACGCGGAAAAATGCCGCGTCGACGCGGAAGAGGACAACAAGGGTTTTAGGCTCATCAAAGGTGATTCTTCTCTAATACGGGACCTTTGCCTTGGGGAGTGGCGGAATGAACGGTTTCTGGTTTTAGAACCGGGAGAAAGCATTGTTCCCCTCTACGATTGGGATTTGGTTATGCAGAAGCACCCCCGATAGGAGAAGTAATGCACAGGGCGGCCTATCTGGATTTCAATGTTCTCCCTCCCACACCGGAAAGGCTCATGGGATTTCCTGAACTCTGCATAAAATCGGGTGTGGACACCCTTTTTTTGGAGTTTGGCGGCAGGTTTCCTTGGTCTTTAGACGGAGATTTTTTAAAAGATTCTTACACCGAAGATCTTATCTCAGGTTTATTCCGGAAGTTGGAAGATCAGGACATTCAGACCTATTTAGCGGTCCGGGTATTAGACGGTTTTCGCGCAGGCACCGGCAACACCCGGCTTTCCCATCTGGCAGAACCTCCCGCTGACCGGGCATCTTTTAAAGCCGCGGTCCGGCCGTTTCTTCGGGCCGCGGAGGAATTGAAGGAAGATATTATTACTCTTGTTCCAGAAATCACCGGAGTTTATCTTGGTGGGGACTTGTTCTGTCCCTCCGGTGTTTCAGTGGATGAGCAGAAAAAGGAATGTGTTCGGCCGTTGTGCAGGATATTTGCCGAGGAAGGGCTGCAGGCTGTGCTATCCGGTGCTATTTTCAACAGGCTTGGACCTGATTGCACGGATCCCGCGAAGACAGAATGGTTTTGCCGGAAGTCGAATATCCCCGACCGCATGGATGAAAACCTTCTCTGGTACTATGTTTTGCCCGATAAGGGTGACACTCAAGGGTCCGACCGGGGAAGGGGAGTTGTCGGTACAGTAACGGAACCGTTCTCTTCGCCCGAAGCTGCTCTTGTGTTTTTTTCTCAGGAACAAGAAGATTCACCCTTCAAAGGGCTCCGGGAATTCCATGTCCACCTGGATTCCGCCTGGAACATACTTCGTGCTGACCGGGAGGAAATTGCCCGTTTAACATTGGCAGGCTGCAGCGGTGCTTCACCGGGAAACGGTGGACCCCTTGCAGATACGGTGAAGGCCGCTAAAGAAAAAGCCGCGGAACTCAGGAAGAATCTGGACGGAATCCTCCAGGAGGGGCCGCTCCGGGAGTACTGCGCATCCCGGCTCCTTCCCTTAGAAGAGGAGCTTGCAGCTATTTTGGTTCAAAGGCGGTATCTCCGGGAACGATCCTGACAGCGCCCATGTCGGCGGACGCGGCAATGGAGGCGTACGCTCTCAATGCCGGTGATACGGTCCGGTTCCGCCCCCGGGGTGTATAGGCTTCGTTGCCGTACTTCTCTTCGCCCAGTCTCCGTTTGTTAAGCTCATCATCGCTTAAGACCGCGGAAATTTTCCGGTTCGGGATATCGATTTCGATAATATCTCCGTCCCGGAGCAGGGCGATAGCTCCGCCGGCAGCTGCTTCCGGAGAAACATGACCGATAGAAAGACCTGAAGTACCGCCTGAAAACCTTCCGTCCGTTATGAGAGCGCATTTTGTCCCTAAGTGCATCGATTTAATGTAGGAAGTGGGGTAGAGCATCTCCTGCATCCCCGGACCGCCCTTCGGTCCTTCGTAACGGATCACCACCACATCTCCGGCGCTTATCTTCCCGGCCAGTATTGCCTCGCATGCCTCGTCCTGGGACTGAAATACCCGGGCCTTCCCCGTGAACTTAAAAAGCCCCGCGTCCACACCGGCGGTTTTTACAATGCATCCCTTCTCGGCAATGTTGCCGTAGAGAACGGCTAAGCCGCCGTCCGGGTAGTACGCGTTCGGAATATCCCGGATACATCCCGATTTCCGGTCGGTATCCAGTTCCCGGTATCGCGAAGCCTGACTTCCCATGGTGATGCTCCGCTTTCCCGCGGGGGCGCTTGCGTACAGTTCCTCCGCTTCCGTGGTTACGGCAGGACCCATGATGTCGTACGCTTTCAGGGCTTCCCCGAGAGAGGATGAATCGATACGTTTTACGGAAGTGTCCATCAGTCCTCCCTTATCCAGTTCTCCCATGATGGAGAGGATTCCCCCGGCCCGGTTCACGTCTTCTACGTGATAGGCAGAGCTGGGGGCAACCTTGCATAGGCAGGGCACTTTCCTGGAAAGTGCGTCAATGTCCTCCATGGTAAAGTCGACCCCCGCTTCCCTGGCTACAGCGAGCAGGTGCAGTACGGTGTTGGTACTCCCCCCCATGGCGATATCCAGAGTCATAGCGTTTTTAAATGCTGCTTTGCCTGCGATACTGCGGGGAAGCACGGCAGTGTTGCCTTCCGCGTAGTATCTGTTTGCAAGCCGGATGATGAGTTCTGCCGCCCGCTCAAACAGCTCGAGCCGTTTAATGTGGGTTGCCACAACGGTACCGTTTCCCGGAAGGGCCATCCCCAGGGCTTCGGTCAGGCAGTTCATGGAGTTGGCGGTAAACATTCCGGAACAGGAACCGCAGGTGGGGCAAGCGCTCCGCTCTACTCGGGAGACTTCCTCGTCATCTACTTCCGGGTCCCCGGCCAATACCATAGCATCGATCAGATCGTACTTTTTCCCTTCCAAATCACCCGCTTCCATGGGACCTCCCGATACGAATACCGTCGGTATATTCAGCCGCATGGCGGCCATAAGCATACCCGGGGTAATCTTGTCACAGTTGGAGATGCACACCAAGGCATCTGCGGCGTGGGCTTCCACCATATACTCTACGCTGTCGGCAATCAGGTCTCTGGAGGGGAGGGAATAGAGCATTCCCCCATGACCCATGGCGATTCCATCGTCGATGGCGATGGTGTTGAACTCTGCAGCGAAGTATCCCGCCTTCTCGATAATACCTTTTACCCGCTGACCGATATCGTGGAGGTGCACATGACCCGGGACAAATTGGGTAAATGAGTTTGCTATAGCAATGATAGGTTTACCGAACTGTTCTTCCCGCATTCCGTTAGCCCGCCAAAGACTCCGGGCGCCGGCCATCCTTCTTCCTGCTGTTGATCGTTCGCTTCTAAGGGGTATTGTAGGCATTATCTTCTCCTTTCAGTATTTTCATCATACCGGCGGAAGGCGTTCGGGGCAATACGGGAAAATCAGAAATACCAGGTCAGAACAATTTCGGAAAGCCCCGGAACCAGACTGCGATTTTCTGTATCATCCGATGTAATTTAGAGTTCGTCCAGGATCATTAGTTATGCTGAATATGACTATTATGGTATGAATTTCCGAAAAGTCAGACTGAGAAAATAGTCTCCTCCAGCCGTTGTATGACTACTTTCCGCTGCCGCCGGGAATGCATCTGTATGGTGTTAACTGTTGCAGGGACTATATTTAATTTGCCGTTTTTCTCTATAAGCAGAAAATCCCGGAGAGCTCCGACCGGTTTTGCCTCAGACCCGTAGTAAAGTATTGTTCTGACTGCGATTTTCTGTATCTGCTCTTTGGGTATTCCGGTGGAATCAATGATTTTTTCAAAGGGACCGATGTGGATAAAATCCCCGGAACCTAAAGGTCCCTGTTTTAAAATGGACTTTATTTCCCGGCCTTCGTATTTGTCAGTGGAAAAATGTCTGTAATCGGTTGTTTCCATTGTTTTTGTGTCTTGCTCAGTATAAACCGCGGCAATTATGCAGCCGATGTTTACCATATCACTTCCCATATTAATAACGATACACATGGAATCGATCCGCTTATCCGGAGCTTGGTGTATCATAATACGGGGATGATGCCGGCTCTTAAAATCCTTATAGAATAGATTAGCATAAAAAAGCCATATAAAAACCATTGCCAGGCTTGTCAGTGCGGAAAGTAATGCTACATGTTCTGAAAACCAGGTTAGAACGGCCATACAGATAATATAAATAAATTCAGCTGTGATGTTTAAAAGCACGTCGATACCATATGCGGAAAAAGCGGGATCCGCCGTAGCGATCCGCAGGTTATCTGACAATGCTTGCGCAATAAGCAGCCGGTCAAAAGAATCCCAATGATGCCAAGGTAAGTCGATCACTCGCTGAAGGTGATCCTGCGTTATATCCAGCCAATTTTCTCTTTTTCCCTTCTATTAATTAGATTGTCTTTAGCTCGGATAAGAAATACTCTTTATTATCTTTTGTTGATATCTTGTCGGCAGCTTGCTCTGCAAGTGAAAAATATTTTTTGAATTCTGTAGTGTTGCCAAGGATTTTTTGAGCACGTGCTACTGCTTCGTATGCGAAAGCGAGATCAAAATCACCGTAGTCATTATCGAGACAGTATTGCAGACTTGCCATGGCATGATGTAGAGCACTTTTCCCGAAATTTATTAACGAGTAGACTCTGGATATCTGCCACTCCCCCCGAGCCAATTCTAACGGCGTACCTACCTGTTCCCAATGATAGCGGGAAGCATGTGCTCTGTGAATCATACTGAGAGTTTCTTCAGCTGATCTGTCTGATGTATCAATTAATTCCCAGGTCTCATTAAAGTTATCAATAGCCTCCTGTTTATGCCACTCTTGTTTTGTTGATGGTTTGTTCATTCTAATCCCCCTTTTCTTCTGTTAATATGCGTAATTTCATTATAAAATGAGAGTACTGAAGTCTCAATGGACACATATGGACATAAGATGAAGCTAATTGCAATTAACGGAAACGCGATTCAACTGCGTATAGATGCTCTGCAGTTGAAGAAGTACTGGTTAGCAGACCGTATGAAAGTTCATCCTAGAACCCTGACCCGATGGACGACCGGGAAAGTAAAATATATGAGAGAGAGCCATGCAGAACTCCTTGCAAAGTTCTTGCAGTGTGCAGTGACAGATTTTGTCTCGATTGGTTCTTTAGAGTCTTCGGGAACCAAGCAGGATAAACAGAATGCACTACAATCAATGTTCTCGGAAGACCTGCTTGCATTGTTATCTCCCACTGGGAATTGGGAACTTATAGAAAATATTATTTTTTCTGTAGTGGGACCGCAAACAGAACAGGTTTTTTTAGGCAAGCTGTATAACTGGGCATCAATTACAAAGTGGCGGCGGGGATATTATAAAGAGGCAATTGAATTTGCTAACCGGGCTCTGGATATAGGAAAAAAAATTGATGATTCAGCTGTCGTTTACAAGGCCTATTCAAATCTTGGAACAGTTTATTCTATTTTAGGCAAACTTCCTTCGGCAATCGAGTTTCTTGAAAAATGTTATGCCGATAGAGGATATCTAGAAAGTATTAAGGATATCGCCACAGTATGTAACAATTTGGCGATGAGTTATCGGGACGGGGGATATATTCAAAAGGCTTTAGAAATTCAGGAGGAAGCAATAAAGCTATATGAGCTTGAGAAACTAACGTTCAATCTATCTATTGCTTATCTGTGTAAGGGTTTTTATTTAGCGGAATCAAAAAAACTACAGGAGGCTTTAGCTGCTTTTGAGCGCTCCAAAGATTATGCCGAGCAAAGTAATTATCGGGTTGGCCGCCTGTTACCAAGTATCTATACTTTGGATGTTATTGTACAACAGGATCCGGTACAGGATCTGGAGGATGAGACCAGACTGGCAGTTGAAACTCTTATGGCTGAAAATATAAGTGATCCCTATTGTTATGAAATGGCAGCTAGATACTATCGAATACGTAATATGGATCAACAATCCGAGCGGATTATTCAGAAAGGATTATTACACGCAGAGGATATGCCTGTAGTAATAGCGGGTTTATTGCTGGAGCGGAGTCGATTAAAGAAAAAGCAGCAGGCATTTGCTCTATATGATGATTTTTTTTCAAAAGCAATGAAAATCTATGAGAGTTCAGGTGCTTATGGGCGGATTACCGGGGAAGTCAGGGAATTCCCGTATCTAAACAGTACCCGTTAACTCCCATTGTGGAAAAGAATCTTAATTCAGAATCCTTCACTGTTTCCAGGGTGCTTTTCCAACCGCAGTGCTGTGTTAGATGTTATTCCTATTTTTCCATTTACAATTTCATTTATTTTCTGATAAGGATCCCGAATCCCCTTTGGCGACATCTATTGTAATAAAAAAGACTATTCAACGACCAGTTTCTATCCTCTTTAATCAGTCTTTTCACCGGACACATATATCGATCAAGAAAATGAATGTGCGCTTCATTCATTGTGTGTAGACATTGTCTATACATCGACTGTACATATACAATCTTTTGTCTTTAATCATATATGGGTATTTTAAAAATGACGTTAACTCGAGATGTATGCTTCAAGTGATTGTAAAATTTTTTTCATTAGTATAGAAATCCACAAAACATATCAATAGTTCGGCATACGACAGCGTCTCTGATGCTTTCCGTCTCTTTACAATCGTAATATTAAAGAAATGGTGGAGAATAATTACTACCTGCATTTGGATGAACTTTTTAGAATAATGCCTGGTTATGAGCATACCCCCGGAAGGTTTAACCGATTTTCTGAACCTGATTAGAAGACTATCGAAGGCAGGAAAGATTGATCAGTAGACCAAAGGGAAAAATGTTCTGCCGCGTCTCCAAAGCGAAGACTGGTCGGCAGCCTATGTATCCCGTGATTCGGTCCGTCAAATGCTGAACCGGTTAGCCATTGATGAGGAACTGTTCAATTCCGTCCTAATAATCCCTATGACAATAAGTGTCTTACCGAAAGCACCACTTTGTCCCAGGTTTTACCTAACCATCCCGCGGGATACTGGAAATTGGGAAGGAGTCAGCAGACTGCTTAGATCTTGTATGATTGAACCTGCTTGGCAGTATATCCGGTACGGTACCGCTGATGAAAAGGAGAAACATGAAGCGGACATAAAGTTAGTGGAAAGTCCTCTTGAAATATTAACGCGCAACTGCAATAACGATTATTTGGAAGGTTTGTTTCATGGTCCTTTAAGGGACAAGTTCTACATCGATGATCGGGTGCCTGCCTCTTTACGGCTTTTTCCTTTCGGCAGACGGGATTTTCTCTTTACTGAGTTTAAACAGCCTCCGGACCAATGGAAAGACCGTAAACAGGTTTTTTGTGCTCTGATGCGGGGGGAGGAAGATTTCAGTTTCGGTTCAAGGTGGATTATGGATAAGGCTGGGATTACGCTGGATAATATTCATCAGGAGATACAAGAATATATCAGCATGTTCCCCTGGATAGTTTGACTTTCCACTATATTCCCCAAACCACATTGGGACTGGAGGAGACTGTTAAGATGCTTGATTCTGCTCTTCAGAGCAGAATGTGTCAGGATGTTTTTCTGTATGAAAATGATTCGGATAATGGCCGGGCAATATCCGAATTAAAAATGCAAAGCACAAACCGCCTTCTTTACGACGACACCTACGACCCGAATAGTCAGTATCGCCGTATGTTTCTTGGCTTTTGCCATCCGGGAAAATACCGAATCTCTACAATTTATCCTCAGGAGGTGCTGAATAATCATTCTGATTTCCTTTTCTTTCTTAGGAACTCGCCACTCTCGGGTTTCGATATAACCGGGGAATACCGGGATATACTTAAGGAACAAGGAATTCTTCACATTACTCAGGAATAAGATTTCCGTATAAAAGATTACACTAACGAGCTCAGCTGGGATCAGATACTAAAACTGGCTGATTCCAGGGAATCCGGTGCAGAACTGCTCGATCCACATCTCCAGAAAATCAAGGAAGTTCAGGCGGCACTGCAAGACAGGATTGATCTTTATCTTAAATTTGTTTCGGAGGAGGAATTAGAATGAAATATCCGCTTGTGCTTTATCAATCATTTCTCGCTCACCTTTTGTTAAGAAGACTTCCAGTATTATTAAACACGGAGATTTCAACATCCGTTCCAAAAGCATCTTTGAATGCACGATTTTCAACGAAGTCATCGGGAAAATGATACACAACGAAAAAGACCGTTCAGATGTGATCGGTTTAGACCTAAATCAAGTGAAGTTTTGTGTATTAACAATACCCGGGACTGTATCTGAGCATGAAATAGGAAAATTATAAAGGAGAGTAAATGCCAGCAAAAAATGCAAGACGAATACAATGCGCATTCTATTTTATGATTCTGCTTCTTTTCTCATGCGGAAATCATGAAAGCCCAAATACTTATCAAAAACAGGAAAATATTAAAGTAAACTTTCATGTTTTTATTTATCCGGGATTAAAATTGGATAATCACGAAAGAGAAATCCGAGAGGAACTGGACCTATTGCGGGACAGGCTGAATGTTAGTTTATCTACGACAATTTTCGAAAGGCCTTTAGATAGATCACTTTTCCCACAGACTCCCAGTATGTTTATGAATAACCTGGAAAAACAAATTGATGAGGGAAAAGTTGATTTGTTTTATTCAGAAAAATCGGATAAAAAAATCGATGAACTAATAAATAACGGAAAATTAATTAAGGTAGATGCTTTAATAAAAGAGCACGCCCCTAACCTATATAATACTTATCCGGAAGCCTTTTGGGCATATAGAAAGAATACCGGCGACATGTATGGAATCCCTCTCATTTGAACCGAGAAATAAAAAGTATGCTCAATAAAATAATTCCTGTTGTAAAGAAGGCTGTATATACTCCGCTATTCAATGATCCTCGTTTTAAGGGCGCCTTATATAAGGATTTCTTTTTTCATACAGGATGGAGCTGTGTAAAGATCCGGCTCATCATAGAATAAATTTAAATCGGGTTGACCGGGAATTGCTGCTATTTAACGGAGGAATGATAAGGTGAGTTGTACGGATATGAAAAAATACCCGATTGTGTTTTTGTGTACATTGGTTTTTTTTTAACCTGTGGTAATGATAATAACTGACCGTCCGAACAACAGGGAACAGTTAAATATCAATCTCTATTTATATATATGGAATCCTAACAACAATAATACAGCCTATCAGACTCTGTCCGTAACTTCTAGAAAACTACGAACTAAAGATAAATCCGATTCAAGTTCCCTGGGTTATTCCGAATCTTCCCTCCGACAAACCGCTCCATGTGCTGTGGTCGATTGCTTTGTTTTCTGATTTTAGAAACAAAATACATATATCCCAGTTTTATCCGATCTCGTAGAAATGGGTTTTCGGACTATTGCCATTTATTCCCCAAGAGAGGTGACTACATATGAACAAATCCCGGCTCTTACCGGAAGCCCAGTTCGGCGGAGAAGTCAAGGTAGGCTTTTACCGCCTCCGGAGGGATGTTGTGGGGGATGTGATTCCCGACGCACATCATATAGCCGCCGGACATTTTCGCGGTTTCCGTCATGGATATAACCATCTTTCTGATCTCTCGGGGATTGTTCTCCATCAGGATTCTGCAGTCCCCTTCCCCTGCCAGAAACGGGTTTTCGTACCGTTTTGCCAGGGCTTTATAATCGGTAAAAGGTTCGGAGATGATTCCTCTGGCGCTGCAGGCCATTACTTCATCGGCCACGGGGTCGGTATTTCCGTCAGCCATAAAAATCACCTCTTTCCCCGCGTCCCGGAGGATTGACCAGAACTCTTCGTACCGGGGGAAGATATACTTCCTGAGCCATTCGGGCGAGCAGACCAGACCCTTGGTGTTTACGATATCGTCATGGCACACGACAAAGTTTACCGGCAGCCGAGCGAAAGCCTGGAACACTCTGCGGTTTATTTCAGCAAATTCTTTCATGATTCGTTCGAATTCGGGTTCCAGACAGATGTTCAGAAACCCCTCGTAACCGAACACCACCACCGGCCACATGAACATGGTGTTATAGAACCCCACCGACACATCGCTCCCTTCCGGCGCCGTGTCTCCCCACTCAGCCGGAAACTTTTCCCGGTACCGCCGGTATACTGCTTCCTCGCTTGAGAAGTCCCCGTCCACTACCACGCCCCAGCCGGTAAAATCACCCTGTTCCAAGGGGCTCCACTGCAGCATCTCCTCCCGGGAGGAAAACCGGGAGTCGGCTTTGTTCTGCTGCCAGGAATCCCTAACCAGATGACCCCACCGGTCCCGTCCCAGCTGTGTTTCCGGCCGGGGGACCGGATCATCCGATTCCGGAAGGGGAAGCTCCAGAAACGGGTACAGCCGGTTCAGCCGCTCCATACAGGTCTGCGGCGACCGGTAATAATCAATGCCGGTGATATAGGAAGCCGCGTCCGGGTTTGCCCAGTGCTCCCAGTGCGCGATCCGTGCAGGGCCGCGGCCCATAACTGTCAGGTATTTCGGTGATGCGTTCATCGGTCTAATGTATCCGGTTTAGGATGATTTGTGAACGGCCGCGGGGAGATCTGTAGATCGTGGGAAGTTTAAAAGGGACCGATGATTGGAGCGGGGTTTCGACGAATTAAAATATCCAGAATAAACAAATCTACCGATAGTCTTAAACGATGTATGCTTCACCTGCATTCTTTCGAAATCCGAATTGATCGGTCCCAATTGGTGCAATACTTTTTGCCGGTTATTTATCTTTTATGATCAGGAGAAGAATATACTTCGTCAACTGCAATCCCGAAAAAAATGCGCTGGCAAAGATGACCAGCCAAAGAAGTCCGTTTTGAACAGTCTCACCGGTTGTTGTATCTAACCCCACCGCGTTCCGGACGCCGAATAAAAATCCTCCGATGGCTCCGATAATAATCCCGGCGACAGACAATCGATTCAATTCGTTCCGTGTTTTCATCCTGAAGATCATATTTTCCTTCTCGGCAATAGACCAGCGGTTCCCCTCATCCTTTACTCCGGTCCAAGTCCCGGCCTTGTTAACTCCTCCCATAGCCTCAAAAACTTTTTTGTTTTTCGGATTCCACGGAATACATACCGTCTGTCCCGTCTCCAAACTTTTTTCGACGGCCTCATTTACATTCAATATTTTCATTTTCATCTTTACCTCCATACTTTAATATCCTTTTTTTATGGTTTTATTCAATAACCCTTTTGGTGCCTTCTCTGTCCAGGTTGCAAAGAGGGTGCACCGATGAATGCTTCTTTAATTGTTCAAATGACGGCTGTAATATCACTTGTACTTTAGATTGTGCTTGGGAATGTTACGATTCATGTGATGAACAATGTGCAGAAAACTGCTTTTCATCGTGATGAGCATACATATCCGTTAAAAGGCAGTCGGAATGATTCAAATAAAATCGTATATGATGTCATACAAAAATATACCGGCGCGGACTTGCGGATACTGGGGGAACGGGAGGGTCGGGAAAATCCGGACGCGTCACGTAAAGCCTTTTTTACAAAATTGACGGCGGCTATGGAGAGCCCGATTCCGCCGGATCTTTTTTTTGTCGATTTTCCTGGACCAGAGACGGACCATTTAATTGACGATGGAAAAATAGCCGCTGTTGATCACCTGCTAAAACAGTTTGCTCCCGCGGTTTATTCCGCGTTACCTCCCAGGCTGTTGAAATACCGGGAGCGGATGAGAGATGTCTATAGCCTTCCTATAAAAAAATATAACCGCGTAGGTTCTTATGGTTTCTGGCTGATAGAAAAACAATTTCTTAAAGAAAATAATTTAGATACTCCTGAATCACCGGAGGATTTAGATAATGTTCTCTCTAAATGCGGAAAAGCTCCGAAGGTGAAATCGTTTACTAATTTTGGTCCAGCAAAGAATACCGCAATATATGATCAATCACGGTGTTCTTGAATCATCCGATAAACCCGCAGTTTTATCTCCTTTAATTGACGAATCAAGTTATTATAGTATGAACCCGGACGGATATCCCTTAAGCTTTCTGATCGATAATAGCTATATGGTGATACCGGATTTTGTTCCCGACCAGATACATGAGGATTATTCTCTTTACCGCTCCACAGAAAAAAAGCTTATTTCCCACCCATTGTACGGATTTGATTATAAAGCGGCATTGAATGAAATAGCATTGGACATTGATGCTTCAGTTTTTATGCAGCATAGCTCGGATATGCACGGTTTTGATCGGATCCTGAATAAAGAAATTGATGGCGGCACCCTTAATGTTCTCGTTGATTTGCTCCGCCGGGAAGTTCGGCTTTACGGGGGGAATTTATAGAAGTATCTGGCTGCGGAATTTACGTGTTGTGATAATCTAACTTTTATTGTACATTGTACATATGGATGTGCTGGCAGA
>CAZUAE010000037.1:0-30992 GCA_964618265.1 uncultured Spirochaetales bacterium | reverse complement strand
CACGGTCCCTGGGTCAGGCGGGATTGTACTAATGGAGCTAAGAATGAAGAAAATCCGAAGAAGACAACTTCAATTAATTCAGGTTTTCTATACATAGCAGATTCCGCTTTTGTGATTCAGGCACCTTATGCAACAGTTTAATAAGTATACCTCCCATACTTGATACCTGCCTCAAAAAAGGCTTTGACATTATCGTACGGACTCTCATCCCGAATAGAATCACTGGTACCTAACAGGTATCCGCCGTCCTTACCGAGTATTTCAATCGCTTCCTTTACCTGCTTTTCTACTTCTTCCGGTGTTCCGAAACGCATGGTTACGGTATCCACATACCCGGTAAGAGCGGTTATACTTCCCATTTCCCGTTTTACCGTATACGGGTCAACGTCCCCGGCAGGAGGAGGACACAATGTAGAGAGCAGGTCCATATCTACCTTCTTCAAAAAATGAAGTACCGGCATTATTTTTCCGTCATCATAAAAATGAAAAAACGCACCGTACCGGTGTACGGTTTCCGCGTCTTCAATTATATAGGGCAGAAAACACTCCTCGTATATTTGTGGTGACCAGCCTGAGCTGATACTGCAGTTGTACCAGCTCTCGTAGATCATACGGGCTCCCCGTTCCAGGGAAAAGACAAGACACTTTTTGTAATACTCATGGAGGGTCTTGACGGCAGCCTTAAGAAGTTCTCTATTGTCGTAGTACATCATCAGGCTTTCGGCATATCCCAAAGCAAAAGCAATCATGTGGGCAACCCCTTTGTGGGGACGGACCGAAACAAAAGCCTCCTCGCCGACAATTTCTTCCACAAGTTCGTAGTTTACATCACTGGACTTAGCAGGGTCGGGAAGAATGTATTGTAACTTATCCAGGTCATCCGCTGTTTTAATCAGAGGTTCGAGTCGTTCGGGGTTGGGATTAATACCATACTCCCTGCTCGCAGGAGGATACATTGAGTAATCAGTAAGGGTTCCGCATGGGGTTTTGATCGTCCTCCTAACGTAGAGTTTTCGTTCCTTCTGTTCGCAGCAGAGGTCCACCGCTACATCATCAAGTATGCTGTAGTTGCCAAAAACGTCATAGACAAAATCCGGCAGGGCGGGTTCCAATCTGAATAATGGATCATAATCGAAAGTCTTCTTTAGATGCAGGTACTCCAAGAATGTTTTATCCCCGTACCTTTCTGTAAGCCATGCCCAAATTCTCGGGCTGATGGGTACCCGGTCGGGTTTCTCTCCCTTTAATACTGCCCTGATTCTTTCTTTTGACGTCATCTGTGCCATGGTATTCTCCTTGCCATTGCAATAATGGAACCGCTACCGCAGATAATAATCTGCAACCTTTTCTATCCCCTTCAAAATATCTTCCGTATCCTCTCTGCTAAAAAGCGGATTCACTTCGACAGATACATTGCGTCTTAAAACATCTTCAGCATGGGGACAGATACCGGGTGAATAATCAATCTTTTTTCCCAAGGTAGTGCTGAAGGGGAAGTTATCTCTCTCTATTGTTCTCTTTTTAGCAAACTGCGGCTGTCTATAGAGGGGTTTGCCGCCGTACATCTTCCCGGAAGGTATTCCTTCGGACTTTAAAGCTTCGATAAAATTGTCTGTAATTTTTTTATCAGGAAGCATGAAAACGAGGGTACTGCCGGCGTAGCCATCTAAGTCATTCATGTCACATAGAGTTATTCCCGGAATATCGGCAATACCATTCCGTAAGGTTGTTATGATCTCTTTTGTTCTGGAGATGATGGAATCAAGTTTCTTTAGCTGCTCCAGGGCTACGGCTCCGCTCATTTCGTTCATCCGGTAGTTCTGTCCGGCAAAAATCTGTTCGTCATTCATCACATTCAAAAAACCTTCCCGCTCCCGGAACATCCCGCCGTCGTGGTACCGGACAGCCCGTTCATACACTTTTGGATCATCGGTAGTAACAACGCCGCCGTCACCGGTCGTTATCATTTTGTTCTGCTGTAAACTGAATGCTCCGGCATTTCCAAAAGTACCGCTGTATTTGCCCTGGAATGTAGATCCGCATGACTGAGCAACATCTTCTAATACAAGCAGGTTATATTTAGAGGCAACATCCATGATTCGATCCATTTTGCAGGGGTTACCCCGAAGGGCAACAGGAATTACCGCCTTAGTCTCCGGTAATATCTTCCGCTCTAAGTCCTCGGGATCCATGGTTAAACTGTTATCTAAATCCACAAAACCAGGAATCCCTCCTGCGATGAGAACTGTCGCGGGGGTAGCTATGAAAGACGCAGCCGGCACAAGGACATGGTCTCCTATACCAATCCTCAGCGCCTTCAACGCGACAACAAGGGCGGCTGTCCCTGACGTTACCCCCAAAGCGTACTTTGCCCCTGTTTTTTCAGCAAATGCCTCTTCAAAGCTCTTGACCTTTCCAAGCAGTTTTTCACCGTAATATCTAAAAAGAGACCGGTTTTCCAGAACTTCCAGAACCGCGTCCCGCTCCTCTTTCCCGATCACGGATGCTCCCGGTCTGCTGCCGGGAAAGGGATTTTTCCGGAGGGGGGTTCCTCCATGGATTGCTAATTTTTTCTTCTCCATTGCGTTGGTCCTTTTTTACTATTGCAGAAATTATGGTTCGGCAAAAAAATGCAGTTAATTCCTTATAATAGGTACCCGAAAACGGGTTAACTACAATTTTGGCAATAGTATCCCCTTATTATAATGAGTAACAAAAAATCAGCTTTACATTTATCACTTTTTCTTATACATATCTTATTCACCTTAATCACAGCTATTTATAAAATGAGAATTCCTCCCTTAATCAATCCAGCTATTTCCTGAACACACTCTTCATGGTATACTTATTTTAAGGTCGGAACTGACCCGGGGTAGCACCGCATGAACGCTTTAGAAGCGCTGGAAAAAGATCACTACAAAAATGTCAGACTCATTAAGCACGCCAATACTAAATGGGCGGAGAGCAGTTTCTTCGTGAGGATATACGAAGCCCCTACCATGCTTCACCGGCACGAATATATCCAAATAAATTACGTGCTTAGAGGATCGGGAAGGCATTTTATAAACAGCCGGGACACCGATATAGCCAAGGGGGACATTCTGATTATCCCCCCCTATCTTCCGCATCAGATCTCTCTACGCCAGTCTGAAAAAGATAGTCTTACAATAGTAGAATTCGAGTTTGAACCGGAATTCATCAACGAGAATTTTAAAAATTCTGAAGAAATTGATTCGTTCTTTGATTTTGAATACATAAAACCTTTTTTCGGTGAGGAATCGCAGATCGAACCGCGGCTGCATCTGGTAGGGAAGGAACAGATGGAAGTGGAAAGGCTGCTTGACGAAGTTGTATCTGAATTCGAGCGGAAAGAAATTGGATACAAGCATTTAACCAAATCTCTTCTTTTAAAACTTCTTATAATAATCGGCCGGAAACTTAGAAGTAACCGCCAAGGGGATATCGAAACCTTTGACTATGAACAGCACCGCGACAATATTGTGCAGTCAATAGAATACATCAAAAACAATTACCATAAAAATTTGCGGCTTAATACGGTTGCTGAAAAGTTCTGCCTATCACCGTCATATTTCAGTTATTACTTTAAAGGTATTACGGGAAAAACCTTTATAGAATACTTAAACGGCTACCGCATTACAAAAGCCATGGAGTGGCTATGCAATACTGGAAAGCGGGTAATCGACATCAGCCTGGATGCAGGATTTAACAATGTCACCCACTTTAACCGGGTTTTTAAACAGATAACCGGGAACAGTCCCTTGGAATACCGAAAAGCCAGCCGGAACAGCAATTCCTAAGATAAAAGCGGCGGCTTAGACCGGCGGAAATTGCTGTATTCGATTATTTTACGGCATTTTTTAAAAATCACGCCTCTTTCTGTGACCTAAAGGTATAAAATGAAAAATTCTCAACAGAAAAACTATAGCCTTGCCTCATCCTTAAAGCAAAAGTATCTTTAGAAGTGAAAGGAGATATCTATGCTTGAGTTACTGATACTTTTTTTAGTTTTGGCTTTGATTTCCGGATTGTTCGGGTTTACCGGCATCGCCAGGGGGTTCATGGCCATTGCCAGAATCATCTTTTTTATAATACTTGTAGTCGCGGCAGTATGGTTAATACTAATTCTAGTAGGAATTTCTATTATTTGACAAAAAGCCCGGGCCTCTTAGTTATTAGTCTTACCCTGATTATACTTTTTGTTTTACTCTACTTCCTAATTCCCGAGATAAACGACTTTGTAAAGGAAGCGTACCGGGTACTCACCAGTGAAGACGAAGAACGGATAAGCGCCTGGGTAGACACACTCGGTGTCTGGGGTCCGATCTTTATTCCATCTGCCATGGTGGTGCAGATGTTTCTCTTTATTGTACCTTCACCGCTTTTGATGGTGATTTCCGTTCTTGCCTACGGGCCGTATTTCGGAAGTGGCTTGGCAGTTTTGAGTGTTCTCTTGGCAGCGGCGGTGGGCTACTGGCTGGGACGGCTTTTAGGGGAAGCCGCTGTTTACCGGCTTGTTGGAGAACGGGCTGAAAAGAAGATCGAATACTACTCCGAACGGTACGGGCTTTGGGCTGTGGTGATCACCCGGCTTTCGCCTATCCTCTCCAATGATACTATCAGTTTTGTGGGGGGACTTATCAAAATCCCCTTTTGGAAGTTCCTCATAGCCACCTTCGCGGGAATCACACCCCTCGCCGCAATCATTGCATATATAGGGGAAAGCAACGAACGGCTTATAACGGGATCTATCATCGTGACGGCCGCGAGCATAACGGCCCTGGTCGTCTACATCGTTTTAGACCGAATAAACCAAAAACGAAAAAGTTAACCCGCGGGGGCACAGTATCATCTCAACCCCTGACGGATCCGTTTGCTCAGCACAACAAATACAGCAGCTGTTATCAGCAGTATAAACCCGCTGTTCCGTAGAATAATAAGCCATTCCGCTTGCTGGAGAATGATCATGTCCATGGAAACGTAGGCCCAATAGAAGGGAGACCAGTACAGAACCGGATGCCACTTTTCCGGAAGGAAAATAGCCCCGAACAAAGAAGCGAATACAGGAATAAAAACCATCTTCATACCGGCAATAGCACCGACAGGCTCGGTGTTTACTACCCCGATACTAAAACCGATGATAATACTGATAAATGAAACACTTAAGACAGTAACGGCAGTCATGCCGTAATTGATTCCCTTAAACCCCATGATAAGCAGAATTCCCGCCGCGCCTAACAGGGGAACAGCAAAACCCATTATGCTTTTTCCAATAACAAACTGCGGTTTGGAAACGGCTGTTACATTGACCGCGGAGAGGGTATTGTTCATCTTCTCTTCCACAATATTCAAGGTGATGATCATTCCCCCAAGAATAGTACAGAAAATAATAAGAAAATTAGATCCCTGCTGCTTCAAAGGAGAGAGTTTCCAACCGATGTCAGAGACGACAACTTCTACGGGAAGCTCAATGTCAGGATTGGCCCATTGATTTAATATGAACTCAAGCATTTCCAAAGTACCTTCTGTTTCATTTCCCTGGCGTATGATTGTAAAGCTTTTTTCTTCGCTATCAGGAAGGATACCGAAAACATCATCGGATTTACCTGCCCGGGCTTCAATATTGTTTATCCGTTCGACCTTTCCATACCGTTCTAGATAGGCCGCCAATTGTTCATCCGTTTCAGCGGGAACAGCCATATTGACCGCCGCTGTTCCCGCCGCGGGAATAAGCGCCCGGAGTAGAAGAGCTAACAGGAACGGTGCGAGTATAATGTACACCGCGATAAAATCCCGGGTACCGCTTTTTATATCTCTGCCTGCCACGGCAAGTATTTTTCTCATAGTATTATCCTCCCGCCGTTATACCGTAAGGGTCCGTTTGAAACGCCAATTCGATATCAAAAAAACAATTATGCCGGCAGCCAGAAAGCTTCCTGCCACAGTATATATATATCCGGCATTCCCCTTTGCAAGCAGCGTTTCCCGAAAGGCAAAAAGCATAGGATAGGATGGCAGAATCCGTATGATCAGGGGGTTAAAGGAGGGCATAAAATAGGATACCGAAGCTGCCGCAAGAATAACTATCGCAAAATACAGCCATCCCATGGCTTTCTGTAGAGTATCGAAAAAACTGGCAATAAAAAGACCGAAAGCAGAACCAAAGAGATTGGTACAAATGACTAATACTATTAAGTGCGGGTAATGAGCCTTTGCTCCGGCAATAGGAATAACCGAAATGAGTCCTGAAATTACTCCTGTTACCAATATTACTCCGACTTTACTTGCCAGATACTGCCAGACTCTACCGGGGGTAACAGCAAACGCCCGGATTGTACCTTCCCCCTTGTCCAGAAAAACATATGCGGCAATGATGAACAATCCCATAAAAGCAGCATTCATGGTAAGGAATACCGGCAGAATATTTAAACGGTCCGAGAGGATCTCGCTTTTTTCTTTCAGAGTTTTTACTTCCGTCACATCTCGATATTGCGGAAGACGGGAAGCCATACCTGCTCGTATTGTCGTCTCCAGAATGTTCTTTACTTTCTCACCTTCAAAACCCTGAAGGACATAATTATATGTTATCTTCCCTTCCTTCTGTTCCACGATAAGTCCTACCGCGCTTCGGTCCTCTGAAAGACGGTTTTTGACTTCCCCGGAAGATTCCAGAACCTGCACAGTATAACGCTCATCCTCAGCCAGCATTCCTTGAACCATCCGTTCCATGGAAGCAGGTAAATCCAGAGAGGCATATACTTTCATGGTAGACTCAAACTGCTTAGGCACTAGGAAAACCATAACCGCTACAAATATCAAAGCAAATACGAATTCCATGTAAAAATAGAAACTTTTCACAGATAGTTTGATATCCTTAAAAAAACTATACAACAGTTTCATTATTTTAACCCTCTCCCGGTTACCTTTATGAATATCTCTTCAAGAGTCGCTTCCCGGGTATGCATAAGTTCAATTCCTCCGGAATTGATAATAGCGATTAGATGTTTCCGCTCCTTTTCATCAAGAAGTGATAAGGTTTCCTTTTTAAGATTTCCCTTGTCATCCCGATATTCCACTCCAACGATTTTTTCTCCATACTGGAGTTTAAGATTCCTCGGAGAATCAATAAGGGTAATTTTACCATCTATGATAAAGGCTACACGATCGCACAACTCGTCCGCGACAAACATATTGTGGGTTGTGAGAAACGTTGTCGTTCCCTCCTTTTTCCGGTCCCGGATAATCTCTTTGATTTTTCCGGCTATGGCCGGATCCAAGCCTGTGGTAGGTTCATCCAGGAACCACACGGGAGGATTGTTGATCATGCTTCGTACAAAGGTCAACCGGTGTTTCATACCCTTGGAAAACTCGCCGGCCTTTTTCCGGGCAACATGGTCCAACCCCGCCAATTCAAGCAGTTCCATTGGTTCCCGTGTGGGAACATCAAAGAGTTTCCGATAAAACTCGAGATTTTCAAGGGCTGATAGTTTTCCATAAACGTTTGACTGTTCAAAGGAAACACCGATCTTATTAAACATCGCTCGGGATACTTTTCTTATATCGTAACCGGCAACATTTACCTCCCCCCGCTGAATTGGAAGCAGACCGGTTAAAACTCCCTGGGTTGTTGATTTTCCTGCTCCGGATGGACCGAGAAAACCGAAGACTTCCCCCTCTTCAATTTCGAAACTGGCATCCTCTACCGCATACCTCTCATCTTTTGTATAAGAATGATACAGACCATTAACCTTAATCATCATTTTCTCCTCCATTCTCCTGAGGCGAATCTTTTTTTTCTTCACTATCCGTTTCCTTTTGTCCGGGAAATCTTAATCCAGAGATGTTCTCTTTTCCAAAGGCGGCTGTACCCATAACCGTACCCAGATTCATGGAATCCAAAGCACTGGACGGAAGTATCATCATGGATCCTTTAGAACGTATGCCCTCATAAACCATATTCATCGCTCTAAGCTGCAGCGCTGTTGGATTATCGGCATATTTCTTGGAGGCTTCCCGGAATTTTTCCGCGATCTCCACCTCAGCGGTCCCCAGGATTATCCTGCTCTGTCTTTCGCGTTCTGCTTGGGCCTGTTTACTCATGGCGTCTTCTAGCTTTTGCGGAATGATGATGTCTGTAAACTCAATAGAAAGAATGGTTATCCCCCAAGGGTTTGTTTTGGCATCCAGTACACGCTGAATCTCATTACCCAGCTTTTCCCGTTCCGAAAGAAGGTCCGCTAAATCGTGACGTCCGATTGAATCCCGCAAAGCGGTTTGAGCGGAAAGCACAACAGCTTCCACGAAATTCTCAACCTCCAGAATTGCCCGTTTTGCGTCCCATATCATCCAAAATGCTAAAGCATCCACGTGCACAGGAACGGTATCTTTTGTCAAACATTTTTCCGCGGAAAAATCGGTCGCCCGGATCCGCGTGTCCACAAACTCCGCGATCCTGTCCACAATGGGTACCAGCAGAAAGATACCTGCATTGAGTACTTTATTAAACCTTCCGGCCCTAAGAACGACCGCCTTGTCCCACTGATAAATAAGCTGCACCGAGGGGGAGACAATCAATCCTAAGGAAATAAATCCGAAAAGAGGGGCATATTCCGGATCCAGAAGGGCAAACATCAGAATCCATCCTAAGAGTATGATTTTAAATACCGTTGACCAAAGGGGAAACACAGCAATGAAAGTAACAGCTCCAAGAGTCGCGGCAAGTATTACAGCCAGGGCATGAATATCAATTAGCGGGAATAAGGTGTACTGCAGAGCGATGCCTGCACCGATAAAGGGCGCAAGGAGCAGGAAGGAAAAAATGTTGTAATGGTAGTCTTTTGTTAATATGATACCCCGCTGGTTTTTAACACGATTTAATGATTGCCTAAAATATTTCATTGATTAACTCCTTTCGGGATGATCTTTGAATTCTCTGAGAATTTCAAAAGCTTCATCTATACTTAATCCATAACTATTTAATTTTGTATAAAAATCCTTACAAATCCGGGATAAAACCTGTTCCCGTTCTATCTGAGAGAGGGATATTTTTTTATCGCTTATAAAGGTACCGGTTCCCTGCTGAGTATTCACAATTCCCCGGATTTCAAGCTCATTGTAGGCCCGTGCTACCGTGTTGGGATTAACCTGGATATCTACCGCGAGCCCGCGTACCGTCGGCAGCTGACTGCCCCTTTTTAGCCTTCCATCAGCAACAGCCATCTGTACCTGTTGAATTATTTGCTTGTAATAGGGAACACCGCTCTTTGGATCTAAGTTGAAGGTTAAAACATGATCATCCTTCACCCGCGCCTCCAATTGTACTAATGTACTAGTACAATGATAGTACAACCATCTTGAGCTGTCAAGAAAATGTTTATTTAATTACAGACCAAAATTGTAAGGTACGAACCCCGTATATATAAATTCCGTTAGGCAGCAGAAAGGGGATTTATTTCTAATAAAAGCTCAGGAATGAGTATTGGAACTTGATTTCATAATTAGTATATTACTGATATGGGAGAATCTAAAAACCAAGAATTCCTTTCCGGGAAATTTCTCATCGCTGAAGTAGAATTGGGTGACCCCAATTTTCACCGTACCATTATCCTCATGCTGGACCATAACGGGGAAGGGGCTTTTGGCTTGGTTGTAAATAGAGAAACAGAGGTTACATTAGGAGAGGTTTTGGAACCATATGCGGACATTCCTCAGGGTGAATTGCCCATCTACTATGGAGGACCCGTAGAGCAGCAGTATCTCTTTACCCTGCATTCCGGAATTCCAAAACCGTATCAAAGTGAGCATATTCTGTCTCCGGTACACGGGGTCTATTTCGAACCCGACTTCTCGTTAATCGATAAGTACTTACGAGAACGGTGGGAGGAAACCCCCGCCCGGGATCGGCCGGACTTCCGGTTTTATGCCGGTTATTCAGGATGGTCTCCCGGACAGCTTGAGCGGGAATTGGAAGAAGATACCTGGCTCACCCTTTCCGCCCGGAGTGATTTGGTCTTCTCAAAAGACCCCGATTCGGCATGGCAGGACGCGCTCCGGAAAAAGGGCGGGATATATTGGGTCGCTGCTGAAACCGGGTTTAAACCTTCGGTGAATTAACCGGAACTTAAGTATCGGTATATAGCTTCTTTCACTCCCTGGACATTTTCCCGATCCATGGAAATCCTAATTTTCTCCCTGTCTCCTACAAAATACACGGCCCGCTCGGTAGTACGGTTCGGTAGAATTGCTTCGATCTCATCGCTGGTGATCCATCGGGTTTTTTTCCAGGGCCGGAACCAGGTATACCGGACCTCGAACTGATCCACCTCCAGCACATTTTTCCCGTGCCCCTGAAAAAAGAGAAGCCCCGATCCGGCAAATCCAAGTCCCAGTGCCGCAAGGATTCCGCTGACTGCATAGGCACCCTCGGCGGCTGACCCCGCTGCCACCACAAAGAGTATCAATGCCGCAACGAGAGGAATTATCAGACCAAGCAGCTTCTTTTGAGTCCAGGAGAAGGTAAGAACTCCATCCCGTATCTCCGTTTTCACCGATCCCAATTCCGGTTCCGGCAGCTCCTTTTTGCTGTATTTTGAAATCCGTGTTTTGAGGGGTTTTCCGATTTCGGAAGGATACCAGATTTCAGGACGCCCGGAGAGGGCAATGATAACAGGAACCTGCAGACGGGTTCCCAAATCTTTTGCCGCCTTATATACGGGGAATAGCCTGGAAAGGATCGTAACTGTTTTCGCGTCCTTTACCATTTTCTCAAGCGCTGCCGCGACATCCCCTTCCCGGCTGTAAAGACTGTCCGGAACATCCTCATATTTTTCCAAAACCTGCTGCCAATCGGAGCCTTGGTGCTCAAAAACAGCGGCAATACCGAAGAAAAGGGAGTTGTAGTAATTCGGAGAATAAACGCTGTATCCCCGTGTCCTCCGGATGTGGGGCCAAACATAGACAGCTTTGATACACCTCTGTTCACCGTCAGATTCAATACTGCCGTTATTCCCGTCCATCTTTATTCTTGTCTTCTTCATCCGGCTAAAATTCAATATACCAATAAACAGAAGCAGAGCCGGGAAAAAGAAAATCACCGGATTTCCCATAGGGTTCATCACCATTAAAAGCACCGCTCCTAATCCGGTTATAGCGGCTAAAGACAGAAAAAACCAAGCGGCCCGGACGTCACCCGGATACATTACCGTATTAAGCATACCGTTTTTTTCTTTTACCAACTGTATCATGATTATATAGTATACCTCACAATTCAATTTTTTCGGTATAAATAAAACAGCTTACATTAGAAAAAATGTATTCGGTGCTGTATATTTAAGCTCGATGATTACATGTATCATTCTTGCCGGCATCCTTATAGCAGCCGGGTATATAACAATGGGATTACCCGGCGGGATAATCCTCCAAATATTCCGGCCGCTATTCGTGTATGTTCTTTATCCCGACAGTAAAAAATTATACGACGGGGACACACTATGGGCGGCGGCTGTTGTATATAGTCTTATTTGGCCTCTTCTTATTCCCGCGGGATGCTTTTTTTTCAGGTTTTTAAATGTGCATATGGGAAAAACCGCGGGTACAGTTTTAACTATAGGGCTGATGATACTGTTAGCAGTCGGAATCGGTTATGTGATTATCCGGAAAAATATTTCGTGAGGGTATAAACTTGAGCAGAAAAAAACCAGCGATGATTCTTTTTACCGCTTTATTTATTTTTTTGATTTTCTCCTGTACAAAAGAGAATAATTCCTCCCAAACAAATTCAGCTTCGGAAGATGTTGTTATCCCCGGAATGTACGAAACCCCTGAGGGAGACGCTTATTTCGAATTCACGCAAACGGAATCGGGTGATATCATGTTCGAGGGGGAAGCATATACCCAGGACAAAGAAAATCCGGATAATATACGGTTCGGCGAAGTGAACGGGTCGGTAACTTTTGAAAACGGTCGGGGAGAATGGAAAGACGGCAGCGGTAATTCCCTTACATTTTCATTCCAAGACCATATGTTAGAGGTAGTTGAGACGGGGAATTTAGCTGGATTCGGCGTTTCCTTTAGCGGCGCCTACGAGTCCTCCGAAACCGCCTCACTCCCGGATGGCGGAGAGATAGAGACTATTTACGAGAAAGAATTCACCCGGATAGGTACATACGGCACTTCCGTCATCACATTTAATAAAGAAGGCAGTTTTCTATGGAAGGAAGTTATACCTCAAGAGCCGAAGGACCATGTCACCGAAAGGAAAGGAACATTCAGAATCGAAACAACGGAGCGGGGTAAAATGATCCATACCGAAGATGAATCGTGGTATTACATATATGATCAGGGCATTCTCGTCCTCTATACTCCGGATATGATTACCGGGGTTTTTAGCGATCCCCATAATTCCTTGACGGCAATCGAATATGAGTTTGCCGGTGCTTATGAAGTTTATCCCTCTGACATTCAGTCACCCCATTTTGACACTGCTGATTATTTCGCGGAAGGGGCCGAGGGACCTGGGAGCGGGATTACACTCTACTTTAGTTTTCCGGATACGGCGAAAATCAGTAAAATGGTTTTATTCAACGGAGTAACCCGGGATTATACGGAATTTAAACAAAAGAATAGAATCAAAACGTTCGAGATGAAACTTGATCAGAAAAAAATATTGCAAAAAGCGGTTCCTGATTCCTGGGAACCGGTAGTGATTACTCTTCCTCCGGCAGAGGGAGAGAATCTGGAGATGACCGTAAAGGATATCTACCAAGGAACCGGAAACGAAGATATGCTCTGTATTTCGAAAATCCTGTTTTTCGGCCCCGAACTGCCTTAGACGTTATATTTCTTATGAAAAAATCGGGCGGCAAAAAATGTTCCCCCCGTTATTAAAACCATGAGCACGATTTTCCAGATGGATGAACGGCTGCCGGTACCCGTCTCAAGTAAGAACAGTTTTTTTCCGCGCCCCCGGGTTTTCGGTACATCTGTTCGGGCTTTCCTTCCGGAAAATGAACCGATTCTAAAACAATAAGATCGGAAATAATCCAGTGCTGCTTTGTAAACATTTGATCGTGGCAGGCTTTTCCGTTGGGTTCTTCTGGAAGACACCGGAACTTGCTGATAACTGAATATTTTTTTAACTTAACATTAAGGAGGAACGTTATGTTAAACTTTGAAAAATATACAACCGAAGGAAACGTATTTGTCAAACATTTAGCAAAGGAGCTGGGACATGAGAACGACATTGTCCAGACCGGCAAAATAATCAGAGCTGTGCTTCATACTCTGCGGGACAGAATCTCGATGAGTGAAAACCTTGATTTCTTAGCCCAGCTTCCCATGTATATTAAAGCTTTGTACGTGGACGATTGGAAATACAAGGAAAAACCGGACAGGCTTAAAAGCATTGCGGAGTTTGCCGAGAAAGTGAAGGAACATCAGAGAAAATACGGAGAATCCGATTTTGACTGGCCTGAATCAACGGAAGAAATCATCAAAGCCACCTTGGGTTTCATAAAAAAGAATTATGTAACTGAAGGAGAAATGGAAGATGTGAGAACTAACATGCCGGAAGAACTCAGGAGTTTGGTGTAGTATTAGTATAGAAGCATTTCGGATTAAAACTATCGGGTGTTTTTAATTTTTCACTCAATAGACCAAACTTCCGAAAAGCCTTTATCAGAATAAAACCTATGAAGATAACCATACTGGCAGAAAATACTGTCTCTCCGGAAGCTAAAAGGAATTGCGTAGCTGAGTGGGGGTTATCGGTATTCATCGAAACCCATGGTGTGAAGATCCTTTTTGACACTGGACACAGCGGGATTTTTGCATCAAATGCAAGGAGTTTGGGTGTAGATCTTGATCTAATTGATACCATCGTCATCTCCCATTACCACTGGGATCACACCCAAGGACTCCTGCATTATACTTTTAATCAGAAGAAAAGACTGATCGGACATCCCGAATTATTCAGAAAACTGCCTCCCAAATTGCAAAAAATAACAATAAACTCTTTTTTACAGGAAGCGAGTATTGACCCTATTGAGATATCGAAAGGGATATTTTACCTAGGAGAAATTAAGAGAACCACAAATTTCGAACCAGGGCGTTATAAGGACGATCCGATGCGGGACGATTCCGCCCTGGCGATAGCAACTCCCCGGGGCGCAGCGGTTATAACCGGATGTTCCCACTCGGGAATCTGTAATATTTGTGAACAGGCAAAGAGGATTACCGGCCAGGGTCTCTACCTGGTTTTAGGCGGTTTCCATCTGTCTAAAGACTCTCCGGGCTTAGAAGAAACTCTATCCTATTTTCGTAAAGAAAACCCCGAACATCTTTTTCCCATGCACTGTGTCGATTTTCCGGTACAAACCATGTTTTTTAATATTTTCGCGTCGCTCCGCTTAGGGACAGGAAGCACCCTGGAAATCCCGGATTAGATTATGATAAGATACACCAGGAGAAATTATGCGGCTAAAAGATAAAAAGGCAGTAGTAACCGGAGCAGGCAGAGGCATTGGAAAGGGGATAGCCCTGGAATTGGCTAAAGAAGGTGCAGATGTATTAATCCATTATAACAGCAGCTCGACTCCTGCGGAAAAATTGGCCCGTGAAATAAAGGAATTCGGACGAAAGACCCTTCTATTCCAGGCGGATATGAGAAATGCAGGGGAAATACAAAGGATGTTTAAAACAGCCCGGGAGGAATTAGGCAGCGTTGATATTCTTATTAATAATGCCGCCCTTAGCGAAACTCAAGATTTTTTTGACATATCCGAAGAGGATTGGGACAAGATTCAGGGAATCAATTTAAAGGGGCTGTTTTTCGCCTCTCAGGAAGCCGCCAAGCAAATGAAGACCCAGGGAGGAGGTAAAATCATTAACATCGGCTCCCTTCACAGCAACATTACCCTGACCAAACTGACCTCTTATGCGGCATCCAAGGGAGGGGTTAATGCCTTAACCCGGCAGATGGCCCTTGAATTGGCTCCTTATAATATCACCGTGAATACCGTCTCCCCGGGGTTTGTGGAGGTGGAACGATTTCTCGAAAATCCGGAGTATGAACAGAGTCACAGAGCAGAACAGATTCCCTTGGGAAGAGTCGGTTTTCCTGAAGACGTCGCTAAAGCTGTGGTATTTTTCGCTTCTTCCGAAAGCGGTTATATAACCGGTCAAGTTTTAGCGGTAGACGGCGGCCTATCTTCACAGCTTTCCTTCAAGCGGACAAGAAACGAGGGGAAATAGTGTTTTCACAGGCACACAAAGACCTATTCAACGGCTTTTGGAACAACAATAACGATAGGGAAGCACCGATTGATACAAAACGCCCGAGATGGCTCGTTCCGCGCCGTAAAGGACTTTCCGGCAATCTCCCCAATTCCCTTTCCCCTGCTGATGCGGCTCCCTCTTTATTTGGTTCCCACATTGAAAAGGAGTATTCCTATTTTCGAGAGTTTCAGGATGATATATTTTGGATCGCGAATCCAATAAATCCACCCTATATGGAATTAATGTGGGGAGCGCCGCTCCTTTACCGGGAAAACGGATTCTGGCCGGGAAAACCGCTTCTGAAACCGATTCCAGCAATAATTGAAGAAGCTGAAAAAAGCGGTGCGGTTAGGGCAAAAGACCAATGGGCTGAATTATATATTGATTATTGCGGATATGCCAAATTTTTTGACTACGGTATGTTCCATCTTCATTCGGCATATACCGGGTTACTTGACGACATCCTAACCATAGAAGAACTCTCCGCGGTGCAGGTTACTATCGATTTCATGGGACCGGAAATTACATCTCTCACAGAGGAGCTACAAAAAATACAATATGCAGGAAAGAAAATGATACTCCGCGGAAACTTCTCTAAGGAGGACTTGAGCTTCCTAAGCAGTCTGCTAAACCCCGCCGGGGCTATCATTACCACAATTATAGAACCGAAAGAAGGAAAAAAAAATGAAGACCAGAAAAAAGCAGTATGAATCAGCAGCCTCCGTCATGCCCGGGGGAGTAAATTCTTCCACCCGCTTGAACCAGGCTATCGGAACACCTTTTTTTGCTTCCCGGGGAAAGGGAAGCCGGATATGGGATATCGAAGGGAATGAGTTCGTAGACATGTGCTGTGCCCACGGCGCGGGACTGCTGGGACTTTCCCATCCTGTTATCGATGACGCTGTCAAAAAGGCGATGGAGCTGGGATACCTCAATTCATTCGAAACAGAATACCACGAAGAACTTGCCGGATTAGTCTGCAATTACATTCCCTGTGCAGACAAGGTGCGATTCTGCTCTTCCGGTTCCGAAGCAACACTCCATCTTATCCGGGCATGCCGGGGATTAACCGGAAAAAAGAAGATTCTGAGAATTGAAGGGCACTTCCATGGCTATCATGAGCTTATCTATATTGGAGGTCATCCTCCGGAGGATGCGTTTCCTCAAAACCGGAAAAACCCTTATGTGGAATCCAAGGGAATCCCAGACGAGTTCGCTAACCTAATCATTCCTATTCCATTTAATGATGAAGAAGCATTAAAACAAGCAGTAACGGAACACGGGGATGAAACAGCCCTTTTTATCCTTGAACCCGTTAACTATAACTGCGGCTGCATAAAACCGAATCCCGGCTATCTGGAGCTTGCCCGAAAACTCACCGAAGAAGCAGGAATCGTTCTCTTTTTTGATGAAATACAATCAGCTTTCAAGAAATCTCCCGGAGGGGCGCAGCAGGATTTCGGAATTGTTCCGGATGTCTGCACCATCGGGAAATCATTGGGAGGCGGGTTTCCCCTTTCCGCTTTCTGCGGGAAAGCTAAAGTTATGGACATGTTCAAACCCGTTGGTCCGGTACAGCACAGCGGAACGTTTAACGCGCATCTTATTCCCGTCCTGGCGGGAATTGCCTTCCTTAAGGAAATTGGAAAGAACAGTTTTTATACCAAACTGCAGGCTTTAGAGGATCAGTTTCACTCAGGAATGGATGAGATTATAGAAAAACATGACCTTAACATGACTGTTCCGCATCACGGTGCTAGATTCAATATTGTTCTGGGCAGAAAGGAAGAGCCGGTTCGCTACGAAGACACCTTCTGTCATAAACCGGGTACTATGTTTGAACTGATTAGAGAGTGTTTTACCCGGGGAATATACTTCCACGATTACGGAGGAGCTCCTGTTCACCACGGATATTCCATACAGCATACCAAGGAAGATATAGAACGGGTTCTTATGGTGATGGAAGAAGTACTCACGCAAATGAAAAAACGGGGAAACATCCTCTAATGCTCCTCATATAGGAATGACTGCATGCAAAATCAAAACCTATTTCGTTTAGATACCCGGGATGATGATACTTCCATCGTCATCGGGTCCCATAGATTAACCGTAACTGGCTCCAGACCGCGCGCGCTCTGGAGCAGAGAACCGAGAAGCAGCAAAGTATCTGTACTCCGTCTAACTTCACCGGACAATGAGTCCGCGGAGCTCGATCGGGGAATGATCGGATCCATAGCGGTAGATTCTAAAAGAGACGGTTCTTTAGTTGCAGGCTGGGAAAAAACCAAAGATGACGGCAGTACGGAGCTTACGTTTACACTGTATTCCAGGGGAGAAACAAAACATCCATGGCAAGTTTTCGAAGCCGAAGCTGCTTCGGAAATCGCGCTTGCCAATGACAACGGAGGGTCTGCCCTTGCGGTTTGGTCAGAAATCACACCCAACATATCAAGCCGTAATCTTTCCATTGCTACCCAAAGACTGACGGATGAGAAAACACAAACAATAAAAGCTGCCTATATCGATCAAAACAGGAAAGCACAAATAATCAGTCCTCTCGATACATGGGCTTCGAGACCCGCAGTTTGCAGCATGGGGAAAAACCATTTTCTTGTTCTCTGGGAATCCTACGGTACAGGAGGATGTTCAATCCAGGCAGCTGTATTGGATAACGGGCACATAGCCGATACTTTTTCGGTATACGCCTCATCTCAGCCAACTCTCCGCTACTTAAATCCTGTCTGCGTTAATAGCGGAGATATAGTCCTCATCGCCGCAGTGGAAGTTACAGACGTAATTTCCGAAGGCGGCATTGTGGATCAGAGCAATAAAATCGTAACAGCATACATTGATCTTCACGGTGAAAAACGGAACGCAAGGCAAACCCCTTCTCCGGCGCTCCTGAATCACGGACTGTTAGCCGATGTAATTAACCCGACGGGGGTTTGGGGATATTTAGGTCCCAGGAGAAGGCCCCTTCTACTCTCTAACAAAATGCTTCTATGGGAGCGGAAAACCGCCCACGACGGTTTTACTCCGGAGGAGGAAGGAAAAGGTGTTCTCTGTTACAGCACCTTTGATCGGCAAAAAGAATTATGGAACCAGGAAGCGGTACTCCATATGGGAAGCTTCGCGTATGAAGCCGCTCTTGACCGGAACAGCATTTGGCTTCTCCATCGTCCGGTGGATCCTGAGAAAACTCATTCCCTGGTTTTGGAAGAGATTCCGCTTCCGTCCCCGGGGGAGGAACAAAAATATTCTTTAAAACACAACGGTATCGAACTTCTGCAACCGGAGTCGGGATATCAGACTGTAACGGATCCTGAAGAAATTCGCGGAACAGGATACACAGAAACTGCCCGGTCCAAAGAGGGATTATTTCTATTCTGGGGGGATCCCCATGTGCATTCCGGATATTCCAAAGACCCGGAAGGAGAAGTGGACGAACTACTCTACTACGCTAAGGAAGTATCTAATCTAGATTTTACAGCGATTACCGATAACGATGAGCACTACGCTTCTTGGCTTAGAGATTGGGAGCGGATTCGGGAATTTTCCGTGGAACGGGCATGGCACCGGGACGGACAATTCGTTGTTCTGGACGGTTTTGAATTTACCCAAACCATTCCGAAAGAGATAAGGGAGAAGAATCATCGGACCGTCCTGCTAAAAAAACCCGCCGGAAAACTGTTCCGGTGGAGCGATCATTATAGATCCGGTTGCAGCGGCGACGAACTTCAGGAAAAACTTGCCCGGGACGCGGAAAATATCGATGCCCTTCTCATACTGCATCATGATTCCTGGAAAGTAACAGGTTCTCCCAGGGAGACAGGGATGGAAGCTGCCTCGGGATGGGATGCCTATATCCATAACGCGGAAGCAATATGCAGCCTTTGGAACAGCGGGAGAAAAATCTGTCTCACCGGAGGTTCCGATAATCATCGGAGGAATCCCGGAAACGGAGGGGCCCTCACAGGTGTCTGGGCAAAAGACCTTACATATGACGGTATAATTGAAGGCCTTTTAGAGGGCCGGACAATCGCTACTCAAGGAAGAAGACCGCTGATCGATTTTTATCTGGAGGATGAAGAGGGAAATACTCTCTTTATCGGAGATTCCGGAATCATGCGCGGTATTATAACGGTAAAATTATCTGTTGAAATAGATACGGTAAGGGACGGTTCGATAGAATTCGTTGAGCTGATACATCGGCAGAGAACAATAGCAAACTGGGACCGGCTGGAAACAGAAAAAAACGGCGGAAAGCTGGAAGTTTCCCACTCTCTTACCGGAGTGGATTCCATAAAGGAGCAATCTGTCCTCAATCTAAAACCACCGAAGTATCTCTATGTAAGACTCAGGATGTCCGGGACCGATACCCAATATCCTTCCAATGTAGCAAATGCCCGGGGGCCGTGGGCGTGGACAACCCCAATTTGGTGGAAATAACACAGCAACTTTACCTATTGCCTGCCCGTTAGTAACTTCGAATTGATAACAATAAGACAGGCGAGCTGGAAACCAAGCTGACTATTCGATAGTATATGTCCGGAGGAAGGATTTGAAAAACCATAATTTCAGCAATAGCTTAAAAAAGTTTTGGGCGATTGGAATCATCCTGCTTGTTTCGTTATCGATAAACGCTCAGGGAGGTGGAGAGATGATTGATTTACCCAAAGCTCAGATAAAAGGTGACAAATCCCTGGAGGAAGTACTTTATAACAGGCACTCAGTGCGGAGTTATCAAGAAAGGGCGCTTAGTCTTAAACAGCTTGCTCAAGTCCTCTGGGCTGGAAAGGGAATCAATGTGGACGGAGTATCGGGTCCAACCAGAACAGCTCCATCTGCCGGGGGGCTCTACCCGCAGGAGCTTTACGTAGTAGCAGGAAAGGTTGATGGAATAGAATCAGGCGTCTATTCCTACCATAGTGACCGCCATGCCTTAGAACTCATGCAAAAAGGAGATTTCCGCAGGGACTTAGCCGAGGCAGCTTTAATGCAGACATTTATCGCCGAGGCCCCGGCAAGCATCATTGTAGCCGGTGTGTATGAACGCTCTACGGCGAAGTACGGGAAGAGGGGAGAAACCCGTTACGTCCACATGGATGCCGCCCATTCGGCCCAGAACGTCTTCCTGCAGGTAACCGCATCCGGCCTGTCTACGGTAACAGTAGGAGCCTTTAATGATGAAATGGTACATCAGATTATCGGATCCGGCAGGGCAATTCCACTCTACATAATGCCGGTCGGATATCCCGTTGAATAACAGCAATCCGCTATATCGCTGCTTTCACAGCCGGATCTTTATCCAAATCCTGATATAGACGCTGCATCATCTCCCGGTTTTTTATTGTCACCTTTACAGCAAAACGAATATATTTACCTCCCGATGTTTCCCGGGTATTCCAACTGGAAAAACCGACATTTGCTTTTAATAACAAATTTTCGAGATGTATGCGGGTTTTATCGGTACTCTCTTCAAGCCGCATGATTACACGCAGCTGAAAACTTAACGGGTAGTTTATACCTCCGCCGTTGCCGGAATTATCATCTAACATATGGCTCTCAATGTATAAAAATTTTTTGTGTTAGACAAACATGTTCTCTATTCTTATCTGATCATTATGAATTAATTAAAACCAAAATATTTCACTAATCAATCCTGTCGAAAGCTTACAGCAGCCAGCAATTCTAAATTTACAATTTAGAATTGCTGAATACGCGTTTTTTATGTCTGCGACTCATCGGATGTTACCTCATCGATAATTTCCTCAGGGATATCATCAAAGGAAGCATAATTCATGGAGTACAACTTTGCATAAAGCCCTTCTTTCTCCATGAGTCCGTCGTGGGTTCCCCGCTCTACTATATGACCGTCCTGAAGCACCACGATTCTGTCGGATCCCCGGATGGTTGAGAGCCGGTGGGCAATGACAATTCCGGTACGGTTTTCCAGGAGTTTTTTCAGCGCTTTCTGGATCAGTTTTTCGGTGTAGCTGTCGATATTTGCCGTAGCCTCATCCAGTACAAGAATCTTTGCATCCGCGACCAGAGCCCGGGCAAAACTAATGAGCTGCCGCTGACCATGAGAGAGATTCCCCCCTCCCTGTTCCAGTTCGGTGTTGTAGCCGTCCGGCAGTGCTTCGATAACATCATGAACACCCACTGCTTTAGTGGCTTCTATGATTTCATCCATGGTTGCTTCTTTCTTCCGGTAGCGGATATTTTCCAGGATCGTTCCGGAGAAGAGAAACGGCTCCTGGAGCACCATAGCGATATTCCGTCCTAAGGACTCCTGGGTAACGTCCCGGATGTCCTTTCCGTCGATGAGAATCTCCCCCTCCCAGATATCATAAAACCTGTGTGCCAGGGCGGTGATGCTGGTTTTCCCCGAACCAGTCGGTCCGACCAATGCTAAGGTTTCTCCCTTGTTCACTTTAAAGTTTATATCTTTAAGAATAGGTCTGTCAGGTTCATATCCGAAGGTGACGTTCTTGAATTCAATTGTACCTTCCACATCCGGAAGGTCTGCCGCACCCTTTTTATCTTCCACATCAATTTCCACATCCAGCACCTCGAAAATCCGATGTCCCGAAGCCATGGCCCGCTGCATTATACTGTACTGCAGGGTAATAGAGCGGATCGGTGTAAAAAATCGCTGCACGTAGAGGATAAAACCTACCATCACGCCAATTTCAACAACGTTATCGAGAACCATGGTTCCGCCGACAATCACCACTACCGCCATGGCAACTCCGGTAAGAGTGTCCACAATGGGAATCATGATCTGTGCGAATTTAGTGGCCTTAAGTTGAGCAGCCAAATTGGCTTTTGCTTTATCGTCAAAAAGGATGTAGTTGATGTCTTCCCGGGCCATGGCCTGAATGGTTCTGACTCCGTTTATGGCTTCCGCAAGGGCGCCGTTAGTGGTTGAACTCGCACGTCTTGCTCCGATAAAGGCATTTCTGGCACGGGGAAGCCACACAAACCGGACCAAAAAGAGGAGCGGTACTATTCCTAACGTCAAAAGGGCTAACTGGAGATTCCATACCAAAAGAACCACGATGATTCCAAACAGCAGTACAATATCTCCTACCGCGAATATTGATGATTCCAAAAACTGCTGCAGCGCATGAACATCCCCCTGAAGTCGGGACATTAGTCTTCCCACCTCAGTTTTATCCATAAAAGTGAGGGAAATCTTCTGCAGATGCTCAAACATGGCACGCCGCAGGTCGAAAAGCACCTCTTCTGCGGCGTTGCTGGCCATCCGCTCCTGAATGTAGTTCGCGGCATAGTTCACTGTCACAGCGGCAAGGAAAATTCCTGCAAAAAGGTACATCGTATTCATTCCCGCTGATTCTCCAACTAAAGCGGTGTCGTATGTCTGCTGAATGATCAGAGGAATAGCTAACTGCGTACCGGTAAATGTAAGTACTCCTAAAAGAGCTAAAAGAAGTCTTTTACCGTAAGGTTTTAAGAAAGGTATAAACCGCTTAACGATATGTTTATCGAAAACCTTTCCAAAAAGTTTTTCTTCGTGACTTATTTGGGACCCCACAACCGCAAGCGGCGGTCGTTCTTCGGGGGGTATACCATAGTCGTGAAATTCTTCACGTATTGTGTTATTTTTTGCCATAATTGGTCCTCTATTTTAGATAACTATCCTCTACCGGGTTTGCCTGCAGCTCATACAGGGCCTGGTAACGTCCTTTTAAGGCGAGAAGCTCATCGTGGGTTCCCCGTTCGATAATTTTGCCGTCATCGATAAATAGTATTTCATCGGAGTGCATGAGGGAGTTTAGCCTATGAGCGATTATAATGATGGCGCGGTCCTTCGCATGCTCTCTTAACGATGTAAGGATCCGCTGTTCCGTTGCTGCATCAATAGCTGCAGTGGAGTCATCAAAAACCATTATACCGGGCTGCATCAGAAGAGACCGGGCAATAACCAGGCGCTGCCGCTGCCCGCCCGAAAGGGAAACACCCCGCTCCCCTACTAGGGTATTGTATCCCCGGGGGAGGGAGTCCACATAAGAGTGGAGCTGCGCGGCATTTGCTGCTGTCATTATTCGGTCCCGGTCGGCCCAGGGATTTCCGTAGGCCAGATTATTCTGGATTCCCGCGGTAAACAGAAAGATATCCTGCTGAATCACATTGACCGCAGAACGAAGGGATTTCAGCTTAACATTCCGGATGTCCTGCCCGTCGATTGTGATTTTTCCTCCCGTGACATCGTAAAACCGGGGAATCAGGTGGGCAATAGTTGACTTTCCCGCACCAGGCGGTCCGACTATACCCAGGGTGTTTCCCGGTCGAACTTCAAAGTTTATATTTGAAAGCACCGGTATCTCTTCATCTCCGGATCTATAGGCAAAACTGACATTCTCGAATTTTAATACACCGTCCGTCACCTTTAAGTCTTTTGAATTCGGCGCATCCTTGATGTCCGGTTCTTCATCCAAAACCGAAAAGAGCCGTTCTCCGGAGGTTGTAGCCCGCGCGAGGGAGTTTACCAGGAGACCCAACTGCCGTACCGGCATCTGAAGCACCATCATGTAGGCTATAAACTCGGTGAGTTGTCCCACCGTTATTTCTCCCTGCAGGGTCATTCTTCCCCCCAGGAGAAGCACGAGTCCCATAGAGAGATAGAATACGAAGGTCATTACCGTCCCGTTTTTTACCCGGATTCCGATCCTTTCAAATGTAAGCCGCTTCGCTTCATTGGAAACCTGGTCAAACTTCTCCATTTCATGGTCCTGAGCAGCAAAGGAGCGTACAACCCGGATCCCCTGAAGGTTTTCTTCCATAGTATGGGTCATATGGGATAGTCTTTCCTGAAGCCGGTGCCAACTTTCCCGAAGGCTTAATCTGGCATCGATAGCCCGCCAGCCCACAAAGGGTATAAAACTCAAAGCTAAAACACCGAGGAGAAGATCGGCGGAAATCAGCCGGTACGCGCTAACACCGATCAGCATGGCTAAAAAGACCATCCGTTTTATCCCGGTGTTTACGAACAGCCTGATTCCTTCAACATCCAGCATTCCCCGGGTGATAAGATCACCGGAATGGGTATGATCGTGATACCTGAAATCCAAACGCTGCACCTTATCGTAGATGGCCATACGGAGTTCGTATCCAATCCGTTGGCCGACAGTCTCTCCCATATAATTGTGCAGCATGGTAAACAATCCCCGAAGGACACTGGTACCGAACAGAAACAGTCCGGTTATAAGCAGCGCCTGACGAGCATCGGACCGGGTCCCCGCGCCGCCGGCAATCATGAGGGCGTTATCCACACCGTTACCAAGGAGCCGGGGAATAAACAGCTGAAAGATAACCGCAGCTAATGTTGCGATAAGAGTTATGACCATTCTGCCGGGATAATGGGTGGTCATTCGGGCTACCCGGCCAAGAACGTCGGAGCCCTCCATCAATTTCCGGAAGGTGAACCTTCCCTGTTCTCTATTCTGAACGTTATAAGCACTCATAAAAAGTCAATCCTAAGTTGTTTCAATCAATAATTAATTAGCAATAAATATAATGTGCCACAATTACACATAAGGGGCAACCGCTTGGGGGAAATTAATTTCAAAAAATTAACTGGATTTAAGATGCCGACAGGAATTGTTGCAAGAGGCTCCATTATTTGAATAATAACATACAGAATTTGAAATGATGTTTCAGAATCATACAGCGGAAATGTGTCCGGCTGTCACCTATCACATTTCAAAAAAAAAAAACTGTTTATATCTAAACCATTTATGCCGGCTGATAGATATATTTATAAGCTCCAGCCCGCCGGTGGTCTTTCGGGTCCTCCCCCAGCCTGGTCATGTATATTTCAAAATTCAAAGTCTCCCGATTTTCGATTACATGGAAATTGGAGAACTGAATTATTTCCGGTTCCCCCGGACCACGGTCATCTACAACTACAAGGCTGTCCTTTTTCACCGTCATAGAACCTTCATCGATTTTTGCGATCTGAAGAGGATACCGCGGTCGGTTACCGGAAGCCGGCTCCGGGACAATGTTGGCAATCCAGTAAAGTTTTCCATTACGGCCGGAACGTATAAACCGATGAATACTCGAGGGTGAGTAGAATCTGCTTCCGTCCATGTAACGGAACTCCCTAAGAGGCTGTACCGTCTGTCCCCCGTCATCCGACCAGGTCATCCATTTCCGCCCGGGGGTTGCCGGGGTATCGCTTCCCCGGACCGTTATAAGGATCCGTCCGTTTTTCAGGACCGCCGCGTCCGGTTCCAATACACCCCGGGACGAGGTTTCCGGGGAAAGATAAACCCGGTTCGAGGGGAGCCATTCATCGGTTCCCGCTTTGTTCCGCATCAACACAAGTCCTCCGTCCTTCATGTTGCCAGGAGTGCTCCTCCGGCACACAATGGGTATGAATGCGTTCCCTTCGGGATCGAAACAGATACTCTGGCCCTTGTAGGACTGATTCTTCATGACGAAGTCTTCGTTAAAAGGGTCGTCGGGATCATACTCCGGTCCGTCCTCGAAACGGAGAAGGATGAGGTTTCCGTCGTCAGTCTTAATAAAGGAATGATCCTGGAAGGGATGCTCCCCGGTTTTCCAATCGAAGGTGTAGAGTTCGTTTCCCGGCCAGAACCGTTTCATGACGGGACGAAGCATTCTGCCGGTTACCGGGTTCCAGTACGGATTCCCCGGATGGGTCGCGATTCCTCCTGCCGGAAGCTGTACGTTCACCTCCGGCATAAACTCCGGCTCCGACCAGGTCCGCCCGTTATCGGGCGATACCCGCCTCCGCCAGTTCCGGTAGTCGTCGGAAGCTTGGCTGGTCTTGAGGATCTCCTCCCGGGTCAAGTCTCCGTCTAAGTATCCCGCGCCGGCGACCCATTTCGCGGTATTCGGCTCGTTCGCTTTTATATATATTTCCCGTTTCAGCATGGTTACTCCTGACAAGTTATTTTAGCAGTTAATACGGGTGAAGACCATACCATGCCTACCAAAAGGAGAATTCCCCTGCCAAGCATCATCTCTATTTTATATATATATCGTCCCCTTCATCCAAGGCGGTATTTCCGGAGTATGTGTTGTGGTCGGTATAGTTTGCTTCGGTTATTACTTTGTTGTCTTTGCCGACCACTTGCCCTGTCCAAAAATAAATCGCGCCGCCCCGCCTACATTACATGAAATTGCTCTTACAATAGGTTTAAATACCAATAAATTAAAACGCGGATTCAAACAGGTTTTCGGTACAACTGTATTCGGGTTAATACGAAATATCCGCTTAGAAGAGGCAAGGGTCTTATTACAGGAGGGCAATTTTTCGGTAACTGAAGTCGCGCTGCAGGTCGGATACAACAGCCTCAGCCACTTTGCCCGGTTGTTCAAACAGACTTACGGACTATGCCCGCATGCATTTATGAAACAAATTTCTTTTTAAGACCATTTTTCCATAAAGAATTACTTTAACAAATAGCGGCTTGATATCAGCCTTTGTCACGTATATAACTTATAAGGGGGAATTAATATGAGTAAATGGCAGAGAGTAAGATTTCAGCCGAATATACCTTTAAATGCCGATGGACAGAGAATAACAGCATCCAAAAAACATAGAGAATTATCAAAGAATGCCGCTAAAGAAGGGATGGTGCTTTTAAAAAACAACCAAAATGTTCTTCCATTGAGCAAGGGATCAAAAGTTGCTTTGTTTGGAAAGGGCACTTTTGACTATGTTAAAGGCGGCGGCGGAAGCGGCGATGTGACGGTTGAGTATATTTTTAATTTATATGACGGCATAAAAGTTTTGAAAGAACAGGTAAGTATTTTTGAAGAACTATCGGATTTTTACAGAGAAAATATAAAGCAGCAGTACGCAAAGGGTGCTGTGCCCGGAATGACGGTGGAGCCTTCACTTCCCGACAATCTTTTAATTAAGGCAAAAGCATTTACCGATACTGCTGTCATTTCCATCAGCCGCTATTCAGGAGAAGGATGGGACCGCAAAGGTATAACCGGTAAAAATAAAAAACAGCCTATGGAAAACGAAAATGCCATGGCAAAAAAATCTGATGAACTCTTTGAAAACAGTGACTTCTATTTGACGAAGAAAGAGATTGAATTGGTTAATAAAGTTAAAAACAATTTTTTCAAAGTGATCGTTGTCATGAATATAGGCGGTATGGTGGATACCAGCTGGTTTGCAAACGATGATGCAATTCAGTCTGTCCTGACGGCATGGCAGGGAGGCATGGAAGGCGGCAGGGCGGCTGCTGAACTTCTTTGCGGCATAGGTAATCCTTCAGGAAAATTAGCAGATACCTTTGCGGATAAATTGGAAAGGTATCCGTCTACGTACAATTTTCATGAATCAGAAAAATATGTTGATTACACAGAAGATATTTATGTAGGGTACCGTTATTTTGAAACTATACCGGGTGCTTCTGCTCATGTGGTTTATCCATTTGGATACGGCATGTCATATACGTCTTTCAGCTGGACCGTTGCATCTGCCGCACTCGATGATGATGTTATTCAAGTAAAAGTCACCGTAACCAACACAGGACAAATGGAAGGAAAAGAAGTCATCCAGCTTTATTTTGGAGCTCCGCAAGGACTCCTTGGAAAACCGTCCAAAAGTCTTGCTGCTTTTCAAAAAACCCGGCTTTTAAAACCTGGAGAAAGCCAGCTTGTAATCCTGGAATTTCCGGTTAGTTATATGGCATCATATGATGATCTGGGTAAAATCAGAAAGTCGGCATATATACTTGAAGCCGGTGATTATATTTTCTATGCCGGAACTTCAGTGCGGGATTTGAAAAAAATTGATTTTGTACACACTGAACCTGAAAACAGGATTGTCGAACAGCTTACAGCAAAAATCACACCCGCTTCATTGAAAAAAAGGATGCTGGCTGACGGAGATTTTGAAGATTTACCAATAAACGAGCCCATTGATCCTGATTCATGCGGCTTTGAAAAAATGCCAAGGGAATTCACACAAAGCATCGCCCCCTCAGCAAGAGCTCAAAAGGCTTACAAGCGGAGTAATGGACCTAATAAGCAAGGTGCCCGAATTTTTGATGAAGTCGCGGAGGGACATATTACATTGGATAAATTTTTGTCCCAAATGACTGATGAAGAATTGGCTCATCTATTGGGCGGTCAGCCGAATACAGGAGTAGCAAATACTTTCGGTTTTGGAAATATGCCTGAATACGGGATTCCAAATGTGATGACCGCGGACGGTCCCGCGGGACTTCGAATACAACCTCAATGCGGTGTGACTACAACGGCTTGGCCTTGCGCGACATTACTGGCCTGTACCTGGAACGAAGATGTTGTACGCGCGGTGGGAGAGGCAGGTGCCGGGGAAGTAAAGGAAAATAATATTGCTGTATGGCTGACACCGGCGGTTAATATACACAGGAGCCCTTTGTGCGGCCGTAACTTTGAATATTATTCTGAAGACCCCCTGTTAACCGGCAAGCTGGCCGGAGCAATGGTAAAAGGAATCCAATCACAGCATATTGGAGCATGCGTTAAACATTTTGCATTAAATAACAAAGAAACCAATAGAAAAGACAGTGATTCCAGAGTATCTGAAAGGGCTGCCCGGGAGATTTACCTGAAAGTATTTGAGATTATCGTAAAAGAATCAGAGCCTTGGAGTATCATGACTTCATATAATATTATAAATGGGCATCGGGCGTCGGAATTCAAAGGATTACTGAAAGACATACTAAGAGAAGAATGGGGATGGAACGGCATGGTTACCACTGACTGGTGGACTTTTGGAGAACATTATAAGGAAACGAAAGCGGGTAATGATTTAAAAATGGGCTGCGGCTATCCACAGCGGCTTATAAAAGCCAGGGAATTAGGACTTATTTCACGTCAAGAGATGATGCTGTGTGCTAAAAGGATTCTTGAGTTGATTTTAAAAGTGGATTAAGCAGCTGTACAGATAAGTTGTGAAATCATCATGAATTGACAGCTGTTTAGAGAATTGAAAAAAAAGACTGAGACTGTATAATTTTCCGCTGCCGGAGCCGGATTACGAATACAAAAACCGTTTAATTTTATGTGTTGCTGTTTTCTGAAAGGGAACGGGCTGATCAATAACCTGTTGTATCTGAGAATTCTTATTTACCCTGCTGTTTATATACGCAAGCAGTTCCGAACGTAAGTCCTCGGTAATTTTATCAATATAACTGTTCACTTCGTTTCGCAAGTGCAGATATTTTTTTTCTAACTCTTCCCGGTTGAAATGTACCAAGGCAACTATTTGTCCCTTTTTCTGAACAACAAGAGACTCAACCACGTGTTTGAAATTGTTTATTTCAGATTCAATTTCTTCCGGATAAATATTTTTTCCGTTAGCACCAACTATAAGGTTTTTATGCCGGCCCCGAATATAAAGAAAGTTATCTTTATCGAACTTTCCTAAATCTCCTGTATTGAACCAGCCATCGTCCGTTAGGACTTCCTTGGTTAGCTGAGGTTCTTTGTAATACCCCTTCATTACGTTATCGCCTTTCACCCATATTTCACCTACCCCATTCCGTTTTTTTTCCCGTATCTGCATCTCTAATCCTGCAACTGATGGTCCCGTTGACTGAAGCCTTACATTTTTCGGATTAACACCTGCAAGTAAAGGCGCTGTTTCTGTTAATCCATATCCAATGGCATAGGGAAATTTCGCCTCAATAAGGAACTGTTCAACTGTCTTATCTAATTTAGCTCCGCCAATACCGAAAAATTTCAACGCACCGCCGAACATATCCATCAGTTTTTTTCCGGCAAGCATATGGAGCTTTTTTCTGATAAATGGAACAGAATACAGTAAACGAAGATACCATTTTTCATTAAACGCAGGTAATATACGGTGCCGGTAAATTTTCTCGATAATCAACGGTACCGATAACATCAGGGTAGGTTTGACCTTTTCGAGGGCCGGCAGCAAAACCGCAGGTGTTGGCGGCTTTTGCAGGTAATGAACACTAGCCCCTTTTGACAAGGGTAATAATAACCCGATGGTGTTTTCATATGTGTGAGGTAACGGCAGCACCGATAAAAACCGGTCGTTTTCGTTTACCTCCTGCACTTTTCCGGACTGAAGCACATTGGTGCAGAGATTTTTATGGGTTAACATCACCCCTTTTGCCTTACCTGTTGTTCCGGAGGTGTAAATGATCGCCGCTAAATCCTCCTCATTAACGGTATAATTATTTTTTGGCGACCCGTTCGTATCGAAATTCATCTCCGGATCTTTCCCTTGAATTAATGAAAAATCTTCCATTAATAGTTGAAGCTCTATCAAATGATGGTTTACTTTCGATATTTTTGATGCTAATTTACTTGAGATAACAATGGCCTTTGCTTCAGCATGGTTAATGATATTGGTAACTTCTTCATCTGAAAAATCGGGCAGTAACGGCACGGCAACGGCACCCATAAATGTTGCTGCCAGATAACCTATTACCCAGTTAGGCATATTAGGCCCTAATATAGCGACACGGTCACCTGGTTTGACCCCTGCTTTTTCAAAGTATGCAATTAAAGCCTTAACTTCAGTATGAAGTTGGCTATAATTTTTTGTATCTCCATCTGCTGTAGAAAATACCTGTTTACTGCTAAATTTATTAAATGATTCGGTCAGTATTTCCGGTAATGTCAATTTTATTTTTTCTTTCATCAACTTATTCCCGTTTAAT
>CAZUAE010000036.1:0-33431 GCA_964618265.1 uncultured Spirochaetales bacterium | reverse complement strand
AGATGGCTGTGCAGCATTGAGGCGGACAATTTGATTTGCCACTCCTTCCCGGGAATCGATTATATCTATATCGGGATTTAGATATCTTCTTAGAACAGGAATTATATATATAAAATGCGTGCATCCTAAAACAACAGAATCTACGCCGGCATTATTGAATTGATCAGCAGATCCCTTCAGTAATTTTTTTGCTTGTTCCAGGTTATTAGGCGGATTGTATTCAATTAATTCAACCAGGCCGCTGCCTGGTTGAAGAACCACGGTAAAATCAGGAGCAAATTCTGTAATTAATTTCTTTAGATAGCTATTCTTTACTGTTCGAGATGTTGCAAGAACACCAATTTTTTTCTTCAGTGATTTTAATGCCGCGGGTTTAACTGCAGGCACAACACCGACGAAAGGGACTGAGAATGTATGCCTGAGATGACTTAATGCCACCACCGAAGCGGTATTACATGCGATTACCACAAGCTTAGGATCAGATTTTTTCAGAAGAAGCGCAACTGCTTTTTCAGTATTTTTTTTAATATCCTCAGGATCCTGGTCTCCGTAAGGAAAGTTTTTACGGTCACAGAGATAAACGTATGACTCCCCTGGAAGTTTTTTCATGGTCAAAGAGAGGTAAGGAAGACCGCCTACACCGGAATCGAAAAATGCTATAGGACGATTATCAGTCTCCAAAGAGGTTATTGAACTTTTTTCTATCTTCCTCTTTTTTTTGCTGATTTTCATTCCGCGGTCCTGGATTCTCTAAAGGAGAAAAATAATCACAGAAATTTGCTCTGTCTTTATCTTTCACTTGCTCCTGTATGGTTTCTTTACACTCCCAATGACTAGAAGGATCATAAAAACGGCAATTCAAGCATACTTTTAAATCAGCATCGCATTCAGGGCACCGGGTTGTGCGGTATATTTTGGTATGAGGCGGTAAAATATATCCGCATTTGTAACATCCAATCATAATCTATTTTATACATTTCCATCGTTCTTTGACAAGGAGATAACTACATCCTTCAGCTATTCTAAATTTGCAATTTAGAATAGCCTTTTTACCTATGTAAAGCCCGGAATTCTCATTTTATTCAATTATTTTCGGCTTCTCTTGAGAATCATCCCTCTTTCTATTGCCTAAAGGTATAAAATAAGAATTCCTCTACATCCTTAAGAACGGTTGAACTATTCTTTATTTTAAGTTCTAATAACTGTATGGTGAATTTTGATTCCTGTATTGTAGCGGAATGCAGCCACTATGCTTTGAGTTTTGCTGACACCTGTTTTATTCATCATCCTGAACAGGAAAAATATCAGCAAACTATCTATGAATATATACATAAGAATAATGTATTAAAGCAACTCAATTTTTCGTTCACCGATCTTTCTGAGATAGATTTTTCCGGAAAAACTTTCAGGCACTGTTTGTTCTCCCACGGGAGATTTAACGATTCTTCTTTCAAAAAATGCAATTTTCAGTTTGTTTTTATGGATTTTGGACTCTTTCATGCATGTAATATCGAAGAAGTGTCAGTGCAGTTTTCGGTTTTTGCCGGTTCCGAATTTTCCGGAACATCCTTTAAAAATTCTGACCTGATAAAGAGTAATTTTTCGGGTACCGTTTGTATAGATTGTGATTTCAGTGATTCTGATTTATACGATTCCCGTTTTGTGAATTCCCGATTAGTAGGTGTAAACTTTATAGACTGTAATTTAAAAAGAACCAATTTTACTTATGCTTCGCGGGATCAGGTAAGTTTTAAATATTCAAATTTTGAGGAGGCGTTGTTTCAGCGGGAGCAGATATAACTATGCGCGTTTATTATCATTTTACTTCGACAGGTTTTTCAAATACTTATATCGTTGGTCCGGAAGGCCCGGGAGATGCTATCGTCATTGATCCGTCCGCATTCGACGTTGCGCTTTTAAATTTAATTGAAGATCATGGCTACTATATTCGTGCAGTGTTATTGACCCATGAACCGGACAATCATTTTCATGGGATTAAAACTATAAAGAAGATTTACGATTCAGAATTAATTAGCTCTAAGCCTCATGTTTTCGATTTTCCTTCAACAGTTATAAGTGCGGATACGGTATTTTCGGTTGCGGGATTTCAGGTGCAAAGCTTTTTCGTTTCCGGAGAGTCAAATACTGCGGTGGTTTATAAAATCGGAAATCAGCTCTTTTCCGGAAATGTTCTTTCCGCTGGACTCGTTGGAAATTCCAACAGCGCCTTCAATCGCTCGGTGCTTATAGAAAACCTTCGGAGTAAAATACTGGTATTAGAAAAAAAATTAATCCTTCTGCCGGGTAATGGGCCGCCGACAACCGTAGAAGTCGAACAGCGGATCAATAAAGAAATTGTAGAGGGTGTTTAAGAACTTTCTATCGTCTTAATAATATCTCTGAAACGTTTCGGAAGGGCGGCTCGGAAGGTCCTTTTTCCCTTTTCTCCCGGTAATTGTATTTGGAGGAGAAAAGCATGAAGCATGAGAGAAGCATTTGGCAGCCTTTTATCCTTCCGGCTGTAAACAGGATCACCGAGGATCGGATTACCGGCATTACTCATATGGACCCGGAGTTGATGGGTTCGACCAGTTTTGGGTGTCAATTGCAGTAAAGTATATCCTTTTAAATGCCTTAATGATCTGTACTCTGTTAATGCTTCTTTTCCGCCTTCCTTAATATGCGCGAATTTCTTCCTGTTTTTTGGATCTCTCCCGATTGGAAAGGAAATTGTCCCGGAATATCTTTGTAATTCCCCCTTTACAATAGCTATATACTTCTTTTTTGCTGTACGTTTTTTGAACTGATTGGAAAGATACTCCAATGCTTCAGGATTTTTTGCGGCGATAATAACTCCCGAAGTGTCTTTATCTAACCGATGAACAATTCCCGGACGCTGTGTCTCCGCCTGAAATGATGTGTCCAGCTCACTGCAATGATGTATTAAAGCATGTACCAGGGTCCCGGAAGAATTTCCCTTTCCAGGGTGAACAACCATTCCCTGTTGCTTGTTAACGACAATTACAGAATCATTCTCGAAAATTATATCTAAAGGGATATCTTCTCCCATAAGCTCTGAAGCAATGATTTCATCATAATATACCTCGATGAGATCTCCCGGCTGAACATGACTAGAAAGCTTTGCCGGTCTGTGGTTAATCCTGATTTCCGCCTTTCTTGTTTTAAGCTGGCTTCGCTTCATGATCTTAAGATAATCCGCAATATACTTATCTATTCTGATATTTTCTTGAGAGCTTATATCTATGGCTTTCCGGGATATTTTATTCCTGGTCATCTGACATCGATTGTATTGTTTTTTTGGAAGTTTCTTTTTCTTTGAGTAGAAAATCAACAAGAGATATGGTGAGAGAGATGCCTATGCTGGTTAATAACAGACCTGTTTTTTCGGTTCCGGATAAAGGTGGTGCATCGGGGGGTGCAAAAAACCACGGCGCATAAGCTGTATTAAACTTTTTAATGGCAAAACGGATTAAACCGTAAGAAAGATTTGTTACGAAGAATGCGATTGGAAATACTCCGATAGCTACAATCTCTGCCCTTCGCAGAGTGTGAGTCCAATCAGGAAATTCCTCGGGTGCATATGGAACAGGACCATTCTGCGTATAGGTCGTCAGGCAGAAACAAAAAAACAGTAATATTCCTATCGTTATTAACCGTTTCATTTTTTATTCCTCGGGCCAAAAAGTGCTGTCCCGATACGAATAAGATTCGATCCCTCTTCTACGGCAATAGCGTAATCCATGCTCATACCCATCGAAAGAGTATCTATTGGGGTATCAGGAAATTTTGATTTTAATTCCATATAAAACCCCCTAAGCTGGCGAAAACCCGTTCGAATTTCTGATTCGTTTTCAGTGAACCGGCCGATTGTCATTAGTCCATGTAATTCTAAATTCACCGTATCATTTAGTGCATCAGCAGCTTCTAAGAGAGAATCAAAACTGTTGAATCCGTATTTGGATTCTTCTCCCGATACATTAATTTCTAACAACACAGGTAGACATACCTCGGCCGACTTACATCTTTTATCTAATTCCTTTATAAGTCTTAAGGAATCAACCGATTCCACCATTGAGAAAAACCCTGGGACTTCCTTTGCCTTGTTTCGCTGAAGATGTCCGATGAAGTGGAGTTCCGCATCCGAAGGAAGCCATTCTGAGTATTTCTCCGTTGCCTCCTGTATTTTATTTTCACCAAAGAGTTTTAAGCCTGATTGGTAGGCAGCCATAATTTCATCAATACTTCGTGTTTTTGTAACCGCCATAATTTTTACATCTTCGGGAATCCGTCCTTGTTTTTCACAAATTTCAGAGACTTTCCCTTTAATTTTTGATAAATTCTCTGCGATATTTTGCATCATCTAATAATAACAAAGATTAGAATTAATTGCATCGAGGAATTCTCCTTTTATTTCAGGAAGATGGCAATTCTAAAATTAAAGATTTTGAATTGCTGAATTGTATCATAATGGTATTCACTGACTACTGTTTTTTATGGTATTATTTAATACAAGAAATTGTTTGAAACACTAATTGTTAAAAGAGGGAATTATGAGTGATTCAATATGGTCACAAAGACAAAAATCGACATGGAAAAACAAAGTAGGCCTTGCAGAAATGCTCAAAGGCGGAGTCATTATGGATGTAACGACTCCGGATCAGGCAAAGATAGCAGAAGAAGCAGGGGCTGTTGCGGTTATGGCACTTGAACGTGTGCCTGCGGATATAAGATCACAAGGCGGTGTTGCCAGGATGTCTGATCCTGTGATCATAAGGGCCATACAATCGGCCGTATCAATACCTGTCATGGCAAAGTGCCGAATCGGCCATTTCATGGAGGCGCGTATTTTAGAGTCTATGGGTGTCGATTTTATCGATGAAAGCGAGGTTTTGACCCCGGCGGATGACCGATTTCATGTTAAAAAAGATGATTTTAAGGTTCCCTTTGTATGCGGCTGCCGGGATTTAGGAGAAGCTCTGCGACGCATCGGAGAAGGTGCGGCTATGATCCGAACCAAGGGAGAAGCTGGTACGGGTGATGTTATTGAAGCGGTGCGTCATATGCGGAATGTTATGGACGGAATTCGTAAATTAACTACTATGGCCAAAGAAGAATTGATGAGTGAGGCTAAGAATTTGGGTGCACCATATGATCTTCTAATGGAAATCTCAGAAACCGGTAAGCTCCCAGTTCCAAACTTCTCCGCCGGTGGAATAGCAACACCTGCTGATGCAGCTCTTATGATGCAACTAGGTGCGGAAGCTGTTTTTGTCGGTTCAGGTATTTTTAAATCCGGAAATCCGCAAAGAAGAGCTAAAGCTATAGTAGAAGCAGTAACCTATTTTGATGACCCTGCCAAGCTTGCAGAGATTTCTGAAGATTTAGGTGAACCAATGGTTGGAATTAATGTTAACGATCTCGGTACAGCCCAAAGGATAGCCGGTAGAGGGTGGTAAAACCAGGATATACGGATGAAAATTGGAGTACTCACCCTTCAGGGAGATTTCCGGAAACATATGGATATGATCCATGCTTCTGGAGCGGATTCCCTTCCGGTTCGCTCTGCTAAAGATTTGGGAAAAATATCAGGACTTATTATGCCCGGCGGAGAGAGCACAACTATAGGCAAATTACTCTGCCGCTTTGAATTAGATTCCCCGTTAAAAAAAATGATCCGGTCCGGTTTTCCGGTTTTCGGCACCTGTGCGGGCACTATACTATTAGCTGCTGATATTGAAGCGAGTAATCAGTATCGGCTTGATGTTCTTCCTGTTAAAGTTGCAAGAAACGCTTATGGCCGGCAGATTGAAAGCTTCGAATCGGATATTTTTATTCCCGTTTTAGGTGAAGAGCTTATCCGGTGTATTTTTATACGGGCTCCAATTATTAAAAAGGTATATGATGATGATACCGAAATACTAGGGACCTTTGAAGGGACGCCTGTTTTTTTAAGGTATCGAAATATCCTTTCCGCTACATTTCATCCTGAGTTAACGGATGATCTCCGGATCCATAGATACTTTATCAATATGTGTGAACAGAGCAATTCTAAATTTGCAATTTAGAATTGCCTTTTTTCTCATGTCATGCTTGGAATTCTAATTTTATTCGATTGGTTTACGGCATTTTTTAGAAATCACGCCTCTTTCTGTTACCTAAAGGTATAAAATGAGAATTCCTCGTGTGAACTGGCTCTCTGCACAAATTACCATGAAAGAGCTTCTTCGGGAGCATGAGCCAAATCTGAAGCAATCCAGTCAGCTCCGGATAATTCTTCCTTTGGGAAGCTGGTCATAAGGGCAAGGCATTTTGCTCCAGCACTTTTTGCTGCTTGTATCCCGTTAACGGCGTCCTCCACTACGAGGCATTGCGTGGGAGACAGTCCGAGCAGCACTGCGCTTCTTAAGTAGATGTCCGGATAAGGTTTCTTCCGGATCACGTCCAACCCGGTGAGAATGACATCAAAACTATCTTCCGGAATACCAATCTCAGCTAGGTTTGCTTCCATTTTAATTCTGTCAGCACTGGTTGCCAGTCCCAACTTCAGAGAATGATCTTTGCATCGGGAGATAAACTCCTTTACCCCGGGAAGCGGTTTTATTTTACCTTTGATTATTTCACTGTAAATTTCATATGTTCTGGCCTTATCCTGCTCTATATCTAAAGATATTCCTGCAGTTTCCGCAGCGCCCTGAAGGTAGCGGTCTTCTCCAGCACCTATGAATGGTTTGAAGTCATCTGGTTTTAAGTCCTTACCCTTTTCGCGGAACATCCGTATGGCTGCTTCAGCAATATATTCTTCAGAATCTATAAGAACGCCGTCCATATCCAAGATCACACCTTGTATCATCTCTCCCCCTGTACCCTTATAGTACTTTTTAAAAAGTGTAGCACAAAGAGTCATTTTCTGCATTACATTATTTAATGAATCGGATATCTTTATCGTATGAGTTATTGGAGCATGACATGGATGTATTAGTTCCCAAAAGAACCGGTTTTTGTCCAGGAGTAAAACTCGCAGAACAAAAACTAAACCAGCTTAAAAAAACCAAGAATCAACCCATCTACATCCTGGGTAATCTAATCCATAATCGAAATTATACACAACACCTTGCTAATCAAGATATCTTCACGGTAGAGAGCATCGATGATATACCTCCAGAGAGTGTTGTTGTTATACGGACCCATGGTATCCCCAGAGATCTTGAGAAAAAATTGTGGAATATGTTTTCTGTATTAGACTGCACATGTGTAAAAGTAAAAAAAATTCAAAACATAATTTTGGAATATTCTGAGAAGGGATACTTTACAGTTATTACAGGGAAAAAGGAACATCCTGAAGTTAAAGGTTTGAAAAGCTATGCGGCAAAATATTTAATTGTTGAATCGTTTGAAAATATAAAGGACAATTTACAAAAAATCCCCGCGGGTAAGATACTTCTTATATCTCAAACCACAGCTGATCGTTCTCTTTTTGATGGTACGCTTTCAATTTTAAAACGGTTTCCAAAAGAATATAAGGTGACAGCATACGATTCAATCTGTGATATAACCATTTCTAAAGAGAATGAAGCATTAGAATTACAGAAAAATGCAGATTGCTCTTTTGTGATTGGTGATGAAATATCATCGAATGCCAAAAGGCTCTACAATACTCTCTATAGTAATGGTGAGGTATATTTTATCCACTCTGTTTCTGACTTAAGGGAGATGCATTTACCGTTTGATAAATGGAATGCGGTAATGGTAGTATCCTCAGCTTCAACACCGGACTATATCGAAAATGAGGTGATTTCTTTTTTAGAAAATATTGAATAAAAGAATGAGACAAAAGGAATAACAATTGAGCCGTTTTCAAAAAATTACTTAATCTATCGTTTGAAAAATACGTTTTTCCGTTTTCCGGAACCGAAAATATAGGGCTTCTGCTATTATTGATCCTAAATAAGCTGTTGAGGCACTGATAACTCCCGGAACAGGTAAGAAAAATGCCCCAAAGAACATTATTCCCAAGAGTATGGTGATATTGATAAGGACGGCCCTGGTAATTTCAATCGTTTTATTCATCCATACGTGAAGACCTCGGTACCATGAGATAAAAATGAAAACAGAAGCAAATGGGCTAAGTATGAATACCGGTTCTTTAACATATTGGTACAAATGAACGGGTAATCCTGATAAAAATAGAAACCAAAAATTTCGGAATGGTGTGAAAACTAAAGCAAGATAAATTATTCCTAACCCGAGGGCTACAATATTTCGGAATTTTTTTAGTTTTCTGTAACTATCTCCATCTTTTAAAAGTGCAATGACCAGTTCCTGATAAGAGAGTGCTATTGAGTGGAACAGAAAGAGAAAAGCTGTTATTACCGGCCAAACCGCTAAACTGGGAATGGGTTGTGGTGCTTGGGCAATACCAAAGGTAAGAACCGGCCGGGCTGATAATACTATAAATGAGGTGAAAGCAAGGGGAAGGTAAAAACGGAGCAAATACCCCCACGATAGGGGCGGTTTCCCCCCTTCTTCTTCTTCAGTTAACGGAATATTATTAATGATGCGTGAAGCGAACAGGCCGGCTGCTACTGCACCTCCCATCACTCCGGCGGATAGAGAAAGGGCACCTATTTCTGCCCCATTAATTTTTCTTAAAAAAAATCCAGCTATTAAAACTAGTGTAGTGGCTCCCAGACGAATAAACATTGTTACAGGAATATATTTTGTTTTTTTATGCTTTATTAACACTCCTTGCCAAAGTCTTCTATATGCAATTGAAGCGGACCAAGGAAGAAGAATAATAAAGGCTTTTCTTGAAGGTTCCACCAGTTCTTCCGGGATTTGTATTATATTCAGCGTGATGATCGAAAATATAGGAGTTAAAGAGATAAGACCATGAATAAAAGTTAGACTGATACTGAGTATATGAGTGAATTTAAGTATCCTCCTGTAACCATGTAAAGTCCCGGAAAGTGCAGTACCTGCGGCCAATAACTGGATGATGGGGCTTTCTATAACGAGAGCAAAGGAGAAAGCGATTCCGAATACCGCAAGGTTGATTTCGGGATCCTTGAGCCTGGCAATCACCGCTGCTATTACGGGTTGTTCAATTCCCATTATGATCCACATGACCACCAAGGGAATCCAGATTTTAAATATTTCTTTTAAAGTTAATACTTTATGGTTCATATCAGAATCTATCATGAAGGTAAAATAGTATTATCATGAAAGTTATACAACCGGAGGAATTTTTATTTTTTTGCTTTCGGTAATACAGCAAATCCCGGTCAATACCATGTATTTATTCGGAAGATACATATGTCTTTATTATACAACCACCTGGAACATTTTCTATACATATTATAGGATTACATAAATATAAGTGAGGAACCTATGAAAATAATATATGTATCTTTTTTAATTATCTTATCTTTTTTCATTCTGAATTGTTCTTCTAGTGGGACGGAGGAAACTGATAATGAAAATAAAAATGGATCCCCGGAACCTACAGAAGTTTCAGAAGGCATACGTGACCTGGAAATTAAAGAAGGTCGTACAGTTACTTTAAATTATATTGGTACTACCGAGGAGGGGATGGTATTTGATTCAACTGAATGGGAGGGCAGAGAAGCCTTAACCTTTACATATGGAGTAGATGCTTTGATACCCGGTTTTGAAGAGGGGTTACTAGGAATGAAGGCGGGAGATACGAAGGAAATATTTATACCCGTTGAAAAAGCCTATGGAGAATACTCGGAGGAAGCGATCATACAACAAGATATACCAAGAGAAAAGTTTCCGAAGAATATAGAACCGAAGGTTGGGTTAAAGTTAGTAACCGAATCTCAAGGCGGTCCTCTTCCCGTGGAAGTTGTGGCAATTGGTGAAGAGAATATTACGATTGAAATCGATACAAATCATCCTTTAGCCGGTAAAAATCTCACTTTCCAGGTAGAAATAATTGATATACGAAAAAACCCCGAGAATCAGGTAGAAAATGATAATAATCCTGAGTGATGTTTAATCAAAATTTATTTTTTTTTCAGTATTTTAATATAAATTTCAATAATCTGGCAGGGTAACAAAAAATATCTACACTTATCGTTGACATTTTTTCATAAAGCGTCTATGTATTGAGATATTCTTACGAGAAAATTTATATATATAATGGGACGGTGGATAAAATGTCAGCAAATTTACGTACTGGAGCGCAAGTCATTGTGGATATTATTAACCAGGAGGGTATCGATTATATTTTTGGTATTCCCGGAGGAAGTGCAATACCCATATACGACGCTCTGGTTGATTCATCCGTAAAACTCATCTTAACACGACACGAGCAGGGCGCAACACACATGGCGGATGGATACGCAAGGTCCTCAGGAAAAACCGCAGTTGTTATGGTAACTTCAGGCCCCGGTGCAACTAATACTATTACGGGAATCCTCACTGCTCATATGGATTCCATTCCTATGGTAATATTTTGCGGCCAACAGACAACACCCAACTTAGGGTTGGATACTTTCCAGGAAGCTGATGTTTCAGGTATTTCTTTTCCTGTAGTTAAACACTCGTATTTAATAAAGGATGCAAATGAAATACCCCGCATAGTAAAGGAAGCATTCCATCTGGCAAGAACCGGCAGACCCGGACCTGTCTTGATAGATGTACCAAAGGATGTATCAAGCTCATTAATTGAACCTGATTATTCTGAAAGTTTCCATCTTCCCGGATACAATATACCCAAAGAAGGTGATCCGGATGATATCGAACAAGTTGCTCAGCTCTTAGAAAACGCAAAACGTCCTGTTCTTTTAGTGGGGCATGGAGCTGTGTTGTCGGGGGCAGAAAAACCTATTACCTATTTAGCAGAACGGTACAATATTCCCGTTGCAAACACTCTTTTAGGAAAGGGCTGTTTTCCTGAAACGCATCCCCTTAACATTGGAATGCCGGGTATGCATGGGACTGCATATGCAAACATGGCTATTAATAATTGTGACCTTATAATGTCGGTGGGTTCTCGATGGGACGATCGAATAGTTGGTGATATTAAAAGATTCTGTCCGAACGCAATAAAAATTCATGTTGATATCGATCCATCAGAAATTAGCAAAACAGTAAAGGTGAATGCTTCGATTATAGGAGATGCCAAACTTGTGGTGGAAAAACTCCTCACCTACATAAAAGCGGTTGATACTAAAGATTGGATTAAGCAGATTAATCGATGGAAAAAAGAGTATCCCATGAAATATAAAAAGGGAGGGAAATTAAAGCCGCAGCACGTAATTGATGAACTGTTTAAGCAAAGTGAAGGGAAAGCCGTAGTAGCGACTGACGTAGGGCAACATCAGATGTGGGCCGCTCAGTACTACCTGGTGGACCACCGATTTCATTGGCTTTCTTCCGGAGGGGCTGGTACAATGGGTTTTGGTTTTCCCGCTGCTATTGGCGCGCAATTTGCTAATCCGGAAAAGCTTGTTATTGCCATAGTTGGTGATGGCGGTTTTCAGATGACCTTAAGCGAACTTGCCACGGCGGTTATTAATAAACTTCCACTGAAAATTGTTGTGATAAATAATCACTACCTTGGAATGGTGCGTCAATGGCAAAGTATGTTTTATGATAACAGACTTTCCGGTGTTGATCTTGAAGGAAATCCGAATTTTGTTAAGCTAGCCGAAAGTTACGGCTGTAAGGGGTTTAGAATAAAGCGGAGTGCCGATGTCAAACGTATTATTGGAAATGCCCTTGAATATAATGAAGGGCCGTGCCTTATTGACGTAGAAGTCGAAAAGGAAGAAAACGTGTACCCCATGATTCCCGCGGGATCATCAATGGCTGACATGATATTGGAACCCCCCAGGGGTATTAAAGAGTAAAGAGGGAAATAATGAAAACTGAAACAAAAATTCGGAAACATACTATTAGTTTATTGGTTAGTAACAAACCAGGTGTACTAATACGGATATCCTTAGTTTTTGCCAGACGTGCATTCAATATCGACAGTTTAGTGGTGTCTGAATCGGATGATCCGGCATTTTCCAGAATGAACATTGTGGCAACCGGCGATGAAGAGACGTTAGATCAAATATTAAAGCAACTTAATAAATTAGTAGATGTAATTCATGCAACAGACCGTACTGGAGAAGATATAATACAGCGTGAACTTGCTCTCGCTAAGGTTAAATGTAATGCAGATAACCGTACTGATATTCTACAAGTTGCTTCAGCCTTTAAATGTGAGCCTGTAGATGTCGGAGAAAACATACTGACCTTTGAAATAACCGGTAGCAGTGAAAAGCTGGACTCTGTCTTGACTGTTTTTAAACCTTTCGGGATTCTTGAGGTAGTGAGAACTGGAAAGATTCTTATGGCTCGGGGAGATGAGCTTACCTCCTGATTAGTCGAATTGACACTCCCTTTTTAAACCGATAAGATTTAATCAGTTTTCTAATAAGCCCTCCTTTGATAAATTGAGGCTTCGGTAAAGATATGCTATGAATAAAACAGAGACTAAACCGGTGAATGAACCTAAGAGGATACTTCTACCCTATTTTTTAGCAGGCTCCGGTCATATCGTTAGCGCGCAGGCTATTGGACATTATCTAGAAAAATCACGGCCGGATTGGGTTTTACGTTATTTAGAACCCGCCGATGAATTTAAAGATAAAAAACTGGACAGATACTATCGGCAATCGTGGAAAACTCTCCTTTCAAAACCTAATTTCGCGCGTTTCGCTTTTGGTCTGTTAGGTGATGGGCTGCCGGTTTTAACAATGTCTGTATTAAATGATATGATTCAGGAGGCCATACCTAAAGCTATTGGGTATATTCTGGGATACAAACCTGATCTGATTATCACCACCCATTGGGGATGCGGCAGTATTTTTCAAGCTGCACGGGAGGAGATGGGGGCGGATATTCCTCTGTTCTTGACCAGGAATGATTTGGGCGGTGCCTACCTTCTCCAAGATTGTGATGCAGATATGACATTTGTTATGTCTGATGATGCGAAGAAAGCTTTCCTCGATATGGGTATTCCTGATAATAAACTGAAACGGGTAAATCCTCTTGTGCGACCACAATTTGTTGAAAATAGTATCTCCAAATCGGAAGCAAGAAAGCGTTTGAATCTTGATGAGAATAAATTTACCCTTTTATTAGCAGAAGGCGGTGAAGGATTAGGTTCTACAGAAGAACTTCTGGAAGGTATACTAAAAAAAATAAAGGTTATAAATTCTTCATTCCAGGTGATGGTTGTTACTGGTAGAAATACAGAATTACTTGTGCGATTAAAAAAAGGGTTCAATTCATCTGATGTTATACCCATGGGTTACCGAAATGATATGCATATTCTTATGAAGGCAGCGGATGTAGTAGCAGGTAAATGCGGCGCTAATTATACCATGGAAACTGTTATAAGCGGAAAGCCGTTTATTATCACCCAGATCGGGGCTCCCAGTGAAGAGTATAATAAAAAATTCATTGTGAAAAATGGTTACGGTTGGTATGCACCAACCGCTAAAAGCTTACTTGAATTACTTTCAGAAATTATGAAAGACACCGGAAAAATTGAGGAGAAGTTGGAGAATCTTAAGAAACTTCCTTCCCATAACGGTGCTGAAGAAATTGCTGATTATATTATTAACTATATAGAAAGGTAAATCTAAATTTCCTATGCAAAAAGGTCTTTTTTATAAGAGGTACAGCCCCCTAATCTATCTCTTTGTATCTGGAGTTGTTATAACCCTTTACCTTTATTTAAGACCCCCGGGATTTCGATATTCCTATCTTATCTCGCTTCCAGTTTTGAGTAAACTTCCTGGCGACTTACCTTCTTACACATTGCGTTTTATTTTATCATTGCTGCTATTTGGTGTTATTCCCTTTGGAACAATGATACTAATGGGTAATTCCTTTAAAGATATGGGATTAAGGCGCTCACAGGTAAAATTAAGTGGATTATGGACAGTTTTTTTCTTGTTGGGTTTTGCAGTTGTTGCTGCTCTAAATGCTTTTGCCGGTCCTATGTCAGATTTTTATCCCTACTCAAATCATATAAAAGTTATGGCAGCTCAAGGAGATTGGTGGATTGTACCTGTTCATTTTTTGCTCTATATTTTATTGTACTATCTTCCTTGGGAATTTTTATTCCGGGGAATTATGATTATGCCGTATATTCGAATACTTGATAAAGTAAAGGGGCTGAATCCCCGGGAAGCTCAAATTTTAATGATTTCAATTGCTTCCTTTCAGGCTATACCCTCGGCAATGATCCATATACAGCATCCTTTTCCCGAAACGATTGCCGCCCTGCCCTTTGGAATTTTTTTAGGATATTTAGCAGTTAAGACAAGATCAATTATCCCCGGTCTTGTTCTGCACATTGTGACGGGAATCACCCTGGATTTTATATTGATTATCAAGTGAAATGGAAGCGGAAAAAGGATATGTTGCAGTAACAGGTGCCTCAGGATTCATAGGAAGAAGAATTGCATGGAAATTGGGACAATCCGGTTATTTCGTAAGGTGTTTATTCAGAAGAAACAATCCTCCAAAAGAATTGCATGAACTGGCCGCGCATGGGCACGAACTATTACAAATTGAATTAACCGACCAAAGTAAAACCGATAAAGCTGTTTCCGGATGCAGGGGGGTAGTTCATGCAGCCGGAAAGGTTAGTGACTGGGGAGAACCGGCAGAATTTAAAGAGGCAAATACTAATGTGACTCAGCGGCTTCTTGATTCTGCCGAAAAGGCGGGTGTAACTAATTTTATTAGTATCGGCTCGGTTTCGGTGCATGGATTTGGTAATCACCGTAATACCACCGAAAAAGGACCATATTACCCTTTGCTTACCCCCTATCAACAAACCAAGTTAGAAGCAGAAAAAAGGGTATTGAAGCGGAACCGGGAAGACTTCCAGACAACGGTATTGCGTCCTGGAAACGTATATGGGCCGGGTGACCATACTACTTTTTATAAAATTTTTGATTCCATTGTTCAGGGATTAATGCCTATGATCGGCAGTGGTCAAAAATTGACCTGCCCGGTTTTTGTAGATGATTTTGCCGATTCCGTAATAATGGCCAAAAAAACACCTGAATGCGCAGGAGAGGTATTCAATATTACCGGAGGGGAAAGGGTTACTTGGCGAGATCTTTTATCTTATTCAGCAAAGTGCTTAGGTGTAGCACCAATACGGTTTCCGCTGCCTGCACCTTTTGTGGAACTGGCAGCGGATGTGTTGGAAGGGGGATTTAAAATTTTTGGAATTGAAAAGGAGCCCCCCCTAACCCGGTACCGGGTTTCTCAAGTCACCCATGATTTTCATTTTGATATTTCTAAGGCAAAATCAATACTTGGATATAAACCCAAAACGGATTATAGAGATGGATTTAGAAAAACTGTAAATGCCTATCTGCGTGAAAAAATGGATTAATAGCCATTCCCGGCGTGTTAAATCGATGTAACTACATACATTTATGAAGGCTCACGCCGGAAATATGCTGAATAGATTAGCTTTAACAGTTGTTACCTTTTCTTTGGAGGGTTTGTTTCCAAGCCTTTAAGAGTATTATAATCTTCCTCATTAGAGACTACTATTAAGGTGCGGCTTCCTTTTTTCCCGGCCCATATTTTTCGATTTTCCGGCTGATTTGAATAGCCTTTCCTGTACCGGGGGCGCTCTGCGTCGTGCAGGACGATTATTCCGGTATCCTTATTAATTAGGTCTTCTGCTAGGTTAAGACACGCTACCCTTTTTCTTCCGTCTACGTATACAAGGTCTAGGGAATGTGGCTCAAATTTTTCCTTTGGGAAGGTAACGTAATTATCTCTCAAATTTATATGGTATAAATCAGGCTTGTTCGGTTCGTATTTTTGGAATTCAGTTTTATAATGTTCGTACCATTTCTTTTTATGCTCAATACAGAGGATATTTGATTCGGGAACTATCTGTAACATAAGCATTGTGGATCCACCAGGACCGTATTCTAATATATTCGGCCTTGATGTTCGTTTTAATATCTGTTTCATAACAGCTGATAGTGGTTCTTCATAAGATTTAAAATAGGCCATGCGGTATCCTTTCGATTTATATTCGTCATATAATAAGGAAGGATTGGAAAAATTTCAACATATTTTTAAGTCAATGCTGCATTTATTTTTTACCGTACAGATTGACAACCCGTGATCCTGTATTTCTGAAAATGAATCGATAAAAAGCTTCTGTGTACTTTCTGGATCTAAAAATGATTGAATAGAAGATCCATTCAACGAAACGGTAGAAAATTTTAAAGCAGTGTTATAGACCGATTCTCCTAAAGCTTTTGCGATTGCTTCCTTCTGTACCCATATTTTAAAAAAGATACTCTCTTTTTCATCATATTTCTGTATGTATTTTTGCTCCTGGGATGTAAAAAACTTTTTGGTAATAAGGTCAAGGTTTTTGATTTTTCTAATATACTCAATATCAACACCGATTTCTGTTCTTAATGCCAAGCCGATAGCTATATATGTTCTGCAGTGAGACAGGTTAAAACAAATATCGGGATGCTGCGATAAATATGGTTTTCCATGCCTCCCATAACTATACTCGATCTTTTCTGGTGAAATACGGCATGCCCGGGAGAGAATTTTTCTCAATTGAATATGGCTGTAATAGAATTCCCATGCTGCTTCTTTCACGATAAAATTATCCAATCTCGATTTTTCTTCGTTAGATAAAATGTCAATTGCAGTAAAATCTGAGACTAATTTAGGTAAAGACATGACTACTACTGTGGCTTTTCCTTCCTTAAGGATTGGTAAATCATTGCACATCAATAAATGCTCCTGATATTTATCATTGCCATCTCTTGACAAGATAAGGTATAATCGTTTCAATTCCACATACTACAAAATTATCTAAATAAAATACATGGAAGGTATAATTGATGAATCAAAGTGATGTGCGTGTTGTAATTACAGGATTAGGAACTATAAATCCCATTGGAAATAATGTAGCGGAATTTTGGGGAAATCTGATCAAAGGTAAAAATGGTGTTAGAATAGCAGAAAATACTGACTTGTCAGATTATTCAGTACAAATAGCAGCGGAAATCGATATTCCGGATGTTTCTGAATATTTTAAAGCAAAGAAGATGAGAAGAAGGCTGGACCGATATATAGTATTAGGTCATGTGGCCGGATCTCAGGCAATAATCGATTCGGGCATAGATATAGATGCAGCTCCGGAGCGGTACGGTGCAATTATTGGGTCCGGCTCCGGAGGAGTTAATGCTCATGTGGAAAATATTACTCGAGTTCATGAAACAGGAATGAGTGGTGCTTCACCATTTTATATTGTAGGTGCTATTCCCAATACAGCAACAGCATTTCTTTCACAGGAGTGGAATCTGCAGGCTCCTACATTTTCGGTTAATTCTGCATGTGCTTCCAGTAATCACGCACTCTACTTGTCTTGGCTGATTATAAAAACCGGAATGGCTGATGCTATGATTGCCGGAGGATCAGAGGCAGCACTTTGCCGTCCGGGTGTAGCAGCCTTTGGTAACATCATGGCTCTTTCCACCCGGAATGATTCTCCCGAAACTGCATCCCGTCCCTTTGATAAGGACCGTGACGGTTTTGTAATGGGGGAAGGTGCGGGATGTGTCTGTTTAGAGGAACTTGAACATGCTAAACGAAGAGGTGCGGATATTTATTGCGAAGTAACGGGTTTTGGAATTTCCAGTGACGCGTACGATCTTGTCGCACCGCATCCAGAAGCGAGAGGTTCTTCCCGAGCTGTAAAAATGGCATTAGATATGGCAAATTTAAATCCCGAAGATGTGGATCTTATCAATTGCCATGCAACCTCGACGACAATTGGTGATGAAATGGAAGCTAAAGCTCTTAATATGAGCTTCGGAGATTATATAACAAAAATTCCTGTACACAGTACGAAATCAATGACCGGACACCTTATCGCCGCCTCGAGTTCTGTGGAAGTCGTTGCGTCCATGTTGGCTTTTAAGAAAGGAATTATTCATCCTACGATAAATCAATTCAGTCAGGACCCTAAGATAAATTTAAATATCGTAAAGGAAGCTCAGGAAGATAAGAATATTAACCATATTGTATCTGATTCCTTCGGATTCGGCGGGCATAATGCGGTTCTGGTTATGTCACGTTTCTAAAAAAACAACTTCGCCGGCGGCTACGCAGCAGATTTTTCCATCGGAAATGATTTGGCCTATACTGCGGCCGAAGTAGCCGTCGTATTCAAATCCTTGAGAGAGTATAATAACCTCTTTATCGGGAAACACAGGTTGAAGATAATAGGCCCCGATTATTCTGGTAGCCCGAATTGCTGTTTGCTGTTCAATTTTTGGAATATTGGTGGTTCCGGATAGGATAAAGGGGAACAGGCACAGACCGAGTTGACCGATCATCTCCACCTCCAGCGTTCCCGGATAGACTGGATATCCAGGAAAGTGACCCTGGAATACAGGTAAATTTTTCGAAAGAAACTTGTTTCCCGTAATGCGGCGTTTATCGAGATCTATACCCGTTATAGAATCTACCAGAAGAAAGGGCTCCCGGTGAGGAATAAGCTTTTTAATTTTATCGATTCCGTATTTAACGGGAATAAAACTCTCTTCATTAGATTCAGCGCTGTAATCAAAAAGGGGTCTTTTTCGATTCTTTTTTAAAAGCGATTGATAATCCGGGGATTCAGCCATTATGACTTCAGACCCTTTACAATCACATCTTCAATTATATTCAAGATTGTGTCCATATCTTCCTTGGTCAGTTGGGAAGAGACGGAAATTCGAAACCGCCTAGCATTTGCCGGAACAGCAGGAAAATCAACTGGCTGCAAAAATAGTCCCCGTTTCTGCATTTCCGCTGCAAAGGACATCAATTTTGTACCATCCGGGCCAATAATTACTGGAATGACTTGTGACTCGGTATCTCCTAAGTTAAGATTCAGACTCCGAAGCCCCTTCTTTAGATATGCGGTATTTTCCCACAGTTTGTCCCTCAAACTGGAATCTCGGGTAGCTACTTCAAGAGCCTTCATTAAACCTGCTACTACAGGAGGAGAGATGGAACAGGAAAAGTTCCAGGGATGGGAGTACCCCTTCATATATTTTATTAAATCTGCATTCGAGCAGATAAACCCGCCTACCCCGCCGAAAGATTTACTTAAGGTTCCAAAACTCACCCCAACCTTATCTTCCAGACCGTAGTGTTCTGCTACTCCTTTGCCGTTTTCACCGAACATGAGTGTTGAATGAGCTTCATCTATATAAAGACCGACTCCGTATTGTTCACATATTTCTACAACTTCCGGCAGTTTGACAAGATCTCCATCCATAGAGTACACACCTTCAACGGCCACCAATACCCGCTTGCCTTTACATTTTTCTAGCATTGCTATCAGTGATTCGGTGTTGTTATGTTCAAAGAAGAGCATTTTGACCTGAGCTAGCGTTCCGCCGTCAACTAAACTTGCATGGCATTTCTCGTCTAAAATGAGGACATCTCCCTTCCTCATTATTCCCTGCATAGCACCTATATTCCCTCCGTATCCACTGGAATATACCAAACAGGCATCTTTTTGTTTAAATTCAGCCAAACGTCTGGCGAACTCGGTATGAAGATCAAAAGTTCCGGAGAGCATGGGAGCTCCCGAGGACCCTAAACCGTACTGGTCTAATCCTTCCTTTGCCGCTTGGATCACTTCAGGATGAGTAGATAGCCCAAGATAGTTGTAGGAAGTTAAATTGATTATTTTTCTTTTCTTACTGTCTATATTACTGAGGATTTCCGTACGTGCACGAGGTGCGGCAAGGAGCTGTTGTTCCGTAAAGCTGAACCCATTCTGCACCGCCGGATGATTTATCCATTTTTTAAAATCCTCCGGAGGTGATAGTATATCCGGGTTATCGTTATAATGAAAATCAGCAAAACTATATTTAAGAATATCCGACATAAAATTTCCCTCCGCACCTCAGGTTAATTATTTTCTTTAATTTTCCACGTATTCTATAAACTTGTCAGCCAATTCATCAATGGTGGCTATATCTGCAAGTTCAGATCTTGGAATCTTGATATTCAGTTCCCGCATTGAACATGAGACAACTTCGATCATATCAAGACTATTTGCGCCGTAATCCTTCATAGATTTTGTTGGATCGATATCCTCCATTTCTATATCGTCCAAGTTTTCGACGATGTTTTTTTTGATTACTTTCATAACATCAGGCTTTGTCATTTTTCCTCTCCTTTCAACAGCTGCAACCAGTACATGCTGGAATATTTTTGGAATATATAATGGGTACAATACCGGAAAATGCAGCTTCTATCAACCATAATTCCCCCTTTTATCTTAGGAAGAAGGCAATTCTAAATTGCAGATTTAGAATTGTTGTTTATTCTTCTTGAAAGCGGGAAAGATAGGATACGTAGGCTCTATTTTTGCTCTTTCCACCGCTGATATTGTCTCATGGTGTTATCCATATACGCCATTCCTCTGTCGGCAGTAATAATCTGACCGTTTATAGCATCCATAAAGCCGCTGCAAAGTGAAAAAATAGTTTTCCCGCATTCTTCAGGGGTAAGTATCATGTTCTCGGGCATTCCCTGAGTTTTCAAATATTCGAAAAAATCGTTACCGAAGACAGCATCAAAGGATTCTGTCTTTACCGTTCCAAATCTGATTACATTGACCCGGCAATTGTCTTCGAAAAGATGAGCGGATAGATACTTTGAGAAAAATTCTAAAAGCGCTTTAGAAGCTGCAACATAATCATATCCCTTATAATAATGGTCTGGTCCATCGCTGGAGATGCTCAAGATATAGTCAGGATATGCGGAGAATGTCTTTTTTGCCATCCGGGTATACTCTATCAAAGGCCAAGTACTGTATTCCAATGTCTTAAATAGAGATCTTTTCTTATAATCATCAAGATTTTCCGGCGTGGATGCAAAACCCACATTGCTTATAAAAACATTAAGCTGATTTTCCCTTTTAGCTAATTCGGAGAAAAGGTTTTCAGTATCTTCTTCCACAGAAACATCCGCCTGAAATAATACTGGTTCAGGACCTCCTGTTTCCCGGAACTCTTCCATGAGTTCGGTTTCATCTGCAGATCCCCATTTATAGGTAAGATATGTACGGGCTCCAGCCCCGGCAAAATTAAGGGCCGCTGCTTTTCCTATCCCCTTAGTACCGCCCGTTATCAAGACTGATTTGCCGGTGTAATCTATTGTAATCATTTAGGTTCCTCCATTATCTTGCATAAAATTCTTCAATGATTTGTTTGGTTTCAGGAAATCCAAATGATAATCTGTGCATCATGTCTTCCTGTAAACGAGCATCTATGAGGAGTTTTTTCTTTTTCGCGCTTAAGGCGTATTTTAGAAGATAAACAGATTTTTTATTTTTTTCCGATATTTGACGGGCAATGTCCTTAGCTTTTAGGAGCACGTCTTTTTTAGGTAGGATGTAATTTATGTGTATTCCCTTTTCAGCAAGTTCCGATCCTTTGAAACGCTTGCCGGTAAACATCATCTCGTTTGCGATATAGGGTCCCACGAGTTCCGGAAGCAGAGTTGTTGTTCCCATGCCGGGGGTAAAACCAAGAGTCATAAAGACGGCCCCGTAACGGCTTTCCCGGGCCATGACAATTATATCGCTGCAGAGTCCTAATACCAGGCCTCCACCCATGGCATGTCCTTCCATTGCCGCAATGACCGGAAAAGGGGTATTTATCAGTTTTTCGGATAGTACAAGATCCTTTACCACTACTTTCCCGTCACACAGATCAATAAGCCCTTCTTTTTCTGCACCACCGCAGAAAACGTCATCCAATCCTTTTAAAATGAGGGCAGAAGGTCTCAGCTCCTCTTCGATCCGGTCGATCTCACCGATAAATCCGTCTATAAAGCTGTCTGAAAATATGTTTTTTCTCTCTTCGTCCTCCATAAAGAGATATCCTATACCATTTTCATCCATTTCGGAGCGAATAGTTTTTTTCATTGTCATTCCTTTTTCTGTAAAGATATTGGTGCTTTTGATGTATACTTACCAAACCAATTTGGAAGATTTCCTGACTGAAAAGCTTTTATACCTTCAATTACCTCTTTATTTTTTAACAAATTGATTAGTTCCTGTATCCCCAGCTCTTTTCGTATTTCCATGGATGCATCGATAAATTTTTCGGTAAAATTTTTAAGTGACGCTATGGCTTCCGGAGCAGCCCGGGAAATAGTTTTAAGCAATTTCCGTGTTTCTTTTTCTACGGCTTCCGGCGCAAATACTTCATCCGCAATGCCGTACTCCTTTGCTTCCTGAGAGGTGATATTTTTTGCAGTAAGGATAAGATACCGAGCCTTCTGGGGAGTTACCCGCAGACCAAATAAATATGGAAGTACATTAGCGGGAATTAGCCCAAAGATAATTTCACCTAACTCAAAATTCGCATCCGTGTTGGCCAATACTATATCACAGGCACATACAATTCCTATGCCCCCTGCTTTGACAGGTCCCTCAACGAGACATATAACAGGTTTGGAACAACTGTAAATTTGCTGCAGAAGTGTTCCGTAAGCCGTAACGGCATCAATGATATTTTTTGTATCCCCGGAACCTTGGACTGCTACACTTAAATCCATACCAAGAGAAAAGACTTCCGCGGATGAGCGGATAAGGATACCCCTAACCTGCTCCTCTTTCTCCGCAGATGTCAGCGTCTGCCGAAAATCCTGGATGAATCTTTTATTTAGACGGTTTGAATTCTCAACGTCATTCAGAGTAATAAATTGGATTCCTGATTCGATAGTGGATTTAATCCGTTCCATATTAGATCCGTTCATAGCTTCGGGAGAACCCTTTTACCTCTTTCAAAACGAGACGACCGCTTCCTTCATAATATGATTTATACCAATCATCCAAATCACATTTATCAGGTACGTAATCCGGGTTTTCTATATAACTTTCCTTTATCTGTTCAAGTCTCTCATATTCCGGAACAGTAACTTCCCTGCGGGAATCTATATGCTCATCAATTTTCCGTTCCTTCACGGTCTTTTCAGCATCTTCTTTGATTATACCGGAATAAAATTCTCCTATTGCACCGGATCCGTAAGCAAAAAAGCCAATCCGTTCTCCCGGTTTTATCGGCTCTGAAGCTGTTAAATTGCCGCATAATGCTACGAAGTTGCTTGCTCCGTAAGTTCCGCCCACCCGCTGGGCGAAACGCAATCCTGGGAACACTCTACGGGAGAAATCTTCTTTAACTTCCTTTTTGGGTCTGGGATTGTTAAGGTTGCAGAGGGTTCTATGGGCTTGAAATGCCATCCCCGCGAATGGTGTGTGATATGCTAGTCTGCTAAAGTCTTTGTCAAAGTTATATTTTTGTTCAGTACGTTCCTGAAAATGAGTAAATGCTCCTTCTAAAGCGTCCATATAGGTAAAGAGACTAACTTCGTTGTTTCCTATTTCGTGTAAAGCACTTGGACGGAATGTGTCATAGGCATCTGTTGTCCATGTTCCTTTGTTGGCGGTTTCGTATTCAATAATATTAGGTGTGTCACTCAACAATGCCGCAGCGGCGACCCCGCCCAGTACAAATTCCTCTTTGGTGTTCAGATGCATTCGGCTGAAATCGGTGGAAATAACTAACGCTTTTCTTCCATCATTTAAGCCGGATGCGATCCAGTTGACTGCCGTATCCAGAGCGGATATCCCGCTATAACAGGCGTGTTTAGTTTCGAAATTGCGCACATTAGGATTTAGCTCTAATGCGGAATGAATGTTGGTACTCACCGGTTTTCCAAAATCCAAAGAACTCTCTGTACCTACTATAAGAAGACCTATGCTTTTCCTGTCTTCTAAGGTCAAAAAGGGTAAAGCTGCATTTGCTCCCATTGTAACGGTATCTTCCCATGGTGGATTGACCGAGCGCTGTTCGATGAGAAAATCCGAAACAACTTTTTCAGGGTCTTTTCCCCTGGCTTCAGCGAGAGCTCTCTGATCTAAAAATAATGATCCTCCATAGAGGTTGATTTTTTCTATTCCTACTCTGTTCATTTCGTTCTCCTTTCTTGTTATGGAACATAGGTTAATCCGCCGGAAACGTGAATAATTTCACCATTTATAAAGGAGGCGTCCGGGATAGTCAGGTAGTGTACAAGCCCGGATATTTCCGAAGCCTTTCCACTCCTTTTCATGGGACAGTATTGGTCCCAAATTGATTTCAGCCTTTCCGCCATATTGTCTTTAGTCATATCGGTAGGGACATAACCAACAACTACAATGTTGGAAGTGATATTTTTTGGACCGTATTCCCTGGCGATGGTATTTGATAGACCGATCAGTCCAGCTTTACTCGCAGCGTAATTGGCCTGCCCGCTGCTCCCGTCTTGTGCAAGTGAAGATATATTAATTATTCTTCCCATCCGGTTTCCGACAAAATGCATAAGGAACGAGCGTATAACATAAAAGGGTCCGGAAAGGTTCGTTTGAATAACCGAATCCCACTCTTCGTCGGTCATAAAAGCTGCGGCATTGTCTTTTACAATGGCAGCATTGTTAACGAGACACTCAACGCTTTCGAAATCCTCAAGGGCTTGTTCCGCCACCTCTTCAATTTCACCTGGATTGGATAAGTCTAATCGGTAACCTTTTACCTCTGTATTCGGTGCTGCTTTCTTAGCTAACCTTACAGTTTCATCCGCCATCTCTTTGTTGCCACGGTAAGTAAAAGCACAGCCGTATCCTTCTTTTACGAACTTAAGCACCAGATCTCGTCCAATCCCCCGCGATCCCCCTGTAATAAAAATGTTCATAATTATTCCTTAAATCTTTTAATTAAACTGCAGCAATTAATTCCGCCAAACCCGAAGGAGTTTTTAAGCATATATTTAATATTATAATCTTGGGCTTTATTAGCACATATATCCATATCTATCTGAGGGTCTTGCTGAGTAATATTTATCGTAGGATGTAATTTGCCGTGCCGCATCTGAAGTAACCCGCCAATAGTTTCTACCAAAGGAGATGCCCAACAGGTATGACCCAGCATAGATTTTGGCGCATTTATTTTTAATGATTTTGTGTGCTCGCCGAAAGTTTCTTCTATAGCTTTTATTTCCTGAAGATCCCCTGATGGGGTACCCGTGGCATGGCAATTAACGTAATCGATTTCTTTGGGTTTTACACCGGTTATCTTGAGAAGCCGCTCCATGACCTTTTGCTGATTTTTCGCTCCCGGCATCGGGAGATGATTGGCATTAGCATTCGCGGTAACTCCTAAGAGTTCACCATATATATGAGCATTGCGAGCTAAGGCAGACTCAAGTTCTTCAAGTATGATTGTCCCGGAGCCATGGGAATAGACAAATCCGCACCGGTCGGTATCAAAGGGTCTTGAAGCGGCTTCAGGTATTTTTTGATACTTCTCCTTTATTACTACTGCGTTGATGATAACAGAAGCTTGTATGTCCGGAGGAGAAACATCGAACGGAGGACCCGCTATGACAGACCTTATACATTCACCAGAAACAATGTCTCTAAATCCAGCTCTAAGGGCTAAATTCCCGCTTGCACAGGCTCCTCCAAGAGTAAACGTTGGTCCCTGAATATCCAGTACTTCAGAAATGGTGGCAGGGATATTCGGATCGATAGCTTCAACACCACTCAATGGGGCAATAAAATCAGGATCATCTAGATAAAGCTTAGCATTTTCAAAAATATAGTTTGAGTTGAAGTTGTGACCTGCAACCATAATACTGGTCTCAAATGGATCAGAGGGTTTTCCAAGAAGCCCGGCATCATTATAGGCATCCATAGCACAGAGGACCGCCATTTTAGAAGAAAAAGTTGCTGAACGGAATAATTTTTTTATTTTTTTATATTTTGTTTCATCAACTGCATCTTTAAATGTCTCGAGTTTATTCTGAAAAGAATAATTCCCTAAATCTCCACCGACTTTACATTCAACATCGCTCACATCGATGGATTCCCAAAGCTTGACCCCGGATTTTCCAGCTATAAGGTTTTTATAAAAATCCTCCAGGTTATCGGCTAAAGGATTAATAGTTCCAAGCCCGGTTATGACTACACGACGTTTCTTCATGATTTGAAGTTCTCCTTCTTTGGGGTTATTGCACTACTTGTGAAGAGATAGCTTTGATTTCTTCTAATTTTCCCGCAGGCCTGCATTTAATTTTTTTATTAAAAGATTTCCATAAACCGCATAATACCTTTCCTGGACCTGTTTCTAAGGGAGTATCAAACTTATCATCTATGATAGCTTGTTCTTCATCGGTCCATCGAACCGGAGAAGTTATCTGTTTAACACAAAGTTCCCTGACTTCTTTTCCTGATTTGATCTCATTTCCCGTTACGTTTGAATAAAGGCGGATAGTTGGATCAGAAAATTTAAAAGACTTGGTTATTTCATCAAAAGATTTTGCAGCTTCATTCATAAAAGGTGTATGGAATGGCCCAGATACTTTTAGACGTACTGTTTTCATTGCTCCCGCATCTTCAAAATGTTTTTCTAATTTATCTAAAGTTTTTCCTTTTCCGGAAACTACAGTCTGAATAGGACTATTATAATTAGCAATAAAGACCTTCCCATATGCTTTTTCTTGAAGAATAGATAGTACTTCCTGGGGAGATAAACCAATTACGGCAGTCATTCCGGGATCTTCTATATTCTTTGCAGCAAGGTTCATTACCTTGCCCCGTTTCTGTACCAGGGCCAATGTATCGGTCAAAGATAATACTTCGGAAAGATAAAGAGCGGAATACTCTCCTAAACTAAACCCGCCACACCCTTGAGGTATTATTCCCATAGATTTTGCTACGATTGCGGATGCAATGTTGACTACCGTGATGGATATTTGTGTATTCTCGGTTTTCGTAAGTTCCGCTTCATCACTATCAAAAAGTAATGTTTCTATATCCTTTCCCGTTATCTCCGAAGCGGTTTTAAAGAGCTTCTTTATTTCATCGCTATAATCCCAAAGGTCCTTACCCATTCCGAGAAACTGAGCTCCCTGACCGGGAAAAAGGAAGCATACATTAGGCATGTTTTTCCTCTTTTGGCTGCTGAAGTTTTTTTCCATATATGCGGTGTGTTTTATAATGAGTAGTTCCCCATCCTTCCAAAAGATTCCTTAGGTTCATATTATCTTCTAATATCCAGGAAAAATCTGCGCTGTTAATACCAAGTTTTACACCCCTGGTATATAGTTCATGGATAAAAAGGGCATCAAGTCCGGTGTTTTGGTATTTTTTCTTGACCCCGAAGGCTGCGATTCTTACCATAGGAATCTTGTTTTTTCCGGCCAGGAGTTTGAATATGCCAAACGGAAGCAGCCGCCCCTTCATCTTAATAAAGATTTGATTCAAATCAGGAATAGGAAATGCAAATCCAATGGGTTCTCCCTCCTGGGTTTCCGCAAGGAGAACAAGTTCAGGGATCAATGTAAGTTTCAGATCCTTTGCAAGATGATTAAACTCCTCTTTTGTCCATGGCACAAATCCCCAGTTAGAGCTCCAAGCATCATTCCAAATTTCCCGGATCATTTCGCTAAGAGTATCGAATTCTTTTAGATTAATCCGGCGCAAGTTTATTTTACTTCGCTTCTTAACCATTTCCGTAACCCGTTTGATTTTATCTGAAAGGGGGAGTGATGTATTCATAATGTATGAATATAAATCTTTTTCTTTCTCGAACCCGGCTCCTTTGAGAAGAGCATCGTAGAATGGAGGATTATACGGCATTTGAATAACGGGGGGAGTTTCGAAATTGGTTATCTGTACACCCAGGATATGGTTCGTGCTGGGATTCATGGGACCGATCATTTTTTCCATTCCCATTTCATATCCCCACGATTCTGCAGCTTCAACTAATTTAACCGCAGCTTCCTGATCTTCCCTGCATTCAAAGTAACCAAAGAATGCAGTCTGTTCTCCGTGGAACTTCACAAAATTATGATCGATGATTCCGGCTATTCTCCCTATAACCCTTCCATCCTTATAAGCAAGAAAATGACTTGCGTCTGCGTGGAGATAAAAAGGATCTTTTTTTTGATTAAAGATCTTTTTCTCGTCCATTATAAGAGGTGGGACCCAATTGGGGAAAGAATACATCTTACGATAGAAACGGTAGGGAAACATGACAAAATCCCTTTTCTGTTTTTTTGTGGTTACTGGTTTGATTTCTACCATACTCTCCCTCACAGTCGAATTTTTTAATAAAAAAGGCGCCGTCATGGCGCCTTTTTGGTCGTGGGCGACACTGGATTCGAACCAGTGACCCCTTGCGTGTCGAGCAAGTGCTCTAACCAACTGAGCTAGCCGCCCGGATAGATTTTATGTATATCAAATCCAGGAAATATTCAACCCCCCTTTTGATTATCAACGGTAATACTAAATTTGCAATTTAGAATTGTCTTCTTTCTTTTTCCGCGGAAAAAATATGCGGTAAATCCCGGTCACCTGGGTTACTTATCTATTTTTTTAGAGATGTAATAACCCGTTCGAGTACCTTTTTTCGATCCAAAGGCTTTACTATATAGTTTTTTGCACCTATCAAAAGGGATTTTTTGACCAAATCTTGTTTACCTAAAGCACTAATCATAACAACCCTAGCATTTTTATCAAATTCTAAAATTTTTTCCAAAGCTGTAACACCATCCATCTTGGGCATTGTAATATCCATTGTTACAAGGTCTATATTGGGGAAATACTCTTTATATTTTTCTAATCCTTCTTGGCCGTCTGATGCAGTACCTACTATTTCGAAACCTTCGGATGTTAATATTTGACCAATTTGTTTGGTGACGAACATTGAATCATCAATAACCAAAACCCGGTACGGCTGACCATCTTCTTTTAGGCCTTCCGGTTCCCTTTCGTTGATGCTTGGAAAATCTTGTTTAGATTTCAATTGGATATCCTCCTGTCCTATGTTCTTTCCCTAATTGCCACATTTATTTCGATCTTGCCTTGAGGAAGTTCCATTGGTACGATAAGGGCTTCTACACCCTGGTTCGATATTTGCATATTACTGCCGGTAAAAATAGCTGGGGGAGTAAGATCGAATTTATATCCCTGATCATGAAGTTTTGTTACCGCTTGGGCGGTGATCATGTTTGCTAACTCTGTGATTGTTGCTTTAGCAAGATCATCTAAGGATGTCAGCTTCTCTCCATTCATATCGGAAGCTATATTTATGGCTGTAGAATCTGTCATATCTATAAGTACTCTTCCTTCAACATCACCGGCTAACCCTACTATTGCCGCAACACCCAGTACAGGCTGAGATGTTGATTTTAAGTATAAATCTCCTCGGCTAACATCGGTATTTAGTACTTCCTTAAGTACTCCATAAGCTGATTCCACAAACGGATTTATATATTCAACTCTCATCTGTTATTCCTCCTTCTGTAACGTTGTCTATCTTTTTCTGTAAGCTTTTAATCTTGGTTTCTCTATTAATTCAAAGTTATCTTCCTGTACTTTTTCATTCTGACCCAGTATGAGTATACTCCCGGATTTTAGTTTATCGTTAAATTCTTTTAAAATACTATTTTGATCATCTGGATTTAAAAACGATATTAAGTCTCTGCATATGATAATATCTACCTCAGGAACAGTATTCGCATGGAGTATATCATGATATTCGAATAGAATACGGTCCTTTATTTCATCATTAAAACTGTATCCGTTTTTTCCTTCAACGATAAATCTTTTAAGGCTATCCGGTACTGCATTTTCCGGGAAGACGAGGTTAGGCGCATTCGATATTGCTAACAGATCCTTATCGCTTGCCCATATTTTTATTTTAGCTGTGGGATTTTCCTTAACCAGCCCTGCTGCGATGGAATATGATTCGTATCCTTCCCCGCATCCGGGATTCCATATAAAAAGTGAATTTTGATTTACTATATTATCTAAAGATAGAAAAGTAGCAAGGTAATCATCATCCCAAAATCTTCCGGTATTCGGTGAATAAAAACTCGAAAGGAAAGCCTGTGCATCTTCCTTCTTTTCCAGCTGTACCGGTAGACCTTTTGCTCTTCTCTCCTCTGCCCAAATTGAAAAATGGTTTTCTAACCAGTCTTCATTTATCTGGGATGCAAAAAAGGAGGAGAATGTTTTAAGGGTGTCTTTGATGAAAGCAAGGTCCATGGACTCCGGTTTTGTTGTGGGTTCAACGGTTTCCATGGTTTCCTGCTGTTCTGTTAAAGAAGGTTCCTTAGCGGGTTCGTGCTGAACCGCGGCTTCTTTCTCCTCTTTTTGAAATATTTTTTCAACATCCAGAATTATATAGAGACGATTTTCGTTTTCCACAACACCGCTTATGTACTTAATATTAATATCTCCAAAAATAGGATGAGGCGGCTGAATGGTTTCAGAGGATATCCCTACTACCTTATTAATCGTATCGACAATAATCCCTATCATGTTGTCTTCAAGCCGCAGAATAAGACCGTTCTCAGATGCGCCTTCCTTTTTTTCAGTAATAGGCAGATGAAACATCTTTCTCAGGTCGATAAGAGAAATTATATCACTTCTCAGGTTATATACCCCCTTTACAAAGGGCATTGTATTAGGTACATAAGTGAATTTTTCGAACTTTGCGATTTCACTTACTTTCATTATATCAATACCATAGTCTTTTCCCCCTAAAGAAAAGGTAACCATTTTAAAATCGATTATTGCTGCGTGTTCTTTTTCTTCGTTATTTTCCCGGTATGACGTTCGACGCCTTTTCTTCTTTGTCCCGGTTTCCATAGATGATGCTCCTTAAAAGGTTTCTATTTAATCGTAGCTTCCCTTTTCCTCCGATACTCTATTTCCTGTCTCATGCTTAAGTCTAAAAGCTGACTTACATCGATGATAAGAGATACCGTACCATCTCCTGTAATATTTGCCCCGGCTATTCCCGGCGCATTCGTGTAATGGTCACGCAGTGGCTTTATTACAATGTCCTCCTCTCCTATCAAGGAGTCAACAAGTAGTCCCATTTTTTTATCTCCACTGCCTACAACAACAACAAAATGATAATCTTTTTGTTCTTCAGTAGGAATTTTGAACAATCTATTTAAACGTAAGAGAGAGATGACATCCTCTCGAACATTAAAAACTTCATAATTATCGATCATCTTAATATCTGAAGGTCTAATTCTATGGCTATCAAGTACAGATGTTATGGGTATCGCATAAAGCTCTTTACCCACTTTGACCATAAGCCCCTGGATAATGGCCAGGGTAAGGGGTAGCTTTATAGTAAATCTTGTTCCTTTTCCTTTTTCCGACCAAACTGTCACGCTTCCATTAAGTTTTTCAATTTTCTTTTTTACAACATCCAGACCAACTCCCCTACCGGAAATATCGGTAACCTGTTTCGCCGTTGAAAATCCTGGATCAAAGATAAGATTAAAAGCTTCGATGTCGGAAAGCGTTTTATTAGGATGCAGTATGCCTTTATCCACAGCTTTATTTTTTATCGCTTCTACATCAATGCCTTTCCCGTCGTCGGAAATTTCAATTATGATCATATTTCCTTCATTACTGGCCTTAAGAAGTATTTTCCCTTCTCCGCTTTTTCCTGTAGCCTCTCTCTCTTGAGGAGATTCGATACCGTGATCAATAGAATTTCTGACACAATGGATAAGTGGGTCCAGGAGATCTTCAATTACCGATTTGTCCAGTTCGGTGTCTTCCCCTTCAATAATTAGATTCACTTTTTTTTGCAAGGAACGGGATAAATCACGAACAAGCCGAGGAAACCTTGCGAAGATCTGAGATATTGGAACCATTCGTATACGCATTACAGCTTCCTGCAGATCTCCCGTTATCCTATCGAGATTCTGGGTTGTTGTTCGAAATTTGTTCACAGCTCCTTTAAATTGTCCTTCAAATGAATCTAAAAGCGAAGTAATATCACTGAATTGATCGTTTATTTCTTTTTTAACTTCTTTAACAGTTTTCCCTTTCTGAATTTTTTCAAGAAAATCAGGGAGTGAATCGAAGAGACGGTGAATTCTATCTCGAAATATTTCTTCGGTTTCTTGAAGATTCATTAAACTATCTGAGAACTGATTATTCACCTGGTTGAAGGTGGCTTTATTTATAACAGCTTCACTTACTAGATTAAGAAGATTGTCTATTCTACGGCTATCTACTCTAAGAACTGATCCCGTTGCTGCTGCTTTTTTTGTTTCTTCTTCTTTTGTTTTCTTTTTATCCTTTGGTTCCTTCTTTTCTGATTCTTCTGCTTTTGGCTGTTCTTCTTTGGAAGGCGGCGGATGAGTAGTAGTTTTTTCCGGATGTTCGGCACTAACTTTCTCAATATTCAAGGATGTAATTACATCCGGCATGTCAAGAAAGTTTTCAATTTCATCATAATCTTTTGAAGATGTTATATAGTAAGATACCACAGGAATGAAACTATCTTCATACAGAATATCAAAATCTGGATCTGTTTTAAGAATGGTTCCGGCATTTTTTAGAGCAGCAAACACTTGAATGCCGCCAACGGTATTCATTGGATTTGATTCATCAAAGGTTACCTCGATTAGGTAAACAGATTCGCCTTCTCCGGCGGCTTCCTGCATTTCAAGCAATTCATATTCAGTAGCTGGTTTTTTCTTTATTTCTTGAGTTTTTTCTTCCTCTCTTTCTTTAACCGGTTCTGTTTTATGTTTTGTTTCCTGTTTTTCTCCAGTGGAAAGAGATTTAAGATGTTCTTTGAGGGGAGAAACATCTTCAGAATAAACTTCTCCTTCAGTCCGGGCTTCCAACATATTCTTGATAATATCGATTGAATCGAGAAGGGCATCCACGGTGTTTGGCGTTACCGTTACTTTACCATTTCTTATTTCATCCAATGTGTCTTCCAGAACATGGGTGAATTCCGCTAATTCCGTCATTTGGACTGTGGCGGAAGCACCTTTTAAGGTATGGGCTGCTCGGAATATCTCATCTACAGCATCCTGGTTTCCCGGATTATTTTCCAGAACAAGAATATTTTTTTCCAAAATTTCTACCTGCATTTGAGCTTCAGAGAAAAAGTCCTTCAGTAATTCTTCGTTATTGGGGTCAAGATAATCACTCATTATGCTTTTTAGTCTTATACATCTAGTACCCCTAAGTCAAGTAAAATAATTCTTGAGCAGCAAATCTAAATGAATCAAAATGCTCTAACACTTTTTTACTGTTTTTGCATTAGATAATGGGTTCATTTTTAGCTTAAGTTTCAAGAACAAGGATGTTTTGAACGATATATTAAAGGTAGGTGTTTGTTTTTTATTTATTATCATACTACAATTTATTAAGGCGGAGCTAATGCAAAATAATCTAAATATATCTAAAGGACTTTATGTATTACTCATCA
>CAZUAE010000035.1:25942-34390 GCA_964618265.1 uncultured Spirochaetales bacterium | reverse complement strand
ATTCACGACGACATAATGGACAGAGACACTCTCCGCCGGGGCGGTCCGGCTCCATATCATCACTATCAGCTCACGGCCCGGAAGGATGGGCTGAGAGACCCTGACCATGCGGGAGAATCCTTAGGGATTTGCCTGGGGGACATCGCTTTTTTTCTGGCCATGCAGGCGCTGGGGTGTATCGAATCTGCGCAGACGTATAACCAAAATATTTTACCCCTTGTATCCCGGGAGTTCAATCTGGTAGCACTGGCGCAAATGAGTGATGTAGTGTACGGGGCCTCCGGCAGGCCGGTTCCTCTGGAGGACCTTTTGCGTCTCTACGCCTGCAAAACCGGGCGGTACACCTTCTCCCTGCCCATACTGCTGGGCGCAATACTCGGCGGCGCGGGAGAAGCCGACTTAGAAGTTTTCGAAATTTTAGGGGAGGAATTGGGAATTGTCTTTCAGCTGAAAGACGATGAGATCGGACTCTTCGGAGATCCGGAAGAAACGGGTAAACCCGCGGATTCAGACCTTGCGGAAGGAAAGCAGACTGTTTTACTGTCGATCATGCTGGAGCGGCTCTCCGGGAAGGACCGGGAAAAGGTCCTGGCCATCCTGAAAAGCGGTTCCCCCTCCCGGGAGGACGGAGACTTTGTCCGCGGATGCGCTGAGGATTCCGGCGCTCGGCGTGAGGCGCGGAACCTGATGAAGAAGTACGCCGGCAGGGCCGAAGCGCGGCTGCCTAGGCTTACCGGGGTTGGAGGCGCGGGCGCCGGTACTGATCCGGCGGGGTTTTTTCGGGGGCTCATAACTTACAGTCTGGAGCGGAAAAGCTGAATGTAGTATTCCGCCTTTCCCCCCCCCCATTCCAGGCTAATTCCAGGGTCTTCTGGGACTCTTCAGCCGTATCTGTCAAAATTGATTCACTCCCGGAGGCGGTGTGAGTAACGAACGCCCGGGTTTCCCAGGTATCCCTCAAGACCCGGGGCCTGACGGGCAGTTGGTGTGCCTTGTGGCAGACCTTTTGCGTGAGCGGGGGCTGGATCAGCTGGGTTATATTGCGGGGGATGTTGATGTTCTGGCTGTGGCGTTGGATTATGCCCCCACGGTGGGTCGATGCTCTTGTTAGATGACATCGAGCTTGCTCGTTTATCACTTTTTTATGCGTGTTTTAGTTAATCCCTAAACTTTCGGCAAAGCTTCTTTCCTAAATCCTCTTAAAATCAGATAAAAAGCCATCACCATTTCCTGAAGAAAGACGGGAAAGTTCATTATCAGATTAGCTGTGGAGAAATGTTCCTGGAGTCCGAAGAGTACTAGAATGCCTGCAGCAAAGTGAAGGGCAATGGCGGCAAGACCGAAGAGGGAGATCCAACGGGGAAGGAGTCTGCTTTTATAAAAGACGGAGTACAAGGTGACCGCGTAGATGCTGAAGACAATCACCAGTACAGGATTCCCGTAGAGATCTTTTAGAGTGTCTCCCATAAGGTACACTATTCCGGAATCAAAAGAGAGCCCCAAGGTATTTTCCGCCAAAAACAACAGGGCAAAGACAAGAAGGGCGGCAATGATATAATTCACCATCTCTAATCCGCTCCTAAACACCAGACACACAAGGGCGGCCTTTTCATACTTCCGCTTCAAAATGGGAAATAAGAATATTGGAATGAATGTGAGGGACACTCCCATGAGCAGCACAGCCAAGGCTCCGCTTATATACCGCACATTATTCCCTGCTATCTCTGCCAAATAATGCTCCGCCTCGGACAGGGGATTCATCAGTGCCACACTTGCTATGCCGAATGCCGTTCCCAGCACATATAACACACCGACTAGAACTGAGACCTTCCTTTCTTTAGTCATACCTCTCTCCTTCCTTATATATTGATTTTTAACCAACCCCTGCTATGCAACGGTTATCACTACCTTCCCCTGGGCCTTACCGGAGGCATAGTATTTCAGGGCTTCCCCTGCCTGAGCCAGGGGGTAACAACGGTCTATCACGGTATTCACCTTTCCACATTCCATCAGCTCTTTCATAAACCCCAGGTTCTCATTCGGCTTTACAAGAAAACTGGAAAAGCGCTGTCCCTTCTTACGGGAGTAAAAAGGTCCCAGGAGCATGGCCTGAAAAATCTGCTTCATCTTTCCGCCGGTACACACATAAGTACCTGCAGGTTGTAACACCCGGCGGTAGTCTGAAAGGGGACGGTACCCCGCGGTGGAGAGAATTAGGTCGTACCGCTTTCCTAAACCCACAAAGTCTTCTTTTGTGTAGTCCACAATATGGTCCGCCCCAAGGGAGGCTATCAGGTCAGCATTTCTGGTACTGCACACCGCCGTCACCTCTGCTCCCAGGGCCTTCGCAATCTGTACCGCGAAAGTACCGATGCCCCCTGAAGCCCCGCATATAAGCACCTTTTCATTTTTCTCCAACCTACCCTCGTCTGTGAGTGCCTGCAGAGCTACTAAGCCTGCCTCGGGGACCGCGGCTGCCTGGGCAAAGGAATGGGTAGAAGGTTTTAGCGTAAGAACGTCTTCGGGAACGCACGCAAATTGTGCAAAAGCCCCCCATCCGTGTTCAGATACATCGGCAAAGACCTCATCCCCCGGGGAGAACCTGGTCACCTTCTTTCCAACGGAGTGAACAACTCCGGCAATATCATTTCCCGGAATAGGATGCTTCGGCGCCCCTATGCCTAAGCCCATCATCCTTGCAAGAAAGGGTTTGCCCGTCACATGGGCAATGGTGTTATAGTTCACCGAGGTAGCATGTACCCTTACAAGCACCTGGTTGTCCGCAGGTTCCGGATCAGCCGTCTCACTTATTCTAATATCATCCAAGGAACCGTATGTATTACACACCAGGGCTTTCATTTCTTTCTCCTTCTCTTTCGCTCTCTATTTCTCTTGCCATTATAATAACCACCGGACCTCTGCGTTCTCCCTGTTCCGCGTATCGGTGGGCTGCGGACGCTTCTTCCATAGGAAAACTCCGGTCTACCACAGACTTCATCACCTTCTCTTCCATATACCTTCTCACCGTTTCCCGATCCTGGGGTTCGGGAACAGCTAACACACACCGGACCTTTTTTCCTTTTCTCCCCGAGGTAAGAAGCATCTGGATAAGATGCACCATTTTAAAACTAGCCCTGAGATAACAACCATCAGGGGTAAGCACCTTCCTGCACTGCGAGAACCCGCTTTTCCCGAGAACATCCACAATAAGATCATAGGTTTCATCACCGGAGGTGTAATCCTCTTGGGTGTAATCCATGACCCTGCGAGCCCCAAGACCGCGGACATACTCAAATCTCCGGGTACCGCAGACCCCGGTCACCTCCGCGCCTCTCAGCTTCGCCAGCTGCAACACTCCCGAGCCGATACTTCCGCTGGTCCCGATAATAAGCACTTTTTTACCGGGCTCCAGGCGCGACTTTTTTAAAAGATGCAGGGCCATGAGAGCCCCCATAGTCCCCGAGGCAGCCTCCGGGAAACCAACTTCATCAGGTTTGTCGCAAAGAAAACCGTCTTCCGGAATGCACAGATATTCTTGGTAGGCGCCCATCTTCTCACCGGTATACCCGAACACCGTCTGCCCTTTTGTAAACTTTTTCACCCCGGCTCCCGTCTTATCTACCACACCGGAAAACTCATTGCCCAAGACATGGTGTTTCGGTTTCCCAAGGCCGAAGGAGATCCGGGCTAATAGCCAGAAAAGGAAGGGCATGTTAAAGGTTCCCGGAGAAATATGGCCAAATTCCCGAGCCAAAAGATCTCCGAAATTTACCCCTGCGGCATATACCTTTACCCTCACCTCGTTGTCCCGGGGGTCCGGTTTCTCTACTTCCTCGGTGTGGAGCACCTCGGGTCCACCGTATTTTTTATATACAATTGCGTTCATGTTTCTACCTCCTGATAGACCGTCGGATCCAGCAATTTCCGGTGATCACATACGCATTAAAATTTATAAATTGTTTTATTACAAATAATTATATAAATCGGGATCACCGGAAATTGCCGCGTCGGATCTACCGGCTTTACCGTTGTTCAACGGACAACAAGGACAGTCCCAGATCACGGATTTTTTTCAGCACCCCGAACAGGGCGGCCTGGTCTTCCAGATATCCGGAGAGCACCGTAGTACCGTCGTCTTCCGGAGCCACGCTCATTCCCGAAAACCCGGTCTTCCACTGCTCATCCAGATGGCCCCCAACTCTAATGGTGTAATTACTCTTGTCCATAAGAAATAATAAGGGGAGTAAAGGAGGGTTGCAATGCTACTTAAGTACTGTTTTTGGTACTGTTAATGCGGTAAAATCCCAAACTTGCTTACATAAGCCCCAGATTCCGGGCCTTGGCGACAGCCTCAGTCCGGCGGTTCACCCGCAGCTTTTCAAAGATTTGTCGGTTATGCCCCTTCACTGTGCTTAGTGAGATAAACAGCCGCTCGCTAATCTGGGTATTGGACAGGCCCTGGGCGACTAAAGCAAGCACCTCTAATTCCCGGCGGCTTAAGGGTTCTCTCATTTCTCTTGTCGATTCTTCGGCCTCAGCCGCTGCTCTTCTGCCGGCGGGAGCGGTTCCCTGAAACGCGAGAAGTATTTTTTCCGCGTATTCCGGGCAAACTCCCAGAGCAAGGGCATTGGAAAGCAGTGCATCCACCGGCGGCCCCATATCTACAAAGCTCCGGATGAAGCCCTCAGGTTCACAGTGCATCAGCAGATGATTGAACAGCTCCCGGGCTTCATCGGTTCTCTCCAAACCGTAGAACGTGTGAGAGAGAAGGAGGGCGCCATGGAGTTCTTCAGTTGAAATGAAGCTTCTCTCCGCTACTCCGTGGTAGAGTCGCAGCTTTTCCAAAGCAAGAGAAAACAGCCCCTGGGCACACAGCACCTTTGCGGAACCGAGGAGAAGGTCCGCTTCATCAGCAAGGGCGGCGGCGCGGGAAAGCTGGTTCTCCCGCAAAAGCAGTTCTACCTGGGCGCCGGCAATTTCGGGAATTATCCGGGCAAAACCCTTTACCCTCGCGGTTTCCCGGGCCTCTCTTAAAAGGGAGAAAGCGGCAGCTGATTCGCCTTTACTAAAAAGCAATCTGGCCCAAAAAAGATCGCTGGATAAAGACCTGTCGGTATTTTCCAATTGCCGCGCAAGCTCTTTGCCCGCCCGGGCATACTCTTCTGCCCCCGAAAGGTCATTCCATTCGTAACAGATACGGGCAAGCCCCATATAAGCCTCCGCGGCTACCGGCATGGGAGATTCCCCCGCAAGCTCCAGTACTTTCAGGAATGTGTTTTTTGCTTTACGCAGCTGCCCGCGCAGCTCCTGTATTTCACCGATACCAAGGTAACAGGATATAGTGACAATGAAATGTCCAATTTTCTCACTCACCGAGACCGCCTGGCTGTACTGCCCAAGGGCTTTTTCATAATCATTTTTTAATTGATACGCGTATCCGAGAAGCCAGACGGCAGCGGTGCGTATGGGAATGTTTTCAGGATGAAGGTACTCCAAGGCCCGGCGGGTCTGAAGGAAGATACCCTCACCATCGTGGCGGCTTAATGCCAGGGAAGCCCGTATTGTGGCGATATGCCCGATAAGATCACGCTGCCGTTCATTCGGTTGTTCACCATTCAACATCTCCTCGGCCTTTATAAGCTTCTCTTCCACACCCCCTGTTTTTCCCACAAAGAGCAGCACAGAGGCAAACATTACGTTCAGTACCGGCCGGCTGTTAATAATATCCGGAGAAAGAGATTCCAGCCAGCCCAGCACCGGATACACCGCCCCCCGCAGATGCAGGGGCATACCCTTGCCCTCTATAAGATGTTCAGCTCTGTCTATATCCATTGCGGCCACCGCGTGCTGGAAGGCCTCCAGATCGTAACTGTGCTGCTCGAACCATTTCGATGCCCGTACATGAAGCGCTCTCACGAGCCCCCCTTTTCCTGAATCCGCTGAACTGCTCCTGCTTAAAAGCCGCTGGCGCAGAACTTCGGCAAAGAGATGATGATAACGGAACCAAAGACGTTGATCATCCAGAGGGATAATGAAAAGGTTGGAACGCTCCATATACTCCAGGGTCTCCTGCCCCTTCATGTCTCCCTTCATATATACCGCCTCACACAGAGAACCGCACAACCGTTGAAGGATAGAGGTCTGAAGGAGAAACTCCTGAATCCCTTCCGGCTGCTGATGCAGAACCTCTTCCACTAAATAATCGAGGATATAACGGTTACTCCCGGCGAAGGCCTGCACAAATTTTTCGGGATCCCCGGCGCCTTGGAGAGAGATTGCCGCCAATTGGAGCCCCGCGATCCATCCTTCAGTCCGCCCACAGAGGGCTTTTATACTTTGTTCGCTTATCTTAAGGTCCATCTGTCTAAGTAACAGATCTGCCGCTTCTTCCGGAAGAAAGCGGAGGTCCGCCGCCCGTATCTCCGCCAACTGCCCTTTTGCCCTTAACCGCGGCAACGGAAGAGGCGGATCTTCCCGGCTTGCAATGACCATCCGCAGACATGGAGGAAGGTGTTCAACAAGAAAGGAGAGGAGATTGTCTACCGGCTCTGAGTCCAGGGCATGGTAATCATCCAGCACCAGAACAAAGCGCTGAGATACCCGGGAAAGCTCATTTATCATCCTGGTGACCACCGTGTCTACCGGCGGCGGCCGGGGAGAGGATAGAGACTGAAGCACGCCGGTACAGGCTTCGGGGACCACCCCCTGAACCGCTGAGATGAGATATAGAAGAAAACGGTAAGGATCGTTATGTTCGTCATCCAAAGAGACCCAAGCCGCCGGCACACCTGCCTGGGCCAGCCATTCACTTATAAGGGTAGTTTTTCCAAACCCCGCGGCAGCGGCGATAAGAGTTATCTTCCTGTCTAATCCTTCATTCATCCGCTCCATAAGACGGGAGCGCAAAAGAGTCTTCGGCGGCAGGGGCGGGAGGAACAGCTTTGTTGCTAGAACAGGAGCAGACATGTCATGAGTATATACCGGAATTTTCTGTTTGTGGAAGAATCCATTTCCGGAAACTTTTCCTCTAAAAGGCTTCCTTCTATGTCGTGGCGCAAGGCCCTATAAAATTACGATGTAAAAAGGGTACGGTCTGCCCGATCCGCGTGAAGATAACAAGCGGCAGCTATTACTGGACATTATCACGATTGTAATTTGCGCTTCAATCTGCGGAGCGGAAAAGTGGGATGATATTGAGGTGTTCGGAAAAGCGAAAGAATCATGGTTCCGGAAGTTTTTGGAATTACCCCCGCGGTTTAAGGTTCGGTTCTCCTTTCAGGTTCTCGGCAATGAAGGTTTCCGCCCGGTGTAAATCCCTTGAACAAACCCACCGAATCTCTGCCTCGGGGATTTTCTCAAGGGCTCTGTACCTTGCTTTAGCCATTCTCCCTGTTCCGATTATCCCTATTCTCATTGTAACCTCCTTGCCGTTACGGCTTCCTCTTATTAGTGCCGGTAACCGGTTGTCCGGTAATGGTAATTCTTTTATACCATCGTCCTGTCCTGTACCATAATATTAATAAAAGGGTCTCAATAACGATAGATAGCGCGATCCCCAGCCATATTCCGTAGGCTGCTGCCGGCCAGATGAACGCGAAAAGAAACGCGCCCCCGAGTTTTCCGGGAAAGTTTGCCAGAAGTGAAGTTTCTATCAGTGCCGGAGTATCTCCCGACCCCCGGAAGATTCCCTGAAGGCTTCCCATGGTGCCGAGGAAAAGGAGGGAGGGAGCTAAGATTCTAAGATAGCGGATTCCGTGGGATAATACTTCCGGAGCGGGTTTGAAGAAACCTAAGAGGGGAGCCGGAAGAAAAAAGAAAATCCCTCCTATTATTATAAAGAGGACGGTACCCATACGGCTGCCGAGTTTTAGAGCAGCTTTCGCGCCGGCCGGGTTTTCCTTTCCCAGTGCCTGCCCTGTCATGGCTGCCGCGGCGGCGGAAAGTCCGGTGGTAAATACCGCGCAGAAACTGGTAAGCCGCAGCCCGATTCCGAATGCCGCTACCGGAGCGGTTCCGAAGGAGGAGACCATCCGGATTAGAAGCATTCCGGAAAACGGGCGGGTACTCATCTGTCCCGCGGCGGGAAGGCTTATCCGCGCCATGTCCCGAAAAAAAGGTTTACCTCGGGAGAAGATGAACCGGAATGGGGGAACCGGACCGGAACTCTTTGACAGAAGTATTACGGCCAGAAGCGCTCCGGTTAGGTTACCCAGGAGGGTTGCCAGCCCGGCACCGGCAATACCCATTTCCGGAAAAGGACCTATACCGAAAATGAGGAGGGGATCCAATATTATGTTTACCAGGTTTGCCGCGGCTATTACGATAAGGGGAATCTTGGTATTGCCGCATCCGTGGAACACCGCCCCGGAGGCAAGGTACAGAAACAGGAACACAGAACCCAACCCCGCGTAGGTCAGGTATTCAGCACCTCCTTGCCGGAAGGCATCA
>CAZUAE010000035.1:11791-25842 GCA_964618265.1 uncultured Spirochaetales bacterium | reverse complement strand
GTCGGGATAGACCTTTATGACGTTCGGTGCCGGTTCGTGCTGCTCCTCCTCCAGGGGATCCATCAGCCCCTGCCGATCTTCCAATTCTTCCGGCGACGGGACTGCCTGAAGCCTGATAGGGCAGGCCTGATCGTTCTTGTCGATTAGTGACGCGTAATACGGTGTGATCCGCCAGGTGAACTCCTCCTCGGCTTTATGGATACCCGCCTCCTCATCATCTCCCAGGGGGATGTATCTATTAAGGTCCCGGGCGGTCCGGATCGTTTGTTTTACCTGCCATTTCCAATCGCTTTCTTTCATCTGTTCCTCGCAAATTGTTATATATTAGTTGATGTATTATCTCTTCCGGGGAAATTCCCCCGGCTTTTGCCTGAATTGGAAAGACACTGTAGAAGGGGGATAGTCCGGGAAGGGGATTGATTTCCAGCAGCCAGAGGTTTCCCTCATGGTCAAGGCGGTAATCCACCCGGGCAAGGTCTTTCAGTCCCAGCCGCTCAAAGAGTTTCAGACTCCAATCATCCATCCTCTGCTGAATTTTCTCAGGAATCTCCGCGGGACAAATCACCTCTTTCTGGTGCCTGCTTTTCATATCGTAAAAATAAAAGCTGTCGGGATTTCCGCCGTCTATCCGGATCTCCGCGGCAGGAAGCACCTCCGGAGACCCGTCCCGGGAGAATAGTGCCGATGCAAACTCCCGCCCGGGAATGAATTCTTCCGCTAAGACAGTATCGTTACACTCAGTAAAAATCCACTCCGCCTCCCGGATGAGTTCTCCGGGGGCATACACCTTGGAGCCTGCTCTAATCCCTAAACTTGATCCTCCGCCGTTCGGTTTTATTAGGAGGGGGAACCGGAGCTGTCTTTGGGATTCCCAGCCCCCTTTTTCTGCGGATACCGTTTCTTCCGATTCCCCTAAACATAAGCTCCGTTCCAGCTCTTCTAAGGAGCCGAACACCCTGAAATCCGGTGTAGGAATACCGGTCTCCCGGGCAATCAGTTTAGTAATGCCTTTGTCCAGGCTGATCCCCAAACCCGTCGCGTCCGACCCCGTGCAGGGAATCCCCGCGGCTTCGGCAATTGCCGGTACTAAGGATTCCCGGTTTCTGCCGCTGATCCCTTCGGTTATGTTGAAAATCATATCCGGCGCGGATGTGATTAGTTCCTGAATGAACAAGGGTGACCAAGGAAGGTCTACCACTGTACCTATAGCGGACAGTGTCTTACGCATCCATTCTATGGTGGGCCGGTCCTCATATTCCGCTTCCACCCGGGCCGCACCCGCGGGGTTAGTATCATTTATTTCCGGCGGAATATCATAAGCGAAGGCTATGGTGAGATCATTCATGTTCATTGATATACCTGTAGGGTTTTGTTACCGGTATCATTTCGGATAGTCGCCGGGATTAACCGATTCTCCTGATGCAGCCGGGAGAGAAAGGTGTGAGGAAAAGAGCTCATTCAGCTGGTCTAACCTCCCATTGTTAATCACATAGAAACAGAAATTATCCCGTTTCTCACACTTGATAATACCCGCTGTTTTTAAGATTTTAAGGTGATGAGATATGTTAGGCTGGGAAATATTCAGTTTTTTTGCTAAATCACAAACGCCGATATCTTTTCTGATGTACTGCCGGGTTAGTTCTTTAAGCAGTTTCAGCCTGATGGGATCGCTCAGTGCTTTGAAAGACGATGCTAATGTAATAATGTACTCTTCACTTGTTTCCATATAAGCTTATACAAATATTTAAATATCAATATACTTTGATATTACAGTGGTGCCGGACTCCTGTCAATAGTCCGGCGGAACCTCCGACAATAAAGGTATGGATCAGATAGAAAACGAGTTTCTCCCCGTCAAAAGGCTGAGTCCTTCCGGGGGCACTATTTTTTCGGCTACTACGATCCGGAGCCTGGGACCGGACGGGACAGTTTCATCTGACCCATAAGGTACCTTTTATGGACAGGATTCCCGGCCCGGAGGATACCGCTGTCCATGGTGTAAACTGCAGAATTAACTGCCTTCTTCCTGAGATGACACCAAGGAATCCAAATGAGCCACCCGTTCCCCTACAGCGGGATGAGAATAATGGTAAAAACTGTAAAGTTTGTGGGGAACCGGGTTGGTAAGGTTCTCTTTAGCGAGTTTTATAAGGGCTTCACGAAGCTGCTCAGGCGCGGTGGTTTCCGCGGCGTAGGTATCCGATTCGTACTCGTGATGCCGCGACCAGGCATTTATAAGAGGGTCGATTACAAAGGTAAAGGGTCCCATGCAGATACCGATTAAAAGCAGTATACCGTAAAAGGAGGGATTGTTAAAACCAAAGGCGGTATAAAGCGGTACGTAATCTATTAAAAGGTGGATGATGAGAAACGTTCCCAAAGTAACCAGCAGAGAAAAAGCAGTCCGTTTTGTTATATGGTGTTTTTTCCGGTGCCCTATTTCGTGGGCCAGAACACCTTCCAGTTCCGCGGGGGAGAGCCGTTCTATCAGCGTATCGTAGAGTACGATCCGCCTGTTCTGCCCGAAACCGGTAAAATAAGCATTGGAGTGTTTGCTCCGTTTGCTTCCGTCCATAACGGAGATTCCCTTTACTTCGAAGTTCAGTCGGGACGCAAGGTTTTCCAGCCGTTCTTTGAGTTCTCCTTCTTCCAGAGGACGGAATTTGTTGAAGATGGGGGCGATCACTACCGGATAGATGTAGAGGATAAAAAGCTGTATCAGGGTATAAAATCCAAAGGCAAAGACCCACCACCAGTCTCCGGTTTCTCTGAGAAACCAGCGCAGAGCCAATATAAGGGGTATACCGATTAAAGCTCCCAGTATGAATCCCTTTATGGTATCCAATACCCACAGCCGGAATGTCATGGTATTAAAGCCGAACCGTTCCTCCACTACAAATTGGGAATAAAGGCTGAAGGGAACGGAAAGGAGCCACCCGCCGAAACCGATGACGGCAAGATAGACTATCGTAAAAAGATAGCCGGTATTAAGGAATCTGTTTAAAAATTCTTCCAGTATTCCGAAAACACCGGTTAAGATGATCAGTGCAAGAAGTGCAGTGCTAAACGCTGACGAAACAATTTTTAGGCGTGATTTCGTGACGCTGTAGTCTGCCGCCTTTTCGTATTCACCCGGTTCAACCCGAGCTGCAATAAATTGCGGGGGTGATGATCTGTTTTCCTTAACCGATTTTTGATTTAAGAATTCGAGGAACATTTCGAAAAGAAAATTGAGAATATAGAAGATAAAGAATATTAATAGTATAGTTTGTGCCATTGGTAGTTTAACTGATCCCTTTTTCCGTTATACTATAGCAACGGTCATAGGATAATCAACAGGTTAAAAAAAATAATACCGAGGTTATTATATGGAATATAGACAACTTGGATCTTCTGATCTCATCGTTTCCAGAATTTGTTTCGGCTGCTGGCAGCTCTCTCCCAAGTTTTGGGGTGACGTTCCCCTGAAGCCCTGGGAAGAGGCCGTTAAGGCGGCTTTGGATGAAGGGGTGAATTTTATTGACACCGCAGATGCCTACGGGGACGGGTATTCTGAGTCTTCCCTGGGGGACCTTCTCACGAGGGAAAATCTCCGGGACAGGTTTATTATCGCAACCAAGTTTTACTGGAACTTTGCCGATGGTGATAGAAAACCCGACACCAGCTACGATTATATCATCCGGGCCTGCGAGGCTTCCTTAAAGCGGCTCAAGACGGACCGTATCGATCTGTATCAGATCCATGCATTCGATCCCCTTACCGTGCCGGAAGAGACCGCCGCGGCTCTTCATCTGCTTAAGAAACAGGGAAAGGTACGATGGTTCGGGTTCAGCAACATGAATCCCGAACAGATGCGCATGTATATACGGTATATGAGGCCGGCATCTCTCCAGCCTCCCTACAGCCTGATGACCCGGGACATTGAAAGGGAAGAGCTTCCCTTCTGTCAGTCTAATCAGATCGGCGTTATCCCCTATTCCCCCCTGTATCGGGGACTATTGACCGGTAAATACGGCGAAACCTTTGATTTATCCGATGATCCGAGAAGCAGCAATCCATTCTTTCAGGGGGAAGCCTACCGGGAAATTTACGCAGGGCTCGAAGAGCTTAGACCAATAGCCCGGGATCTGGACATCACCCTGCCGCAGTTGGCTGTGCGATGGATTCTTACCCATCCCGGAATCACCTCCGCAATCGTGGGTATAAAGAAACCGGAACATATAACGGGTATTACTAAAGCAGCTTGTGTCCAATTGACTCGGGACATGTGGTTTAAGGTCGGCGGAATCATGGACCGGGCCAAACGGGAAGCCCGGAAGCATATATCCTGATTATTTTATTATGAACCAACGACTTCTAATTACTGGTGCAAACGGATTTATCGGCAGCTTTCTTTGCGAAGAAGCCCTCTCCCGCGGTTATGAGGTGATCGCGGCGATACGCTCCACCAGCAAAACCCGCTGGATAGCCGATGAGAGGATAAAGAAGGTATGTGTTACCCTGGATTCCCGAGAGAAGTTGTCGGATGAATTTACGGAGATGAAGCGCCGTTTCGGTTCTGTAGCGTATATCGTGCATAATGCTGGAATTACCGTTGCACCAAAGCTGGATGATTTTATGAAGATCAATGCTCAGTATACCGGCCACTTGATCGATGCAGTCCGTGACTCAGGCATTCTGGAAGGCAAGCTCCTCTTTATGTCCAGTATTGCCGCCCACGGACCCGGTGAAAATGACCCTAAATCTGTAATCCGGGAAACAGACAAGTCTCACCCTGTGTCACCTTACGGAAAATCGAAGCTTGCCGCGGAAGAATTGATAAAATCGCAGGATGCTATTCCCTGGATCATTCTCCGGCCCACCGCGGTTTACGGACCCCGGGACAGGGATTTTCTCACCTTTTTCCGGCTGATATACAGAGGGAAGGAACTTTACATCGGAAAAGGAACTCAGGAGACCAGTTTTATTTATATCCTGGATGCGGTAAAAGCTATATTGCTCGCCCTGGAAAGTGACCGGCAGAATAGAACCTATTTTGTAGGTGAATCGTTATACAGCGCCAAGGATCTCTATAAAAATATCAAGGAAGCTCTGGGGGTTAAGAGAACGGTCACAGCGAAAATTCCTATTCCATTGTTGATGATCTCCTCTTGGTTTGCCTCCAGAGTTTTAGTACTCTTTAACCGTTATACTGTTTTTAATCCCAACAAGATAGATGAACTGGGGAGAGCGAATTGGAAGATGGATACCTCGAGAATACGGAAAGAACTGTCTTTCAGTCCGGAATACTCCCTCGGTCGCGGTATAAAAGAAACAGCGGAATGGTACTTAAAGGAAGGATGGCTAGAATGATTGAATTAGGAACCCGTATGGAATTGTTTGTTGATTCATTTCTGATTGAGGAACTGAATGGAGTACGCCAAGTCCTCCATCAGCCTGTATATGCCGGGAAAGCCCTGAAGTTCGATAAACCCTGGGAAGGCAAGGCATGCGGATATCCCACGGTGATGAAGGACGGGTCCATGTACCGATTGTATTACCGGGGATGGCCTGTAGTGGGAGACAAGGAGAGCGGCTCCGTGTGCTGCGCTTTGAGCGGAGACGGAAAAGTTTTTACCAAGCCCAAATTGGGGCTTTATGAGATGTTCGGAACTTGGGAGAATAATATAATCCTCCGGGGAGACGGATCACCGTCTTTTTCTCCCTTTATCGATAAAAAACCCGGTATCCCGGAAGAGGAGAAGTATAAAGCCCTGGGCGTCGGCAGGATAGAGGGGCTGGATGATGTCCTCTACGCTTTTGTTTCAGCAGACGGGGTCCACTGGAAAAAAATACAGGAAGAACCGGTTATGACAAAAGGCGCCTTCGATTCCCATAACGTACCCTTTTGGTCGGAACACGAAGGCTGTTATGCCGCCTATTACCGCACCTGGTTAAATACGGAGGACCCTTCCGTGATGAAGGGGATCCGGACTATAAGCAGGTCAACTTCGGAAGATTTTATACATTGGAGCGATCCCGAACCCATGGATTTCGGAGACACCCCGCCGGAAAATCTTTATACCAACTCCACATTCCCCTATTTTCGGGCCCCCCATATATACCTGAGTTTCCCTAAACGGTTTATCCCGGGAAGACGGACTTTATCCGAGAAGGAGATTGAAGCGTTACAGCTGGTACCGAAATACGCGGGAGATATTTCTGAAGGGGTGTTTATGACTTCCCGGGGCGGAAATACGTACGACCGCACCTTTATGGAGGCGTTTCTGCGTCCCGGTCCAGACCGCGGTAACTGGATATCACGTTCGAACATGTCCGCGTGGGGAATCGTCCCTACCGGTCTCCGGGAGCTGTCCCTCTATTATCAGCACCGGTACATGCAGCCTGCCCATTACTTAGCCCGGTACACTATCCGTACAGACGGATTTGTTTCCATCCAGGCTCCCTATCAAAAAGGGGAGTTTTTGACAAAACCCTTTACCTTTTCGGGGGAACGTCTCCTCCTAAACTACGAAACTTCCGGTTCCGGGAGCATCAATGTAGAACTTAGAACGGAGAAGAATCAGCCTATACCTGGTTTTACCTTTGAAAATTCCGATGCCGCATATGGGGATGAGATCGAACGGGCTGTAACCTGGCGGGGAAAAGCAGCGCTTAAGGCAGTAAAGAACCAGGCGGTCCGTCTTTGTTTCCGAATGAAAGATGCCGATCTTTATTCGATTGTTTTCCAATAGAGTGAGGAATCAGCGAAGCCAATCTCCCCACCAGCCGACGCGGAAAGAATCTGCCTTTCCGGGTTTCTCAGGAGTTATTACTGATATGAGTTTGCTGGAATTGGGAACCATGTCAAAGTAGTTATCGGAGAACCAGGTGCTCCCGTTGTTTTTGTCGTTTTGATATTTAATGTGGATAAAACGCGCGTAATTCCGCGTTTCAATTTTTAAAAGGGATCTCCAGTTTCCCCGTTCGGTTCTGCTGGAATGCACCTTTGTTAACGAAAGGCCGGGATCCGGCCAGGGAACATCCCGCCATGAAGGAAACCAGGAAACCGCCGGGATCTTTGAGTTGTTGTCCTGGTTTTCTATTTCTACCTTAAGAAGGAGGAAATCTTCCGAGGACAAGGAGTATTCTGACAGATCCTTTCTGTAAATCTCCGTGGTACTCCCCGGTTCTACCTCAATCTGACACTTCATTCCCTGCCATGAAAGCTCATTTAGGCTGGACTGCCCAAATTCTACTTGGGCATAACAGGCAGCATTCGTGTTGTTTGAAACCGCGAAACGGATAATTCCGTCCCGGGCCGCAATTATTGGCAGAACGGGAGCGCACGCTCTTTTGGCTGCGTAGTATGATGGTTTCGGATTCCGATAAAAATCGATTACAGACCAGTTTGCAGTAGGCCAGCAGTCGTTGAACATCCAGCTCATGGTGCCCCCGGATTTCGGCCAATCATACCGGGCATACTCGTATTCTACCCGGGTCATTTCCGCATGTGCCGTCTGGCCATGCTTAATGTAGGTTTCTAAGTCTTCTATGGGTCCGAATATTCCTCCAGCTATGGCCAGGGTCTGTTCGTGATGGGGAATGTTCGCGTGTCCCCGCTGGATATGGTAAGTCCACACCTCATCCGGGGGCCAGAGGTGTTCTTTCGGCATGAACTTACGGAAACTCTCTAGGGAACAGGGACCCTGTACACAGAATTCTGAATCAAAAGAACAAATTGTTTTAAAATGATCCCGAAAGTTTTCGGGATGTTCAGGAGATGTAAATAACGCGTACTTCCAGGAGCTGAGGTGACTATTCCCCGAATGAGGTTCGTTACCGCCGTCTTCGTAGGATGCGGGACTGGACCGGATGTAGGGTGTTTCGGGTGATACCTTGCCGGTAAGTCCGCGGAGAAGCATGGAGTAGAGAAACGGGTCTTCCACCAGGCGGTTTACCAGTTCGCCTCTCTCTCCCGGTGATAGTTCATCGGTTTGTTTCCCTATGCTCACACTGCCTTCTGCGGACTGTTTTTTTTCTGATGTGTCTTCTGACCCGCCGCGCCAAAGATCCGGCTGCTGATCAAAGGGGTGGGACCAGGAGTAGACATCCTCGTTGCAGCCGCACCAAAGGATGACCTTTCCTCTCAGCCGGTTGAGCTGATATTCCGCCTCCCGGATTATATTGTCACTATAGGCCCTGGCTGGATAACCCGATGAGGCGAACATGAAATCCTGCCAGACCATAATTCCCAGCCGGGCACACTCCTCGTAGAAAAAATCGTCCTCGTAGATTCCTCCGCCCCACACCCGGAGCATATTAAAACCGGCTTCCGCGGCTTTCTCCAGGTAAAACCGGTATTTCTCGCGGCCGGCTAAGAACGGCTGGAAACTGAGGGGTACCCAGTTAGAGCCTTTGCAGAAAACCGGAATGCTGTTAATCTCTAAAAGAAAAGAGAATCCTTCATGAGAACCAGTTTCGAACGGCTCCTCCCGTATACCAATTTCCCGGAAAACAAAAAAATCATTCCGGGAGTCTACGACAGAGTCTCCTGCTACCAATTCAACACGGTATCGATACAAGGGCTGTTCCCCGTAATACGCGGGGTACCAGAGTTTTACCTCCGGCATTGTCATGCTGATGTGGGAGCAGTAACCTTGGGGAGACAGTTCCCTCTCCACCGCGGAAGAGTCAGGGGATTCCACGGCAATCCTGATGGTATAGCCTGATTCCTTCACCGCCGGCGTCACTTCAAAGAAAAAATCGATCCTGCCGGAATTGCTGGTTTTATGGGTGACCCTAGTGAACTTGAGATCGCAGTGTGTTTCAAGGGAAACGGTTCCCATCCCTATAGACGGCAGGGGAAGCGACCAATCCCATCCGAATGAAAATTGAGGCTTCCGGATAAGTACCCGGCGTTTTTTCCAGCCCGCACGGTCGTCCTCCCTGGGACCGCCCAAAATCCCGTTGATCGACGGAAAACAAACCAAGAGCTCATTTTTCCCCTGATTAAGCAGATTTTCCGCTTTGAATCGATGGGAATGGAAGGCGTTTTCCCCCCTGCCAATATTCTGTCCGTTTAAAAAAATCAATGCGATGCCGTCTAAATAATCGAAAGTAAGGTCTATCGGTGTTCCAGCTTTTCCCGGGTTAGGAAAAGATGTCCGGTACCACCAGTCTTTTTCTGTTATCCATTCGCTTTTTCTGCCGTTATCTCCGAAATGGGGATCCGGAATCATGCCCTGTTTCAGCAAAGACAGATTTATATCTCCCGGAACTTCTCCCGGATACCATGATCCCGGAAGGTACTCCTGGGGCGATTCGGTATTTCCGCTTTCGATATTTTTGCTGCCGAAACCAAACTGCCAGGGACTAAAAATGCCGATTTTCTTCAATATAAAAGCCTCTTGTATTTCAATGTTGTTATTATCATCTTACCATGATACAAATCTCATGAGAAGGCTAATCGAAATGTACGGCAATATCAAAACACTTAAACCTGTAACCCTCTCGCGAAGAGAGGATATGATAGCCGACAGAGAACGTTTCCGCTATCTCCTGGATTCACTGAAGCGCGGATTTATCACTGCCGTTTCTTTTGCCGGGAAGCATCAGATTTCCCTGGATCCGCACGATATTGCAGGGCTCTCCCTTTGGACAAAATCTCCGGAGCTTTTTGTCTCCCTCTTTTCCGCATCGGAGAGAGAATATTATTTCGGATGCTACAGGACGGCAGAGAAGTGGCGTTTAGAGCTGCAGGTTTCCGTGACCGGTTTAGGAGGCAGTTATCTGGAACCGGGAATCCCGGCTCCGGAAACGGTACTCAACAGTCTCGAGGTGCTGACCAAAGAGAGCCCCTTTCCGGCTGAAAACATCATCTGGCGGTTTGATCCCATTGTTGTTACCGATGATTTTCCTCCCTCTTTCTGGATAGACCGATACAGCAGCATTTTAGAAGACTTCACCCGGATAGGCGTAAAGGCATGCATTTTCTCTTTCATGAATTCTTACGCTTCCGCAGGAGCTTCGGGGCTGTTGTCCAGGTTCCGTGCAGCAGACATCCCTGAACCGGCGGAATTTTCTCCGCCCGACCCCCATCCCGGATCGCTGAAAAGCCGTGACGGGTACGCGCATTCCCGGCATAGACAGATTATCACCTATATATCGGAAGCTGCTGAGCAGGCGGGAGTTACCCTTTACTGCTGCAGAGATTCTTACGACCGGGAAAACCAAAAGCTATCGGATTTCCCGGAACTAAATAACATCAAACGGGCAGCATGCACTTCCGCAGAACGGTATATGGATATGTGGGGAGTACCGGTAACGAAAGCAAAATTTTCCGGCCGTACCCATCATTGCGGCTGTACCAACTCCCGGGACGGAGGCCGTATTGACGTCTTCTGCGGGCGCTGCCTCTACTGCTATGCCGACCGGCAGTTCCCCTTTTAAAGCATAATCTACGGAATAATGTAAGGTGCCCATCCGGTCTGAGCAAAGGGCGTTGTATCTATGACAAAATCCCTTTCCCGGCGGAACCAATCAATGATTTCCTGATACTGAGGGTTTAAACTCTCATCCGTCAATTCCTGAGGATCATCCTTTAAATTGAATAGCCGTTCCTGAAACCGTTTTTCCGGGTAATCCTTGCTTCCGAACTGTTCCACACCGTGGTAAAGTATGCGTACATATTTCCATTCTTCAGATTGAAGTGCCTGCCAGGCATTGTTGCATTCCGAAAAAGAATAATCCCGGATTTTTTCGGTTTCTCCCCGTAGAATAGGAAGAAGTGACCGGCAGGGAACATTGTTATTTTCAGCGGGCCAGGACTTGCTTAACTCTTCCTGAGGGTTGATTCCTGCAGCATCGAGAATTGTGGCGGTAATATCAGTAAGTTCCACCGGAGCTGATATCTTCCTCTTTATAAGATAATCCGGGTGCCGGATTGCAGCCGGAACAGTTAGGGAGCTTCGATAAAAACTTTTTTTATGCATCCTGGCGTGGTCTCCCAGCATCTCCCCATGGTCTGAAGTAAAGAGAATTACTGTATTATCCAACAGGTTTTCCTCTTCCAAAACATTGAAGATCCTGCCTATCTGGTCATCCACGAAACGGATGGACGCGCGGTAGGCCCTAGCTATCCGGTCTATTCGCTTCCTGTTCTCCGGAGAGAGAGTTTTGTCCGCGTCCTGTATCGGATTAATATCCCGAACCTCTTCTAATTCGAGATACCGGGATGGAGGATCGTAGGGCTGGTGCGGATTCATGAAGGAACCGAAGAGAAAGAACGGTTTGTCCTTAGGACGTTTTTTTAAAGCGGAAACAATGCGGTCTCCAATAATAGAATCTATGTAGTCCTCCTCCTCAAAGGGCCATGGATCACCGGAAAATTTAGTACCATTGGCATCCATAATATTCTTTCCCCTGGAAACAATATATTCCCGGTATTTTTCTTTAAGACCCCGTTCCTCAAGGTGCTTTATATATTGGCATCTGTTGTGGGTTGCCAATTGCTTTCCGGAAAATTCCTGGATATAGTCAAATCCGTACTCTTTCATCTCATCTTCCAGAGCGAGGAGATCCAGGGCATCACCCACGGGCGTGCCCCACGGCCAACTCTGAAGGATGTGAAATTTTCCGATACCCATCGTATAGTAACCGGCTTTCTGCAAGGCCTGCGGATAGGTGGGGTATTCTTTATTTAGGTCTCCCGACATGCTTGTCATTCCGACTTGATGAGCATATTTCCCCGTTAAAAGGGAACACCTGGCGGGAGTACAAATAGGATCGGCAGTTTGGCAATTGAGAAATGCGGCGGATTCTGCTATCCGATCTATGTTTGGAGTGGGAACCTGTGAATTGGGTGCATAACCCGAATGGTCTGCACGCTGTTGATCCGTCATTAATAAAATCACATTATATCCGCTCATAAAATCACCCTATACTACTGGTGAAACAATTTCAACTATACCCAGCAAGAGAAGTGAAAATGAGAATTCCTCATATCGTAAAATATGGTTAGGAAATTCAGTAAAAGTATGTTAAAATTGCAAAAAAGTTTTCAGGAGACGGAAATGAATACAGAAACTTATAAAACCATACCTTTAATGATTCGGAATAAAGCGGAAAACTACGGAGAATATACCGCGCAGTTAAGCAAAGATAGTGATGGAGTATTCCAACCTACGGATTATAAAACCCTCTATAACGAAATGAAAAATTTTGCATGCGGGCTTCATTCCGAAGGGGTAAGGCGGGGAGACCATGTAGGGCTTATTGCGGATAACCGGAAAGAATGGTTGATTTCCGATCTTGGCTTATTGACCTTAGGGGCTGCTGATGTTCCCAGAGGATGCGATTCCACCCCGGAAGAAATAGGATACATCCTTGGGTTTTCAGAATGCGAAATTGTAATCGCTGAAAATCAGGCCCAGGCGGGGAAAATTTTATCCGTTAAAAAATCCATTCCTACTCTCAAGAAGATGATTGTTATGGAATCTGGTTTTTCCGAAGATGAACTTAAATCCTCCGGAATTAAAATCAAATCCTTCGATGAAATTATGGAGGAGGGGATCAAGTTTAATCAGGAGAATCCTGATTTTGCCGAGGAAGAGATAAACAAGGGTGACGGTGATGATCTATCCACCATCATTTTTACCTCGGGGACCACGGGAGAACCGAAGGGAGTTATGCTTTCCCACAGAAATTTCCTGCATCAGGTGGAGAATGTTCCGAAACTTATTGAAGTCGGACCAGGAGATATATGGCTTTGTGTACTGCCGGTATGGCACTCCTTTGAACGGATCATGCAGTATGTAGCCTTAGGCGCGGCTTCCGCATTGGCCTATTCCAAGCCGATCGGAAAAATAATGCTGGCGGATTTTGCTATGGTCCGTCCGACTTGGATGGCTTCGGTTCCCCGTATTTGGGAGTCCATAAAAGCCGGAGTTTACAGAAACATAAAAAAAGAATCAGCCGTAAAGCGTGGATTATTCCATTTTTTTGTCGGTGTAGGCGGTGCGCATTCCTACTTTTCTTACCGTATTCGGGGGTTCCTTCCGGAGTTTAAAAAAAGGTCCCGCGTGTTGGATGTGCTGATCAGCTTCTTTCCGTATATTCTGCTGGCGCCTTTTCGGGGCTTGGGTAATGCACTGGTTTTTAAGAAGATCAAGACGAAGTTAGGCGGAAGATTTGTAGCAGGAATATCCGGAGGCGGAGCCTTGCCGGCAGCTGTTGACCGGTTTTTCGCGGCGTCCGGCATCCTTCTCCTGGAAGGTTACGGTCTCACCGAGACAGCACCGGTTTTAGGAGTAAGAAAGCAGCGCCATCCCGTTCCCGGTACAGTGGGTCCTGTTTTCCCCGGAACGGAAATAAAAATTGTCGATGAGGAGTACAACGAGCTTCCCCCTGGTACAAAAGGACGAGTTCTTGCCAGAGGACCTCAAGTCATGAAGGGATACTACAAGAAGCCTGAGGAAACGGATAAAATCATGCGTCCTGACGGATTTCTCGATACCGGTGACTTGGGAATGCTTACCCGGAATAACGAACTGAAGATCGTCGGCCGGGTGAAGGATACGATTGTCCTTTTAGGAGGAGAGAACGTGGAGCCTACCCCGATAGAGGAAAAATTAAAGGAATCCGAACATGTCGAACAGGCAATCCTTTTGGGGCAGGATCAGAAATTTCTTGCCGCGTTAATTGTTCCAAATAATGAAAGTGTAGAGACCTGGGCCAAAGAAAACGGTATAAGCTATATTGATTTTGATCAACTTCTACAGACACCGGAAGTTCAGGATTTCTTTAGTTCCATAATTCATGAATCGGTGAGCAGCAAAAACGGTTTTAAAAGTTTTGAAAGGGTATACCGCTTTACATTAATCAATGCCGATTTTCAGGTGGGTAAGGAATTGTCGGGAAAACAGGAAGTCAAGAGACATGTTATCGCCGATCAGTACGAAAAAGAGATTCGGGAGCTATTTAAATAGATTTTTTTAGATTTTTCCGCGAAAAAAATATGCGGCAAATCCCTGTCAATTAGATCTAAAGGTAGGGCCGCTTTCAAAATTTGA
>CAZUAE010000035.1:0-11691 GCA_964618265.1 uncultured Spirochaetales bacterium | reverse complement strand
ATGCGGCAAATCCCTGTCAATTAGATCTAAAGGTAGGGCCGCTTTCAAAATTTGATAATTTTGAAAGTGCCTCAATTGTAATAGCGATTTTTATCATTGCTTAAAACAAGGTCTATGCCGGGGAATTAAGGTTCTGAAGCATATTGTAGGTGTCTATGGCGATCTGCAGTTCTTCGTTCGTCGGCACTACCACGATTGTAGTCTGGGAATAGTCGGTGGAAATGATTCCCTCTTCGTTTCCATTTTGGGAATTTTTTTCGTAGTCCATCACTATTCCCAGATTTTCTAAACGATGACATATCCTCTCTCTCATTTTTACCCCAAACTCTCCTATTCCCCCGGTAAATACAAGAATATCTACCTTTACAATGTTAGCGGCATACGCACCGATATACTTCCGGATGTTATGGGCATAAACATCTAAGGCCTGAATACTATTTTTATCACCTTTTTCTGCAGCTGCTTCTATGTCTCGTAGATCATTTGAAATACCGGATAAGCCGAGAAGTCCGCTCTCCTTGTTAAAAATGTTATTTAGATCTCCCGGAGAATATCCACGCTCTAACAAATAAAAGGTGATGGCGGGATCGATATCTCCGCAGCGGGTACCCATCACAAGCCCTGCAAGGGGGGTAAATCCCATGGAGGTATCGATGGACTTTCCGTTTTTAATGGCGGTTATGGAAGCTCCGTTTCCTAAATGACAGGATATAACGTTTGTGTTTTTCGGTGACCGTTTTAAAAATCGGACCGCTTCGTGTGCTACGTACCGATGGCTTGTACCGTGAAATCCGTATTTCCTTATCCGGTACTTTTTATAAAATTCTCTGGGTATTCCGTAAAGATAAGCTGCCGGAGGCATCGTTTGATGAAATGCCGTATCGAACACTGCTGTTTGCATGATCCCCGGAAACGCTTTTACGGCTTCCCGGATGCCGGTGAGATTGGCAGGATTATGGAGTGGGGCAAGTTCGATGTTCTTTTCAATGGCCTTTAAAACATTATCGTCTATAATAACGGATTCAGAATATTCTTCACCGCCGTGAACTACCCGATGCCCCACCCCGGATAGTTCCTTAATATCCTTTATGATTCCCCTGTTTTTATCCGTTAACAGTTTTATTACGTGATCCATAGCCTGGCTATGGTCTGCTATTTTTACCTCATCTTCGAGGGTGCCGTTCTCCGATTCCTGACTGTAGCTCCCTTTTTCCTCTCCTATTCGCTCAACCGTTCCCTTACCCATGCTTTTCCTTTCCGGCATTCGGTAAACTTGATACTTCAGGGAGGAACTCCCGCAGTTTATTACTAAGATGTTTTCAGACTTGTTATTCATTTTACACCCTCCATAATGTTACACTATTATTGTATATCGAATTGATAGGCCGGTGCAAAGGCGGGAAGGTTGTTTTTACAGATTTTTCAACGCAAAAAGCTATATCAATAGCAAGAGGCCAACATGGATACTCCGTTCAAACTACCGGAGAAACAAAAAAGAAGGTAAAAGATATGATGGGGTATTACGGTACCCGGAATTTGCACCTGTCATGCTCCGGTTAGGCGGACCTGCATAAAACCCCGCCTAGTAAAAAAATCTACCCAATTGGTATAAATCTCCTGTTGCGCCCCGGACCGATGGTTACGAAAATAAAGTGAAAAAACACCAGGAGGTTACTTGAAATGCGCTCTTTTAAACCATACCTTTTAACGGTATTCTTTTTCCTGTCTATTATACTACCCGGAGGATGCTCGCTGTTCGGACCGGATGTTGTGGACATTGACGTAATAAACAACAGCAGCTACACGCTCACCAATGTCGTATTGTATACCGGCTACTCCGAGGTGTTAGGGGAACCGGAATACACCAACACCCAGGATATCGGCGGCCTCTCTGCAGGGGCAAACAGCTTGGACAATGCTTTACTCATCGACGCGGGGGAGGCGGATTTTGAAGACATACAAATATCTTTTGAGATTGACGGAGTTCCCTACAGCAAGTCGGATACGTTTCTCTATACCTATACCCATGTAAACGGCTCGTATAATCCTGGGAGTCACGATTACGCAGTTATTACAATAGCCGATTCGCCTTATTCGTATGAAGGTGCTGATCCGGTCACCGTTTCAATTGAATTCGAATAAGCTAAAAACGGGAGGGGAATTCATTGCAGATCGGATAGTTTCCTCAGAAGCTCCATCCTGCTGCCGGACCCGGTTTTTTTATAGATACGGCTGGCGGTGTTGGAGATGGTGCTGACGGCGCAGCTGAGTTTTTGGGAAATTTCTTTGTCCCGGATCCCGGTGAGTATTAGGTCTAAAACTTCTGTCTCTCTATCCGTTAAAGAATAGCGGCTCTGTATTTCCGTAAGGGACAATTTTTCACTGCGATTTTCAGGTACTTCATCCTGTTCAATAATTTTAAGGATGTTACTGCTTATCCGCTTCTTGACCGACTCCGCGCTGCCCCGCTGCAGGGCCGTTAGATTCCTGATCTTATACAGCAGGAGTTCGGGACTGAAAGGCTTGAAAATATAGTCCGCCGCTCCTTCCCTGAGGAATTCCACGGCTTCATCAAAAGAAGCCCGGGCGGTGAGAAAAAGGAACGGTATGTTTTTTAAATTTAGACCGTCACGGACCTGATAAAAAAAATTCCTGCCGTCCATTCCCGGCATCATGATATCCGAAATTATCGCGGCGGGCGCGGGATTATTCTTTAAGTACATCAATCCGTCTTTCCCGGCCTGCTTCGGAATTACGGTAAATTCCCGGGACAGTTCCGCTCTAATGATTTCCAGTAAATCGCTGTTATCTTCCACCGCTAAAACAACGGGTTTACGGGAAGACCCCTCTCCGTTTCCGGCAGCAAGTTGGAAAGCGGAACCGCGGGATAACGAAGAAGCGTAATTGTTCACCAATCCGGAGTCATCGGAGCGGACAGTAACGCCGTTCCGTTTTGATTTAGGGAATATTAAATTGAATACCGTGCCTTTCCCTTTGATACTCGACGCCTCCAGAAAACCGCTCATCCGGGAGACCGCTTTTTTAACCATGGTAAGGCCCAGGCCTGTCCCGCTGCTTGATTTTCCCGCCTGCATATACGGGACGAAAATCCGATCCAATTCTTCCGGGGTAAGACCATTTCCATCATCAGCTACTTGAATTCTGCAGGTTTCATTATCCCGGGAATCTAGCACCACTTCAATTCGGCCGCCTTTCTGATTGCCTGAAATTGCGTTGGTCAACAGGTTCAGCATTATCGTATCAAACAGAGAAACATGGGCATCGATGGAGCTCATTTCCCCAAACATCTCATAGGAGATCCGGATCTCCTTTTCCTCTGCCACCGGACGCAGTTCATCCGCGTATTGCCGCAATAGCGGATCCGGATTTATCGGCTGCAGATGATATGATGATTCGCCATACCTCAGCTTGAAGAACTGGAGCAAATTATTAACAATGATCAGTATCCGGCTGCTGTTTCGCGTAACAGCGGAGAATACAGGATGATCTTTTTCTATTCGATTCCCCAGTTTTCCGGAAATGACATTCGAAATATTGTAATCAATGACGGTCAAGGGTGTTCGGATTTCATGGGAGATATCCGCTATTAGATCAAGCTGATCCTGATGAGCCTTCTCTGCCTCCCGAGTCCGCTTCCGGACTTCGGCGTCAAGCTTGATATTTTGTCTGCGCATACGATTAAACCGCCAGAACACAAACATTGCGGCAGAAGCAGCGATAATGAGGATAATCACAATTTTATAAATAACAGTCTGATAATACCGGGGCGTGATATGAAACGGGAGTGAAGCCTCTCCTTTGATGCCGCCCTTTACATCGTACACCCGGACATGAAATATATAGCGGCCCGGTTTCAGTTTCGAATAAACAGCCTCGGCGTCTTTTGAAAGCTCCGACCATCCGGAATCGTAACCTTGAAGAAAGAATGAATACCGGGCCCGGTGGGGATGGGCATAGGTAAGGGCGGAATACCGAAACCGGGCTCTTCCAACCGTTCCTTTCGCGCAGGAATTCCTGTTATTAATATTAAATGCCGTGTCATCAAGAATTACCTGCTCTATGTAAAGCGGCCACTTGTTTCCGGAGGGAATTGTTTTCGACGTATCCAGCACGCTGAGTCCTCTATGGGTTGGAATCCAAATTCTTCCCTCCTGATCGGTAAAAAGCCAGGACAGTGCGTTCGGCGAGGCAAGAAGACCGTCTGCAAAAGTGAAGGTATCCACAGCAAACCAGCTTTCACGACCCAGGGCTGTCTGGGCCGCTTCCTCCAAATCCGCCCTGGCCACCCCGCGTACTGAGGAAAACCACAGATGAGGTCCAACAGGAAGGGCATTGTACACGTAAAGGTACGGAAGACCGTCATCGTACGTTATGAGGTGCGGATTGTCTTCTCCGTCGATAAGATAAACACCGACCGCGGTACTTACCCAAAAACGTCCCTGCCGATCCTCATTAATTGAAAAAATCATCTCTCCGGATAATCCGTTCTGTTCATTAAAACGGATATAGGAACCGCCGGTATCGAACCGGAACAATCCGTCCCGGACTGTGGCAGCCCAGATCCTTCCCCGACTGTCTTCAAAAATATCATAAATTTCATTACCGGGAAATCCGGTTTTGTTATTGCGGATTATCAGCTGTCCGTCAGGTTTCACTGTTATTATACCTTCCGAAGATGAAATCCAGATATTCCCCAGGGAATCGACAATTGTTTTCTTGATCACATTACTGGGTAAGCCGGTATTTTTATTCAGACAATCGGTTGTGCCGTGAGAGTATATGACCACTCCCCTAGGGGAAATAGTGCTCACGTACAGTTCATTCTCATGAATGAATACATGCTTGACCCGGATTCCCGCGAGCTGCCTGGTTAAATTATTTTCAATGAACTTGCCGTTCTTGAGGCAGTATAGTCCGTCATCTGCCGCGATCCATAATCTGTTCTGATTGTCTCCGGCTGCATTATTGACGGTAACGTCGGTAAAACCGTCATCCCCATTGTAATTGGTGAACAGAGACGGAATTAACCGCGATACACCTCCAGTCCGTGTCCCAATCCATATATTGCCTTCATGATCTTCCAGAACAGCTTTGGGAATATACTTGAGAATTGAATGTTCCGATGGAAGATACGACACCTTCCCAAAACCGCCGTCTTCAATACTCCAGAACCCTCCGTCACCGGCAACCAGGAGGTTTCCGGACGGTCCGCCGCTGTAGATGGATCTTATGTGGGTGTGCTTCATCCCGTGTATGAACCGTTCCTTTAATGAATCACCGTCCCAGAAAAAAAGCCTTCCGTCACGGGTTCCGTACCAGACGGTTCCGTTTTGATCCGACCAAAAAGCTGAGAGCTTCAATTCTTCGGTACCTGGAATCAGAACCGGATCTGAATCGGTATTCCGGAACAGCCCTGCTTCGCTTGAAGCGAGGAGTCCCGCATCCCGGTGGTATACTAAGGAGGTAATGTTCCTGCTGGCAAAGGGATTTGAGTTGGAGTACACAGGCTGATGAAATGAATCTTCGTCATAAAAGCAAAGACCCCGGCTGGTTCCTATCCACAGCCTCCCCTCCGGGTCGTATGCTAAGGATTGCACAGAATTGGAAGGTAAGCCGTCAGCAGAGGCGTATGTATGGAATTCCTCATCCCGGGAGTGGACCAAACCTTCGTTTTCGGTGCCGATCCACATAGAACCGTCATTTCCTTCAACAATAATATGAGCCGAATGGGCGGCGAAACCGGGTGAGATTGTCTCATCAAATGTCACGAATTCTCTTCCATTAAACCGGAGGAGTCCATCGAAGGTACCGATCCATATATATTTTTTCATATCCTGGAAAATTGTGATAATTGAATCGGAAGCAAGTCCGGAAATAGTGTTCCAGGTGGAAACGGTATAATCTTCAATCTTGAAAGCATCATTATGTCCAAATAATACCGGTGCCTGAAAAAAGAAAAACAGGAACAGAAGGGGAATGATTTTTTTTATAAATTTGTTTTTATACTTCATTTTTTTTTGCTTTATAATGAATAATACCTTATGCTATTATACTGTACGAATGCAAGGAGCAGCATTCCCGTTGCCGCGTATTCGACGGTATAATCAGCCCGGTTCTTTAAAAAGAAATGCCGATGCATGTATCTAGTATGTATCTATTATAATAGTCAGGATCCAGTCTTTAGACTGGGGGCATATAAAAAATGGAAGAATACGATTACAGTAAAGCCAAAAAAGATCCGGCGGGATATCAGAAAGGAAAATCCCGAATCACCATCTATCTTGACCGGGAAATCCTGGACGAGTTCCGGAGACGTTCTCAGGTACTGGGAAAAGGATACCAAACAATGATTAATGACGCACTCCGGGAATACCTGGGGAAATCGCGCCAGCCTTTAGATGAAGCGGCACTGCGACGGATTATCCGAGAGGAGCTTCATCCGGTAAAAACGGATGGATAAAGAAATAATTCAGCTACTTTCAAAATTCCACTTTCAAAATTATCAAATTTTGAAAGAGCCGCACTTTTCAAAAGAGATTTATCATCCGAAGAAACTAAAATAGTAATTTTTGCAATTGCCTCAATACATGCTCAATTCTAAATTGCAAATTTAGAATTGCTCCGGAAATGTCTGTGTTTCGCGGGAATCACTTCATCAGCCACAATCATGCGCCTAATGCTGGCCATCTTAACTTTCGCAAAGCGTTCGAAGATTGAATTCACTAACAGCTTTTACTGGAGAATAAAATGGATTACCTTTCTCTGCAGCATAGTATTCTTCGCCGGACTCCTTACCCACACCCTGCTTTCAGCTCCGCTTGAGGACCTTTCGGGTGTTGTAGTGGCTTGGTACCTGACAATTTATTATTCCGTATTTGGCGGAACTGGCAACGATGGTGGGTCTTCTTGTGGAGGTAATCACCATACTCTATTTTGCGGTTCTCCATATCATCAACCGGTTGAATCCGCACGTTCTGAGGAAAAAGGCGGAAGAAACTAACTAAAACCAAAATTCTTCTTCGTGTGTTTTGTCTCATCGAGCTTTTTTGATTCGAGCAGTCGTAGTTACGGGAACTTCGGACTATCATAGATTTTCTTCACCCGTTCACCGATTATCGTTTTTTCAATCAGGCACACTGAAGGGTAATTATTGTTTAGCAAAGTGCAGATCTGGTGTTTCAGAAGTGTCCCGGTCCTGGTGGTACCAGAAATTTCCAATGATCACATTCGCATTAAAATTTATAAATTGTTTTATTACTAGCAATTACATAAATTTGCATCACCGGAAATTGCTGTGGTGGTACTGCCAGCTATTCTAAATTTGTAATTTATAATTGCCTTCTTCCTAAGATAAACGGGGATATTCTCATTGATGACGAACTCTTGATCTTCGCACAATAGCTCCATGTTTATCTGTAGAAGAACCATCAGACGTTTGCCGAACATATAATCAAAGGGCTGCCATATCTTCTTCTGTCTGTTGGTAATTAGTTAAGGTAAGCTTTTTCTATGCTGTGATTTTTTTTCGGTTAGATTTTTGGTGAGTCAATGCGCCAAATTGAAATGCAGTAAAAACTGTGATATCTTAGGTGGAATGCCGGCACATATTTCGCACAACCTTTTTGCCTTTCAGGCAGTTGACAATATATCATCCCTTGTGGAAAACCATAAGAAATCACTTGAATCTTCTTGCCTTGCCCTAGGTGCACAAGGTCCGGACATCTTCTTTCACAATCAGCGGACGAAACCTTCGGGGCTGGCTTACGGGATCAAACTTCACGGAAGCGGTTACGGAAAATGCTGTTCCGCCTTAAGTGATTGGATTCTCCAAGAAGGTTTACAAGATAAGCAGCAGGAAGTTTTTTATCTCTATGGATTTGTTACTCACGCGGTATTAGACCGTTATACCCATCCTTTTATTATAAGCCGTGCAGGCTCCGAAACAGCAGGGGCTCATGCCTTTTACGAAAGGATTATAGATGTACTCATGCTTAGACGGAGTTTGAATATAGATCCAAACACCTACGACTTCCTCTCCCGGCTACCCTCAGGTTATGCTGTACCGGAATGTATAATTGATATGCTAAATCACAGCTTATCCTTCATCTATCCCCGTTCCCGATTAAAACGGCAGGCGAAAAACCGAATCGAAAATGCTTTTAATGATAGTCTTACTTATTATACCCACACCAATTATATCGACCAAGAATACATCTGCCGGGCGATGGAGCGCGAAAAGACTGGAGACATAAAAGAAAAGTGGTTATCTATTATTCATCCTATGTGGTTCCCGGACGAGTATGATTATCTTAACTTGGAAAAAAAGATTTGGCATAATCCCTGGACGGGAATTGAAACTAACGATTCCTTTGTAGATCTTTGGGAAAAGGGTCTTGATAGGGCGGTAATGCTTCTTGAGATTTGTCGGGATGTACTACAGGGTGATAAGCCTTCTAAAGAACTGGAAACAGGTGTAGGTAATGGCCCGTTAGGGGGGCAGGTGGAGCATAATGCTGAGCAGAAGCATGAAAGCCCTCTGCCCTTTAAAGAGATATTTAAAAAGACAAAGGAATGGATTCGGGAGAAATGTTTATACTAATGCTAAAATTATGTTTTTCAGAATTCCAAAGAGTTAATTCCTTATAATAACCCCTTTATTTTAGCGTAACTATAATTTTGGCATTAGTAGTTAATAGCTCCCTAATTCCAAGCCTCTATCTAAGAAGTACTTATAGGTTTCATAGTTCACGGTATTTGGTATAGAATGATCACTGTGGAGAATATATCCGAATTTCTTTTTTACTTCAGGAATTTTCTCTTCTAATTCTTTATCAACTAATGCTTTGTCGTTAGTATAGAGAACTCGGACATCGATACCCCCCATAAAAGAGAGATCGTCTCCATAAAGTTTATACAATTTTAAAAGGTCCATCCCAGCCTTTACTTCGATAACTTGCAGGCAATCCATTCCGGCTTCCATTAAGCCTGGAACTAATGGGTCTACATAACCGCAGGAGTGTATAATTACAGGCAAATTTTTGGAATGGGCGAAATCGAACGTTTTGATATGCCCTGGTTTTACAATTTCTTTATACATAGCTGGTGACATAAAGGGTCTCTCTTTAAAGCCCATATCTTCATAAAACCAGATGCCGTCTGGATATCCTTCTTCTTCAAAAAGAATAGATTGAAGATCAATGATTAGCTGCGAGTAGGTATTAACCATATCTTTGACCCAATCGGGATCCAAAGCCATTCCTGTAAGCATATATTCATGACCGCAAACCGGATGCATGAGTTCAAAAACGTTCACCCCGCTTAAAAGGAAAAATCGATTTTGCTCCCTCGCTTTCTTTTTAGCATTCCTGTATCCTTCAAAATTGATCCTTTTCCGGTCCGGAGTTAGTAAATGTTTTATATGTTCTTCCCATCCTGCCCGGTCCTTTACGGTAAAGTCTACATGTTCGGGAGTACTGGCGTGTAATTTATGTCTACGTAGCAATGCTCCGTTACCATCCCGGGTAAGGATGGTTTCTTCTGTTTCTTCAACGACCACAGGTTCAAAATCCACATCGGCTACGAGTTTTATTGCGGGTTGCAAAATCATATCAAAATTGAAGTGTTCCGCAAGGTCCTCATCTTCGCTGATATGACCCTCTTTAGTCCAAACTTGGCGGGTGTCCCCCCAAAAGTGTTCGAATGCTCCGATACGGTCTACCGGTTTACGGTGAAGGATATTATTAATTCTTTCTATTCCAGTCATAGGCCAGATTATAACAGCATATATTTTATGAGTCTATGTTCTTATATAGATAACTATTCTTTTAGTACAATTATTTACAGCAATTCTAAATTGCAAATTTAGAATTGCCTTCTTTCTAAGATAAACGGGGGAATTCTCATTTCATTCGATTATTTTTAGGACTGATTCTATAAAATTATGCTGTTTCTGTTTCCTGATGAAATAAAATGAGGATTCCCCACTTATCTAAGGTGATGACATTAAAAAATCCGACCGCTAAATTTAGGGCTCAAAACCCATCAAATATTTAGCGGCCGGATATGTAGTAATATGGGTCATCTTTTGACCCAGTAAACAACGAAAAGTGCTATTTTAGCTTCGTTACCACAACATCGTCAAATCTGAGTCCAAGATCGTTGGTTCGCAGGGAAATATAAGACCCTTTGAGAACTGCTGGGTCAAGATAGAAATAATAGGCGTATGCGTAACCATATTCATCGGGGTCTATCGATGGATCGTAGACTTTTACCAAACCGGTGTTGGTATTGACAACTATTTTGACTGGTACATCCATATTGATGTATTTGCCAATAATCCCGGAATTGTAAACATCCATCAAGGTATATCCTAAGGCACCCGGAATGTCTACATTGTAATCATCCATAAGACCCATATCAACGTGACTTCTGCTTCGGTATACCTGGGCACGAAAACCATAATGCTCTGAATCTGTCGTTACTTCGGTATCTAGGTTTAACCATAAGAGATAGGAGTTTCCATTCCCCCAGGCCATTTTCCCCAAAGCTGCCTTGTCAACTCCGATGTGAATACCAAATCCGGCATGATAAGGACCATCCCCCATTGTTCCTTCTTCGTACCCTCCGTCAAGATAACGAACAGTGAATTCCAACTGAACGGTTCCGGACTGCTGAACACTTCTGTCAATTCTTGCCAATCCAGTAGATGTATCAGTTTGTACAAGTCGACGTGACTCTATGTCCCAATCTCCGTGTCCAATTGTCCATCCCTTCATGTCGCCACTGTTGAAATCGTCGCTTACGATAACCGTTTGTGCTGTAGCAAACAGCGGAATCAGCATAAGCATAATGACCAGAAGAAAACCAAATCGCTTCATGTTTAAGCCTCCTGCTATACAATAGATATTCTATTTGCACAATTGACGAAAGCATCGCTTTTCATACCATGTGCCAAAAAAAACCCCGACAAAAAATAATAAAGACTATCTAAAAAAAACATATAAATGTTAAGGTTTCATTACCTTACTGATTTTCATACTTTACGACTTTATTTTCAAGTATAATTAATTCAATACCAGCTGTTTTAAACATTTTTTCCGATTCTTCCCCGGCATGATATTTCTTTTCACACACCACTCTTTTTATACCACAATTGATTATCAGCATAGCACAGGTTCTGCATGGTGTCATCCTGCAGTAAAGGGTGCTGTCTTGAAGAGAGATACCATGACGAGCGGCTTGGCATATTGCATTTTGCTCAGCATGAACGGTTCTCACGCAATGCTGGGTTTTTGTCCCATCTTCATGTACAACAGTTTTCATCTGGTGACCTGCATCGTCACAGTGGGGTAATCCTGATGGTGCGCCTACATATCCAGTAACCAGGATCCTGTTGTCACGGGTGATTACACACCCGCTTTTCCCTCGATTACAAGTTGCTCGATGAGAAACGGTATCAGCTACTCCAATGAAGTATTCGTCCCAACTAGGTCTATCATTCATTGTTTCCAAATTTGCCCCCTTTTCAGGGTATTCTATCATAGGTTTCTCGGGAAGGAAATGGCAGGTTGTTTCAAAAGGTCTTTTTTTACTGTTGCCAATTTTCTTGTTGCACTTCATCTCTTTGTTAATTGTTAAGTTTAGCACCATGGTGGCCTACGCCAATAGGTG
>CAZUAE010000034.1:0-35755 GCA_964618265.1 uncultured Spirochaetales bacterium | reverse complement strand
AGCTTTCAGTTTCTTTGATCCCATGACTGCGCCTACTCCCATACGTGCCGCCTGTACTGAATAATCGGTGACAATGCTTGCAAATCTGACCCGGTTTTCCCCTGCTTGACCGATAACTGCACTACAGCAAAATTCCTTGCCATGCTCCTCTTCTATCGCCTTTGTAGCACTAAATGTGTCTTTTCCCCACAAACTGCCCGCATCAGCAAAAGTCACACTTCCCTGCTCCAGATGCAGGTAGATCGGTGTTTCTGTCGATCCACTTACGATGATTGCGTCATAACCGGAACCTTTTAGAAAATGCCCCCAGCGCCCCTCGCATCTGGTTTCCGCTATCCCGCCGGACAAGGGTGATTTTGTTACCACGCTGAACCGTGCCAGTCCCGGCGCTTCAATACCCGCAATAACACTGGATGCAAAAATCAGCAGATTTTTTTCATCAAAGGCATCGATGCCTGCAGGAGTCTCTGACAACATAAAATATGTACCAAGCAGCCCCCCGCCTCCGTAAACACGCCACCACTTCGCTTCAGGTTCCAGGACTTTGGTAGTCCTCTGCCCCAGATCGACAAAGAGGATCTTGCCGTTATATCCGTGTTGTTTCATTTAGACTCCAATATGATAAATCTACCACACAGCGAGAAAGGGATCAAACAGAATCAGACCGCGGTTACGCTGTTTTTGTAAAGGAGGCTTATCTGATCATCCCGATAGCGGGAAGGGGGCGTACCGGTCATTTTTTTAAAAAAACGGGAAAAGTAAAACTCGTCATGGAATCCTAGTTCATAGGCGATTTCCTTGACCGTCATATTGCTTAATACGAGATGTTTTTTTGCCCTGGTTATGAGCTGATTATTGATAAAGGATTTCGGAGTCTGATTTGTGATATTTTTAAAAATCCGGACTAGACTTGACTCTGAGTATCCAACCTGCTCAACAAGATCCGCTACCCGCAGTTTCGCGTTTAAATTCTCTTGTACGAATTCCAAAATAGGAATAATCTTCCTGTCCGAGGTACTGTCCCGGTGTCTTAACCGGATATGCCGCGCGAACCGGGACAGAGCGCGCAGTATAATGGATTCACAGGCAAGGACGGAATCGATACGCCGGGAGGTAAAGGCCTTGTAAATTTCTTCTATCTTTTTTTGTGAAAACATTTCACTCATGCACTCGTTTGTTTCATCAAACAGGTCCTTACCCGGAAGGAGGTCAAGGTTAAAATGTATGTAGAACAGTTCAAGACTGGTGCACATGTAGTCATAGGTTACATTGAGGGGAACGAGGTATATCCGTCCGGGCATTAACCGACAGGTGTGACTCCCGTTTGTAACGGTGCCACAGCCGGAACGGCAGAAATACAGCCGGTTGAACGGAGAATTAATCCCCCGGTACCGCCATTCTTTCCCTGATTGTACCCTTCCATGTTCCAGGATGCTGAGTTTCATCGAATTGATGGTTGTTTGAAAGAAGGATGATTCGGTTAACTTCATTTAATTTTGGTATAAAAATACATGGGGTTGAAATAAAAATCCATGTTTCCTATCCATATCATACCGCATAATGCCCAAAAGGGGAATACATGGCTGAGCGCTATAAAAACTGCTTCAGAGGATACCTCATCGATCACCACGCCCCGGCACCGCCGGTTGTAACCTACAAAAACATCAGCAGAGAAGAACATCGACAGTTTTACCGGACCGCCGGAATCAACAGTTTGATGCTTTATTGTAAGGATCACTGGGGGTACTCCTATTACGATACTGCCGTGGGCACGAAACATCCGGGACTAAAAACCGATTGGGTCGGTGAAATCTCCGGCGTGCTTAAAGAAGAAGACATAGAGTTCAATGCCTATTACTGTATCGAATATGATACACTATCGGTGGAACAGCATCCGGAATGGGCCGTGCTCAAGCAGGACGGATCCCCGCTCAGGTGCGAAGGCCGGAACGCGAAGTGGGGTATACCCTGTTACCTAAGGGGGTACCGACAGTACGCGCTGAGTCAATTGCGGGAAATTGTCTCGGCATACAAACCGGACAGCCTTTTTCTGGATATTTTCGGCAAGTCTCTGTGCTACTGCCCTGAATGCCTTGAAGAATTTAGAAATCGAACCGGAACCGCGCTGCCCGAAAGGGAACAGGAGATTGTAAGACGGACTCCGGAAATTCTGGATTTTTTGGATGACCTGGCGGAAGATTTCCTGGATGAAGTACTCGCTTCGATAAAAAATATTGATCCTGAGCTGGCGGTGACCATCAATTTTTCCTCCCATTATCCAAAGCGGATACGGGATAAACTGGATTATCATTTCACCGAACCGTGGGCCGGCAACCGCCTTTCCGCGGCGTACGCCAGGGCCACAGGAAGATACCCGCAGCTCGGTCCCGGAGATGTTTCCAAGATTTTTGATTATCACAATGAATCGGTTTATGTTCAAGCGGCCGCGGATATCACCGCTCAAGGCTGCCGTGTTTTCCTCTATTCGGAACCGCAGCTTCCTGACGGTTCCCTGGAAGAGCGGGAAGCTGAACTGGTCGGCGCTGCAATGGGAGAAGTCGCGAAGTACGAAAATCTCCTCTCCGGCAGAGATATAATCGCTGAAATAGGTATTGTTCAAAGTGATGATTCGGTTAACCTCGGTTACGCCGATCTGATCCCTGCCAATGCCATACCCCGGGCAAAAGCACTGAACCGGCATAAACAGGCAGTCCTCGGGGCAATGCAGATCTGTGATCAGCTTAAGCTTCCCTGGACCATTATTCCGATAGCTGATCTTTCCGCCGGCATCCCGGCGTCCATAAAAATACTTATCCTCCCGGAGGTATTCGTTTTACCCGGCGAAACTGTTCAGATCATTGAAAACTTTGTCAAACAGGGAGGAACCGCGGCTGCCACAGGTGGAACCGGTCTTTACAAAAGAAACGGGGAACAGCGTCCGGGGTTTTCATTCTCAGGTTTTACCGGCATCAATTTTACAGGGATCCGTGAAAAGTACAGACCGAATGTCTGGGGCGGCTATGTTTCGTTCTGTGACGGTCCGTTTTCGGAAAACCTCAACCGGACCACTCCTCCAATTTCCGAAATCTCTTATGAGATCGACGGAAATTTCCGTACCTGGGGTCTGTTTACAGCCCCGGCGACCGTACTGACTGAAACCAGCTGGGTAAACTGGGGTTATCCGCCGCCGAAAGACGAAACGAAGGAACCGCTCATCGTCAGCGCCGATTCCGGGGAGGGGACATTCTGGTATGCCGGTTTCGACCTATTCGGAATCGCGGCCCAGGGCATGGAATGGCCCGCCGGATTTCTCGCGCTGCTTCTGGGACAGCAGAATTATTCTCCGGTAATCACCCTGGACACCGATATCCCTCATCTTATAAACATAGCTTCTTATAATAGAAGAAATCAGAAAATCGTGCATATAATAGCTGATACCAGCCGGATGGCGAAAGGAGACGCCCCGGAACTAATACCGGGAACACTGAACGCGCACAAATCACTCGGAATAAAAAAAGCGTTTCTTCTATATCCGGTAAATGTACAACTTAAAATAGAAGAACATCACAATGATTTTTTGGAAATCAGTTTACCCCCGGTAAAAATCCATCAGATTATTGTCTTAGAGGCGGAAAATGAAACGAGATAATTCAGCTGTTCTAATAAAACCGCAGCTTCGGAGCCGGCTCAGGTATTATAAACAGATGTATCTGCTGATCCTTCCGGGACTCGTTCTCTTGGCAATCTTTAAGTACATTCCAATCTACGGATTGTCCATCGCGTTTAAAGATTACAATATCATGCAGGGAATCCTCCGAAGTCCCTGGGCCGGATTAAAATACTTCAAAGAAGCATTTCAGGATGATTTTTTTCTTAACACACTTCGGAATACCTTTGTCATCAGCGGGCTCAAGCTGTTTGTCGGATTTCCGGTACCGATCCTCATCGCTTTATTACTAAACGAACTCAGAAATAATTTCGTAAAAAAAATCATGCAGACCTTTACCTACTTTCCCTATTTTATCTCCTGGGTTGTCCTGGCCGGTATATTCCTCAGGATATTCTCTCCCGAAGGTCCCATCAATTATGTTCGGAGTTTATTCGGTAAGACACCGGTTCTTTATTTCGCGGAACCCGGCGCGTTCCTCGCCATCGTGGTTGGTACTCATATCTGGCGGGAGATGGGGTGGAGCGCGGTTATTTATCTGGCCGCCCTGGCGAATATCGATCCGCAGCTGTACGAGTCCGCCGATATGGACGGCGCGAACCGTTTTCAGCAGGCTGTACACATAACCCTCCCTTCCCTTATGCCGGTCGCGATCATACTGCTGATTCTCAACATAGGATTTATCTTGAACGCGGGATTCGATCAAATATACAACCTCTACAATCCGATGGTCCTCGATGTAGGGGAAATCATCGACACGTACGTTTATAAAAAAGGAATCGTTGAATTCAACTACAGCTACGGAGCGGCGGTCGGGTTCTTTAAATCGGTTGTGGGTCTTGTACTCATTTACTTAACAAACAGGATAGCGGTCATATTCGGCGGAAAGGAGAATGGGCTGTGGTAGGGACATCATCATGAGAATTCACCAAAAATATTCACCCTTTGATATTATCAATGTCATCATCCTAACGCTCCTGGTATTTACTACGCTGTATCCTTTCCTGAATCAACTGACCCTTTCTCTGAGTACCACCAAGGAGGCGTACAGCCCGGGTCTGCATCTTTTTCCCAAACCGGGAGAAATGACCATTGATCCGTACCGGGTCGTCTTCCGTTCCAGAAATATCTGGATCGGCTTCGGGAATTCCGTAATCCGGGTAGTCGCCGGAACCCTCCTGGCCCTGCTTATTTACGGACTTTCCGCGTATGCCCTCTCAAAACCGAATTTTCCGGGGGTCAAAATTTTTACCTTTCTTTTTGTATTTACTATGCTGTTTGACGGCGGCGTCATTCCTAATTACATCCTTATCCGGAAGCTGGGGCTTATGAATACCCGGCTGGCACTGATTTTTCAAGGTGTAGTAAGCGCGTTTAACATTATCATCATCAGAAATTTCTATAAAGCAATTCCGGAATCGCTGGAAGAATCGGCTAAAATCGAGGGCGCCGGAGATATTACAATCTTTTTCAGGATAATCCTGCCCCTCTCGAAACCGGTAATGGCTACGGTGGGGCTGTGGGTCGCCATCTGGCACTGGAATAACTGGTTCGACGCGATGCTCTACATAACGAATCAGGATAAGCAGGTAATACAGATTATCTTACGGGAAATTCTCATAAACAATACCGGGGATATGCTCTCTGATGTGCGCAAAAGTCAGAGTATGGATTTCCAGCTGGTTCAGCTAAGAGCCGCGGTGATCATAATATCGATTCTCCCGATGATGATGCTTTATCCGTTCCTGCAACGGTATTTTGTCAAAGGAATAATGCTCGGTTCAGTAAAAGGCTGAGCCGGGATAAAAATATTAGGAGGTTTTTATGAAAAACATGAAAGTGCTTGTTTTAATTGTTCTGCTGCTTGCAACCGGCGCACTGCTGTTCGCGAAAGGCGACCAGGAAAGCACAGGTACTGCGGACGGTGAAAAAATGGAGTTAACCGTCCTCTACGATTACGCTATGCCGGAGAATGCTCCGATCAAACTTAGAATTGAAGAAGCATTCAACGTAAAGCTTAATTGTCTGAGCAATAAGGCCACGAGTACCGAAGAAAACAAACAGAAGCTGCAGCTGATGGTTACTTCGGGGCAAAAAATCGATGCCTTTATCGCGTATGATTACACCATGCTTAAGAAGTTCGCCGAGCAGGGAGTAATCGCGGAAGTTCCGGTAGATTTAATCGAGGAAGAAGCGCCGCGGATGTACAACTATCTGATGGGAATCTTCCCGGGAGCCTGGGCGTTTACCAATGTGAACGGCAAAAACTACGGTTTCCCGACGGCATGGCCCCTGGGTGATCACTCAAGAACAATGAGTATCCGGGTTGACTGGCTGGAAAATCTCGGCATGGAGATTCCGGAAACCCTCAGCGACCTGGAGAAAGCTCTCTACGCGTTTCGCAACGACGATCCCGACGGCAATGTGCAGAAGGATACTTACGGGATGAGTTTTTATAAAAATCCCGGCAATATTCAGGCATTCGCCCCGATCTACGGCGCCTACGGAGCACATCCTCAAATTTTCCAGGTAAAAGACGGAGAGCTGGTATGGGGTTCCATTATTCCCGAGGCGAAAGAGGCGTTAACAACCCTGAACAAATGGTATGAAGATGAAATTATAGACCCTTCCTTTTTTGTGGATGACTACACCGTATTTCAGGAAAAATGGATCAGCGGTAAATTCGGATTGATACCTGACACATGGTGGTGGACCGCGGGTCCTTCGGCAAAATACTATTCCGGCGCGCTGTACGATCCGGTCATAGCCGCCAATCCGGAAGCAAAACCGACCACGATCCCGCCCCCGGTAGGACCGGACGGCGATCAGGGAATGCGTCAGCGGGTGGTTATGGAAGTTATCCCCATGATCGTATTCGGAAAGCATCTGGAAAACGACCTGACCAAGGTCCGGAAGTTTTTCAACATCTGGGACGAACTGCTCAATACCGAAAAGTGGCAGGTTTTCATCTATCATGGCGACGAAGGTGTTACCTACCGGAGAACAGAAGAAGGAACTCTAGAATGGATACCCCCCTACGATGTATGGGAAAAACGTGAAGAATACGGCATGAACTATTTTTCGTGGGTTCCCAACTACGAGATCTATGATACCGCAACGAAAGACGGCGCGTGGATCAAAAAAGAACGGGCGAAAGCAATCGGTCCCATGGACGCGATCGGAGGATATCCGCTGGAATCCTGGACCAAGTACAAAGTCAACCTGAACACCATCGAAGAAAAAGCCTACATCGGTTTTATTACCGGAAGACGGCCCCTCTCTGAATTTGATGATTTCGTCCAGGAATGGATGAACGCCGGAGGTAAAGAGGTTTTAGAAGAAGCCCGGCAGGTTTACAAAGAGAAATTTCAGAACTAGGCAGACTATTCAGCCTACCAATCCGCCTTCCGGTTTTATACCGGAAGGCGTTATTTTTACAGGGGAACCATGGAAAAACAGCGCACAGAAACACTGACACCGAAAGAACGGGTCTATAAGGCGGTTCATCACCAGGAGACCGACCGGGTCCCCATCGACTTTGATGTTTCCCCTTCGGAAGAACTTTTTTCCCGTCTCAAAAAAACGCTCCGGGCCGGCACAAATGAGGAAGTATTACGGCACCTCAACATCGATTTACGGAATACCGTGGTGTTTACTTCCGCGGGAATACCTCCCGAACCGATGGACAACGACCGGGTACTTACCGCCTGGGGCGTTCCCTATCACGCCCGGTACGGGACGGCCGTGGAGAACCCCTTAGGAGAAGCGGTTACCTGTGATCAGATTGACTCCTACGCCTTCCTTGATCCCGATAAAGTTGATTACGCCGGCATGGATAAACTCGCGGAAAGCTGCGGGGGATACTGCGTATACGGCGGTTACTGGTCTCCGGTGACATACATCGCCCAAAACCTGGTGGGCATGGACCGGTATATGATCCTGTTTTATGAAGATCCCGAACTCCTGGATTTCCTGCTCGACAAAATCACCGATATTGCCCTGGAGGTGAACAAGCGGATCTTCAGCCGGCTGAAAGATAAAATGCAGATCTTTTTTATGGGTGATGATTACGGCACCCAGGAAAACCTCTTAACAAGTCTTGAGTTCTGGCGCCGTCATATCAAACCCCGGATTAAGCGGATAATCGATCTCGCGAGAAACGAAGGCTACATGATTCAATTCCATTCCTGTGGCTGCGTTGCCCCGCTTATTCCCGATTTTATCGAACTGGGAGTTCAAATACTGAACCCGGTCCAGGTTTCCGCCAAAGGCATGGATCTGCAAACGCTTAAATCCAGGTTCGGCGGAAAAATCGCCTTTAACGGCGGCATAGATACCCAGGAGCTCCTCCCCTTCGGCACCCCCGCCGAAGTCGCGGAAGCGGCTGAATCCACGCTCAAAACAGCCGCGCCCGGCGGCGGCTACGTTTTCGCTCCGAGCCAGAGTTTCCTTCCTGAGGTACCGACCGAGAACATTTTGGCCCTGTACAAAAGCGCCTATACCCACGCCTGGTACGGATAGCTTCGGTAAGCAAAAAACATGAGGATGAATCAGTGATGATTGGCAACATTGAAATTTAGTATCGTTATAGAATCACCATCATCAGTTCTCTAGTCCGTTTTCTTCTCGGCGAACCCGTATCCGTTGCTACAGTGTAACCTTGGAAGCGGGAAGGAACAACAGAGGAGGCTTTTACATTGCTATTGAATTAGGGATAGTTACTGTATCATTGTATCAATGCAGTCCCAGTATTATTATATAATCCTATGGAAGAATTTAAAGTAAAAGATCTACAGCATTTTCTTTCGCTTTGGCAAAATATTTATACTGATGAAGGCAAGGTCTGCTGGGACAATATGCTTCCGTATTACGATGAGAATATTTTTTTCAAGGATTCTGTGCAGGAGATCAGGGGAAAAAAGAATTATGCCAAAATGACAAGAAGACTTGCAAAAAGGGCAAAAAATCTTAAGTTTCTAATTCACAACAGTGCAAAAAAAGGAGAGATTATCTTTGTAGAATGGGAGATGGTCATCTCTTATAAAAAGTATCCTAAATCCTCCGTCTACGGAGCAAGTAAGATTTTATTGAAAGACGGGAAGGTGCTTGAGCAGCGTGATTATTATGACCTTTGGGGTGATATTTTCGACAACATCAAGTTTATCGCTAAAGGATACCGCAGGTTTATGAGAAAAAGGTTCGGCTGATGAGTCTCCTAAAGTATATCTTTCAATACCGTTTCAGGGATATGGGTGACTTTCTCCGTAACGAGAAAAAAGAGCCCCTGGAGTGCAGCCGGAGTCTGGAGGGCAAAACAGTTGTTATTTCAGGCGCGACTTCCGGTATCGGCTATCAAACTGCCCGCTTGCTTGCTTCAAAAGGTGCAGATCTTATCTGTTTAAACCGTAATCCTGAAAGATCTGAACTTCTGGAGAAAGAGCTTTTTGATGAGTATAGCTGCAGAATTGCAACAATAATTACAGATTTCAGTTCACTGGAGCAGACAAAAAACTGTGCGCGGGAACTAATTGATAGAAAGACTCCAATCGATGTTCTTATCCATAACTCCGGTGTATTTTATACCCGAAAAACATTTTCTGAAGACGGCATAGAGATGGTTTTCCAGGTAAATCATCTGAGTTCTTTCTGTTTAAATTATATGTTGATGGGTAAACTCAAATGTGAGAACAGGGCAAGGGTTATCTATGTCAATTCCGAGGGGCACAGGTTTGCATTATCCGGTGTGCACACCAATGATTTAAAGTGGAAATTCCACTTCTATAACGGTTTAAAGAGTTATGGCGCGGCCAAAACCGCTCAACTTTTATCGATGTACCGGTTTAATGAGTTATTTTTAGATTCAGATGTAACTTTAAATGCTATGCACCCCGGGAATGTTAAGTCAAATATAGGTGAGAATAACGGGAAGCTGTACAGGATGATAAAGAAAAAATTTATTCTGTCATCCGCTAAAGAACCGGATATCTCCGCTAGGGCTCTGTACTATCTTTCAGCTTCTGATGAAGTCAGCGGGGAATCGGATCATTTCTATAATCTTACAACAAAAGAAAAACCTTCCCCCCATGCCAGGGATTTGGGCAAAGTTGACGAAGTATGGAACAAAAGCCTGGAGCTTTGCGATCTTTAATGAAACGATTAATGAAAAGATCAAAGAAAAAAAAGAGAGTGATCATTGCCGGGGCGGGAATCTCAGGGCTAACTGCGGGCGCCTATCTTTCACGGATAGGTCACGATGTCCTTGTTCTTGAAAAAAGCCCCTACGTCGGAGGACTTGTAAACTCTTTTAAAAAGGATGAATTCTTCTTTGATACTGGGCCCAGAGCTATAGGGAATGCAGGAATTCTTGAGCCGATGCTTGAGGATCTTAAGATTGAACTCCCCCTTGTTAAAGGTTTAGTTTCAACGGGTATTAAAACTGACATAATACATTACGATACCGTTAAGGAAATTGATGATTACATTAAGTCTTTAAAAGGTTTCTTCCCTAAGCACAGTAAAGACATCAGAAAGATCGAGAAAAGAATCCGCTCCTGTTCCAGGATGACGAGGACTCTTAACAAAGCGGCAAATCCTTTTTTTAAGAATCCTCTTACGGATATTGGATACACTTTGCATCTCTTCATCCCCTGGCTCCCGTCTTTTCTTGCGGTAGTTCTTAAATCGATATTGAACAGAAGATCTATTGAACAGGAATTAGATGCAATTACAAATAATGAAAGGCTAAAGGATATTGTAGATCAGCATTTTTTTAAAGGAACTCCTGCTGTTTTTGCTTTCGGATATTTTGAGAACTTTCAGGATTACAAATATCCCATAGGCGGCACATCTGAACTACCCAAAGCATTGGAGAGAAAGATTATTTCTGATGGGGGCGTTATCAAAAAAAACCGCGCGGTTGTTAGTGTACACCCTGGGCATCGAACTGTTGTTGATTCAAAGGGAGAAGTTCACCCCTATGATAATCTGATTTGGGCTGCCAATCTCAGGTCTCTGTATGAAATGGTTGATAGTGACAGCTTTTCAGCCGGAAGGCGGAGAAGATTTTTTAATGAGAAGGAAGCGTTGTTTTTTACAGACGCCGGTGAATCAGTATTAACCCTCTTTACCGCTGTTGATGAATCTCCTGCTTACTTCAGAAAAATATCCAGAGGGCACTTTATTTATACACCAAAAACCTGTGGACTGGGAGACCTTCACCGGGGTCAACTTGCGGGTATGAAGGAAAATTTTCCATCACTATCAAAACAACAGCTTTTCTCCTGGCTCAAATCTCTATGTGAAAGAAATTCCTACGAGATATCCATACCGGTTCTGAAAGATGTGAATCTTGCGCCTCCAGGGAAAACGGGTTTGGTAATTAGTATTCTTTTTGACGGAGAGCTCTGTAAGATGATTCGTGATGCCGGTTGGATGGATGAGTTCAAGGCTAAAGCAGAGGAGTATATGTTGAGCGTGCTGGATGAATCGGTTTATCCGGGGATCAGGAAGAAAATTATTTTTACAAAAACAACCACCCCTTTCACGTTGATGAAAATGTTTAATGTGTACAACGGAGCAATTACCGGCTGGAGTCTCGAAGGTAAAAGCCCCGTTCCCAATTCACTTTTCGGAATTCAGAGATCGGTAAAAACATCTATCCCGAGAGTTTATAAAGCAGGTCAGTGGAGCTACAGCCCCTCCGGTGTACCAATCGCTATCTTAACTGGAAGGATTGCCGCTTCCGCGGTTGATACATGCTGATAAAAAGAACTGTAACAAAACTCGGCTTTCCATCCCGATATACAATGACAGTAAAGATAGAAAAACACTTTATGGAGTGGTTGGCAGCCTCAATTGCTTAATACCTTTAGCAGCAGAAACAGTATAATACCAAGGTTTATTAGTGAAGATATCAGTAAAGTTCTGAAAAGCGGCTTTTTAATATCATCACCCTTCATTGTCTTAAATTCGGTTTTATCCATAAAGGATTGTATCTGAACGAAAAGATCCTCCTTTTTCTTTATCTCATTTGCGTTGATATCTTGTTTTATTATGAAATGCTGACTGTAGGGAAACAAGACTGCACTCTCAGGATTACCGGGGTCAATAACCCCTTTCAAGAAGCTGTTGGTTTCAATATTCACATTTTCAAGGGGGATTTGTTTCGCCTTTTTCATCAAAATGGGATCAAAAATAAGGCTGAAGGGAGAGGAAGAATCATCTTTAAGTATCCCTCCATAATCTACCGACATGTTCCCCTCAACCCATAATTCTTCATCCAGCTCCTTCATATCACCATCTTTTATATCAACTTTGAAGGCAATTTCATTCCCTCTTGAGGGGTTTTTAACATTAACAACCAATACTCCATAGGGTGTGGTTGTGAAAACCGCGGGATCACAGGTGTAACCGCAGAATCCGTTCTTTGGATCATGACTGTTGGTATTTGTTTCGTAGTCGGCAATTATCCATGACATTAATCCGGTATTCTTGTTTCTTACTATGATGTAACACTCGACTCTCATCCCGATAAAGGCTGAGGTTCTAGCCGTAAAAGAGCTGATTATCACCATCGGTTTTTTCGTACCGTCTTTAAAGACAGCGGTCTCAGATAGATCATAACCTTCAGGAATCATCTTCTCCGCAGTTTCTCTGTTCGTTATTTCATAGGCAAGAAACATACAATAAGGTTCTACGATAAAACCCATATAGGGAACTTTCTGACTCCCTTTTTTCATTATTTTGTGCTGTACTTTTTTAGGGAGATATTTGTTAAAATCACCGAGAAAACTTATCGCGGTTACATCCTCCGGTTTTACAAGAGATTCTGTTTTTTTTATAAAATTCCTGTTCTCATCTCTATTCATTTATAATCCCTTTATTTAATAAACAGTAAAACTAGCAGAACTGCTGCAGCTAAGTTTATAAATATAATTTCTAAGAAGAATAGTCTCTTTATACCCTTTGTCGAGAACGTTTTAACATCTTTTATTTCTGATATCCTGTTATAATGCTTAATCATATCTTGATCATCTTTTACGTATGTTCTGCATCCCGGACTGTCGGCAATATAATGCTGGGCATATGGGAAGCAAAGCACCTTACATAATTCGGATTCAGCCAGACCGGGGAAGAGTGTGTTGTTTTGCAGGTTGATATCCTTCAATGGTATATCGAGGGCAGTTTCCACCTCTGCGGGATCAAAAATTACCGCAAAGGGATCATCATTACCATCACCTAACTCATTACTGTGAGCAACAGAATTGTTCCCGGATATCCATAGGGGCTGGTCAATACCCCGACGCTTACCGTTTGTCAGCTTTCCTTTAAGCAGGAGCTGTCTTCCCGATTTATCCTCTGTTATATCAATAAATATTTCACCCTTGGAGTTAGTTGTGTAGATGGCGTTTTTACAATTTCTATTGGCAACACCCTCTTTGGGTAGCGCTATAATTGTATCACTGATTATATCTATGAAGATCCAGGATATCAGTCCTGTTTCTTTATCTTTGGCGATAAGGTAAGATTCCTGCCTTGTTCCCCAGAAGGTACTGGCCCTGGTGTTAAAGATCCCCATTCCGTGGTAATAATCCGGTTCTTCATCATTAAAAATTTTCGTTTTAACCAGTTCATATCTTTCCGGCAGCATAGCCCTTGCCCTCTCAAAATCCTTCAGTTTAAAGAACAGAAACATACAGTAAGGTTCTATCACAAATCCCATGTAGGGAGTCTTTTTTGATGTCTTAATCAGAACCTTTTTGAAAATCGATTTAGGCATAAGATTTTTGAATCTTTGGAAGAAGTTAAGATCGCAGACCTCTGCCGGATCTATTAGTGTTTCCACAAGCTTAATAAACTTCTCATCGTTTTGTATTTCCACGGTATTCTTCTCCGTAAGCAAACCTTTTTAATTTATTCGTTAAGATCAGTATGCATGAATTGTAAGTTGCAAGCAGCCTTTATGCAAGTTCTGATCCTGTACTTCGTTTGTTTTTTGCAGTTTCTCACGCAGCTATCTGCTGTTCCCGCTTCTATGATTTTTCAGCATTTTTTAGAAATCACGCCTCTTTCTGTTACCTAAAGGTATAAAATGAGAATTCCTCAACCGGAAGCTTTTGTCCTTTCCTGCTCCTGCTGCAAATCGGACAATGAGAGGCCTTCGTGTCGTTCGAACCCATGCTCAGGATAATTCGGAGTTAGCGGGATTTCTCTCCCATCAGCCGGTCCCATTCGGCCGTATCTCCTTTACCGCTGCCCTTTGCGGCTGCGGAACTCTCCCTGGGGGTCATCTCAAGATATAAGACCTCATAATCTGAAAGCCGAAAAGGTATTTCCAGTGTACCGCCTTTGGCAGAGACAATCTGTACTGCATATTCCGGAGCAGCATGATCGTGAAGAAGCCGGCACTGCTCATGGCTTAAGTATTGGGGTTTTCCCATAGCCAGCCAGGTCTCCCAGGGGCTTCCTTTGTACTTTCGTATCTTTTCAGTGACCATTATATATTCATCTCCGGCACAAAAAGGAAAGGAGACCACGTCTTCCCAATCCGGCCTGCCTTCTTTTTCAAGGGCTTTATAGTTATTTATAAGCAGATGTATCTTTTCGCCCTCTTTTGTGGCGAAAACTTCCCTTCCCGGAAAAGAGTCAGCTCCACCCTCCACCGCGCAGACATGCCCGCGCATTTTGTTCAGAAAGGAAAATGCGTTATATGAAGCCTTGGGTATTCCGTGTATTGTGAGAAGACCGTAGGTACAGGAGAAGGGACTCTGGGGGATACCCCCTTCTTCGAAAATATCACTGGCAACCCAGTAGCAGAGGGTATCACAGGCACTATCCAGTCTCATGCAGTTACGCACTATAAATGATGCGGCATACAGCTCATCTACATACCTGTTCTCCGACCAGGTTATTCCGTCAGTAGAAAGAGCGGACTGGGTATTCCATTCAGTCCAGTGAATCTCCAGATCCGGCAGCCCGAATCTCTGTACTTTCTCCTGCACTTTTTTCTGAACATTCAGAATGGTTTCAGAGAAGTAGCCGCCTACATTATAGGGACTCCCTTCTCTGTCATGGTAATCTACATACTCATCCTGGGGATAAAGATGGGTAGATATAAAGTCTATGGGAGTATTGGTTTTTATACAGTGGTCAATAAAGTCTTCTATCCAGCAGGCCTTGGAAGAGGCGGGACCGCCAATTTTCAATTGGGCATCTACCCGTTTCACCGCACGCGCCGAAACGTCATAAAGTTTCCAATAATCTTCTTTGGAACCGGACCAGAAGCCGGATAAATTGGGTTCGTTCCACACCTCAAAATACCATTTTTTTATTTCTTCCAGACCATAGCGCTCAACAAGATGGGCGGTAAAATGATATACAAGGTCCTCCCACATCGCATAGGATGCGGGAGGGGTAACATTCATCTTGTAAAAAAACATTGTCTTATTACCCGAGGCAAGCTTTTCCGGCATAGGGTTTAATTCAACAAAGGGGCGCAATCCCAATTCCAAGAGAGTATCGTATACCCTGTCTACATGATACCACTGGTACACAATATTTCCCTCTCCATCCTCGGTGACCACGTTCATATCATCATGGAAGACGGCATGGAATCTGCAATAGGAGTAGCCAATCTCTTTCTGCAGCTTCCGCAGGTGCCCAATAAGATCGGTTCTCAGAAGCTCGTATGCCCGTCCAACTGCTATGCAATTTTTCCAGGGCATACGTACTGCAGTTTTTGTCGATTCTTCAGTAACGCACATCATCTGTCTGCTCCTTCGTAGTGCTGCTAAGAGGAAAGGCTAACCTAACGGTTTCATCTCATAATGCATTTCACCTAAAGGGGTAATCCGTACCTTCGGTACTTTCACCGGACACATTCCACTTTCCTCTATCTGTCCCAGCCACCAGCGTACTGCCGCCTTCTGAGACCATTTATCATCGCTGTAGGTGCACACAAGATTCGGCACCGCAGGCATTTCCCTGAGTATATAGGGAGAGCCTAAGGAGGTGAAGTAGAAATTTTCCAACGTGGAAATACTCAACCTCCAGAAATTCATTATATCTATCCCCAGATTATGGGTACCGGTACAGGCCTTGGAGACAATTATAATGTTAACAAATACCGCGGCGTATGTTTTTTTCTGCAGCTGTTTTCGGATTCCGATATGCCCGGGATTATACAAAGCCTCTACATTGTACCCTTCCTGTTTAAGGGACTGCACAAATTCACCGCAGGGGTCTCCGTTGTCGTTTAGGTCCGACCGCTGTACTGTTATTACCAATATCTCATCGCCCTTTTTGAGATCAGGTTTGCCCGATGCAGGCGCGCGCTGCAGAGTAAGGGCCTTCTCCGCAATATCCGCGGCCCAGCCCTGATGCAGTTTGTACTCATTATCTGCAACGGGGTCTGCGAAATCAAGACACCGATCTCCATACCCGGGATGAACTCCATTTTAAATTCATCAGCTTTACTGCGGGCCTCACTCATCCCGTCAAACGACGGGAGTCGGCTTTCATGATACTAGGACTTATTTTTCCGAGCAAAACTGATTTCATAAAACCGTCTTTCCATCAAATCGGCGAGAGTCCGCGGCTCAAACTCAATTTTGCTGTCTGGTGTATCGAAATAACGCTTTGAACATCCCATAGCTTTGTTTCAATTGTATACCCTTTGCTAAAAGGCGGGTTCATCTGCGCCGGCGGGTATCCCCTGGTGGTTCCGGTATGATAAAGAACAATAAGAACTGTTTCTTAGCTTCGAGGCAAATGCAACAGTAGTACACCGGGATAAACAGTAAAAAGAATCCTCTTTATTGCCTCCCGGTATCTATGTCTATTATCTCTTCTTAAGCTCTGGGTCCATGTTAAAATATCAGCATAGTATTCGTTCTTCTGAATATGCCATCTCTTCGAACGCTCACGTGCTGTACTGTGCTGCAGAACGTATTACCATTGCTTCGACTGAATACCAGGCCTACATATATCTAGACGAAAGACGGCAGGCTAAAGAAAAAGAAACCTTTCTCAAAGCCATTATGGAATGTGAAACGTTTGTGGGCAGTAAAGGCTACACCACAAAGAAAAAGCTTAATGATTTTTTTACGGAAACCAAGCCCACACTTCTTCCCTTCTGGATGGGAATGTTTGTACTTCTTACTAATACTGATATATCGGGAGAAGAAGCATTACGATTATACAGAGAGAAAGATGGAGTTGAAAAATGCTTCGACTCGCTCAAGAACAATCTCTCTTTGAAACGGCCGCGTGTTCATTCTCAGGAGGGACTGGAAGGACTGTTATTTATTGAGTTCATAGCGCTTATCGTTTATTCTCATATAAGCAAAGTCCTCCGTGAAAGAGTGTTAAATACTTCGCTCTCAATTCCTGAAGCACTGTTTAAGCTACGAAAAATAAAGAAGATCCGCTTCGGAAGAAAAAAAACAATTATCAGTGAAATCTCGAAACAGCAACGCAAGATTCTTGAGGCCTTCGACATCTCAATAGGATGACGGAAACCTCGTTATAACTTTATTGGGATTTTAGGATTAAATATTTGCAGGAAATAAAATTAAAAGATAAAAAACCGTTAAGAGAAGCGTTTTTGCTTCCCTTATATGAACAGTATTACCTGTCAGAGTGAAATTCATCCAGTACTTCCCACCGTTTTTGGGGCAAAAGATTATCGGGAATTTCGAGAAACACTTGAAGAAACGAATCATATTTTAACAGCAACCGGAATCATACGCCGGCTGACCACACAAAAAATACTGGAGGGCAATTCTCATCTCTCCATACAACGGCAACAAAGTTTGTATCGCCGGTACCGGCAATCCCTTCGCTACTGTATTCTCCTTGGGATTACTGGGCATTCCTACCGCTCATTATCACTTCGCGTTGTCGCCAGTCAGCTGTTTCAGTGGTTTACCTACACTTTTATGTCCCGTTTGGCCGCATTTTATCGAAAATAAACCTAACCATGCATTCAATAGAGATTAAGTTTCCATTTTACACTGAAGCTAATTTGTAAGTTTATAACGTTTTCACAATGTTCAAACCGGATTTTGTTTTCATAGAAATCAACTATACAGGTTTTATTCAAGCTTTAGTAATATTTATGCGGATCAGAAATTCACTTTTTTGGGACAGGCTCTAAGTAACATATGCTTTCTTCCTTTATGAGGTTGTTATAGATTCCTATAATAACAGAAGTTAGCATATTGTTTTCTTTTCAAATTCGTGTTATGTTCCTTTTATTATGTTAACCCAATAAACGACCACCGCCAGAGGCGGTGGTTTCTTTTACAATAAAAGGCACTTTTGATGGACAAAAAAACTTCAATACAGAATCTGAAAAAAATAAAGAAAAGGGAATATCCCGTTCTCTTGGGCACCACATCCTACATAATCCCGGACCATATTCTCCCGAACGCGCGGGTGTTATGTCCCGTAGTAGACGATATTGAACTGGTGCTGTTTGAATCCCCGGATTTTTCAAATATACCTTCCAAAGATGATATCCGGGAACTCGCTCTATTAGCGAAAGATCATGGAACAGGATATACCATCCACCTCCCCACCGACAGAAAAGCAGGTTCAACCTCGAAGAAGGAGCGGCAATTACTGATAGACGGGGCACGCAAAATAATCGACCGATTTTCAGTCCTTTCTCCCCGCGGGTGGGTCTTGCATCTGGAAGGAATTAAGCACGGCGCGGAGGATGAAGAGCGGAAAATATGGGCCGACCGGTGCGGGACTGTTGCTTCATCAATATGTTCCGCGGTTGATTCCCCGGAATCAGTAGCCATAGAGAATCTTAGTTACCCTTGGTTTTGGCACCGGAACATCTCCGAAAAAACCGGTTCGTCCCTCTGCTGTGATGTCGGTCATCTCTGGCTACATTACCCGGAACAATGGAAAGCTCATCTTGATAACATGCTGCCCCTAACACGGGTGATTCATCTTCACGGTGTGGCGTCTGGCAGCGATCATCTTTCTCTGGCAAGAGGCGATAAAAGCACCTTGGAGGAGTTCATGCATTCGATCAAGACATTCCGGTATAACGGTGTCGTTACTATAGAAATATTCAGTGAAAAGGATTTAAGCGAATCCCTTGACGTCTTTTCCCGGGCCTGGGATAAAAATATTTAAGCACACACCGGCAATTCATTCATAGATAATTTTGTTTTCGGGAAATGTTATAGCCCCGACAGGACAAAGCGCGGTGCATTTAGAGCAGTTCACCACACAACTATAAGGAAAGACAACCTGCACTTTCCTATTTTCATTATTATATTTATATACCAGCTTGGGACAAAAAAGATAACATATTCCGCAGCCGATACACCGCCCCTGATCCACGGAAGGGAACCAGGAAACCTCTTCCCTGGGAGCAGACAGTTTTTTCCGGCTCGCGGATTCCTGCATTTTTTTATAACGATCCGGAAACAGTTTCCGTTTTGACTCCCGAATGTGATCGATCACTATCCGGCGCAACGGGAAGTATTCTCCGAATCCTTTTATACGCGCTTTCACCTGGATACCTTCTTGCAGGAGAATGTTTTTCCAGCTATCTTCACCGCCCCCGGCCATATCATTTTGAGCATGGTCACCGGCAACCAGCATGAGGGGATGGAGATGCACCTTCTTAACCTTTTCCTTTTGTAACTTCGGAATAAGGTCAGTGATTCTCACCGCCCCGTTGACGGTTGCGATCATCGCATTTATACTTTTGGAATCCATCAGTTCCTGAAGCCGGGAATACATTTTATCAGCAGGATGATCACTTCCATGTCCCATAAGGATCAGTTTCTCATCACCAAGCAAGGCTGTTATTTCCTCGATGCATTCGATAATACGGTCATAATCTTCCTCATGAGTAACCAGCGGATACCCAATTGCAAACCCTTCTAACCGGTCCCGTAAAGGTTCCAAAGGAGCAACCACCTTTTTATGATATTCATGTCCAGATAGGAAATGAAGAGGCTGGACTATGACATGGCTGAACCCATCCCGGATCATTTGTTCCAACGCTTCCCTAGGAGTAGAAACCTTCCTTCCTTTTCCGGCAAGCTTTTTAATGATAATTTTTGATGTAAAAGCGCTACGCACCTGGGCATCCCAAAATAATTTTCCCACCTGCCGGATGATCGGTTCTATGGTTTTTACTTCGGTTTCCCGATATGAAGTCCCAAAAGACACAATAAGAATTCCCGTCTTACTCATTTGTATATCTCCCATTTCTCATAATAACCTTATCTAATGTAGGAACGGACCGACTCAGCGAGTTTCTCCGCTTTGAACTCATCTAAACGAAGGTAAACTCCGTCTAATTCTTCAGCCAGCCTCCTGGCACCCCCTAACCGGACCCACCCAGTTTCCGTATCGATAACCAGGACACGGACCTTCTGTGCAATAAAGCTTCGGGCAATCTGTTCAATTTCCCGCTGCATGTTACCCTGTGCCTGTACGGTTCCGGGGGTCTCTTCCCGATTTCCGGATAGCGAAACATTTCCCCTTCCATCGGTAAGCAGGACTAAAACAGGAGAGGATCCATCCTCTTTTGCAGCCATAGCTTTGATAAGAACAGCGGCGTCCCTCAGTCCCAAAGCAAGGGGAGTATTGCCTCCAACGGCGAGTTCTTTCAATTTTTTATGGGCTAAGTCAAGGGAACGGGTAGGCTGTAAAATCAAACGCGCTGCATTTCTTCTAAAAACCATCATCCCAACCCGATCACGTTTTCTGTAGGAATTTTTTAACAGAGAAAAGACCGCGCCTTTCGTTTCCGCCATTCTGCGTGATGCTCCCATTGAACCGCTGGCATCAACCAGGAATAAAATAATGTTTCCTACCTGCTTTTCCCTAATTTTAATCCGCAGATCTTCAGGCAGAATAACTAAATTGCCGTACTCTGAGGTGCTTCGCCCCTTTTGCAGCAGAACTGCCGCACGGATTGTCGGGACGAGGGCGTATCCGGTGCCGGTGTCTTCTCCCTCCCGAAACCGTACATAGTGACCCCGTTTGGTTTCACTCCTCACCGTTTCCCGCTTCCCGGAAGTAAAACGCTGCTTCGGCTTCAGCCTTTGGAGTTGGGGGATATCCGGGAAAAGGAATTCACCTTTAATCGTAAAAACCTGATCCTCCCGAGTTTGTTCCGGCTCATCATCCTGTTGCTCCTCCCTTTCCGCTTTGTTAGGAACATGAGGGGAATGGGGCGATTGGCTCCCATTGGGAAGCGGTTCAGGTTTTTCCTGTTCTTTATCTTTTTCTTCCGGAGTTTCGTTTTGCTTCTGCGGAGGAGGCGGAGTATGCCGGTTTTCATCTTCGGGCGGCCGCCTGTGAGGAAAGACATAGGCGGCCGCCTCCAAAATATCCTCCCGGGTGACCCTATTCCGGCTGTCCAGTGCAGCAATTCCACGGGCAGCGGCGGCAAGGACAACATCACCCCTATGACCTATGAGATGAACCCGACTGCAGAGAGACGCGGCAAAGCGACAGTTCTCCTTGGAGATAAGAGTTTCTTCAAATATCGATCTAGCTTTTATAACACGCGCAGAGAGTTTCTTCTCTTCTTCCTGATAGCGCCGGGAGAAGGAGTCCGGATCGGATTCGTATAAAAGTCTTCTTCTGATTATTTCCTTTCGCCGATCCAACTCCCGCTCTCCCTTCATCTCCGTAAACAGACCGAACCGGTCCAACAATTGAGGATGAAGTGCTCCTTCCTCCGGATTCATGGATCCGAAAAGAATAAACCGTGCCTTGACCCGGCGGGAAAGACCATCCCTTTCCAAGCGGTACATTCCGGCGGAAGCGGCATCCAGAATAAGTGAGGATACAGCTCTATCCAAAAGATTTACTTCATCTATATAGAGAATATTATTATGGGCCCGGGCGAGAAGGCCGGGCTCGTAGTCATATTCCTTTTCCTTTAAGGCTTTTCCAAGATCAAAACTTCCCACCAGAGCTTCTTCCGAAGTGTTAAGCGGAACATTTACGGTCTGTAATTCCGGAAGAATGGCTGCAGCGGCCCGAAGCAGTATTGATTTCGCCGTACCCTTTTCACCGCTCAAGAGCAACCCTCCAATTTGAGGAGCCACCAAGTTCAGGAGTACCGCTTTTTTGGCCCGGTCCTGGCCAACCACAGCATTAAAGGGAAATATCACCCCACGGACTCCACCAGCTGTTTCAGTAGATTTTCATCAAAGGACTCTTCCTCAAAGGGCTGACGCTTCATCCGGTGCGGAAGAACCAGATGCGCTGCTTCTTGGATATCCTTCCGTCGTATCAGTGTATCACCCCTTAACGCCGCCAGGGCGGATGCGGTTTTTATGAGAGTTATGTCTGCCCGGTGCCCGTTCACATCAAAGGATATACCGATTAGCGCTGAAAGACGGAGCATCGCATCGTCAACAGTTACGGCATCTAGGATTTCCCGGGCGGACTCAATTCTGGTCTTCAGAACACCCTGCTCTCTCCGGTAAGCATGGCACATGGCTAACGGATCCTTCTCGAACCAGAGTCTCCGCTTAATAATCTCCATCCGGGTAGTTTCGTCCTGTTCACCATGAACATTCACTACCAGCCCGAAACGATCGAGAAGCTGCGGCCGCAAGTCACCCTCTTCAGGATTCATTGTTCCTACGAGAATAAACCGGGCGGGATGGGAATAGGAGACGCCTTCGCGCTCAACCACATTGACGCCCATTGCAGCAACATCCAGCAGTAAATCAACCAGATGGTCTTCAAGGAGATTTACCTCATCGACATATAGGATGTTTTCATGAGCCCTGGCCAATATACCGGGTTCAAACCGCTTCTCCCCTGTTTTCAGAGCAGCCTGGATATCTAGTGTTCCAACGACCCTGTCCTCGGTTGCACCGAGGGGAAGATCCACGACCTGTTTTCCGCCGGGTACAACTTCCGCCAGAGAACGTACCGCGGTAGATTTGGCAGTGCCCTTGTCCCCCCTTATAAGAACGCCTCCGATTTTGGGATTGATTACATTTAAAAGCAGAGCTTGTTTCATCCGTTCCTGCCCTACCAGCGCGGTGAATGGAAAATTATGAATCATATATTTCCTCAAGTTTCTTTTCGTTTCCGGCATAGAGCGCCTTTAATTTTTCAAGCATCTCTTCATCCACCTGCCACATCCCCCGGGCATGGGCTTCGAAAAGTCTTTCAATGAGATTACGCAGAGCATCCGGATTCACCTGTTCGATCCACTCCCGGGTTTCCCGGTCCAAGGCATAGGTTTCGGCAAACCGGTCATACATCCAGTCTTCCACCACTTCCGCAACGGCATCCCAGCCGAAGGCGTTGTCCAGGGAGCGGGAGACATCCAAAGCCCCCTTATACCCGTGCCGCTTCATGGCGGTAATCCACTTGGGGTTGAGAATCCTGGTCCGAAAGACCAGCTTGGCCTCTTCCCCGGGACTCCTCGTCTTAATCTCCTTTGGTTTTGAACTGTCTCCCATGTATGCAGCCGGGCTTTTTCCGCTCACATAACGGACAGCGGCGATCATACCGCCGTGATAATCATACCAATCATCACTGTCCATAAAATCAGATTCCCGGTGGTCCTGGTTTTTTACCGTAACATTCATGGTAGTAAGGCGCCGGCTAAAGGTTTCCTTGCGTTCGACCCCCATCATTCCCGGCGCGTATGCCCAGCCGCCCCACTGTATATACCGCTTTCCCAATTCATCCCGATCCTGCCATTCTCCCGAATCGATCAGCTTGTTGACTCCTGATCCGTATCCGCCCGGCTTAACACCAAAAACTCTGAAAAGGGATTCTTTCTCCGCGGCTTCCCTCTCCAGTCCTTCTGCAAGATAGGTATCCAGCTCCTCCCTTACATGCGCTGCGACGAAATTCATCTCTTTCGGTTCCTCCAGAAAGGCGACGCTGCACACCGCTTTATCAATAAGATCGATCACATTCGGGAGAGAATCCCGGAATAATCCGCTTATCTTGCAGGTTACATCGATTCTCGGCCGCCTGAGCTCCGAAAGGGGTATCACCTCTACATCGGTAACCCAGCCGCTTTTTTTATTCCATACGGGACGAACACCCAAAAGGTACAAAACTTCCGCTATATCATCACCCCGAGTACGCATATTCGGGCCTGCCCAAAGGACTATCCCTAAATGTTCGGGCACCTTACCGTGTTCTTCTTTATACCGATCAATGAGCGATTCCGCCAACCGCTGTCCGGTTTCCCAGGCTGCCGGAGAGGGAATCACCCGTGGATCCAGGGTGTAAAAGTTCTTCCCGGTGGGAAGTACTTCCAAACATCCTCTGGTGGGGGCACCGGAAGGTCCGGTAGGAACTCCCCGGCCGGCGAGCCCGTCCAGAAGGGATCGGATCTCTCTGCCTGCTCCGGTCAATCCGGGGACCAGTACAAGGCCGATATGTTTCATTATCTGCAGAATTGATTCAGAACAATCCCTAAGCACACCCCGGCAGACGGGTTCAGAAAAATCAGGATTAAAATTCCGTTCTCCGAATTTCCGAAGCAGTTCAAGATGTATAGTATGAAGTTCATCCGGACCGGATTCAGGATACATACGCCCTAATTCTTCCAGGAGCGATTTCTCTTGCGGGGATCCCACTGTAGTTAACGCGGCCAGGAACCGTATCATCTGTTTTCCTTTCGGGGAAATCCCCAGAATGTGAAGACCGTCCCGGACCTGGGTATTCTTAATTTCATCCAGCCGGTCCCGGAGCATTGCGGGAAACCGCCCGGAATCTACGGGAACATCTTCCCGTAGATCCGTTTCCCGGTACTTTTCCCGGACCATCTCGAGGAGCCGCGGCGCCTTTCCCGGATCATTTCTGCGGGCTTCATCGTATTCATCCAACAAGTTTTCAAGTTCAGCCATCTCGCCGTATAACTCTGACTTGTCCATTACCGGCACATTGTGGTCCACTAGACATGCATCCCCCCTTCGCTTCGCCTGAACCCCTTCTCCCGGGGCGTTTACCACGTAGATGTAGAGGTGGGGGATATCGCCCAATGCGACATCGGTATAACAGTCCCGGGAGAGTCCCGCCCCTTTTCCGTAAAGCCATTCAACCGAACCGTGTCTGCCGACATGAATTACCGCATGGGCCTTCCAGACATGCCGAATCCACCAATAGTAGGCTATATACTTATAATCCGCCGGGTTGTCGGGATCGTGCAGGTCCTTCCGTCCGGGCTGAATGCCGACAAAAATATTCCCGAATACCTTTCCGGGAATATAGAAGTCTTCCCGGGGAGGACCGGAGAAACGTCCGGTCTCTTCTTTAACATGGTCACTCAATGCGGTAAAATATTGACTGAACAGCTCCCGGGAAAATATATCCGCCGCCCGTTCCGCAATCTGTGTCTGGTCGAGCCAGGAAGAATCGTTTGTTAATCCCGATTTTATTACCCGCATCAGGGTGTCCCCGTCCGGCGGAAAGCCATCGATCAGGTAACCCTCCCGTTCCATGGCTTGTACCAAGGCGCAGACAGAGGCGGGAGAATCCAGCAGGTATGCTCCTCCGATGGTATCATTCCGGGGAGGATGATTATGGAAAAGAATAGCCACCCGTTTTTCTTCCGTAGGGATTCTGCTCAGAAACGCCCAATTAGCAGCAAGCGAAACAAGCTGTCTTATACGGTCCGGTTCACCCGCGTGGATAACGGTTCGGGCGCCTGTTTCGGGATCCCGGGAGCTCCGTTCCTTAAAACCCACCGGAACGGTTGTAATGTTGCCATCCAGTTCCGGAAGGGCCATTGCCAATGTTATGGTTACGGGATTAAGACCGGTCAGCGAATCTTTCCAGCGGGATTCATCCTCATTACTCAGGATTCCCTGAAGAACGGGAATTTTATGCTTAGCGAAAAACCACAGTTCCTCAGGACCGGGTGATTCGGGACCAGACTGTACCGCTTTGCCCCGGGAAAGCGAAAACATCATCAGGTTTATATGAACATCAATAAGACATTTCCCTTGAGCGTCTAGAAAAAACTGTTCCGCGGTTTTATCAGGGGGCAGTGATCCTTTCGGTCCGCTTCCCATGTCCACAAACAGCGGAATAACGTTCAACCCGCGCTTCCCGCATTCCCTGATAATACTGTCGATGATACCGGTATTCCCGTTCACCCAGTTTCCCCGATGAAACCAGATACCGGCGGTAGGTTTATCCGGAGAAAGCTCCTTGGCAAAATATTTGCTTGGATCTACGGGAAAAGGATAATCCGGATGATATATTCCCTGTCCCGGCAGCAGAGCGGGAGGATTTACCGGGAGAGGTTTTACAGCACCACCCCTGTATTTATTGTAGATGAACTTCAGCAGGTTTCGGTAGTTTTCGACACCGCCGTGAATGGCGTACTGAGCCAGTGTGTCCGCGGCTTTGCCGGTAATCGTATTCTTCGCAGCGGCAGCCTGAGCAGCTGCGGAACCCGCGGGAACAATAAAAATATCCGCCTTTTTGTTATGCTGAATATCTTCCCATACCGGAAAACTGTTTAATCCTCCCATCAACCGGATAATACAAATGTCCGCGGTTCCAACGAAATCTATAAACTCGTTCCGCAATGTATCCTGTGAGGGGTCACGCAAATCAACACTGTCAACGGCTAATATTTCGATTTCCGGCAGCTCTTCCAAAAGGTTCCGCGAAGCGGATTTAAAACCATTCATGCTGTTTGTTACCGCCGTGAAATATGCGATCCGTACCATCATGAAACTGCCTTTCTTACTCGAAAAACCGCCATGGTGAAAAATAAAATAGTATATAAAATAAGAATTACATAATGGTAGAAATCTATCGGATTGCCCAGAAAAAGCGCGCGGATAGTAAGGGAAGCGTGGGTAAGGGGAATTATCTCTGCTATTATATGAAAGACATTGGGAAGACTCTCCAGCGAGAAAAAGGTACCTGCCACAAAGGACATAGGGGTAATCACAAAGGACATGAAGGAGGTCATATCCCGATGACTCCTGACTGTCAATGCGATCCAAACTCCCAGAGAAGCAAACATAAAGGAATTAAGCAGCACCGGAATAATAAGTCCGGCTCCACCCCGGGGTCCAACCCCGAAAACAAAACTGATGACCAGTACCGCCAAAAAACTGCCTATGCCCTTGGTCACCCCATACAGAACATTTCCCAGCACAACGATATAGTTTTTTGCCGGGGAGAGAAGATACTCCTCAAAAAAGTGACTGAGAAAACGGGCAATATTTATTTCCGTGGCTATGCTGAAACTCTGGGTCATTCCGGAAAGGGCCAGAAGCCCCGGCAGCATAAAGGCTAGATAGGGAACTCCCTCTACCTGAATGTTCCTTCCTACGCCCCAGCCGAACGCCAAGGCGTATAACGATGGGGAAAGGAAAAAAGAAACGACGTTTTTACCGAGACGAAGGTAAAGAATTATCAATCCTCGGTAATATACCGCCCAAAGCGTCCGAAGAACGGCCCTAAAATCCGCCTTCCCCTTGTTCATACTCGAACTCCAGGACACCTCAGTCTGACCTTTTTGAACAGGTAAAGCCATCCTATTTTAACTCCTTTCCGGTAAGGGAAATAAAAACATCTTCCAGTGTGGTCCTGCGGACGATGAGTTCCCTGCCGTCTAGCTTCGCTTTTTTAACCGCGTCCTCTCGGGTTTGAAAATACTCGATATCTTTTTCCCCGTTGCCGTAGGAAATTCGGCACCATTCCCCCAATTCACGGATAAGTGTATGCGGTGCTCCCCGCTGGATTATGATCCCCTGGTGTATAATGGACACCTCCTGGGCATAACGCTGGGCTTCCTCCATGTAATGGGTAGAGAATAGAACGGTCTTTCCGTTACGGTTAAGATCAAGAACCATATCCCAAATCGCCTCACGGCTGGCAGGATCAAGTCCTACGGTCGGTTCATCAAGAATGAGAAGCACAGGATCATGAAGCAGGGCACGGATTATCTGAAGCTTTCGTTTCATACCGCCGGAATAAGATCGGACGGGATTGTCTTTTGCTTTTTCTAGGTTTGCCAGTGCCAGCAGCGAAGCGATCCGTGAGTTCCGGATACCCCTCGGCATATCATAGAGGAGTCCGTGAACATAAAGGTTCTGATATCCTGAAAGATCGAGTTCAAGGTTCGCGTGCTGCGACACTACTCCGATTTTAGATCGAAAGAAACAAGCTGATTTCTTAACCGGAATACCCGCGAACGCTATTTTTCCGCTGGTGGGGATCCTGAGACCGCAAATCATCCCCAGCATAGTTGACTTTCCCGCTCCATTGGGACCTAGAAGAGCAAAAAGAGCGCCGCTGGGAATTGTATAGTCCAGATCGATTACCGCGTGGGTTCCGCCCGGATATATTTTGTTGAGCTTATTCAGCTGCAAGATCAGATTTTCAGCCATTATAGTTTTCCCGCCTCGATTCCCCTGAGGGGTATAAAATAGGGACAATCGTTAACATCATCCCAAATCACCTTGGTGTCAATGGAAAACACCTGACGCAGAATATCTTCACGAATAATATCAGCGGGAGGACCTTCCGCCACCAGATCTCCCTGCTTCATTACAAACAGTTTCTCTGAATACCTTGCGGCCTGGTTGAGATCGTGCAGCACCATCAAGACGGTTTTTTTCATCTCCCGGTGAAGCCTATAGATCAGCTCCAGGGTTTGAAACTGATGGGCGATATCCAAATAGGTGGTTGGTTCATCAAGCAGGAGGATATCCGCTTCTTGTGCTAATGCCATGGCGATCCAAACACGCTGCCGTTCGCCTCCGGATAGATGCACCATCTCTCTTTCGGCAAACTTTGTTGTTTCCGTCATCTCCATAGCCCAGTCGATTATGTCATAATCATGGGGCCTTAAAGTCCCCAGCCAATGGGTGTAGGGGAATCTTCCGTAACTGACCAGCTCCCGGACCGAAAACTGTTCGGGCACGTGGGGAGACTGGGCCAGGAAGGCCATTTTCCTTGAGAGAACCCGGGTATCGTAACTCCGCACCGATTTCCCTTCAATGAAAACCTCCCCTGATGCCGGCTTCAAATTGCGGGAAATGGCCTTGAGAAAAGTAGACTTGCCACAACCGTTTGGTCCGATCACCGAAACAAACCCGCCTTTCGGAACCTGCATCGATATGTCCTGAATAACGACACTTTCTCCATAACTCAGCTTAACGTTTTTTGCATCAATTACCACCACGTCGAACTCCTCCCCGTCTTAGCAGATAAAGAAAAAACGGAGCCCCAAGAACTGCCATGATAATACCCACCGGCAGTTCCAAGGGACGAATTATAAATCTGCCGATGGTATCACAGAGAACCACCACAATAGCGCCCAGAAGGGCTGATCCGGGTATAAGGTACCGGGCATTATTACCGATGATAAGGCGCGCCAAATGGGGCACAATAAGCCCAACAAAACCAAGAAGGCCCACGATACTCACCGCGGAAGCCGCCAGCAGGGAAGCTATAATAATAAAAAACATCCGAGTCCGCTCGACCTTTAGTCCGAGACTAACCGCCGTTTCATCCCCCAACAGGAGAATATTCAGCTGATTGCCCAAAACACTTGAAAGGGCGAATCCCACAAGGGCATACGGCCACAGACCGTTGACGTTTTGCCAGGTAATTGCCGACAGACTTCCCACCATAAAGCCAATCACGTTTTGTACCCGGTCCGGGAAAAAAATCATAAGGGCGTTACTGCCGGCGCCGAGAAACGCGGCAACGGCAATTCCGGAAAGGACCAATCGCAAGGGACTGGCGCCTCCTTTCCAGGCCAATGTGTATACAATTAATGTTGTCCCAAAGGCACCTATAAAAGCCATTGGCGTAACCAGATAATAAAAACTGGGAAACAGTATAAAGATAGTCACCGCCGCTAACCCTGCGCCTGCGGAAACACCGATGATATTGGGAGAAGCCAAAGGATTCCGCATTATACCCTGAAGAAGGCATCCCGCCAAAGCCAGACACCATCCAACCAAGGCGGCCGTTATGGTCCGGGGCACGCGGATTTTTAACAGAATCTTGTGCTTCGTTGTATCCGTATCAATGAACAAGTAACGGAATACTTCTTTAAGTGAAAGCTCTGTGGACCCGACGGCCACGGAGAGGAATAATGCCCCTCCGAGTACCGCCAGAAATATCACCAGAACTGTTAATCGGTATCCTTTTAAGGTCCGAATTTCTTTTGGAGTTTTCATCTAAGCAGCCATATCTTCTGATGTTCCAGGTTATTATTCGCTGCTTGTTTCCAACATTTCGAATTCCATATCAGGATAAAGCAGTTCCGCCACGGTCTTTATTGCTTCCGGATAAAACCGGTTCGGCTTATAGATGGAGTAGGACTTGTCCAGATAATGAAAACGGCCGTTTTTGACAGCTCTCAAATCACCCCAGATATCGTTGGATGTTATATCGGCCTCAACCCGGGCTTTGCATTTCTCCACGTCCCCCATGGTGGTAACAAATATAACATCAGGGTCCTGTTCCACAATGTATTCAAGGCTCAGTTCCACACGGGTAGCCCCTTCGATGGTATTTTCTTCGTAGATGTTTTTTGCGTTCAGACGCTTACAGAAATCACCAATATTGGTTTTTTGTGTCTCCACCTTTACGTAGCGGGTTGAGGAAAAAAGTATACAAACCTTGGGAGTCTCTTCTTCCGGCGCTTGATTGACAATATGCTGAAACTGTTTCTGGGTTGGGATGATTTCATCCGCATAGATATCCCGTTTGCCGGTTACCCTGGTAAAAAAATCCAAAGCAACCCGGTAATCATCATAGGTGTCGTAGTCTATCATCACGGACGGAATACCTTCAGCGTTGAATATTTCCCGCACCTCTTTCTGATGGTCGCCGTTATAGAAAATGATAAAATCCGGTTCCAATTCCATTATCAATTCTATATTCAGGGTTCCGATACTTCCGATAATTGGAAGATCCTTCGCCTTTTCGGGAACATTGGTAGAGCCTTTAACTCTGCAGATTGCTTCTCCTCCGGCGATATCCCAGAGGTCCAGCAGAGAATTGTAGCATGTTGCAACCCGTTTCGGGTTTTTTGGGATTTCAACTATATTGCCGTCAGCTTCTTTAAACGTAACCGTGGTTTCGGTTTCATCTAAAACGGCAAGGGCGGATTTTGCCTCTTCAAGGGCGACATCCTGATTTTCCTGGGTTCCCCCGGCAAAGAGTAATCCTGCCGAAAAAAATGCCAACAGGCATCCCGTCAAAGAGACTCTCGCTAAAATTTTGACATAACGACTCATCGCATCCTCCTGTGTTTTCCAACGGAGGACCGGTGTAAGGATTCCTTGCGACGGTTTTTAGGCGTGCGGTATCGTGCCGTTGCGTTCCTTCGGCTCCAATACTGTAGGAATCCCAGGCAGGTCTTCTGACTTACGGATCATCTTACTTGCGCCGCCTTCCCATAACCGCATGGATTACAGTGACTTGCCGCCTACAGCCTCCTTCGACTCTTAGACGGTGACGCGTTCATCCCCGCATACAGCTCCGGATGAGTGCAGGATTCTCACCTGCTTCACTATTCTGCCGTTTCCGGCCACCTGGAATTGTTACTTCAAATCAAGCTATCATCAAACCATAGCAGGGTCAAGTATAATCCAATAGTTTTTCAAAAAGATACTCAGAAATGCTGCTCATTGGGGCTCCTTATTTTTTGCAGCAGCATATCCCCGGGGGGTGATAAGCCACCTTCCCCGGAGGTATGTCTCCGAATTGCCGATTATCACGGTGGATTGCATAGCAACTTCATCCACACGGACCAACAGCTCATTGACGGGTAAAACCAACGAGGATTGCTCCGGCCGAAACGCGTTTGTAACCACTGCTGCCGGACAGTCAGGACCACGCTGTCGGTTGAAGAGTTCCAAAGCCTCCTTAAAGAGATCTTCCCGTTTTGTACTTCGAGCATTATAGAGCACGGTAACAAAATCTCCTTCAGCGGCATGCCGGAGTCTTAACCGTATAACTTCCCTGGGGGTTAGGTAATCACTTAAAGAAACGGCACAGAAATCGTTGGTCAAAGGGGCCCCTACCACCGCACCGGCCGCGGAAGCCGCGGTGATTCCGGGTATAATTTCCACATCACGGCTATTGCATTCCCCATCGCTTAGCAGTTCCAAAACCAAACCTGCCATTCCGTAAATACCTGCATCTCCTCCGGAAACAAGGCTCACCTTCCTGCCCGAACGGAATCCTTCAAGGGCACACCGCGCCCGGTCTATCTCCGAACGCATTCCGCTTCCGTACGTTTCCTTACCTGAAATAAGCTCACTGATCCGGCTGAGATAAGGACGGTAACCCACCACCAGTTCCGAGTCCAGGATCACCTGTCGTACCCGGGGTGCTATATAATCAGAATCTCCCGGCCCCGTACCTACTATCCACAGTTTAGCCATTTTGTTTCTCCTCTACATGCAGCTTTTCCCGCACCAGGGCGAAGGTCACCGATCCGTGAATACGTTTCGGTATTATCAGATCCGCATTCCGTCCTGCCAATAAGGCGCAGGGTTCAGCAACCGCTTTTACTCCAATCTGCCGCATGGACGCGGCCGACTCAGTAAATTCGGCGGGAGTACTATTGATGCGCGCTTCCGGAATAAAGACCAAGGGCAGCGACAGTTTTTGCATCGCTTGTCTGAGTCCGGTATCTCTCTTCTTTAGGTTTATCGTCGCCGCAATCCGGATCCGGTTCGGGTCAATTTTTTCAGTCCGGGCAAACTCCTCCGTACTGCTGATTATTTCTTCCGCTGTCAAATTTCTGCGGCAGCCGATACCCAGAACAAGGTCTTTGTTGACCTCGCTGGCGGTACTCACTACGGATTCACATCCGAGGACTGCGGATACTTGGTAAGTCAGTTCGTTAGCGCCGCCCTCATGTCCGGAGAGGATACTTACCGCATGTCTCCAGGCATCATCAACCACCACAATAGCAGGATCGTGATATTTGTCCTGAATCAATTCCGCTATCATCCTGACCGCGATTCCACAGGCCATGACAAACACCAGTCCGTCGTATTGGGTGAACGCTTCCCGCACGAGCCTCCGCAATCCGCCTTTCTGTTTCAGGGGCACGTGCGTCCAGCCCGCAGAGGAAGCTATCAGGAGTTCAGCCGCCCGGGTTCCGGAATCACTCAGAGTTATTACCGCGGTCTTCATGACTTTACTTTCCTGAAACCGTGACTAAAACCGGGATCGTACAGTTTCGATCGGCGGTATACCGCCGCGGCACCATTCTGTTCTGCTTGTTCCAGCCGGGCATCCAGAACCCGACCGACGAAAATCAAAGCCTGCCGGGAAATACCGGCCTCTTCAACCTGATTCGCAATATCACCCAGGGTGCCGCGGATGATCCGCTCTTCAGGCCAGGTAACCCGGTACACCACGGCGACGGGACACTCCCGACCGTAATGGGGAACGAGTTTTCCACAAACCTCACGTATGGCTTGAACTGAGAGGAAGAGGACCATACTGGTCCTGAATCGGCCAAGTTGTTCCAACTCTTCCCCTTCCGGGACACCTGTCCTCCCCGCGTTTCGGGAAACGATAACACTTTGGCTTATTCCCGGTAGGGTCAGCTCCTGCCGAAGATTCGCACAGGCTGCTGCCATGGAGCTGACTCCGGGAACCACCTCGAAAGGAATATTATTGTCCCGGCAAAAGTCAAACTGCTCCTGCACCGCCCCGTACAGAGAGGGATCGCCGGTATGGAGCCGGGCGATAATTCCCGAAGAGTCGGCGTTTTCCCGGTACAGTTTGCAGACCTCCTCCAAGTTCATGGAGGCTGAATTATAAATATCGGCTTCGGGTTTTGCCCGTTCCAATAGCGCGGGATTGACCAATGACCCGGCATAGATAATGATATCCGCGCGGCTCACAAGGTCAGCCCCGCGCACAGTAATAAGATCCGGGTCCCCCGGACCGGCACCGATAAAATAAACTTTCATGCTTCATCCTCCCTTTCCGCCGCCCGCCCTTTTTTAAGAATCAACAGGGACAAAGCCCCGGAAACTTCCTGAGTATCATCGGGTATCCTCCGGCTGAGTATCTGGTCTTTGCTGCCCACCCTGGAGGCGAACAGAATTTCCGGCATCGATGCCAGCGTTTGAACCCACGCTTTCAGTTCATCAAAGCACCTACCGATCTTGTAATACACCAGGGTGTCACAGCTTTGATACTGGGCAAAAAAATCTTCCCGGTTTTCGGGGCACGGTGCCAGCAGCATTTTGTCCTGCTTAAGAACCAAGTCGCTGTCCAATTCCGCTGCTGCCGCGGCAAAAGCAGGCACTCCGGCAATTGTTGCGGTCGGGATGGGAGGCATAAGCTGTCCCAGAGCCCGCCGCAGATACGACCAGGTACTGTAGATTCCCGTGTCTCCCAGAGTGATAAATACTCCCGTTTCTCCATCGGTTAGTTCCATTCCCACAGCCTCGGCAGCCCGTGCCCATGCATCTTCTAAGGCTTTATCCGATTTCGTCATGGGAAAGATCAGTGACCGCATGCGTTTCGGTGTCAACCCGGCAGCTTCAACAATTTCATGCGCCCGGGCATGGGCTCCTCCCCTGGCTACCGGAAAAAAGACACAATCCGCGTTGTTTACCGCTTCCGCGGCTTTAAGGGTAATGAGGCCCGGATCACCAGGACCGAGACCCACTCCGTACACAGTACAATTTCTTGTTACAGGATCACGACGAGACACAGGAGTCCCTCCTTTTCTTTATATGTGACAGTCTCACAAGCAGCTTCCGAGGCAGAAATTATCCGTATCCGCTCATCGGGATAGCTAAGCCGCTCCCCGATCCAAAGGCGTCGGCTTCCTAATCCCGCAGCCTTGAGTTCCTCACCGATCCAGGCGGGGTTGTGTTCCCGGTCGGTAAATACCACAACAGGAGTCTCATCCCCCAATACCGCCCGGAAATCCTCAGGAGAGCGGCCGTGTAGACTCATTACCCGGACGTCCTGGGCTGACATCCCCAAACAGGCCAACGCGAGCTGTAAACTTGAAATTCCCGGTATGACGGTAAAATCGTCCTTGGAGAAGCGGCTTGCGATGAGTTTAAGATAGCTGTACAGACAGGGATCGCCCGATACCAGTACCGCTACTTTACCCTTTTTCCGTTTCGCATGTATGGTTTTCAGGGTATCCCGGAATTTGCCTCTGAGGGGAATAAGTTCCTTTTCCACCCCGGACTGCATTCCGAATAAATCCCGGTATGCCGATAGATGTCTTTCCGCGCCTATCAGGATCTCCGCCTCCTGCAGCGCGTGTTTCGCCTGTGACGTAAGATAATCCGGATGCCCGGGACCCATCCCTAATACATAAAATTTTTCCATCCCGATTCCTCTTTTAATATTTCAGGATACGCGCCTAAAACGGACCCGTTTAACGCAAGTACGATAATTCCTATTTCAAGCTTTCCTTCCGCCAGCTTGGCAAGCCGCTCAGCCCCCTTTTCCGCTATTCGGTCAAATACCTGTCCGTATCCAGCATCCAGGAGAAGGGCCGAAGCCTGCTCCGCGAGCCGGCATTCCATGATCGACCGGATCAGCTGCTGATCAGCCCCTGCCCAAGCCGCCCAGGCAGCGAGTGTTTCCAAGCGGGCATCACCGTACTTGCTGTGGGTATCAAAAATACCCGCGGCGAGTTTTACCGTTTTCCCGATATGACCGGCGATAACGATTTTGCTTAATCCGCGTTTTACTCCTTCGATCACAGTGAATCCTATATGATCCGCCACTGTAATTACCGATTCCCGGGGGACTTTTTGCCCGGAAAAAAGAAATTTCTCCCCCACATAACCGGGAGTTACGATAAGACTCTGCTTCCCCTGTTTTACCGCAGCCCGTACAAATGAGGAAAGGGATGCTTTAAAAGCCGAAGACGATTTTGGCTCCACTACTCCGCTGTTCCCGATGATGGAGATTCCTCCCTCAATCCCCAACCGGGGGTTCCAAGTCTTTTGCGCGACCTCTTCCCCCATCGGCACCCTTATCTCTACCCGTATTCCCCGGTCCTTCGGGAGAAACGGTTTGAGTTCCTGCCGAATCATCCGAAGGGGACCGGGATTGATGGCGTACTCA
>CAZUAE010000033.1:33423-35941 GCA_964618265.1 uncultured Spirochaetales bacterium | reverse complement strand
ACCGGAAATTGCTGGAGTGAGCCTGTAAGCGGCCCGGTACTCCGGAGGAGCACCGGTTGACTTGAGACGGCACCGGCTGCGGGAAGGGCTGCAGGGGTTGTGCCGCGGCGGCGAGGAGTAGGAGCGGAGAGCCTGGCAGCGAAGCGGGACTCCCGGAAAAAGCCCCCATTCAATGAAGAAGATGTGTAGACAGTGTCTATGCTAAGCGGGGGTATTGCCTTTAAATAAGGGGGGGCATTTTCACACACTATTTAACCTTCCGGCCAAATAGTATATGCTAACCGAAGCACATCAAGGAGGAGCCTTATGCCTGAATTAGCACTTTTCGGCGGCAAAAAAGCCGTAACCACCGATGAACAAGACATCTTTGACTGGCCTATTATCACACAGGAAGACGAAGACGCGGTCCTGGAAGTTTTACGCCGGGGAGGGATGTCCTCCACCGACGTCACCAAGAAATTCGAGACGGAATTCGCGGAGTGGCAGAAGCGGGAATACGCCCTGGGTTTTCACAACGGAACCGCGGCCTTGCAGGCGGCCATGTTCGGTCTTAAAATCGGTGTGGGAGACGAGATCATCTGCCCCAGCATTACCTACTGGGCATCCTGTCTGCCCGTCTATTCCCTGGGCGGCACAGTGGTGTTTGCCGACATCAACCCTGACAGCCTCTGCATCGAACCTAACGACATCGAAAACCGGATCAGCCCGAAAACCAAAGCCATCGTGGTAGTCCATTTCACCGGTCATCCCGCCGATATGGATCCCATCATGGACATCGCCAACAAACACGGAATACCAGTAATCGAGGATGTATCCCACGCCCACGGCGGACTCTACAAGGGAAGACTTACCGGGACCTTTGGAGAAGTTGCCGCCATGTCCATGATGAGCGGAAAGTCTTTCCCCACGGGAGAGATGGGAGCTTTCGTGACGGATAACCGGGAAATCTACGACCGAGCCATTGCCTTCGGTCACTACGACCGGTTTACCCCCAGTTTCATCGAAACAGAGAACCTTAAGCCCTACGCGGGACTCCCCATGGGGGGCTACAAGTACCGGGTTCACCAGCTCTCCAGCGCGGTAGCCCGGGTGCAGCTGAAATACTACAACAAGCGGATGCAGGAAATACAGGACGCCATGAACTACTTCTGGGACCTGCTGGAAGACGTTCCGGGTCTTAAAGACCACCGGCCGCCGAAGGAATCCGGCTCCACTATGGGAGGATGGTACGCTGCAAAGGGAAAGTATAAAAAGGAAGAACTCGGCGGACTATCCCTTACCCGTTTTGCGGAAGCAGTGAATGCTGAAGGATCAAAATGCAGCCCCGGAGCAAATCTACCGCTCCATATGCATCCCCTCTTCAATACTCTGGATGTATACGGACACGGAAAGCCCACCAGGATAGCGAACTCAGACAGGGACCTCCGTCAGCCGGAAGGGACACTCCCCGTTGCTGAAACCATCGGGAAAACCCTCTACAGTATCCCCTGGTTCAAGCACTTCCGGAAGGAAGAGATCGAGCAGCACGCCGCTGCTTACCGCAAGGCCGCGGAGAATTACAAAGAACTGATGAAGGACGATCCCGGGGATCCTGAAACCATGGGATCATGGCACTCCTTCCAGTTTCGATAGGAGGTTACAATGTCAGCAAATATAGTGATGCATATAAACTACATGGAACAGGGACAGGACCTTGCCGCGGTGTGCGGCAAGGCCGCTTCATGGGGTTTTGACGCGGTGGAGTTCCGCCGGAAGGACACTTCAGGCCGCCTGGACCTCAAGGAGTATCTGGAAATAATAGCCCGGTCCTTTAAGGAATCCGGCCTTAAATCAGTCCTCTTCGGCGGACCCGGGTTCGACTTTACCAGCCGGGATCCGGAGGTGCGTAACGCTCAACTAGAAGAAGCAAAGGAGTTCTACACCGCCGCATCGGACACCTTCGATCTTTCGGTCTGTAACATCCTCGTGGGACCGGTGCTCAATCCCGGGAAGGATATTCCCTACCGGCAGTTTAGTGCACATGGTTCGTTTCTCGCGGATGATGAGCAGTTCAATTGGGCTGTAGAGAACATGAAGAAGCTGGCGGCCATGGCGGAAGAGAAAGGGATTACTCTGGCCTTCGAGACCCACGGAGTGTATCTGCACGATACTCCGGATGCCGCACTCCGATTAGTCAAAGCCGTCGGAAGCGATGCCGTGGGAGTCAACCTGGACTACGGGAACATTCTAAACATTCCCGGTTCCCCTCCGCTGCCCGATACCGTATCAATGCTGAAGGACCGCATCAAGTATGTCCACCTGAAAAACAGCATTCCCGTTCCCGGCGGCGCACCCATCAAGACAGCTTTAGGAGACGGAGTCATCAACAACCGGGAATTTCTTAAGCTCCTTAAGGGAATCGGCTATGACGGGCCTGTGGGCATCGAAAGCCCCCGTCCCGGTGATCGGGAATGGTTTGCCCGGGAGGATATCGGGTACCTGAAGAAAATAATGGCGGAAGTTGGCTTATAGACACTTC
>CAZUAE010000033.1:0-33323 GCA_964618265.1 uncultured Spirochaetales bacterium | reverse complement strand
GGATACGGTGGATATCCCGGGAAGGAATAGAATGCTGATCAGCAGGCAGAAGCCTTACCGTTTCTGCAGCCTGATCTCCTTAACCGGTATGTTCCCCATCCTCACATCCAGAAAAGGCTCACCCTCCCGGACCCCGGTTGTACCGTATCCCGTTTCCGTAGACAGGAACACCCGGAAGTCCCCCGGGGTCACCGGGTCCAGACAGAGCACCTTTTCTACCGCGTCGTAGCGGGCGCCGCTGTAGGCCTGGATCAGCGAATAGGATGCCATGGCCCGGGCGTACCAGTGTCCGCACTCGTATTCGTTATAGGGGTTCCTTACCGAGCCGTCGTACCGGTCCCGGCACGTTCTGACGATATCCAGCCCCTCCTCGGCAAAGCCTTCCATTGTCAGATGAGCGGCAGCCTGATATTCAATCCCGGTCCACACTTCGTTGCTGTAGGGAAAGGGGAGGGAAAGGGCGCCCCCCTTAGGCCAGGAACAGAGGAGGAGGCCTCCTTCCGAACCCAGGGCATACGCTGGCCGTTGGGGATTCGCGTGACCGTGAAGGTCCCTCCGGTAGTTGTAGCGGTACACCGACTTCAGGTGACTCCGCACCTTCTCTCCGTCCCCGAAGCTGCCCAAGCCGCAGACCCGGGACATCCAGACGCCGATGATTCCGTCGGAAAGACAGCCGGTGCCGTACTGGTATTTAGGTCCTTCTTTAAGGAAAAGATCCCGGGCTTCCGGCGAGTATGCGCTTAAGGTCTTCTCGTCCTCCAGCGGGTTGGGAGCTTCAAGGTTCTCCACCTGAATGTCCTGAAAAAAGTACTCCCCGTTGAACAGGTTTTCTTCCAGGCAGCGGATTCCTCTTTGGTAGAGTTCATCGTAAAGGGCATGATCATCTCCGGTTTCCTCCGCCATCCGGGAAGCAGCCCGGAGAGCTCCCAGGTAAAAACTGGAACACATGCCGTCGGGCCCCCAGAACTCTATGTCGTAGGTGTTATGATGCGGTTCGGAAAGCACGCCGGTGTGATTCGGGTCCCAGGTTTCTATACAGTAACCGAGACTCTGTTTAATCCTCGGCCAGAGGGACCGAAGCCATTCTCCATCACCGCTTATCCGCCACTCCCGGTAGGCCTTCATGATTCCTCCCAGCTGACCGTCCGAAGCGGCGTGGAAGTCGTGAACCGCATCGGCAATAGGCAGAGCGGTACGCATATTCTGATGCCCCTCCTCGTTCTGCGAAGGACCGAACTCAGTTTCCCGGAGCGTACGCTCCAGGGATGGGAACAGATGCGGAATGGCCTGCGCGTAATTCCACACATGGGTACAGCTTCCGTAGCAGCAGCCACGCTCATCACAGCATCCTTCCCAGCACCAGAGCCGTCCGTCCGATTGACGGAGGACGGTGGGAGACTTCAAAATAGTCAAATTTGCTTCTATTGCATCCACCACCTCTTTCGGAAGGGTGGTGTCGAAGAAACAATGGGAAAACGTTTTGCTTTCTCCTTTAAGTTTCTGATACGAGTCCGTCCAGTATGCGGTAACAGCTTCGATCCCGGCAAACTTAGAAGTATAGAACGGTGTATATCCGGGCCCGGAGGAACAGCATTCCTCTACAGGATTACCCGCCCGGATATCGGACTGAGGGACGTACCAGGACAAAAGCAGGGGGACGGTGAAAGATTCTCCGATCCCCAGCTCAAAAGACACATAGAGACTTCCGCCGGGACTGGGATCTCCGGAAGTGATGTCCCCCTTTTCCGCGGCATTTCCGGAAGCTGCGGCGCGCCACACCATGGTAAGGGAATCGAACCAGCCGCCCCGAAACCAGGCGGTATCCGTTATCACCCGCTGTCCCGGCACGGTGAAAGAAAAAGCCCCGGCATCCTGCGGTACTTCATCCGTTCCGTCCTGCTCCAGAATGAAACCGGAATCGACAGCACATACCCGCTTGCGGCCGTCACCTTTCGTCATAAAGTTTTCCGAATGGAGGGAAAACATAACCGGCAGCATCCCGTTACTTTTGTTGGCAAAAGTATACTCCAACGCAGCCGCAGGCAGAGAGGAATCGTCGGGATTACCGGGAGTAAAAGGACTCCATCCGGTAACCGTTACATCCAGAGGCAAATCGCCGTCAGCAAGGTTCACCTCAGCGAACGGAAACGCGGAAGAAAACTCCGCGTCCCTAAACCGGGGAAGCCCGTAGGTTGTGCCCCTGGCACCGTTTCCCGTCCCGGAGCTGCCGAAGATCTTCCAGTCGGGAACGGGACCTTCTATCACCCGGGCCGCCGTGTCTTTTCCGGAGCCTGCTGTTACCGCGGCAAAAATCACAGGCTCGTTATACACCTCAGGCCTGTGGCGGACCGAAACGTGAGACAGTGCTCCGGTTCCTTCCAGGCATACCATGCCGGCGCCCATACCGCCTAAGGGGAAGGCGACCCGATTCAGATATTTACCGGTATATTTTCGGCTGCTCATTATGAATAAATCGAAGGGTTCTGCCGCTGGCACTCCTCGATTACCTCCGCCTGTCTCCTTACCTGTTGGGGTGTTACCTCTAAGGGCATACCTTCTGTTAAATGGGAATAGATCATATCGTAATAACTCTTACTGATAGTTCCGAACAGGTTTTCCTGATCAGACGGAACCTGCCAGGATTCTTCCGTCCATTCAAGCTGTTCCGAAGGATAAATAGGGAGCCCCTCGGCATCCATCAAGGGCCCCCGGACCAATTGGGGCTGTACATGCTTGGAGGGATCAAAATATTTCCATTCCATCCGTTTCATGTTTCCCTGGAGGCTTCCGAAGGTTCCGTATACCCGGTATGTGTGTACCGGGAATATGCTCGATGAGGACAGCTCCAGATAGATAAGGGGCCTTCCTTCCCCGCGGAGCATCATCGCCACGTGGTCTTCCGCGTCCCCCGCGGTATTCACCCGGTCCATGTGGCAATAAACCTGCGGCATCACATCGGTCCCGAAAAACTGCAGCGCCTGGTCTAATGGATGGGGTCCGGTATTGAGGAGACTGCCCCCCATGAACTCCCGGATCGTCTGCCAATCGTAACGCCGGCTGAAGCCGTTAAACGCAATGGATATCTGAGCTATTCTCCCGAGCACCCCGGAATCTATGACCTCTTTAACCTTCCGGAAATAGGGGGCAAACCGGGACTGCTGGAACACCGTAAACATAACACCGGATTTTTCCGCCCGGGCAATGAGCTTGTCCACATCCTTTGCGCGCTGGGCAAGGGGTTTTTCCGTCACACAGTTGTAACCGGCCTTAAGGATATCCTCAGTTACCGGAACGTGAAGATGGCTGGGCGTGGCATTTACAATTAAATCCAGATCTAAATTGAAAAAGTCGTGATAATCATCATAAGATTTGCAGCCCGTTTCCCGTTCTGCCCGTTCTTTACGGTCCTCCAGTTTATCGGTCACCGCGGTTATTTTAAACCGTTCCGTGTCCTTAAGGAAATGCGCGGTATGGATATTTCTGCCGCTCCTGCCGAATCCTATTATTCCTACCTTCAGTTGCTTCATAATAACCTCCAACTCTTTATCTTATGGTCTCCGCCAGCCGCGGCGCCCCGGTTTCCACGAAGGTGCGGTACGCCGTCCGGTCGGACTCTATATCCACGCCGATGCCGTTCAGATCGGTATAATCCTTTGCGATAAATCCGCCGCGGAATGTTTCCACCAGCCGCCGGGTCTCCCGTTTAACCAAATCTTTATCACCTTTAGGGAGGACCTGCTGGATATCGCAGGGAGAAAACAACCCGACCCCATGTTTTTTAAGTTTCTCTGCCAGTGCGGGCATGTCATATATTGCAGGCTGATCGAACTGCAGGCAATTGACTCCGGCCGAACAAAGATCGTCGATGATATCCCAGTTGTATCCGCAGGAGTGCATGATCACCTTCATACCGTACTGATGAGCTTTTCCTGTCAGCCTCTCATAAAGCGGCCGAAAGATATCCCGCCACATCTCAGGTCCCATTAAAAGCCGGTCCTGAACACCTAAATCCTCACAGTACATGACACCGTCCATTCCAGCTTTTCCGTACTGCTCGATAACCCCTTCCAGAAGTGTGGTTACTCTGTCATGCAGCACATCAATACGTTCCCGCTCCAGTACAAGGTCCGTAAAATAAACCTCCATCTTCCGCATGTAGCGGCAGGTTGCAAAAGGCCATCCGGGCATCCATCCGAGCTTGAAAAGATCCGTATTGGAGGAACCCAGTATACGGGCATTTTCAAAATATGCCGGATTGTCCAAATCAGGTAATTCCAGGGTGTCCAGGTCTTTCCAATCGGGGATGATGGGTTTACATACCTCACCCCCTTTGGATTTCCCCTTCATCCGATGCCACACATTACCCCAGATATCGGTGTAGTATTCCATGAGACCTTCTTCCCATTCTTTTATCCGGATACCGTGTTCACAACCCGCGCCGGTAAAATCGTTTATCCTTCCCGGCTCGTTTTTAAAGCTGAGACCGATTCTATCGGCCCCGGTGTTTTCTATATTTCCTAGTATTATTTCCCTTGGTGTCATTATCACCTCTCCTAAATATACTTATCCATCTTATACGGAGCCTCCGGCTTATACAAGTGATGGCGGGTTTCTGGGATTCCCATTTTATATCCTGGTAATTGATAATCGTTAAAGAATTGGTTATACTTCATTACATATTATCGTTAATATGGGGGATTATATGATTATCGGCATAATCGGAGCAGAAAACAGTCACGCAGCGCATATCGCTAAGACCATCAATGTAGAAAAAAAGGTGGAGGGATTCAGTGTTGATTATATATGGGGTGAGACCGAAGAATTCGCCGCGAAAACAGCCGAAACGGGCAGTATTCCCAACATTGTTCAGGAACCCGCGGAAATGCTTGGGAAAATCGAAGCACTCATCGTAGACCACCGGCATCCCAAATACCATCTCGATGCAGCTGCGCCGTTTATCAAGGAAGGAATCCCCACATTCATCGATAAGCCCTTCTGCTATAACAGTAAAAAAGGGAAGGAATTCCTCAAAACAGCAAGAGAAAATAACGCCCCCGTAACCAGTTTCAGCGTCCTTCCGCATCAGGAGACCTTTTCCGATTTTCTTAAAGAAAAAGAACAGGCTAAAGATATTCTGGCCGGGTCAACCTACGGTCCCTGTGACTTACAGAGCCAATGGGGAGGAGTATTTTTCTACGGTATACACCAGGTGGATTTGATTCTGCATGCCTTCGGTTATGATCCTGAAAAGGTACATGTCACAAAGAACGGAGAGAATGCGGTAGTAGAAATTTTTTATCCTCAAGGCAAAATAGTCACAATGAATTTAATCAAGGAAGGGATAAAAACCTTCGGGATATCAGCCTTGAGCGGCCGGGGACTCATCTATAAATCAGTCATTTTTGATGAAAATCCGTATCTCTCCGGTGTAAAAACCTTTACCAGGATGTTTAAAACGGGAGCAGAGCCTGTGCCTCATGAAGAGATACTGAAACCCGTACAGGTTCTTGAAGCCGTCGACCGGTCTCTTGAATCTGATAGGATAGAAAAAATAGAAAAGTGACTCTTTCTCTCTTACGAAATTGTCGGGAATTGCTGCCGATATATTTTTTTATTTGACATATCAAGGAGCGTCTGTTAGACTACATCCTGTATTAAAAACCGGCTTTAAAAAAAGGGGATGCAATTCAGATGGGATTGCCGTATGCCGGAATATTAAATTTTATTTCTTCTCGTTTAATAAGCTCGCTTATTTTAATATCTGTTCTGGTAACAATCCTTACAGTTTTTATATCCCTGATACTGAAGTGTAATAAACCGTCCTCAAAGCTAAAGCATGCTATCTGGTTTTTGCTAATCCTGAGTTTTCTAATAATTCCCCTCGTCTCCCGAATAATGCCGGAAATGCGTATACCAATTACCAAGAGTGAAGGATCATCTTATTTAATTCCGCCCCCGGAACGAATTACATCTGAGACAAAGTTAAGTCCCTCTAATCCGACCCGGCCTGTTGATCAGCCGGTATCGATGGTTAACCCGTCCATCAAGTTAAGCACAATCAGTATTATCCTCTTTATCTGGTTAACGGGCATTATACTTTTTCTTCTTAAATACCTTTACGGATGGTATCGGGTAAGAAAAATAATACACGCAGCGTCTCCGGTTCAATCCGGGGTTCTCTGTAATTTTGTAACGGTATCCTCAAAAACAATGGGAATAAAACGTTCAATAAGAATCTATCAAAGCGGAAGATGCTCCAAACCTTTTACCTATGGGGTTATACGTCCAAAAATATTCTTTCCCCTTAAATTACCCCGGGATACCCATCGAAGCGTCATTCTCCATGAATTGGCTCATATAAAGAGATTTGACTACCTGACCCAGACGATATCGTACGGAATCTGTATTTTGTTTTGGTTTCTACCTACTTCATGGTTTTTGCTCTCCCGCAAGCAGCTTGAACAGGAAAACTCCTCCGACGAAATCGTTGTAAAATCCGGCGTTAAACCGATAACTTTTGCGGAAAATCTTATAACCTTCGCGCGGTATAGTCTTACCGGATGCATTATGGGTGTTATATACATGGCAGGCAAGAACCTTGAAATACGGATCAAGAATTTACTGTCCCTTCCGGAAACACCGGCGCCTTCAAAAAAGACAGCGAAGATTAAATGGCTGATTTTATGCAGTTTTTTATTGATTTTGCCTTTATCATCTATTCAGCCCATAATATCAGGAACATCAAAGGCATTCTATTTGGGTGATTACGATCAATTAAGCGTATTGAGTCACATGATAGGAAATAAAATACATTTTAGAATTAACCGCTGGGACATTACCGGCTCGTTAGGAGAACAGGAAATTGAATACGACTACGAAGACCAGCTTCTCCCTAAGGTATTAGGGGTAAATAACTCCGGAGTTATGATTAATATATATAGCATTACCATTACATCAAAATCCAATTATACCCAAAAAGAAACCGAAATAAAAAATTCCACAACGGCAGAAATAATTACCAAATATGGTTTTGGTACCGTCAAAACGAAGGAAATACTAAAATATGATCAAAATGGAAATATCCAAACCCAGAGCGTTTACGATAACAACGAAAATCTTCTCCTGTCAATCAAATACAAATACCAGTACAACCGACGAGTTTCAGCGGATTTTTACGATTCTTCAGGAATATTGATTTCCCGGAGGCTTTACCGTTATGATCCTTACAAAATAAATAAACTAGTGCGGGTAGAACAGCATGAAAAGTATAAACCGGTTAGGTATTATGATATAGAATACAAAAAAGGTCAGGCTGTGCAGCTCTTTTTCTATGAAGAAGATGATTTAGAGGCAAAACTAATGCACTATATAGTCTACGAGTACGATCAAACAGGCAATAAGCATTTAGGATTCCTATATTCCCCGGAGGGAAACTTGATAAGGAGATTCGTTTACGCTCAGTAAGGTTTGCATCATTGTCCCTCCCTTTAGAGATTTTTACCATACCCGGCATAGATTTACCTCCCTCGGTGCGGTATCGCTAAAACTTATTCTCAACCGTTTTGGTATAGAAACCGATCTATTCATTTTTCCCAACATGAAAAAACGCGGATCCCCTGTGAAGCTTCCAATATACCTAAATCACCTCAAGCCTTTCATTCTCCCAAAAGAGTATGGACCCACATCCTTTTTCAACCAATACCGTCATTTCGGCCCCTCCTACACAGAATGCAGTGACCTAATTACCCGGGATTCTTACGATGCAGTCTTCATCTCACTTTTCTCCTATTGTTATGCCGGTGAAGCTATCGATTTTGCTAAAATACTGAAGAAATCGTACAAAAGACCAATACTCATTGGAGGAGCAGGAGTTACTGTTTTCCCCGAGCTATTCGAAAAAGAATTCCCGGGAACAGTCTTATCCGGCAGAGCTGAAAGGGTGATCCCCCGCTTTCTGGAAAGGGAACCGGAAATATCAGACAGCAGGTTTATCTGGAACACCGCGGGAAGACTGAAAGGACGGGTTCAAGTCTCCGTAATGCTGAGCAGAGGATGTCCGAAACAGTGCGGATTTTGCGCGAATCATCTAGTTCACGGCAGAGAATTCAGGAAAGCTTCCCTGGGCGATATCCTAAAGGGATTGAAGGAAATACCATCAGGAGACAGCCTTCATATAAACTTCGAAGACGATAATATTCTGATAGACTCCGGCTACTTCTTAAAAGTATTAAAAAAGATTCGGAACCGGTTTCCCGGAACAACATTTTCCGCGGAAAATGGTCTGGACTACAATCTTCTTTCACGGGAAACCATGGAAGAGTTGATACGGCTTGGGTTTATTTCTTTCCGTTTTACCCTGGCATCAACTAAAAAAAGTATTCTCCAAGGACAGAACCGTACCGGCAGCAGTTCTCATCTACAATCTCTATTGGAAACAGCTTGGAAGAAGAAAATACCATCGACGGTATACTTCATATGCGGATTACCCGGTGATAAAAAAGAATATATTGCGCGGAACCTTCTCTTTCTCGATTCCCTACCGGCACTCTCGGGAATCAGCATGTTTTATCCTGTACCGGGTATCCCGGGATTTGAAAACCCCGATATAATGCGTCAGCATCATCCCGGTCTTTTTAAGGGAACTTCTGCATATCCATGGAATGGTATATCCGCCAATACTCTTCTTACAGCATTCAGACTGTCCCGTTTTATAAATCTTAAAAAGAAAAGCCATCTTAATTCTGCAGAAAAGGAAATAATACATACCATTGCAGAGAAAAAGCGCCTTTATACTCTCCGCAGGGACACTGAACTGCTGTATCCCGTTCCGGGAACAGATTCAGAATTAGAAGGTATATTTTTCGCGTATTCCGCATAAAATGCCACTTTATTTTATTTCCCGTTTTGGATACGCTCACTTTATGAATAACATTAAGACCCCTAACGCGACGGGAATTGCATTACTTGGGTGCGGTACTGTAGGCGGTAAGGTATTTAAAATACTAAACCAGGATAGCGGCTTAATAAAAGAAAAAACCGGGCTCTCCTTTACAATTAATGGAGTAACCGGAAGGAACAAAGACTCCCTCAAAAAGGCAGGTATTGAACCTTCCCTATACCGAACAGTACATGAGAATATAAGTGATCCGAAAACTGACATTGTAGTGGAGCTTATGGGCGGAACCGGTTCAGCATTGCAAGCTGTTCGGGAAGCTTTAAAAATGGAAAAACCAGTTGTTACTGCAAATAAAGCACTTATGGCGGAATACGGGCCGGAACTCATCGATTTAGCCGGAAAAATGAATACAACAATCGCTTTCGAAGCAAGCTGCTGCGGCGGTATACCAATCATCAGAGCATTGACGGATGGTTTGCTTTCCAACCGGATAGAGGCATTATACGGTATCGTAAACGGTACCTGTAACTATATTCTCACAGAGATGATTCAAAAAGGGATAGATTTCCCGGAGGCATTAAAGGAAGCCCAGGAACACGGACTTGCGGAAGCGGATCCTGCATTAGATGTTTCTGGAATGGATTCAGCACAGAAACTCCTTATACTCGCGGAACTTGCCTTCGGACAGGTGTTTTCTCCCTCCATGATATCCGTAAAAGGAATAGATTCGCTGGACCGGATGGATGCCGATTTTGCAGCCCAGTTAGGCTATGTGGTAAAATTACTCGCTATAGCCAGTAGAATTGGGAAAGGTATCTGTCTCCGTGTCCGCCCGTCATTTATTACAACGGAACATCCCCTAGCATGGGTTTCCGGTCCATTTAACGCAGTAAGTGTATATGGAAACACGACAGGTCATACTATGTATTACGGAAGAGGAGCGGGAGGAGATCCTACCGCTTCAGCGGTGATATCGGATATTCTTTCTACCGCATCCGGGACGGAGAATGTGAAATCTAGCAGCCTGAGGAACTGGATTGGGAATACTGTTCCGGCTAATTCAACAGAGGCCGGTGAAATAACAGGACGTTACTACATCAGAGTTCTAGTCAAGGATCAGCCCGGCACGTTGGGACGAATCACCACAATTCTGGGAAAACATACTATCTCCATAGCCAGCTTTCTCCAGCATGAACTTCCGGAATTAGAATACAATGAGAACGGCTGTGAGTTTTTCGGTAAGGTACCAATAGTCCTGACCACCCATACGGTTAAAGAGAAGAATGTTGCAAACGCACTAAAAGAAATCGAAGAATCGGAGAAGGGCTGCGGAGGAACTGTTTTTATAAATATTGTGGATGAACATCCGGAACGAATTTGACCGTGCATAACCGGCGGCATTAAACTCTAATAAACGGATGAAAGGAAGTAAATATGAATGTTGTCTCTTTTACAGTAAAACCAAGAATACCCGAGCCTCTCAAACCATTGGAGGAGCTGGCTCATAATCTCTGGATCAGCTGGAATTTCGATGCGGTGATGCTGTTTATCCGGCTGGATTATGATGCATGGATTGCCAGTAATCAAAATCCTGCCCGTTTATTAGGAATGGTTCCCCAGAGCCGTTACGAAGAACTGGCGACAGACGATTCTTACCTGTCCGCTCTCAATGCCGTTAATGAACGCTTTCATAAATATAAAGAGGGGGAAACCTGGTATAAGGGGGATACCAAGCATACAATAGCCTATTTTTCGATGGAATACGGGCTCGATGTGAGTCTTCCCATTTATTCAGGGGGACTCGGTGTTCTCTCGGGAGACCACATAAAAACATCCTCAGACCTAGGTCTTCCTCTTGTCGGGGTAGGACTGTTATACCGGCAAGGCTACTTCCGGCAGTATTTAAATGCTGACGGCTATCAGCAGGAATCGTATCCGGAAAATGACTGGTACAACATGCCCGTCTCCATCTGCAAGGACACCGAAGGGAATCCGGTGGTCATTCACATGAATATCGGAGACCTTCCAGTGGCTGCACAAGTCTGGGAAGTTAAGGTCGGAAGAATATCTTTATACCTTTTAGATACTAATATAGACGAGAATAATCCTAAAACGCGTACCATTACGGCAACCCTTTACGGAGGAGACCGGGAAAACAGGATCCGGCAGGAGATACTTCTTGGAATAGGCGGGGTAAAAGCTCTCCGGAAACTCGGGATAAATCCGGCAGTAACCCACATGAACGAAGGCCATTCCGCTTTTTTAGCTCTGGAACGGATACGAGTGCTTATGGAAGAAGAAGGAGTTGCCCTCTCCACGGCTATACAATCTGTCCGGGGTACTAACATTTTTACTACCCATACCCCGGTTCCGGCAGGAAATGAGCGTTTCTCCATCGAACTAATGCGGAAATACTTTGAAAGCATTACCGAAGGCACAGGGATCTCCTGGGAGCGGTTTTTGGCCTGGGGAAGAGAAAACCCCGCAGACAGCGGGGAACTTTTCTGCATGACGGTACTTGCCATAAAACTTTCCGCGTACTGCAACGGAGTGAGTGAGCTTCACGGAGACATAACCAGAGAGATGTGGAAGGGAATCTGGCCGGGACTCCCGAAGGATGAAATCCCCATTACCAGCATAACAAACGGGATCCATACCAGGACATGGGAATCCCACAACATGCTGGAACTGCTGGACCGGTACTTTGGACCTCGATTCACTGATGAAACAACCTACCTCAACATATGGGACAGGATGGACCGAATCTCCGACGAGGAGTTATGGAGGACCCACGAACGGCGCAAGGAAAGACTTGTGGCTTTTGTACGGGACAGATTTAAGAAGCAGCTGAAATCCCGGGGCGTGTCCGCGAATCAGCATTTTACCGCGGATGAAGTACTCTCTCCATACACACTTACCATCAGTTTCGCAAGGAGATTCGCCACATACAAACGGGCAACACTCCTCTTCCGGGATCCGGAACGGCTTAAAAAACTGCTTTCCGATAATGAAAAGCCTATACAGCTTATCTTCTCCGGAAAAGCCCATCCCAACGATATCCCCGGAAAGCAGCTCATCAAAGACATAGTTCATTTCGCAAGCCAGCCTGAAGTACGGAGCAAGATTGTTTTTCTGGAAAATTACGACATTTCCATAGCGAAATACCTGGTATCGGGAAGCGACCTTTGGCTCAATACTCCAAGACGTCCTTTAGAGGCAAGCGGAACAAGCGGAATGAAAGCTTCTATAAACGGGGTACTCAACCTCAGTATCCTGGACGGCTGGTGGGCTGAAGCATATGATCCTTCCCTAGGATGGGCCATCGGTGCGGGTGAAGAGTACAGCGACGATGAACTGCAGGATGAAATTGAAAGCAAAGCCCTTTTCGATCTTCTGGAACGGGATATCATTCCCATGTTCTACAACAGGGGACGAGACCGTTTGCCCAGACAGTGGATAGCCAAGATGAAGAGAGCAATGACCAGTGTTGGAAAACGTTTTGCCAGTCACCGAATGCTCATGGAATACGCGGATAAGTTCTATCTTCCGGCTTTAGAAAATGCTGAGGACTTGTCCGGCAGCAATTATAGAGGAGCTTCGGAAACCGCAGAATATGTGGAAAAACTTGATTCAGAATGGGAAAAAGTATCCATCACCAATGTGAATTGGAATCATACACCGGAGATGAAAGTAGGCGATGAGTTTACCGTCCACGCGGAAATTACATTAGGAAATCTTTCACCGCAGGATGTGACGGTAGAACTGTACCACGGGAAACTCGATTCCAAAGGACACTTCAACGAACCCAGGGGCACGGAAATGAAGGCTGAAGGCAATGCTTCTGAAGGCACTTATTCCTATAAGGTTACGATGCAATGCGGGTTTTCCGGACGTCAGGGATACGCAGTCCGAATAATGCCGAAGGAAAGCATAATACCCACCCGAAAACTGCCGGGATACATAGTTTGGAGATAATATTACCCTAGAAGCTAAAGAAAAAGGCACAATCTTTCGATTATCTTAATAGCTGATTGAGGAACATCTCAAAAATCTATGTTTTTGAGAGGATCCCGATAAGGATAATTTAGCCTCGGCGAAACCAAGGAGGGATTTCATGTCGAGTACTCAAAATTTAACGCGGCAGCCAAGGAAGGCGAAAAGCGAAACTAGTGGGAAAATCTACTGTGCAAATTGTATTCATTGTAAAGTCATTACAGAACGGTCTCCCGACAATCATTATTACTACTTAAGAGTACGGTGTGACGCAGGTAAATGGAGAAAAAAACTTGGCGAGGAAAAGATCTACAAATATTTTACTGTTGCCCGAAGAAGTATCGATTCCTGCGATATGTACGAACCTATGGGAGATGAAAAGAACTTTTTAAAGGATCTGAAAAAAAACCTCCCTATTACCGATGAAGAGTATATGATATAATTCCTCCCATTCAGACGATGAGAAGAGGAGTTATTCATGAATTGGAAGTTATTTCCCGCCGCGTTGATACTATTGCTGCTAATAGTATCGTGCTCATCAGCACCTCCGGAAATTCCACCTGATCTGAGTCAGCCTGAGTTTTTTCAACTCGCTCAGAGGGCTAAAGATTCGGGTAAATACGATACCGCCATAGCATATTACCAGGAGTTTATAACAAAATTTCCCGACGATCAGGCCCATGTCGCTGCCGCGGAGTACGAAATCGCCTTCATTCATTATCAAATCAGCGATTACTCCACCGCCAAAAGATTGTTTGAGGATTTATTGAATAAGTACGAAAATTCCGGCGGCAGCCTGCCGGAGCGGTTTAAAATTCTCTCAGAAAAAATACTTAGAAAAGCAGAACGCTTTTTGGAAGAGGAAAACTCCAGCTAACCTCATTGCGGTAGAATAATTGTGCAGATTTCAATTCCGCCTTTTTCCGCCGCCTGGTACACCATTTCCTTGGTAATGCTCCCCCGGGGTCTCGGATGGGGCGGGGCATCCCCAATGAGTATGATCAATCGGGAATCCGCCTGCCAGAGGAACCGGTTTATTCCGGCGTATAGAGCTTCATACACAGCTTCAGGAATATCCCGTCCTCCGAAGACGGTAAGATTATCCAGAAGGCTCTGGACACCGTCTAGATTTTCCTGAAAATCTATGGCTCGGGTCAAATATTCCTCCAGGTAATCCCGGTACAGTACTATTCCTAAACGGAACGATTCGAATTTGCGGGTTCTGCTCTTGAGCAGAGGAAGAAGTTCCCGCTGCAGATATGGAACATCATTCTCCATGCTCTGGGTAGTATCCAAAGCTAAAACTAAATCAAGATGATTTCCCTTGGCTTCATCTACTATTTCCGCAATCTTATTAAGTATATCCTCTTCACCGGTAGAGAAAACAGCCTTTCCCTTCCCCTTTTCCGCTATCTCTTGGTAATCCCGGACAGTGTCATCCATGTAATTACCCTCCGGAGGTCCCGGTTCAGCCTTTTGGGATACCCGTAAAATAAAAGGATTATCCTTATACCCCCCTTCATAGCTGCCGTACGGCTTAGCAAAAGCGCGGATACTGAAATAGGTCCCGTCCACAACGAGAACCTCTCCATTTCTTGCCCATGGGTAACCATAGACAACCACGTAGGGTATGAAAATTTTAAATGCTTCTTCAAAATAAGGATCCTCTTCCGGTGTTGAATCTATAAGGGAATATATTTCTTTAAAAGCCGGCAGGAATTCTCCGTCCAGCATCCGCTTTTCATCACCGTTTTCAGGATGATACTCAGGATTCCGCCAGGAGTATGTAGCTGCTCTATGTTGGGGGTCTTCTGTAGATTCCGTCAACAGGACCGATTCGACATCAGGTTTCTTTCGAATATGCAGGTAATATCCGCCTTCGAGACTTTGCCGGATTACAATATCTTCCGTTGTCACGGTGAGATCCAGTGCAAACATGCTTCCCGAAATGGTAATCCCTATGATCAAAAGCATAAACTTTTTCATCATACTTTTACTATCGGAAATATAACTAGATTACTGAATTCTTATGACCGCTGGAAAATGAGCATCAATCTCAGACCCCAAAGAGTTTTGAAAATACTGAAATCTTGGATAAAAAAACTGAACAAACCTGCAATCCTCACCGGGAGGTTTCTCCCTGTTTTCCGGGTAGATAAAGATAAGGTACCGCCCCCCGCCGACGGAAGTTAACAAGACCGATTGCTTTATAGAAAAAACAGGAATATCACGGGGACTGCAGGGCGCGCGGGACCATTCATCGGAGAAAACAAAACCTTCCGGGGTGTAAAGTACAGTTATTTTTTCCTCTCCCATCAGGTACACGCCGGAAAAATATGCCGCCGCGTTCGGACCGATAAAGGGTATGCCCTTTTTCTCCTCCGGACCCGATATCAGAAGGGCTGTATTCTCCGGTACCGTTCCGATGTCCGCCGCTTTCTCCGGCTCCGGCGGAGGGGGACTCTCCTCTATGCACCCCGAAAGGAGGAGAATAAGGAGGAGAGTGAAGGCAGTCATCTACTCCACCGTAACACTTTTTGCAAGATTACGCGGTTGATCCACATTCCTTCCCAGTTCCAAAGCCGCGTAGTAGGAGAACAGCTGGAGCGGAACAATCATCACAAAGGGATAAATAATCTCACTCATTCTCGGAACAGTCACTATATCGTCGGCAATTTCGGCAACTTCCCGGTCCCCCTCAACACAAACCGCGATTACCTTTCCCTGCCGGGCCTTCACTTCCTTCATGTTGGAGATGACCTTTTCCCGGAGGCCGTCATCGGGAATTATGAATATTGACGGGGTCTTTTCATTAATTAAAGCGATGGGACCGTGTTTTATCTCAGCTGCGCTGTAACCTTCCGCGTGGATATAGGAAATTTCCTTTAGTTTTAACGCTCCCTCAAGGGCAACGGGATAATTAATCCCTCTTCCAAGGAAGAGCGCGTCCTCCGCGTGAGCGTATTTTTTAGCCAGCTCCTTTATTTCATCCGCTTTAGAGAGGACATACCTTACCTGATCCGGAATCGCCTCCAGCTGACGGATCATCTCCTGTCCTTTTTCCAATGAAAGATCCCGCATTCTGGCAATGAGAAGAGCAAAAAGGTAGAGCGCTGTCAGTTGACTGGTAAAAGCTTTTGTGGAAGCCACCGCTATTTCCGGACCGGAATGAATATAGACACCTCCATCGGATTCCCGGGGAATGGTCGATCCCACAACATTACAGATGCCGAGAACCTTTGCTCCTTTCCGCTGAAGTTCCCGCATGGCGTAAAGGGTATCGGCAGTCTCTCCCGACTGAGAAACAGCAAAATACACAGTGTTTCTTTCAACAATAGGGTTCCGGTAGCGGAGTTCAGAAGCAAGTTCAGCGGTGCAGGGAAGTCTGGCCATGCTTTCGATGAGATAGGAGGCCACCATCCCGGCATGATAGGAAGTTCCGGCGGCTATGATCTTTACCCGTTCCAGGTTAAGGAGCTCCTGTTTAGCTAAGTTCAATCCTCCGAGATGACTGGTACCGAATTCCAGGTCCAGACGCCCCTGCATAGCCCTCAGGATTGACTCGGGCTGCTCGAATATTTCCTTCTCCATAAAGTGGACAAACCCATTCTTTTCAATGGCTTCCAGTTCCCAGGTTATGTAGTCCACTTTTTTTTCCACACTTCGGTCCCTGAAATCCGTAGTGTGGAAATTGCCGTTCCGTATAGAAATAACTTCACCGTCTTCGATATACACAACTTGTTTCGTGTAGGCGATCATGGCCGTCACATCGGAAGCCAGAAAGAACTCATCATCACCAATACCTAAAACCAGGGGTGAACCGTTTCTGGCTCCAACCAGGACACCCGGCTCATCGGCGTGCATACAAACGACACCGTAGGTTCCCTTGAGGAGCATGACCGCTTCCTTCACCGCCTTCTCAAGATCATCCTGATACAGACTTTCAATTAGATGGGGTATTACCTCCGAATCTGTTTCGGTATGAAAAATATGGCCGTCTTCGGCAAGTTTTTCTTTTAGTGCTGAAAAGTTTTCGATTATACCGTTATGAACAACCGTGATTTTTCCGGCTGAGTCGGTATGGGGATGGGCATTTACATCGTTCACCTCACCATGGGTCGCCCACCGGGTGTGTCCTATTCCGCAGGTTCCCCGTAAACTATTAGGGACTGCGGCCTTTAAATCGTGAATCTTTCCCTTCCGCTTGATAACCGTAATAGTCCCCGGTCCCTGGACACCGATACCGGCGGAATCATAACCGCGGTATTCAAGCCGTTTTAACCCCTCCAATAGTATCTCGGTTACATTCTTTTTTCCGACATAACCCACTATTCCACACATATGCTCTCCTTAAAACATTTTTTTAACGTACTCCAGATCCTGTATTCTCTGCAATTCTGTTCAGGGCTTCCTGATTGATCAGATTCAGAGAGTTCCGCGAGACAGATATTATCCCCTCCGTCTCGAGTTCTTTAAAAATATTATGCAGCCTTTTCTCAGGCATTTCCAGATTCAAGGTGATTTCTTCCATGGTCCTGTCAAATGGAATGGGCGGATTTCCCGATTTCCGCTCCTGGAAGGCGTAGTAAAGATGCAGTGCCACAAGGTTTTTAACATTCCCCTTCACCAGATGCTGAATCTGCTGGTTTGCGTGCTGCAGCCTTTTGCAAAGTTTGTCTATAATATTCAGGGCTATCTTCGAATTATTTTCGATCATGCCTTGGAAACCTGTCCGGTCAAAACAGAGGAGATCCACAGACCCGACGGCTGTAGCCGTAGCCGTCCGATTAATCCTGCTGACAATTGCCATTTCACCAAAAAAATCGCCCTTGCCCAATACCGCGAGGATATGATCCTTGCCGTCTATATTCTTGCTTATTCTAACTTTACCATTCTGTATAATGAACATCTGATTCCCCTCATCACCTTCGCGGAAAATCATCTTTCCAGACTCAATGGTATGACCGTACTTCTCAAAGAGCGGTCCGTTCCCCATAGTTCCTCCCTCTATTTACAAATAGTATTATAACTCAAAATCCGGGTCTTAACTATCATAACTATCAGTCCTCAGCATCGGGACATATATAAAAATTCGGCTTTTACAGATTTTTTTGAAGCATAATCCAAAACAAATCGGTTATCCCTTATAGACACATATGGAATAAACAATACCAGGGGAGAGAATATTATGAAAATATTACTACCAGTATTTCCTTTGATTTCTCTTTTTTTGCTTTTTGCATGCGGTCCCATGGAATCAATCGAATTTGTCGGCGACGGAGATCTGTTTCCTCCGGGTATAACTGCAATTAAAATGGAATCACCCCGAAAACTCATTCTTGAATTTGATGAACCTCTTTCATCGGAAAACAATCAACTAAAGATGATTCCGGAGATGCCGCAATCATCATCCGTTGAAGACAACAAACTCATTTTAACTTTTGATATAGATACCATCCCCGGGGAGAAATATACAATGGACGGCACAGTAACTGATGATTCCGGTAACTCCCTCACCTTTAATGCTGATTTCTACGGTTACAATCCAAAGATACCGGAAATACTCATCAATGAATTTATTACACAGGGTTCAGGAAATCATCCCGATCTTGTAGAACTCTTGGTTATAACCGGCGGCTATTTGGGAGGATTATGCTTCTACGAAGGGACTCCTTCCAATTATGAACAGCGTATCCTGTTTCCCCAGTTAAAAGTCACAGCTGGAGATTACATATTAGTTCATTTTAAGCCGGAAGGTATTCCGGAGGAAGTAAATGAATCCCTGAGCAAGGCAGAATCGGAAGGTTTAGATGCCCATGATAATGCTTGGGATTTTTGGGTGGACGGAGGTAGCGGCTTAAGCGGCAACAACGGGGTGCTCAGTCTATACACTTCACCGGGAGGAAATATAATGGATGCGGTGATCTACAGTAACCGCGGCAGTGATTCCGATGAGCGGTACCGGGGCTTCGGCAGTAAAAAGACGTTGGAAAGGGTTGAAGAAACATATCATGACGGCGGATGGGTATTCGACGGATCTCCCCGTCCGGAAGAAGCGGTTAATCCGGAAGACTCAACAGCTACCCGTTCAATCTGCCGAACCCCCGAGAACAGTGACACGGATACAGCATCAGATTGGCATATCGTTCCTACCCGGGGGTCTACCTTCGGAGAAAAGAACAATCCGGAAAATTATTCTCCGGATTGACAAACGCTGACTAATCTATCTGGTCTTTAAAAAGATTTTCTACACCCGGTTTTGGGGCCGCGCCGACATGCTGATTCACAACCTTTCCGTCTTTAAACAATAACAGCGTAGGGATACTCACGACATTGTATTTCATCGCAACCTCACCTTCTGAGTCTACATCTAGTTTCCCCACCTTAAGTTTACCGTCATAATCCTGAGCGATTTCAGTTAAGACCGGCGCCACCATTTTGCAGGGCATGCACCATTCCGCCCAGAAATCCACCAGAACTGGTATATCGGAATTAAGAACCTCCTCCTCAAAATTAGCTTCTGTTAATATAATTTCATCTGCCATCAAATCCTCCCTATATGTATGGTATAGAAACCTTCTTATGCAGTCAACATATACAGAGACGCTTCAGTCTCCCCGGATAATTTCCTTGAGTTTTATTGATAATCTCTTCATCCCCTCATCTGTACTTTTCAGAAACGGCTTCATAAAAACAGAACCGGCTACTACAATATCAGCATGGGATGCCACTTTTTCGGCAAGGTTTCTATCGGTTATCCCGAAACCGGCTAACACCGTTTTCCCGTATTCTTTAAGGTTTTCTAAAAACTCAACGTTGCCTTCTCCTATCTGAGTCTTAGTACCGGTGATTCCTGCACGGAGGGTTGCATACACGTATTTTCCGGACAATTCCATAACCGTATCAATACGTTCCTTTTCCATAGAAGGAGACAATACCGGTATCGGCTCTATACCTGCTTTCTTTGCGAGCGGGAATAGTCCTTCATCCTGATCTACCGGAAGGTCAGGTACGATTATTCCGGAAACCCCTGACTCCCGTGCTTCCCTCACAAATTGTTCTACCCCCCGATTGTACACAAGTCCGGCATAGGTCATAAGAAATATTTTCGATGCTGTCCCGCGGCTTATCCTTTTAAGAAAATCAAACCCTCCGGAAACGGTAAATCCCTCTTTTAAAGCTATCCCGCATGCGCTCTGAATAACAGGACCATCAGCAGTAGGGTCTGAATAGGGGAACTGAGCTTCCAGTATTTCTGCTCCCTCATCAGCCATAGTCCGGGCTATCTTATCTGATGTTTTCTGATCCGGGAAATAGGGTATAAAATGGCTCATAAGGGGTAATCCTGCACTCATATGCTCTCCGCCTCGCGGCGTAAAAAGGAGCGCCAGGTTTCTTTTTGCAAAGCCTTTGCGGTAATAAAAAGGTCTTTATCTCCGCGGCCGGACATATTCACGACGATACTGCTCCCTTCGGGAAGTTCCCGGGCCATCTTTAAAGCTGCGGCTCCGGCATGGGCTGACTCAAGGGCAAATACGATACCTTCCTTACGGGCAATCAATTTCATGGCGTCCAGGGCTTCCCGGTCACTTGCCCGGGTAAACTCGATTCTCCCTTTTTCTCCCAGATACGCCAGCTCAGGACCTATCCCGGGGTAATCCAAACCTGCAGATATAGAGTGGGTCTTCCCTATCTGTCCATCTCTATCCAGCAGAAAAAGGCTCTTGTACCCCTGGGCAATACCGGGCTTTCCCATGCCGTTCATTCTGGACGCATGCTCTCCCGGGTAAGAACCGGATCCTCCCGCCTCAACTCCCACAAGCCGCGGCTTTTTACTGTCAATGTACGGTGCAAAAAATCCCACCGCGTTTGATCCGCCTCCGACACAGGCAACCATTACATCAGGATTTACCCCTTTTTGCGTAAGCTGTTCAACAGTTTCCCGTCCCACTACCGATTGGAACCTGTGTACCATTTCAGGATACGGTGCCGGCCCTAAAGCGGAACCTAACAGATAATGAGTAGATGTAAAATCAGCGGCCCAATCCCTTAACGCCTCGTTGACCGCGTCTTTTAGCGTCCTGGATCCCGAGGCAACAGAAACCACCTCAGCTCCGAACATCTCCATCCAAAAAACATTGGGACGCTGCCGCCTAATGTCCTCCTCCCCCATATAAATCCTGCAGGGAATACCAAACTTCGCACAAACCGCGGCGGCTGCGTATCCGTGCTGTCCTGCCCCGGTTTCCGCGATAATCCGGGTTTTCCCCATCCCTTTGGCCAGAAGAACTTGTCCCAAAGCGTTATTAATCTTGTGAGCGCCGGTATTAGCTAATCCCTCAAGTTTTATGTATATATCTGCCCCCTTAAGTTCTTTGCTAAGATTTTCCGCATAATAGAGGGGGGTGGGCCGGCCGATATATTCCCGGGCATATTTATTGTATTCCCGCCAGAAATTTCCGTCCTCCACTGCGGCATTATAATGCCTTTCAAGTTCGTCTAATGGTCCCCGAAGCATCTCTGCTACATACTTTCCGCCGTAGGGACCGAAAAAATCGTTATACACAGTTCAGCTCCTCATAATCTTAAAAAATTTTGCCATCTTTCCATGGTCTTTCTTTCCGGGATATGATTCCAAACCGCTGGAAACATCAATCAACTCAGGATTACATATCCGCATTATTTCCGCTGCGTTTTCACAGTTAATTCCGCCTGCACACCAGAGAGGACCCGTCACTTGAGATAACCATTCCGCGGGAATACGCTTTCCGGTTCCTCCTTGTGCTTTTGATGAATAGGCATCTAAAAGCATCCTGGGGGGTTCGTAATCCTGAGGGGGAGAAGTATCCTCCGGTCCTTGTACCTGGATACTCCTGTAATAGGGATACACATTGTTTAAGGCGTTCCCGGTTATATCTCCATGGATCTGCAAACAGTCTACAGCTCCTATTTTTAGAAGTTTCAGCGCGTCAATATCTATTTTGTTATCCCGAGCCGCTGTTACTGCTGCTTTTCGGGCCTTGGTTTCCGGGAATCCCTCGATATCACAGGCGCTTACCCTTCGGGGAGACGGGACCATAACAAAACCGATAAGGTCCGCCCCTAATTCATCCGCCAGTTTTACATCTTCCCGGTTTGTTAGACCGCATATTTTTACCAGAGGCCGGCCTTGTTTTTTCTCCATCAACGTTGACCAAAAACGGTTCTTCTCTCCTTCCTGCAACCCGGCGCGTATTTCCGGGATCAAATCCGGCCGTTTCATGACTGACTCTCCCGCTAAAATACCGCTGAATCCTTCAGAAGCGGCGAAGAACCCTCCATACCTTCCCTTTATTCCGGACTCCAATACAATTTTTGCATTCCACCGTATCTCATCTTTGACTGCAAGAGGGTGAAGGAGATCTACCTGGAAAGTTTCCAGGTTCCGGCTGTTTATGCCCACCAGTTCCGGCTGGAGCTCCCGGATCTTTGCTGCATCCGCGCGGCTGTGCACTTCCACTAAAGCCTGCATTCCCAACTCTTTCGTCCTCAGGCACATCTCCTTAAGCCGCGGGAACGGTAAAACCGAAGCAATAAGGAGAACCGCGTCCGCTCCTGCCAAATACGATACCTCAATGTCTTCTCTATCCAGGAGGAAATCCTTCCTTAAAACGGCTAATTCGGGATATGCTTCTTTTACTGAGGCAAGACAGCTTAAGCTGCCTTTAAAGTAACGCTCCTCTGTGAGTACTGATATTGAACGAACACCCTTTGCTGCATATATTCCAGCCTGCTCTAAAGGATCGATGTCTAAAGCGATATTTCCCCTGGAAGGGGACGCCTTTTTTATTTCACAGATCAAAAACGGATCGGTATCAAAAGGTATGATCCGCTGAGTCCGCTCCTTTGGAAGAGCCCGCGAAAAGAACCCGGACTTCTCTGATTTATCGGCTTTTTTCGCGGCAACTATCTCGTTTAGTATATTCATGAAGCTTTTTCCCGTCTTAACGATTTCCCAAAATCAATTATCTCTTCCAGCTTACGCTCTACCCTTCCGGAATCAAGCGCGTCCATTGCAATTAGATAACCTTCCTTTATAGAGTCCGCGGTTCCCGCAATATAAAGAGATCCTCCGGCATTGAGGAGGACGGCTTCCCTCAATGCCGGTTCTCCTCTGCCTAAAAGCAGTTCCCGTGCCAGCTTTACATTTTTTTCAGCGTTTCCCCCTTTAAGCTTTTCCCGGGGAAAACAGGATAATCCAATTTCTATAGGATTAAAGTTATATTCCGCGACTGTTCCGTCTTCCTTTAGTTCCGCCATGGAGGTGGAAGTTGATACCGATATTTCATCCATTCCATCCCAACCATGTACAATCAAAGCGCGCCCTATTCCCACTAATTTTGCCGCTTCCGCCATGGGTCTTATGTAATCTTTTGAAAATACTCCAATGAGCTGCTTTGAAGCGCCGGCAGGATTTGAAAGGGGTCCTAACAGATTCATTATCGTCTTTATACCTAGTTCTTTCCGGGGAACCGCGCAGTGCTTCATGGCATGATGATACCGGGGAGCAAATAGAAAGGCGAATCCGGAGTTTTCTAGAGAATTTGATGCATCTATTGGATCTAAATCAATATCGATTCCCAAGGCTGCATAAAAATCGGCGCTGCCGCATTTCGAACTAACTGACCGGTTTCCGTGTTTTGCAACGGGAACGCCGCACGCGGAAGCTACCAACGCGGCAAAAGAAGAAATATTAAAGGTGCCGAGTCCATCTCCTCCTGTTCCGCAGGTATCCGTTACTTCCAGGTGAGTATCAACGGTAAGCTTCTTGTTCCTCAGCACCTTAGCACATCCGGCTATCTCCTTGGAGCAGATACCTTTACCGTTCAGGGCAACCAAAAAACCCGCAATTTGTGAAGGAGTTAAGTTCCCCTCGGTTACCTCCTCCATAAAAGACTCAGCTTCTTCCATGGTCATATCCTTACCGGATAATATACTTTTTAGGTTTTCTCTTATCAGAAACGGCTCTCTCCGGTAGGTAAGAAAGTTTTTGAGAATCCGTTTCCCGGATTCACTCGCTATAGATTCGGGATGGAACTGCACTCCCTCAATAATATATTTCCGATGCCGGAGACCCATAACCGTACCATCTTCACTCATAGCGGTAACTTCCAGTTCTTCAGGAATACTAGTTTCATCGACGGCAAGAGAATGATACCGGGTAAAAGAATCGGACGAAGGGAGCGAACGGAAAAGCCCCTTCCCGTCCAGCTGAATCATCTCCTTTTTCCCGTGTACAATTCGTAAAGCTTGTTTTATCCTTCCTCCAAAAGCAACTCCAATTGCCTGGTGCCCGAGGCACACTCCTAAGATCGGAATTTTACCTGTAAACTCACGAACAAGCGGCACCGAAATCCCGGCATCTTTCGGCTTTCCCGGCCCCGGAGATATAACAATATATTTTGGATTTAGCTGTTTTACCTCGGAAATTGTTATTTTATCGTTCCGAACCACCTTTATTGAACCTGAGTACAACTCACTTAAATACTGGAACAAGTTATGGGTAAAGGAATCGTAATTGTCAATAATCAGTATCATACCGCTGCCTCCTCTTTTTCCATCCTCGTCTTAGAAAAAATCCGCACCATAGCAGCGAGCTTTTCCTCCGTTTCTTCATACTCCCGCTCCGGAATGGAATCATAAACAATCCCCGCTCCCGCCTGAAGAATAAGCTCATTTCTCTTTTTCATTCCGCTGCGGATGGTAATGCAGGAATCAATACGGCCTCCCGGTTCGATATACCCCACAAGTCCGGCATAGAAATCGCGCCGTACCGGTTCTAAGGAGTCAATTATTTCTACTGCCTTAATCTTAGGTGCACCGGATACAGTTCCCGCCGGGAAGGTTGCCCGGATACCGTCTGTTCCTGTTTTTCCGTCTTTGAGGGTACCCCGCACTTCCGAAACAATATGCATCACATGTGAGTATCGTTCGATGCCCATATATTCAGTTATTTCTACACTTCCGGGACTACAGATACGGCCCAAATCGTTTCTTGCAAGGTCCACAAGCATGAGATGTTCGGCCCTTTCTTTGGCATCTCCAAGAAGCTCCTCTTCCAATTGTCTGTCCTCTTCTTCATTACTTCCCCTTCTTCTAGTTCCCGCAATTGGTCTTATAATGATGCTGTCCTGTTTTACCTTAATATGCATCTCGGGAGATGAACCGAAGAGTTGGAACTCTTTAAAATCTATGTAGAACATATAGGGAGACGGATTAACAGAGCGGAGCCTCTGGTATGCTTCGAGGGCCGGTATTTCTGTCCGGAAAGTCTTTCTCCGGGAGAGTACCCCCTGGAGCAAATTACCTTCCAGGATTTCATCTTTAACCCTGCTTACCCCCTCTAAAAAGGTCTCTCTTTCGTCTAGTGGACTGATATCTTCCACCCGGTACCTAGTATCATCTTCCTTTAGGTAGTTGAAATTTAGATCTGCTATCTTTTCTTCCAATTCTTCTACTATCTTATTTACATCAGTTTGTGCTTCCTTATAATTTATAGCGACCAGATAGAGAAGATCACTGAAATGATCAAAAATCACAAAGGAATGTCCAAAAAGGAAACATCCTTCCGCCATGTCTAAAGGACTCTTCCTTTTCCTAAATACAAAATCATCACAACGTCCGGCAAACTCATAGGAGAGATAACCAATCCCTCCCGCGGGAAAGGGGAAATCCTGCCCGTGTTCTTCGTGCTGGTCAGCAAAATAAGCCGCTACATCTAACAGGTCCTTTCCGCTGCTGTTTACTTTCAACCTCTTACCCTGCCGGATCATATACACCAGATCATTACGCTGCTCAATACGAAACGCTTCATGAACCATGAGTATTGAATAACGGTTCTTTCCCCCCTTAAAAGAAGCTGATTCCAGTACAGCAGCAGCGCCTAACTTCCTGGCGAGTCCTAACGGGGAAAAACGCTCTCCCCCGATTATTCTTATCTGTTTATCCAACTATTCCTCCCGGCGTTACTACGCATAGTAACGTGTGTGTTTCTATTGATAGTAACGGCTTTGATTAATTGAGTCAATAGTAGGAGGAATATTTTTTTAACGGCGGAATCCTTCACACTGGAAAGATTCCGCCGGGTAAGCTAAAAAGGAACCTTGGATTCCGCTACCGCTTCTACTGATGCTTCAGTTTTATCAACTTCATCCTTGTATTGATCATCATCCGGTTTGGAGCCCTTAAAATTAGGTTTAAACTCAACGTTTTCAGCAACAATTTTAACCCGTGAGTGGTTTTTACCGTCGTTCCCTACCCATCGGTCCTGTTTGAGTCTGCCCACAACCCGGACTCCCCTTCCCTTCTTAAGGTACTCAGCGCACACTTCAGCATTTCTCGCCCAAGCTTCTACGTCGAAGAATGAAACCTCCTTCTGGGTTTCATTTTCATGCTTATAAAACCTGTTGGAAGCTACACTAAAATTACATACCTTTGTACCTTTGGGTGTTTCGGTTAATTCCGGGTCTCTCACCAAGTTTCCGTCCACTAAAATGGAATTTAAATTGTTCATCTCTCTCCTCACATTGTATTTTTTTGAAGATTTCTCCGGAGCTCTTCCACCCTTATTAACCGCTTTTTTTTAAAGAAAAATTCAATTTATATAAAAAAAAAGCCGCCCCTTACGGGACGGCTGAAGTTTTATAATTTCCTAGAGAGTGTGTATTAGTAGGAAATCTTTGTCGCAAAAGTCAGGTAACCCATGTCTGCGGGGGTAGCGTTTATATCACCGCTGTCCCAGAGCAGGGTATGAGTAGTATTGGGGATAAAAGACAAGTCAGCTCCGACTTCTGCTTTTACCGTACCAATAGCTGCTGCGGCATTCGGCATATCTACGGATACTTCCGCCCAAGGTTTAATGTTGCCGAGATCGGCATTTACATGTACGCCAAGAGCCATATCCTGAGTAGCAGTCATGTTGTAGATTTCATAGAGAACTCCAGCGCCGAGAACAGGTACTAAACCTGCATCACCACCGGCTTCGTAGATGGAAGCTGAAAGATCAACATCAACATCTGCACCGCCGATGCTTGCCGCGCTCGCGCCGACACCGATACCGGAGTATGCAGCTGCACTCTGATCCCACATGGTTGTCTCGCCGCCCTTGCTTCCGGGCCAACCGAATACGAGACCGCCTGCTACCTGCCAGTCGAAGTTGCCGCTGAGCATTACACCGTCAAATCCGAAAGTAGGCATGATGTAGTAGTCCTCGCTTAAGGCATATTCATAATTACCGCCTATACCAAAAGCAATTGGGTTCGTTGCGTACATAAAACCCATGTGAGCAGCAAAGCTCAGGGAAAGATTATCTACAGCGGAAATACTTCCGGCCGCACTTACCGCGTAAGCGTAGTCCTCATCAGTGACAACACCGTCAGCATTCAACCAATCATTGGCAGACACTAAGGCGATATCGCCGGAGAATCCGGATCCGGAATAACCTAAAGCTACTCCGCCGTCATCATGGCTGTAACTGTTGGAAACATTATTGAATCCGCCCATGCTGGAGATACTGTGGGCCAGACCGCCCTTTGCATTAGCCTTATCAACGTTATCGAAGCTTCCGAGTATGTCGATGTAAAGGCTGGAAGGCAGTTTGATGTGGGCCGATACTCCGGGAGCACTGACAGAAATAGGACTTCCGCTTACAGTAATCTGGAAGTTGGAAAGTTTAATCCAACCGTAGATATCCGCGTCGGCGCCCTTATCTACCGATGCCTTCTTAACAAGGGTAATTTTAATACTGGAACTGGTGGAATTGGTAATACCGTTGATTCCATTGTCCAGGTCCACCCCAAATGTCATAGTAGCGCTTCCGCCAACGGATGGAACAAGATTAGCTGTTCCGAGATTGGCCTCAACCGCATCAAACCGGGAAATAATTTCCACAAGTTCTTCAGTGGTAGGAAGGGTTGGATCTGCTTCGACCTCACCTTCTTGTGCCACTACACCAAAAACCATAAAGCAAGCTAGAATGAGTGCAAGGAGAGTTACTTTTCTCATTCAATTCCTCCTCTTAATATCGGGGCTGGAAACTTGGTGCTTCCGGGATCAACGATCCGTTTTACCCCTTAAACTATTATTTTGGGTAAGTATATCAACCACAATTTTTACTGTCAAGTTTTTTTATAAAAAGTGGAGGAATTCTCATTTATCCCGTCAGGCAACAGAAACAGCTTAATTTTCTAGAATTAGACATAAAAACAATCGAACAAAATGAGAATTTCCCTATTTATCTTATGAAGAAGGCAATTCTAAATTTCCAATTTAGAATTGCTGTAAAAAAGCGATTAATTCCTACTGTATTCTTTAAAAGAAGAAATTCCACCCTAATACCCGGACATTTTATTAAATCCTGTTATTGAGCAATGCTTCTAATTTATTTTACAATATCTCTTTAAAAAGGAGATCCGGTTTTATATCTTATAAACATAACAATATCGGTAAACTTTTGAATAATAGAAAAGGGTTTTTGTTATCCCTTTTTTAAGGATAATTATAACGAACTAATAAGGGAACTACAGGAGATCACCGAAATCCGATTTTTTCAACTTTTCCACAACCTTTTTAACGTCCTGAGATTTTCCCTTTTTACAAATAAGAATTGCGTCTTCTGTATTAACAACAATAAGGTCTTCCACACCGCATAATGCCACAGGAATTTCAGAAAAAACCGAATTCCCCTTCGATTCCACCGGAATCCCCGCTCCCGGTGCCTCCGCAAAGGCAGCGTATTCATCCCAGCTCCCGATATCATTCCATCTAAAGGATGCGGGAATAACCGCGGCTTTGCCGGTTTTCTCCATTACCGCATGATCGAAGGATATGGGTCTTATTTTACCGTATGCAGACCGGATTCCTTCGCCGGAGTATGCAGAAGATATATTGCCGTTGCGTATAATCCGAAATTCGTTTCCATCATTTATAAAATCGTATAATTCAGGATAATGGTTTTCATATTCGTCGATAAACGTGCTTCCCCGGGAAGAGAACATCCCGGTGTTCCAGTAGTAATTTCCCTCCGCTATATACCGGGAAGCAGTTTTTAAATCAGGTTTTTCCCGAAAAGAGTCTACTTTTTTTCCGTTAGGAATAGTTTCTGTCGCCTGGATATATCCGTACCCCGTTTCCGGTCTGTTCGGAATTATGCCGAAGGTAACTATATAACCCCGATTATACAGTTTTTCCGCTTTGTTCAGATCCGATCTGTATGCACCGTCGGGTTGCACCAGGTGGTCCGAGGGAACTATCAGTATTCCTCCGCTCTCGTTTCCTTCCCAAATGAGGTATTTCAGTCCTAAAGCCACAGCAGGGGCGGTATTCCGCCCCTCCGGCTCAGGCAGAAGAGTGATTTCTCCTTCCTGAAAATCGAGTTGCTCAATATCATTTGCGACAGCCTGCAGCTGATCCTCCCCGCATATAATGACAGCTTTCCGGATTTCACCGCAGCGGAAGACGCGCAGAACTGTTTCCTGCAAGAGAGTATGTTCTCCAATCTTCATAAACTGTTTCGGATTATTCCTGCGGGAGACTGGCCACAGCCTTGTGCCGGCTCCTCCGGCAAGTATGAAGGCATATTCGGGCATAAGTGTACCACCTCCTTATACCCAACAATAAGCCAATCCGCTCCTCTTATCAATAACCACGAGCAATTGCCTTTTTACTCATGCCATGGTTGGGATTCGGATGATTGACCCGCCCCGTCAGAGAAGATAAAATGTATTAAAAAGGTATTTACGGAGTGTCTTATGGGAAAAGGATTTACACTTTCTGTCTACCCCTGGTCATATACGGCTAGATATAACGAAAACATAACTCCCGGCAATATTCCTAAGGACGATCTTGAGGGTGGAAACAGGTCCCATTGGAAGGAGAATTTCCTGGAGGGTGAACATAAAACACCGGAGGAGGAGATGCTCCTAGACCCGGACGAGCAGGAAGCTCTTCTGAACCGGCGGAACCATATTACAGGACTGCCTTTAGTAAACTATACTACCCAGTACGGCCTCGGCTGTTTTGAAGGACTCAAGGCATTCCCGCAGCCAAATGGAGGCTTAAAACTATTCCGCCCCGGTGAAAACGGAAAGCGTATGGCCCGTTCCATGGCCGGTCTCAAAATGCCGGTTTTCCCCCCGGAACTTTTCCTCAGCGCAGTAAAGGGCGTGGTTAAAAGGAACTACGACATAGGATTCTTCCCGGCCTACGATTCAGAATGGGAAAAAGATAATTTTGCTACAGGACACTCCGTTTATATACGCCCCTTTACTTATGCCGAGGGGGCTATTGGACTTGGCCTATCCGCGAAACCGTGGGTAGTAGTTGTTTCTACCCCGGTAGGTTCCTATTTTAAGCCCGGCACCCCCGGCGCTGTCACCACAGATCGTGTCCGGGCGGTAAAAAACGGCACCGGATGGATCAAGTGTAATGCTAATTACGTTCTTCCTATTCTTGCTAAAAAGGAAGCCGAGCAGTCAGGCTATATGGAAGCTGTCTTTCTAGATGCTGAAACCAAGAATTACGTAGAAGAAGGATCATCCTGCAATATTTTTTTCTATTTGAAAAACGGCTCCCTTATTACTCCGTCCTTAGAGGATACGATTTTGCCGGGAATAAACCGAAAAAGTATTATCACTTTAGCGGAAGACATGGGTATAACCGTCGAGGAGCGGAAGATACCCATAGCAGAGGCAATGGATGAATCTAACGAAGTGTTTGTTACCGGTACGGCAGCGGGTGTTGCCTACATCGAATCCATCACGCATAAGGGTAAAAAGAAGCAGTTTAACGACGGTAAAATCGGAGAACTAACGAAACAGCTGCGAAACACCTTGAAGGGAATTCAGTACGGCACCGTGGAAGATAAGTACGGATGGATGACAGATATCGGATAGCTTAAAAGATTAAAAGTAGAGCTCCTTTGAATCAAGGGGTAAACTTCCGTAAATCTCTAAATCATAATCACTCTGCGGCATAATAGCATTCCGCTGATTCAAATAGGCAAGATTTTTAGTCCGGCTCCGCACCATAGTCTCGGTATCCCGGGAATAGTTATCGTAATTCTCAGAAGATTCTGTCAGTTTAGCCAAACCTTCAGACCGGAAAGAAGGATTACTATACTGATCTCCCAGCTTAATGAGGGTAATACCCAGATTATTCTGTACTTTATAGATATTTTTTAGAAGAGCATCATGCTTTTCATCTTCTTCCGGAAAAAGGTTGTCTATTTTCTGTTTTTCAGTCAGAAGATTATTTAAAACGGTCTCGTAAAATCCCTGCGCGGGATAATAATTTCCCAATCGGTACATGGTGTTCCCAAAGGCGTAAATGATATTCCGATTATTCCAAAACTCATCTTCGGCAATGGAAAACTCCGTCAAACCCTGGCGGTAATTTTTATTCTTGTAGAGAATAACTCCCCGCTTGTAGTTCATCTCCGGGTCAACATACCCGTGAGATTCCGCGACGTTATACAGATCATAGGCAGCATTGAATTCACCAAAGGCATAGTAACGGATATCACCCAGGAGAGAATAAAAACTTCCGAAACGAGGATTTTTTTCGAACAGGTCCGCCTCCAAGGAGCGTTCATAGCGTTCTACCGCCTGGGAGAGGTTCTCCTGGGCCTTCTGATACTCTTTCCGGTTATAATAAACCTCTCCCAGCCTTCCGTAGGTGTCCACCAGCATGCGGGTTCTTTCCGCGGAGAGAGGATTGTGAGAGAGAAGTATGGACCGGGCATTTTTTAGTGCCTTCTCCTCTTCCAGGGGGTTTTTCATACGGCGGTAATACCTGGACAGGTTATAATGTATTTCCGGAAGGTACTTGTCCTGATTCATGGCCCGGACGAGGATGTCCCGTACTTCCTGAAAATCACCCTTATCCAGCAAATAACCGCCCAACCGGGCATAAATAAGGGGTTCCACCTCTACTCCCGGATCCGACTGGAAGAGGTTTTTTAGACGTACAACCTCCTGATAGTTATCTACCGCGATGAAGTAGGAAAGCATACGAAACAGCAGTTCATTCTCTTCTCCGTACCTCCGGAGCAGAGTAACATAGGAATTTCTGGCATCTTCATATTTAGCTGCATCTTCTTCGCCCCATTTCATGTAATTATCGCCCGCTAAGAGGAGCGCGTCATAATCGTACATCTCGTCTTCCAGCCATCGATTCAATATACGCTCAGCCCGTTCATAATTGGCAAGGGTCTCCGATTCGAAACGGGCAAAATCGAGATGTCCCTTTCTGTCGGAAGGATATCGGGCCAACAGCTCCTCGTACTTTTCCTCCGCCAGAATATACTCATCTTTATTCTCATACCCTTCGGCATATCGGTAAAACCACCCTTTCCGGGGTAAAACCGATACCGCGCGGTCGAAGTAGTCTTCCGACCGGGAATAATTTTCCTCCCCGATGTTTTCATATCCCGCGGCGTATAGGTTTCTTGCGTTGAGGGGGCGATAAATAAAGCGGTAGGACAAAAACCCCAAAGCAGCGGCGCTTGCCAAGGTGAGAGCCGCAACTTTTAAAACAGGCAAGACATTCTGCTTGATGCGGTAAGAGAAAGAATTACGCTCCTCTTCGAATATATATCCTGAACGCTTCTCGAAACCTTCAGGAAGGCGGATCTTTTTTCCTCTGATGGCTCCGGTGGTGGAGGCGATCTCTCCAATGGGAGCTCCTTCTCCAAGCTGTCTTAGAAGAAGTTTTATCTGATCCGGGGTACCGGATCCACCCGCAATCTGCTCTTCTACCGCAATTTTCAGGTTTAAAGGGAGCGCTCCAAGGGTTTTCTTTATACGTCCGAATGATTCAGGAGAGATTGAGTAGTCATCCAAACCGGCTTGTTTTATATCTTCCGCCTGTTCCGGAGATTCCGGCAGTTCATTCGCGGGATTATACTGATCTTCCTCTTCCAGTTCAGCGGCTGTTTCATCGTCAATACCGAATTCGGCACCAAAATCCCCTAAACTGAACTCGTCAATTTCAAAATCTTCTTCGCCTCCGCCTTCAAGGCTTTCTTCATCCAGCGCGAAAGTTTCCTCTTCATCACCTGATTCTAAATTGAACTCTTCAGCAGAAAAATCCCCTTCCCCGGGACCCTCCGTCTGTTCTTCTTCCGGGAATAATTCTTCACCTTCCGGAGTTTCGATCGAAAATTCCGAAGGTACTTCCGGTTCGGATAACTCCTCCCCTCCTTCCGGTAGTCCTGCTTCATCATCTTCAAGGGCCTCGCCCATTTCCGGCATGGCGAATTCATCTTCTTCCGGAGGTACCGGCTCTTCCTCGGCTGAACGGTCAGGTCCGCCTTCTTCGGCATCCTCCGGTTCGGCAAAAAAATCATCATCTAAATTAAAACCTTCCAATGAAAATTCTTCCTCATCAGGCTCACCAG